>JBJFGE010000042.1:0-2397 GCA_051892435.1 Eubacterium sp.
TCTGCGGGGACATCATAGGGATATAAAATCCCGCCCAAGTCCGAAATGACCATAGCGTTTTCCGTAAAGCGGATAATGCAAACGGTTGTTTCGGGCTTTTTGTTATTTGTCGGACAAAATCTGCCCGACGCCGTTAAAATACACCTCAATATCCTGTCGGCGTTTTCCGTTGACCTTTTCGGCTTGATGAACAGTCACTTTGTCGATAAACTCATTGAGTATCTGCGGCGTAAGTTCGCTGATATGCGAGTATTGCCTTACCAAGCCGACAAATCTTGTCACATCTGTTTTCTTGGTTTCAAGGGCAGTCAGGTCCTTTTGAGCCGATTTGAGTGTGGATGTCTGCTCCTCCTGCTCTGTTATGTATTTTGCCGAGAGTTTTGCGAACATCTCGGCGGTTATTTCACCCATAACCTTGTCCTCATAGAGCTTTGCGATTATGCCGTCGATTTGGTCAAGTCGGCGCTTTGCCGTGTCTATCGTCTTTTTCAGAGCGGAGGACTGTTTCTGCTGTTCGGCTGTCCCACGCTCCATTACCTGACGGGTGAACTCCTCCTCAAATTCCGAAACATAGTCCATAACGCTGTTGATTTGCTTTAACAAAAGCTGCTCCACAACGTCCGCTCTGATGTGATGCCCCGTGCAGCATTTGCGTTTTCGATAACCCGCACAACAGTAGTATTCAGCCTGTTTCGGCGGCTTTACATAGTAAAGTTTGCTGCCGCAGTCCGCACAGAACAGGTGTCCCGACAAAATCGGTATCTGATAGTTGTGCCGCACGTTGCGCCGCCTGCCTTGACGGATTTTCTGCACCAATTCCCAAGTTTCACGGTCGATTATCGGCTCGTGAGTGTCGGGAACTATCTGCCACTCGTCGGGCGAAACATCAATACGTTTCTTTATCTTAAAGGATTTCTTGGTAGTTTTGCCGTTTACCGTATCTCCTGCATAAGAGCGGTTTGCTAAAATTCGGGATACCGTGTCGCTGTTCCAAGAGAATTTGGTATCATCTGCGAATTTGCGTTTTACAATGCCTTGAACTGACTTGTATGCCGTTGGTACTAAAATCTTCCTTGCACCCAATCCCGTTGCAATTTGGTTCATATTCAGCCCCTGCAAGCAGAGCTGAAATATCTCCCGAACAACCTCGGCAGCTTCATCATCAATTATCCACTGCTTGGGATTTTCGGGATTTTTGAGGTAGCCATACGGCACATTTGAGGTGAGATGTTCTCCCGCACGAGCCTTCGCCCGATTGACAGCCTTGATTTTCTTGCTTGTGTCCTTGGCGTACCATTCGTTCATAATGTTTTTGAACGGTATAAAATCGTTGTCGCCGTTTACGCTGTCGTAGCTGTCGTTTATGGCGATAAACCGCACGTTGTTCTGCGGGAACAGAATTTCCGTGTACATTCCGACTTGAATATAATCACGTCCAAAACGGCTCATATCCTTGACTATCACGGTTTTAACCTCGCCGCTTTGAACATCGCTCATCATTCTTTTGAAACCGTCACGCTCAAAGGTTGTACCCGAAATTCCGTCATCAACGTAAAACCGAGTGTTGAAAAAGCCTTTTTCCTCGGCATACTGCGTAAGCAATTTCTTCTGATTTTCGATTGAAAGGCTCTCACCCTCGTTATCGTCGTCACAGCTAAGGCGGCAATAGAGCGCAGTAACGCTCCCTTTTTCGGTTGTTTCGCTGTTCAAGTTCATTTTTCCTCCTCTCGCCGCTTGAACAAAACGCATACCTATACCTTATTTATAGTATAGCACGGCGAGAGCGAGTTGTCCATAGGTTTTCTAAATTTTCTGCTTTAAATCATTAAAAAGCATTTTCTGAACAGTTTTCTTGACGAATGCTTTCTGAACGCTGTTGGCGTTGCTTTTCACAACGTAGGTAGTGTTTCCGATTGTGACTTCTTCAACATTCAATTGCCGAGTATCTTTGGATAGTTTAGCGGTATCTTCCATTCGCAAACTCCTTTCAAGATTTTACAATTTGCTTGCACAAAGGAATGTTTTTGGGGAAAATATAGAAACTCATAGGTGCAACATGATGTTGCATAATGTTCGCCAAAAGTGCGGCAAGGACGCCGCACAACTAAGTGAACATAAGGATACATATATCACCTTAACACACATTTGTGTAAACAAACTATATCAAAACAGGTCGGACATTGCGTTGTTCCGCTCACGGCGGCGCACAGTCCGACCCGATTGATTATATAGAACTTTTCAAAGCAAACTGCGAGTATTCACGCATCTCGCACATAGGACTTTCACCTCTGCCCATTCCTGTGGGTCAGCCGTCGCCGGAAGTATCATTATATTGCAAACCGCAAATGCGCTCGTTCCTTTACTACTCGGCGGCTGCGTTACCGCTTTTCGGCTAAC
>JBJFGE010000043.1:0-9032 GCA_051892435.1 Eubacterium sp.
GCCGCAGAATACCCGACTACTACGAACATCTGAAGAAGTCCTCAAAGGGCAAGCCCTACTATGAGATTGTAGTTCAGTTCGGTGATATGGAAAGCTGTGGACAGGGTTCTGGCAAATGGGAAGAAGCAAAGTTGATGTTGGACGATTATATGCGTGGGTTTGAGAAACGTAATCCTAATCTCAAGGTATTCAATGCGGTTATGCACCTTGATGAAGCTACTCCGCATCTCCACATCGACTTTATCCCGATAGCCCATAAGGTCGAGCGTGGGCTGTCCGTCAAGGTTTCGATGAAAGGTGCGCTCAAAGAACAGGGCTTCACCTCGGCGAACAGATTGCAGAACGAGTGGTCGGCTTGGGAAGAACAGGAGCGGAGCGTTATGACCGAGATACTTCACGCTCACGAGTTAAGCCGAGATGTCAAGGGCGTTCGCCGTGAACATCTTACCGTCGATGATTACAAGAAACACGCCGCCAACCTCGCCGAGATTAAGAAAGTCAACGCCCACATCAACGAACTGAAAAAGAAAAACTTTTCCGACCTGACGGAGGACGAAATCGAACTCATCAAAAATCAGAACGACCTTATGCGGTCCGAGATACAAAAGCGTGACAAGGAGATTTTCACGCTCTCACGAAAGCTCGGAGCGGAGTTTGTGCCGTTTGAGATTTACTCTGAGGACAAGCTGCTGTTTGTGGCAGGCGAACTTGCAAAGTCGGGCGTACCGTATGTTGAGGAAGGAACAACGCTCCACATTCCCGACTATGCTCGGAAAACTGCGGCGGCTATTGCGGCGACTTACCGACCTATTAAGTCCGAGGGTATCCGTGAGAAAATCAAGCTGGACATTGACAGGCTTGTGTATTCCGCAGAGAGTTTTGAGGGGTTGATTTCAACGCTGAAAGAGCGTGGGTATGAGATTAAGAGGGGTAAGTATGTGGCGGTCAAAGCTCCGTTTGCTGAAAGGTTCGTCAGACTTAAAACGCTCGGCGAGGCTTACTTGCCGAAAAACCTTGAACAGCGAATTGCCGACCGTGATGTGTTCACGAACGCTGTCCGCACAAAGTTCAAGACCGCAAACGCCGTTGAAAAGAAATTCCACGTCACGATTATGGATATGACTATCGAGATTAAGCAGTTCCGACTTATGCCACGAAAGGACAATAGCAAGTTCGTCTACGCTTTTCAGAATGACAGCAACATCAACTACCTTTCCGAGCAGCTGCTGACTATCGGGGAGTTCGGTTTCGGTTCACGGGAACAGATTTACTCTAAGGCGGACGAACTCAAGCGGAGCATTGACGAGAAGAACGAAAAGGTCAAGTCACTTACTGCCGAAATCCCTACGCTCAAGTCCGACATTTCTCAACTCCGTTTTCTTTTTTCTGCTGTGTCCACATCCAAGCCTGACGCTATGACGCAGGTCAAGCTGGCGGCTGCTCGTGAGATTGCCGACAAGTATGGAGTGAAGTCCGAGGGCGACATTGCAAGTCTTGAGAAACGCTTGAAACTCTTGCCCGACTACATATCCTCAATCAAGGACGAGGTTTCGGAGGAGCAGTTAAAGCTGGGGCGTGTTTCCAACCTCATTTCTGCTTATGAGAGGATTGTCGAGGGGAACTATATTGATAATCTTATCCGGGCACAGAGGGAGCAGGAAGTAGAAAAAAACACAGTTTGTAAAAAGTCTTGACCAAAAATCGACTTTTTTTGACCAGTTACTGTAAATGCTATTGACTTATGACTGATTTGCAATTAGAATGATATATAGACAGACTTGCAACCGTCAAGGAGGCTAAAATGCTCAAATCTATTGCAGAAGAAATCACTGTTGCTTTGGCTGCTAACGATATAATCAAGATGGACGAAATGGAAGCCTACAACTACGGATTGGAACTGCTTATACCCAAGGTAATACTGTATGCTGCTATATTGATTGTTTCGCTAATCACAAATACCTTTTTGATTAGCCTTTCGTTTGTTGTTATGCTTATGGCTTTGAGAAGGTACGCGGGAGGCTTCCATTGTAAAACAGCCGAAACTTGTTTGCTCTTTTCGTTCCTTATTTACCTGTTGGCATTATTCGGATATGATTTTGTTCATTATATTCCGCAAATTGCCTATGCTTTTTCATCGTTGTTCTCGGCAATTATTGTGCTGATATTTGCTCCGGTTGAAGATGTCAACCGACCGCTCGACGGAAACGAGAAAGTACAGTATAGACTAAAAGCCATGGTATCACTGGTGATAATCCTATTAGCAGAACTGGTATCTGTGGTTTTTCAGCTCAAGACCTTGTCTTATGTTTCAGCGTGTTCATTAACGGCAAATGCCGTTTTGATACTTTTATCACAGTTTAGGAGGTGGAAATATGAAGTCGCAAATTCTGAAAGCAGTTGCGAAAATGGCTGAAAAAACAATACTTACGGCTAATAAGACAACCTGTCATGGATGGACATATCAGCCGAAAACACCCGCAAATATAAAAAACTTCAAAAAATGATTTTTTGAAAGTAATATCGAAAATGGGGCAGACTGCTTATCGCAATCTGCCCCCACTCTTATATTTTTAGCAACACAGTCGATACAAACTTGTATTCCTGCGCTTCCCACGAATAACTTCCGTCATACATTTGGGCAATATCCGAAATAATCTGTGTTCCATAGCCGTGTAAAGCCCTGTCAGATTTTGTTGTGATGAGTGTTCCCGAACTCTCTTTCAAAAACGCCTTACCTTTATAGCTGTTTTCAACGCAAATTGTATAGTAAGCGTTGTATTTCAAAATTGCAAGTTTAATAAACGGAGATGACGTCTGAACTGCCGACTCAACCGCATTGTCAAGAAGATTTGAAAGCAGCGAGGACAAATCAACCACATCTATGTTTAGTCCTTGTAACGGCTGAACCGAATATGTGAAATCTATTCCTTTATCTTTGCACAGTGCTGTTTTGGAGAGAATAATTGCATCCACAAAGTTGTTCCCCGTGTTTACCATTTCTCCCGCTTGAGTTATGTTTACATTTTCGGCTGCATTATCAAGCAGTTTAACAGCGTCGGTTATTTCTCCACAGTCAATCAGCGAACGGATATTTGAAAGGTGATTTTTCATATCATGACGGATTTTTTTGACATTTTCACTGTTCTGTTGCTGAACAGCTATCTGCTCTTGCAGTGTGGCGAAGTTGTTTTCAAGCAGGAAAAGCTTGCTGTCACGTTGATAACCTTTATTTAATTCTGTGAAAAAGTATATTACAATCAAACTCATTGCAAAGAATAATAATGCTAAAGCCGAATACATTATCGCATTTGCAGTATTGTAGTCAACTGTGGGATAAATCTGCAAAAATACGGTTGCTATTGACAAAAACACAATCATTATTCCCAAAAACAATATCCAAAATTTCAACTTTGTGTTCTTTTCCGTTTTATTTAGCATTTTATATATCAGGACAAAAGCTATGCCGTCTATGACTTTCACAATTAAACAATAAATCAGTCTGTAGATGAACTCCCCATAAAACAATTCCATAATATCCTTGCCGGAGAAAAGTGAAAAAACATTTCCAAAAATGATATCAATAATATATAATGTATATAATGAAACAAGAGAATATGTGATTACTACTATTGGTTTATCCTTGTATAATACAAGTGTTCCGATGATAAGTAATAAGATTGCCAAAGGGATTTTTATAAACATATTGTAGTCAGAACAAAAATAAACCAATGCTGAATATATCGTTGTTGTTAAGACAATCGGAAATACAGACGAAAACCTGTGTTCTAGCAAGGAACTCAGAAAAACATATATCATTATATTTTCGATTAAACAAAGCGAAATCTCTAAAATCACATTTTCCATTATGTAGTCACCTTTGCCGAAATTATTCTTGATAAAACTGTAAGCAGTTCTTTGCGCCGCCGTCTGCTAACGGGAAGATGAGCGCCGTTTTTCAGAACAACCTCTGTTTCAAGAACCTCATATACCTTGTTTACATTCACCAGGATATTGCTGCATATTCTGAAAAATCCCAACGGAGATAGTTCGTTCTCAAGATTTCGCAAAGACCTGTCGCTTGAAGTTAAATCCCCATTTTCCGTGGTGATTACAACAACATTGTTTACAAGCCTTATGACCAAAATACTGTCAATACATAGCCGTATAATTGCACTTTCACCGTTTTGCAAAACACCGAACATTTTCTGCTCGGGCTTTTCATCGGTATATTTTTTCAGAAGTTTCACACACTCGTTCAAGCACTTGTCCCTGTCATACTCCTTAGGGATAAAGGCACTGATATTTAACGGGATAACATCATAAACTTCTTCTTTATATGCGCTTAAAAATGCAATATACAAATCCTTGTCAAGTTCACGAAGCCTTGCCGCAAGCTCTTTTCCGTTTATGTCGGGCATATCTATGTCGAGAATTACAATGTCATAATACTGATGATTATTGTACTCCTCAAGCAAACGGACACCATTGGTAAAAAACTTGACATCAATCTGAATGCCAACAACCTTTTGAGCTTTCATCAAGAGCGGCTTAATTGTCTTAGTGATATACAACTCATCGTCATCACATACGGCAATTCTTATCATCTTATTTCCCTTCGTTTCTATAAAGATTACTTGCGTATCTTACAATTTGTTCCATATCGAAGATTTTGTCCTGAGGACAATCCTTGATTAAGTCATGAAAGCTGACCGAAGGGTGTTCTTCACCTGTCAGAAGATATGTCGGGTCTATGCCCAAACGCTCATAAACCAAGATGATTTTCTCGATTGACAGTCTGCACTTGCCACGTTCAATATCACCGTAAAAATTCAGCGACATTTCAAGTTTCTTGGCAATATCATTTTGGGTTAGTTTGTTCTCTTTTCTATATTTTTTCAGACGTTCGCCTATATCGTGTAAAACGTCACTCATATATAACGCTCCTATTGTTTACTGATTTGCTGGTTAACTATATTTTACTACATTTTATACAAAAATACAACAAGCGATATGTTTATATTTGTTGAGTTTATACCAATGATATGTTGGTATTCTCTATTGACTTATACTTTTTTTTGTGATACACTGTAAATGATAAATTATTTGACTGAATAAAGAAAATTTTCAACCAAAAAACGCCTTTTTTTGACCACTTACTGTTTCTATGATTGACATTCGCTATTCTGTTATTTATACTGTTAATTGAAGTTAGCTTCAAGTTCCATTAACACATCAGGTTCGGTTAAGAGTAGCTGACTTAATCAACCACAACAGATAGGAGTAATCACTATGTCAAAGAAGTTCAAAAAAACCCCTGCGATTTTAGCAGTCACAATTGTTACATTGCTTTCACTTTGCATAACCGCTTTTGCTGCCGGAACCTTTACGATAGTTCCAACTGGTTTCCCCGGAGATGTAGAAGCCGAAATCACGTTTAGCAACTTAAACAATCGAACAACACGCGTATCTGGCTCAGGGCTTGATACATTTATAACAGGCACCAAAACCACATATACTGTGACGTTCACACCTACATCCGGTGCTAGCACGTATGTTGCTTTCTGTGATACAGATTCCACCAATACAAAAGCAAGTATTACTATTCCAAAATGGAGCAGTGGAATGCCTTCAACACTTTCATCTACCATAACATTGGATAGCGACCATGCTTATGCCATTAAAATGTATTCGAATTCGTCAAGTGTTACGACAAGCGGCACAATTATAGTTCCGAATTTGGAAATGGTCTACTAATTAGACAAGTATCTTTTGTTCCTTGAGAGGTGTTTCCCTGCTGGCAATTAGTAGTGCTAGCAGGGAAATTTGGAGATTAACTTATGAAAACAATCGTCCTTATCACGCTGAAATACTGGAGAAAACACCTGAAAAATGCGGCGGCGCTGATGTTTTCGGGGGTATTGCTGACTGCGATTATATTCGCCGCGCTTATGTCGCTTCGGGAGGAGTGCGCGCGGTTTTATGAGCGCGCCTTTGACGAACAGGGTCATTTTGATGTGATGATTGCGAACTCCGATGATGAACTTTTGTCTGTTGCGCTCGACGGCAGAACTGACTGTGATTACGGCGTTATAAATGTGTTCGGAAAGCTGGGTTACAAGGACAGGCGGTTCACTTACGGCACAATTTCAGACGAGAATAATCTGTGGCACGTTCCGCTTGACGAGGGTAGAATGCCCAAAACCGCAAACGAGATTGCCGCGGTAAGCACAGTGCTTAATTCCTGCTACTGGATAGGCGAATGCGGCGACAAAATCACTTTGGGCGGCACGGAATACACCGTTGTGGGTATCATAAACGAGAAGTACGGGAAAAATCGTGCCGGCTCGGAACTGTGCGACAACAATTCCGATTTGGTTTTGGAAACAGGTTATTACATTCCGCTGATTTTTGTGGGAGAAAGCATCGCCGAGCCGCTTTACCGCATAGATTTGATTGGCGGCTACTTTGATTTTTCGGATTTAACCGACAAACTCTATGATACCGATGACAACATCAGATATGCCGAAAGCGTTGTCAGCGAACTCAGCGACTATCTGTACGACTATGTAGACCACAAAGACCATTGGTTCAGCGTGAACTGCGAGAGAAACGCATGGTACACCGAAAGCAAAACCCGGTTTGTGAACTTTCTGATGGTGATAGTGTGGCTTGGTGCGGCGGTTTCCGTGCTGTCGGTGTTCTCCGTACTCCGGGGTATTTTTATCGAACGGCAGGGCAGAATTTCCATGCTGGGACGAATAGGAATGAAAAAACGGCAGATTGCCGCAATGTACGCCTTTGAGTGCGCCGTATTTTCCATTATTCAGACTATTATCGGAATTGCCGTGGGGCTTGTGGCATACGGCGGTATTTATCTTGTGAAAACTTCGTTCCTCGGCGAAAAACCGTACAGTGCCTTTACCGATATCGGGATAGTCTATGAAAGAACTCTCGACCCGTTTCTTTATGCAGGACTGATTTCCGCCGCGGTTATTGCGGCGGCGTATCTTATCAACATTTTAACGATAAATATCTCCGCAAAATCTCACCGCAAAATGAAAAAGCCGCGCTCGCTGTCAAAGGGTTTCGGGGCGGCTATACGGCAGGGTGGAATTACCGCGGTGCAGATTATTTCGCTGACATTGATTTGCTTCTCGGTAACAATCGGATATATGTATTACACCGACAGCGGAAAAGAGCCGCAGATGTGGCTTAGCTACACAAAACCCCGCGAGGACTACAAAACAAACGGTTTCAGCATGGAGAAAAACAATATCGAGGCGTATTATTCCTGCAATCCGCCGCAGATAAATTTACAGGGCGAGGACGGCAGAGATTTAATCGAATGTTTCCCGGTAATTGCGGAGGATTTTTCAAGGGGATTTAATGATGATACTGCGGCGAAACTCCCAGAAAATGCGGTTGTAACGGGCGTTATTGACGGGACATTCATTGCGGCTGACAATGAGTTAAGCGGAATTGCGGCAATAAATCTGTCGAATGAAATTGTCCGGGAAACATTTATCGGGCTTGCAGACGAGAGTTTCGGCAACTTTTTTGACGAAGGACAGCCCGGCTCGAAAAATATGTACCGCATTCCTACAAAGCTGACTGTGCCGCAGGCAATAAGCGGTCTTTCCGAATATGCGGCAGACGGCGAAATCAATCCCGACAAGCTGAACAGCGGCGAGGAAATCCTGCTGATATATGATACGGCAAAGCCGCCGATTGCCGCGGGAGAAACCGTCACAATTTATTCGGCGGAGGCGTCGGCGGAAAACAGCTACGGACTGGGTAAACTCAATTCCGCAAGCGCAAAAATCGGCGCGGCGATAAAGCTGCCGTCCGGGTTGAGTGCGCCCCAGAAATACGCAGTCAAAAGCGACTTCCCCTGCAATTTTCTCACCACCGCAGCAGGCGCAAAGGCTCTCGGACTGCCCTGTGCCGCTTACACAGAGGTGTATTCCGCAGAAGAACTCGGCGGCGGAATATTCCCTCTTTCAGCCGAAATGAGCGTTACCTCGCTGTCTGAACTGAAATGGGACAGCTTTATCGACAAAGCCGCGAAATTCGCAGGTGCGGCACTTATTCTGGCGGTAATGTCGCTGCTCGGATTTGCCGCTTATTTCAACGGAATAGGGCTGAAAATACGGCAGAAATCCTACGAAATCTCGGTGTACAGAGCATTGGGAATGCCGCTCTCGGAACTCAGGAAACGCTTATTCCTGAACGGCGTGAAAATCCCGGTAATATCCTCTGCGGCGGCGTATATTCTTGTGAAAATCACTCAATTCACAATGGGCAAAGGCTATGATTTGCTGTCGGCGTCTGCGGCGGAACAATTGCTTTCGGACGAGCAGAGAACAACGCTCCGTCAGGCGCTGTTTCTGGACAATGTAATGTGGCAGGTGAACGTCGAAATTCCAACGCTGATACTGTTTGCGGTTATCTGCGCCGTTACATTTATACTGACTGCGGCTGCGCTGAAAAGGTTCAGCGGAAATATTTCGGGAGATTTGAACACAGGGAGGACAAGACTATGATAACCGCCGAAAATCTTTGCAAAATCTACGGCAGCGGCGAGGGTGCAGTAAACGCGCTCCGCAATGTAAATCTCACAATCAGCGACGGCGAACTTGTCGCAATTATTGGCAAGAGCGGCAGCGGAAAATCTACGCTGCTTAATCTGCTCGGCGGTCTGGACAGTGCTTCCTCGGGCAGAGTTATGTACAACGATATTGACATAACGAAAATGAAAGAAGCCGCGCTTGCCGAGTTCCGACTGCGTAAAATCGGGTTTGTGTTTCAGTTTTACGACCTAATCCCCGAACTTACTGCCGAGGAGAATATACTGCTGCCTGCGCAGCTTGCGAAAAACAAGTCTGCGGATTTGTCGGGTCTGGCGGAACGTCTGGGGCTGTCCGACAGGCTGAAACACTACCCTTCGGAGCTTTCCGGCGGTCAGCAGCAGAGGGCGGCGATTGCCCGTGCGCTGATAAATAATCCCGATGTGCTGCTGTGCGATGAGCCTA
>JBJFGE010000044.1:0-2278 GCA_051892435.1 Eubacterium sp.
TTCCACGATTTACGGCACAGCTTTGCAACGCTGTCGCTTGAACAGGGTATGGACATCAAAACAGTATCCCACATGCTCGGTCATACAGACGCAGGGTTCACAATGAATACATATATGCATGTGACGGACAATATGCAACAGACGGTGGCAAATGCAATGGGCAATCTAATAGCCGAAACCGAAAGCAAACGAAAAAACAAGCTCATACATTTCTCGGCATAGCAAAAGGCTCAAGGAGCAAAATCCTTGAGCCTTAATCTTTTCAAATTTTTTCAGTGGGAGTCAAATGGGCGTCAAAATGATAAATTTGCCCGAATTTGTGTTGTAAATCTTAACAAATGAAAAATGCAGATTATATACATTATATATAACCTACTGGGTGGCGGATGGATTGTACCACCGAAAATAAAGGATATAAAAAGCCCCGAAAACGCAGGCTTTGCTTGCTCGACCAAAGAATTCTTCGAATCCCTAATGTCTTTTTTCTTAGTGTATAAAGACACTAATATAAAAACAGGAGATACTGTGTATTTCAAGTATCTCCTATTACAAATCAGCAGTTGAATAATAAAAACCTTTATTTCCAAACCTCTTCGGCAATTTCCTTAACAAGCGCAAGCTTTGCCCATTGTTCCTCCTCTGTCAGTTTATTACCGATTTCGCAGGATGCAAAGCCGCACTGAGGGCTTAAACAAAGATTATCAAGCGGAATGTATTTTGCTGCCTCATAGATTCTGTCAATGATTGTCTGCTTATTCTCAAGCACCGGAGATTTTGTTGTGATTAAGCCTAATACGACCTTTTTGTTTTTGGGCACAAGCTTTAATGACTCAAATCCGCCCGAACGCTCATCATCAAATTCAAGGTAATATGCATTTACATTTTCTTCGACAAAAAGTGTTTTTGCAACTGTATCATACGCACCTTCGCCCGCATAGGTTGAATGATAATTGCCTCTGCAGACATGAGTGTTAATTACCAAATCATCGGGTTTGCCGTCTATTACAAGATTATTTACAATAAGAAGCTCCTTCTCCATTGCTTTTAATCCGGCTTCATCTGTTTGCATATATTCGGCGGCAGCGGGATTTGCACAAAGAGCAATTGCACAGTCATCAAATTGAATATTTCGACAGCCTGCCTGATATAGCTCATCAATTACTTTTTTATATCCCTTTGCTATGTCCTCAATCAGTTCTTTTCTGTCGGGATAAATTTTATTTGTCTGTTCAATGTTGTTTGAAAAAAGCATTTGCTGTAAAAACTGGTCAGGCGCAGGTATTGTCTGCTTTGCCACAGTATCCTTATCTTCAAATTGCTTTACAAACTTAAAATGCTCAACAAAGGGATGATGATTAATGCTGATTTTATCAATAAGATAAGTGTCATCTATCATTGCCACCTCATCGTGAAAAGGCACGCCGGTTTGGGTCTTTTTGTGTTCAACACCTTCAAATGCCCACATAAAATCAAGGTGCCATGTTGCACGGCGGAATTCTCCGTCGGTGATTACATGATAGCCTGCCTTTTTTTGTTTTTTAATCAGATCTGTAATTGCCGCATTTTCAACTTCTGTCAGCGTTTCTTTGGAAATCTTTCCTGCTTCATAGTCAGCCCTCGCTTCCTTCAAAGCGGTAGGACGAAGAAAGCTCCCTACATAATCATAGCGAAACGGTGTGTTCATAGTAATACCTCCAATATTTTTGATAGGTACACTATAACACACCGTTTTTGATATGTGTTAATACTAAAAATCAATCATTAGATATATCTTTTTTCTATACCCGATAATCATCAATATATTTTTTCAGATGATGAAGATACCTTTCACCGATTTTAGAAAGAGGTTTGCTGTTTTGACAAATGTATCCTATCTCCATAAGCTCATCGCTTTTAAGGGGAACAGAAACAATTTGAGTTCCGTTCAAATCACTGCTTAATATTCCCGATGATATGGTATATCCGTTTAATCCTATAAGCAGATTGAAAAGAGTTGCCCTATCGGATACGATTATACTTTTCGGGCTTTCCTCGGTGCTGTGCAGTTCTTCGGAATAGTAAAAAGAATTATTTATGCCCTGTTCGTATGTAAGCCTCGGAAAATCCTTCAAATCATCAAGAGTAACAAACTTCTTTTTTGACAAGGGATTTTCTCGGCTAACAAATACATGGGGTTTTGCCGTAAATAAAGGTGTAAAAGTTAAATCCGCATTATTCAATATGCGCAAAATAACCTCACGGTTAAAATTGCTTAAAAACAAAACTCCTAATTCACTTG
>JBJFGE010000045.1:0-2275 GCA_051892435.1 Eubacterium sp.
TGTCTTGCCTCGTCACGGAAATCTGATTTAAAACCCTTGTTTTATGCGGGTTCCGGGTGTTTTATTGTGATATTTGCCCACCGTTTGCCCACCATATTTTTTTGCCCACCAAAATGCTTATAAAGTCTGTTATTTTGTGGGTTTTACAGCCATTATTTCGTCAAAATTAAGTCCATCGTAGTTCTCAAGAAATTCAAGCAACGATTTCCTTGTTACTTTACGACATCCAAGCTTAATCGAACGAATATGACCAGTGTTTATTAGGGTATAAACAAAATTTCTATTAATCTTGAGTAGCTTCGCTACTTCAGTTATAGTATACAACAAATTTTCTGATTCGTCAAGCTTTGTATCGGTATAATTCATACTGCTGGCTCCTTTCTGATTTTATCGTTTGACTGTTTCGGCAGCGGACAGCCATATTCGCATTTTACTTATTGCTTTGCTCTTTTGCGAATACACGCTTTGGGGAGATGTGCGAACAACTGCCGATATTTCTTTCATATCAAACGCTAATATGAAAGAAAAGACAATAATTAATCTTTGCAATGTCGAAAGCTGCATTATTGCCTTTAAAATTTTTTCGTTTTCAAAGGTATCAATTACAAGACATATTGCATAGTTGTCCAAAATATTTCTGTAGATAGTCGCACAAGTTTTTCTGTTGTTCGGTGATTGACTGCAATCAAGTATAAGTTCAAATATATTATCTAAGACCAGTTTTATATTATCATTCATGGCTAACTCCTTATAATCTATAAATCATGGGGCTTCCATTTCTTCAGGAATATACAGCCCCAAGCTTTTTTCTATACATTCACTGATTTCCTCCATCTCGGCGCGGCTTACTCTGCCGACAAACTTGTGTACTTGTCGTTTATCTATGGTAGTGATCTGCTCAAGCAGAACGACAGACGGATAAAGCACCGCATCGTTATCAAGATAATAATGAGTGGGTAAATAGCGCTTCTTGTATATATTTGATGAAAGAGGAGCGACAATCAATGTCGGTGCAAAGAAGTTACCACAGTTATTCTGAAGAACAATTACCGGGCGATAACCGCTCTGCACAAATCCAGTCCTCGGCTCTAATGCAGCCAAATAAATATCACCCCTGCGATAAATCCAATCCTCTTTTAACATTCTAAATCCCTCGTTTCTTGTATAAAATAATTATCAATTCTAAATTGTTTATGTATTGTCCGTATTTGTCCTCGGCACCCCCGGACAGGGAAATCATCAGGCGTCAGTTTGCTAAACTGCTCCATAGGGGTTGCACCTCTCCGTCTTCTTTATGACCGAGCCGCGAGTTACGGAAGTATCATTATCACCGACCGGTATCGTCGCACTGTGTCAGCAATTCACAGTCTGCACACATTGAACTATCGCTCGCTATATTGCTGCATATAGGTCTTGGCGCTCAACGTGCATAGCTCCTTCGGTCGGTAATGTACCTGATGAATGACTTATTCAGTTGTCAAGGTTCATATATAAGTTGAAAGGATCATCATTCTTTTTTGGAAGCCCGTTCAGGCTTTGAGAATTTGTCCTCTCACTTATATGTGAAAAAACAGGGGTTTTGTTGAGTGCCTTTTTAAAAATTCTTGAAAAATTTTTGAATTTTCTTTTTTGACTGCTCTATACTTTCCCATACTGCCCGCAAATCAACGTTTTCGGATTTTGCAATCTCCCGATATGTAAGCCCCTTAAAAGCAAACATCCGAAATCTGCGACGCTGTGTTGGCGTAAGTAAAGTATCAACAGCTTCTTGAAACCGTTCGTTAAAAATCTTTTTGCCATCACGCGCCATTATGTCGTCCTCCAAACTTGAAGAAGCAATCCACTTACTGATGAAATTTTCATCCAAATCACTTGTGATGTGATAGTGGTAATTCCAATCGCTCTTTGCTTCCTCGTGGTACAGCTCATCCGAGAGCCGTTTCAGCTTTTCAAAGTCCTCCATTGTGAAGTTAGGGTTGTCCTTAGCGATTTTCTCAAATGTAACTTCAAGAATGCTGCCATCAGCATTTCTGTACACAATTCCTTTGCGAACCTTGTTTATTGCATAGTTTGATTTCGTATATTCGTTCATTTCCATAATCCTTTCAATTTTGAATTTTTGTTGAGCTTCAAAATTGCGAATTACGGATATTCAGCTATGTAGCATAGCCACTGTTTATCTATAAAAATACCTCTCCTGTTGTAAGGAGAGGTACTATTAAAAAGTACATTAATTTTAAAGTGTAACACGAAAAAAACAGAATTTGTTAAATTG
>JBJFGE010000046.1:0-37556 GCA_051892435.1 Eubacterium sp.
GGTAAACAGAGTAGAGCTTAAAAACATCATTCCGCCGAGGGAAATTCAGGACGCAATGGAAAAACAGATGAAGGCAGAGCGTGAAAGACGTGAATCTATCCTTCGTGCTGAGGGTGAAAAGCAGTCAAAGATTCTTGTTGCCGAAGGTCATAAGGAGTCAAAAATTCTTGAGGCTGAGGCTGAAAAGCAGTCTGCAATACTTCACGCAGAGGCTGTCAGAGAAGCAAAAATCCGTGAGGCTGAAGGTGAGGCGCTTGCAATCGCAAAGGTACAGCAGGCTACTGCCGATGCTATTAAAATGCTTAACGAGGCAGATGCAAGCGACGCCGTTGTTAAGCTGAAGGCACTTGAGGCATTTGCTAAGGCAGCCGACGGTCAGGCTACAAAGATTATTATTCCCTCGGAAATTCAGTCACTTGCAGGACTTGCAGAGGGAATTACCGAAGCTGTTAAAAAATAAAATATTTTGTGTCTTGCAGGGCAGACTAATTACGGGGTGATTGAAGTGGCAAAGCAGGGAATGAAACGTCCTGAGGTAACTCATACAAAACCGCGTAACGAGCAAGCCGCCGTTCCCGAAATACAGGGAAAGGCAAAGCGCTCAAAGGAAAAGGCAAGACCGATTATTGCCAAAACGTCTGCACCATCTCAAAAGGTTTATCATACAAAGCCGTATAAGGAAAAGGCAGAAATTGAAAAGCCTATTTCAGATGTTTATTCGGTTATCGACACTGATTTGGCAAGGGATAACCTTGAAAACGATATAACCGCTGCAGATTTGCAGGACCTATAGTTAAAACGAAAATCTCTCTTCATTGCTTATAGGCTGAGGAGGGATTTTTTTTGTCTACATATTATGTGGAAAAAATGAAAACATACTACAAATTGTGTCAATACTTTTTTGAAAAATTTAATTAAAAATATTATTGATTTTTTGCTTGACATATGAGCCTGTCTTTAGTATAATACTGCTTGCTGTAAAGATTATTTACTTTACACATATTTCTGAAAGGAGAGGTTTTTGTGGCAAAGAATTTGGAAATTCCGTTTTTGCTCGATTTTTACGGCGAAATGCTTACAAAAAAGCAGTATGACTGTCTTGTGTTTTATTATGAAGACGACCTTTCACTTTCCGAAATTGCAGAAAATGAGGGCATTACACGTCAAGGTGTGCGCGACTCCATTAAGCGTGCCGAGGCTCAGCTTTTTGATATGGAGGAACGTCTCGGTCTTGCAAAGAAATTTACTGAGATGAAAAAAGGCATTGATGAAATAATTGAGTGTGCCGATAATATAAATGAATATAATCTCAGTCATTCTCTCTCAATGGAGATTAATGATAATATTGCCCGAATTAAAACACTTGCATCTTTTCTTAAAGAAGGATAAGGAGTTGATTTCTTGGCATTTGAAGGCTTGAGCGAACGCTTGGAAAATTCATTTAAAAAGCTTCGTGCCAAGGGCAAATTAACCGAAGCAGATGTTAAAGAAGCAATGAGAGAGGTTCGTCTCGCACTTCTTGAAGCAGATGTAAACTATAAGGTTTCAAAGGAATTTACCGCTAAGGTAACAGAACGTGCCATTGGTGCGGATGTTATGGAATCTCTGACGCCGGGTCAGATGGTTATTAAAATAGTTAATGAAGAGCTGACGGAGCTTATGGGCGGAAACGAGGCAAGACTTGCTATTGCCAATCATCCTCCCACAGTAGTTATGATGTGCGGTCTTCAGGGTAGCGGTAAAACTACACATTCGGCAAAGCTTGCCCTTAAACTTAAAAAGGAAGGTCACAGACCTTTGCTTGTTGCCTGCGACGTTTATCGTCCTGCGGCTATTAAACAGCTTCAGGTAGTCGGTGAGCAGGTTGGAGTTCCTGTTTTTGAAATGGGTACAGAAAATCCTGTTGTTATCGCACAGGAGGCAGTAAAGTACGCAAAGGACCACGGCAACGATTACGTATTCCTTGATACAGCAGGTAGACTTCATATTGATGAACAGCTTATGGAGGAGCTTACAAATATCCGTTCCACCGTTCATCCTCACGAAATTCTGCTTGTTATTGATGCAATGACAGGTCAGGATGCCGTAAATGTTGCAAAGAGCTTTAACGAAACACTGGGTATCGACGGCGTAATTCTTACAAAGCTTGACGGCGATACAAGAGGTGGTGCGGCACTTTCCGTAAGAGCCGTAACAGGTAAGCCTATTAAGTTCGTCGGTACAGGCGAAAAGCTTGACAATCTCGAAACCTTCCACCCAGAGCGTATGGCTTCACGTATTCTCGGTATGGGTGATGTGCTTTCATTTATTGAAAGGGCAGAGCAGAGCCTTGACGAGAAAAAGGCGGCAGAGCTTGAAAAAAAGCTTGCTAAAAATAAATTTGACCTTAATGACCTTCTTGACCAGTTCGACCAGATTGAACGTATGGGAAGCATTAAGGATACAATTAAAATGATTCCGGGTATCGGCAATAAAATTAAAGACGAGGATATTGATGAATCGGCATTTACACGTTTCCGTTCAATCATTTATTCAATGACAAAGCAGGAAAGAGAAAAGCCTGAAATCATTAATCCCTCAAGAAAACGCAGAATTGCAGCCGGCTGCGGTATGCAGGTGGAGGATGTTAATAAGCTTCTTGCACAGTTTAAGCAGATGCAGAAAATGGTTAAGCAGTTCGGCGGTAATAAAGGACCGAAGCTCAGTAAAAAGATGCGTCGTATGATGCAGGCTAATCCCGAAATGGCTGAAAAAATGATGGGCAAAATGGGTGGTTCAAATAATCCCTTCGGATTTTAGTATATTCACCAATAATTTTGGTTTGGATAAATAAATTAATTAAACAATTAAATTACTTTTGGAGGTAAATTAAAATGGCAGTAAAAATCAGACTTCGCCGTATGGGCGCAAAGAAGGCACCTTTCTATCGTGTAGTAGTAGCAGATTCAAGATTCCCGCGTGACGGTCGTTTCATTGAGGAAATCGGCACATACAATACAATGGTAGACCCTGCTGAAATCAAGATTGACGCAGAAAAAGCTAAGAAGTGGATTGCAAACGGCGCTCAGCCAACAGATACTGTTAAGAGCATTCTTAAAAGAGAAGGCATCCTTTAATCTTTAATTTCATAATTTAAAGAGATAAACAGGAGGTGTTTTCTTTGAAAGATTTGTTAATTTCTATAACAAAGGGCTTGGTTGAAAACCCAAACGCAATTTCTGTTGATGTTGACGAACCTAACGAAGAGGGCGTAACTGTTTACCATCTCCACGTAAGCGAAGATGATATGGGCAGAGTAATCGGCAAGCAGGGCAGGATAGCAAAGGCTATCAGAGTTGTAATGCGTGCCGCAGCAATCAGAAATGACGCAAAAATATCTATAGAAATAGACTGATTTGTAATCACAAAGGACGGTGCATTCGCACCGTCTTTATTTTTTGCCTTAATATTGTAAAATTTTTCATAATATGTTAACATCATTTTGTTGATATTATTATTGTAAAAATTTGAGGGAACGACTACTGCAAAGGCAATAAGACAAAGACCCCATCCGTAACAGTAAAAAATCTTAAATCAAATAAGAAATACTATGTACGTATTCGCACATACAAAGCAACAAAGGTAAACAGCAAAACCACAAAGGTATATTCCTCTTGGTCAAAGGTTAAGTCAGTGAAAACTAAATAATGCAATAAAAATCACCCTCAAAGGAGGGTGATTTTTGTTATGTAAATTAGGGTTTGTATAGTACATCTGCAAAAGCAGATATATTATGTTTCCGCTAACGCGGGGTTTTTCATTTTTTTCGAGTTGCGAAAAAAACGAAACAAAAAAAGCAAATCAGGGGGAAAATATCTTCGATATTTTAATTCCCCCTAATAACCCCCTCTGCTACGTCGGCACGCGTACAATGCGCACTGTGCCGAGGAAACACATTTTCGTAGGGGCAGGTCTCTGCGCCTGCCCGAAATATTGATTTTGCGGGAGGGGTGGAACCCCGCCCCTACAAACTGATTTTATTTGTCTAAATGCAACAAGCCTTCGTAGGGGCTTGCATTGCAAGCCCGATTATATGCGGGCGACCAATGGTCGCCCCTACGGTCGTTTCGTTCAACAACATCTCTATAAACCCTAACTTTTAAAACTATTCATTGTCGGGAAAAGGTGTTCATTATTACACTACCTATCTTCTCGTCTGCGTGCAGGCTCAGCCTGCCAAACCCGAATTTGTTAATTAAAGGATTTTAATCTATCTGTGACCTCTTGTGCCTCGTGATAGATTTTTTCAATATCAAGTGTGGGGAATTTGCCGTTTTCGTAAAGAATTTTTCCGTTCACCATTGTCAGTCGGACATTTTCCTTAGAACCGCTGTAAACAATATTTTTTGTTATATTGTTAATAGGTTTCATATTAGGTCTGTGCAGGTCAATAACTGTCAAATCTGCTTTCTTTCCTACGTCAATGCAGTCGCAATCGTCAAGCCCCATACATCTTGCAGAGCCTACTGTCGCCATTTTCAAAACTGCGTTAGCATCCATAGCGGCGGCGTCCTTGTTCTTTATCTTCTGTAAAGCACAGATTAAATACATTTCTCTGAACATATCAAGAGCGTTGTTGGAGCTTGGACCGTCAGTGCCGATTGCAAGATTTACACCTGCCTTATACATACTCTCAACCGGTGCAACACCTGATGCCAGCTTGCAGTTTGAGCCTGCGTTAATTACCGCATAAACATTTCTTTTTTTGTAAATTTCCATATCATCATCAGATATCCAAACGCTGTGAAAGGCACCGCCACCGTAGTTAAACAAGCCAAGCTTATTAAATAACTCGGTAGGCGTTTTGTTGTATCTGTGGATACAGTCTGAGGTTTCATCCATAGTTTCGCTTGAATGCATAAAAACAGGCGCCTCGTATTTTTCTGCAAGCTTTGCAATACCCTTCATTATTTTTTTGTCGGTTGTATATTCTGCATGAAAGCCTAATTTGTAGGAAATCAGTTCATCATAATTGTTGTATTTTTTATAGTATTCCTCAAGCTTTTCCACAGACTCTTTAAAGTTGTTTACAGCTCCGCACATAACTGTTCTAAATCCTGTGTCAACACTTGCTTTAGCCATAGCCTCGGGATAATAGTACATATCAAAGCATGCAGATGTACCGCTTGTGAGATATTCGAGAAAAGCAAGACGTGACAACTTGTAAATATCATCGGCTGTCATATTTGCCTCAATGGGAAAAATCTTATCGTAAAGCCATTCCTGTAAAGGTAAATCGTCGCTGAGGCTTCTGCCGAAGGTCATAGCAGAATGGGTATGAGCGTTTTTAAAGGAGGGCATTAAGAGATTGCCGTTAAGGTCAATTTCCCTTTCAAAAGAAGTACCGTCATTTCTCTCTTTTCCTATGTATGAAATTTTCTCTCCGTCAACCCAAACTTCATCATCGGTTATGCTGAAGCCGTCTTTCAGCGTAAGAGCTTTACCGTTATAAAATCTAATCATTTCAGTATCTCCTTAAGGTTTTTGTCAAATGGCGGTCTGACTATTCCTTTGTCGGTAATTATCGCCGTAATGAGAGAGTTGTCAGTAACGTCAAAGGCAGGATTTAGGCATTTTGTCTCCTTTAAAGCGGTTGGTTTTTCAAAATATTTTTCCTTAATTTCGTCACCGTTTCTCATTTCAATTTTAATGTCTTTTCCTGTTTTACAGTTGAAATCAACCGTTGAATAGGGACCGAGAACGTAAAAGGGAACACCGTAATATTTTGCAAGAATCGCAACGGAGCTTGTACCGATTTTGTTAGCAGTATCACCGTTTGCGGCAACTCTGTCACAGCCTACAAGAACAGCGTTTATAAGCCCTTGCTGCATAGCATAGCCTGCCATATTGTCGCATATGAGAGTTACGTCAATTCCTGACCTTTCAAGCTCATAGCTTGTGAGCCTTGCACCCTGTAAAAGCGGTCTTGTTTCGTCACTGTAGACATGAAAATTATAGCCCTTTTCTTTTCCTAAAATAAGCGGACCGAGACCTGTACCGTATCTGCTTGCGGCAAGCTCACCGGCATTGCAATGCGTTAAGATACCGTCACCGTCTTTTAGAAGTGACAAGCCGTATTCGCTTATTTTACGGCACATTTCAATGTCTTCATTTCTAATTGCCTCTGCCTCGTCTAAAAGGTTTTTACCGCTTTCATATGCCTTTACAATTCTGTCGGTTGCCCAGCTGAGATTGACAGCAGTAGGTCTTGAAGAGTCAAGATATTTTTTTAACTCGTATATATCATTATCCTTTGAAAATAAAGCAGTACAATATCCTGCAAAAACACCTATAGCAGGAGCACCTCTTACCACAAGAGTTTGAATTGCAGTATATGCCTGTTCTTTATTTTTTATTTCAATCCACTTTTCCTCGTTGGGTAAAAGTGTTTGGTCAAGTATTTCAAGTCTTCCGTCAGTAAATCTTAAATTTTCCATATCAAAATTCCTTTACTGCCTCTTTAACAAGTTTAACGAATAGTGGAGCAACCCTGTTTGCAGTTTCTTCAACCTCTTGTGATGTGATAGGTGTATCGCTTATTCCGCAGGCAAGATTTGATATTACGCTAATACCTGCTACCTCAAATCCGCAGTGAATTGCCGCTTGTGCCTCGATAGCTGTACTCATTCCCACTGCGTCAGCACCTATTATACCTGCCATTTTTATTTCGGCAGGTGTTTCAAAGTTAGGACCTCCAAGCTGAAGATAAATTCCGCTTTTTACGTTCATATTGCATTTTTCAGCAGTGTTTTCAATAATATTTATCAGCCTTTTTGAGTAAATTTCGCTCATATCGGGAAAACGAGGACCTAATGTATCGTCATTTTTACCTGAGAGGGCAGAGGGTACAAAGCAGGATATATGATCCTTGATTATCATAAAATCTCCCACATTAAAATCTTTGTTAATACCGCCTGCTGCATTTGTCAAAAGCAGCTTTTGGGCACCCATAAGCCTTAAAAGCCTGATTGGCATAACTGCCTGTTTGGGACTATAGCCCTCATAAAGATGAACTCTTCCCTGCATAACAGCAACATTTTTGTCTCCTATCTTCCCGAAAATAAACCTTCCTTTGTGAGTAGGAGCTGTTGATACAGGAAAATCGGGAATATCACTATAGTCGATTATACAATCTGTGCTTATTTCGTCAGCAAGCTTTCCTAAGCCTGAGCCGAGAACAATAGCCGATTCAGGCTTGAAATCTGTAATGCTTCTTATATATTCAAGTTGCTTCTCAAGCATAAAATCACCTCAACAGTTCTATTATAGTGTTTTTTTATTTTTAAATCAACATTGCTATTGCAATATTAAATATTTTTTGATATTATAGATAAGTGATAATTTCTATTTTGGAGGATGGCTATGAAAAAGGCGGTCTCATTAATTTTATGTTTATTGCTTGTTGTCAGCACTGTGTTTGCTGTAGCAGGCTGTTCAAAGCAAGGTGAAATCAGAAGCGATATCGTTCTCATTACCGACGGCGGTGATATTAAGGACGGAGGGTATAATCAAAGCGCTTGGGAAGGCGTAGATTCCTTCGCTGATGAAAACGGACTTGTACAGAGGTATTATCAGCCGACTCTTGATGATAACGGAGAGCTTACTATTGATACTGTTGAAAAATATGTTGAACTATCAGTTGAAAACGGCGCTCAGTACATAATTTTTCCGGGAGAAAGCTTTGCTGTTGCGGCTTATGAGGTAGCTCCTGCTTATCCTGATGTTAAATTTGTTTTGATTGATGCAATTCCTCATTCCGAGGGAGATACTACAGACCATTATGTTTCAAATGTAATGTGCGTTTCCTTCGACACACTTCAAAGTGGTTTTCTTGCAGGATACATTGCAGTAGCAAACGGCAATACAGAGCTTGGTTATTTTGGAGAGAAGAGCAGTAAAAATTCTGCAAACTACGGTGCAGGCTTTGCTCAAGGTGCGGCATATGCTGCCGATAGTCTCGGTATTCCTGTTACTCTTGATTGGGCGGATTACGATTCACCTCTTCGTGATTATGATTATGGCTTCACTGTTACTGCCTGCTATGATAAAATTGACGATATTAAGGATGAAGAAATTTATACTGTTAAGGTTGAAAACGGAACCGGATCAGGTACATATACAAAGGGCAGTAACGTAACTATTACTGCTGATCCTGCTCCTGCTGGCAAGGTGTTTGATAAGTGGGAGTATAAGAGCGACACAGATGGCGTTAAGGATAAGAATGTAAATATTTCTTCAAAGACAAAGTCTTCAATGAATCTTCTTGTTGAGAAATGCGATTGTACCCTTACAGCCACATATAAGGATATTGAAGGTAAATATTGTTCTGTAAAGACAATGTCTTCCGACGGAAAGACAGTAGACCTTGAGCAGTCTGTTGCCGAAAACGGAGAATGTAATATTACTGCTCCTGCTGCTCCCGAAAATATGGTGTTTGACCATTGGGATTGCTCTGATGTTGCAGGTGAAATTGAGGATGAAAGTAGCCCCGAAACAAAGGTTACCGTTACAGACAGTGATATGACTATAACTCCTGTTTATAAAATAAGTGATGTTCCTACATTTAATGTTACAGTTGTGACCGGTGAGGGCGGTGACGGCGTTTCTGCAGGCTCTGGATCTTATGTTGCAGGTGATGTCGTAACAGTAGCAGCAGCAGTACCTAAAGATGGATATATGTTCTCACACTGGGAGAATGTCGGTGCAGACGGTCAAAGCACGGGAATTGCAATGGAAAATGAGTATTATTGGAATACAACATTTGAAATGGTTGACCGCTATGCCGCTATATGCGAATCTATGTATAATCACGGTGCAACAGTAATTTTTGCCGGAGGAAACAGCAAGGCTGATTCAGCTTATACTGCTAAATGGGATTTTGACTTCGATTTAGGTGTAATCTCAGCAGGCGAGAATAACGGAAACGCTTATACAACGATAGTTAATAACTATGGTGAAGCAGTAAAAGATTGTCTTGCCGATTTTCAGGGCGGAACAGTAGTTTCTGCAAACTGTGCAACTGAGGGTATATATGCTACCTTTGTTTCAGATGATGAGGAAATCCAAAAGAGCTACGATGAGGTTTACAAAGCTCTTGCTGATGGAAAAATTACTCCTATACTTGCCGAGGGCGGAGCAGGATATGATTTCTGCAAAGCATTTACTGAAAATAATTTTTCAGATTGCTTGACCTTAAACGGATGGTTTATCGAGGCTTAATCAGTGAATACTTCGTATTATTGTTATTTTATCTGCTTTATCCTTTTATTTGTTGCGATATTCTTGGGCGATAAAAGGAGAAAAACGGCTGTACTAAATGCAGTAATTAAGAATAAAAAGCGAGAAAGAGAGAATAATCCTATGATTGAGCTTGCAAAGCAATTTATCGGTAAAGATTGCCTTATATACACTATGGATTCAGGCTATAGCTCTGTTAACGGTGTGATTAAGTCGGTATCCGAAAACGGTATTATCGTTGAGGGTAAGGAAGGTGCTCTTGAAGCAATAAATCTTGATTATGTCACAAGAATCAGAGAGTATCCCAGAAATAAAAACGGAAAGAAAAAATCCGTTGTACTTGATTAAAAAAATCCCGTATCAAATCTGATACGGGATTTTTTTATTCCTCTGCTGTTTTGTTGTTAAAGAGGAGGCTTATGCACCATATTGCAGAAAGTCCGACAACGGTATAAATAATTCTTGAAATAATTGAGTCCTGACCTCCGCATATCCAAGCCACTAAATCAAATTTGAAAAGACCGATAAGTCCCCAGTTGATTCCTCCGATAATTGAAAGTATAAGGGCTATGTTATTTACAATTTTCATATATAACACTCCTAAAAAATAAAGTCGTTAGTAGTATGATACTGCTAACGACTTTTATACATTTTTAAAAATTATTTCTTAAATGTTTGTCACGATAAGCTCGCATTTGCCTGTGATTTCATAATCACCGTATGATGCAGGGACGAAATAGCTGTCGCCTTTTTTGAAGTAAACACCGTTTATTTCTCCTGAGCCGTCAACAACAAGAACGTGGTTAAAGCTCTTTTCATCTGTGTTAAGAGTAATTTTTTCTTCTACATCATAGTGATTAACTGTGAATAAATCGCATTTTGTAAGCAGTGTTGAAACGTAACCGTCATTCTGCTCAGGCTGTCCCATAGGCTTGATATCGTATTTAGGTGGTTCTGTAACAGCTACATCAACTGCCTTTTTTACGTGAAGCTCTCTCGGTTTGCCGTCGGCGCCTACCCTGCCGTAATCATAAACACGGTAGGTTGAATTTGAATTCTGCTGAATTTCTGCAATAAGAACGCCCTTTCCGATAGCGTGAACAGTTCCTGCCTCAATGAAAAATAGGTCACCTTTTTTCACCTTAACGGTATTAAGAACATCTAAGAGAGTGTTATCCTCAATAGCATTTTTAAATTCTTCAGAGGAGATTTCGTTTTTAAAGCCGTAAACAAGCTCTGCTCCGTCCGTTGCGTCAATAACATACCAAATTTCCGTTTTACCGAATTCGCCCTCAACTCTTTGTGCGTAGTCATTATCGGGGTGAACCTGAATTGACAAATTATCCTTAGCGTCAATGAGCTTGATAAGAACAGGGAAATACGGGAAATCAAGACTTCTTGTGCCTACGATTTTTTCCTTGCCCTCAATTTCAATTACATCGTCAAGAGCTTTACCGTCAAATTTTCCGCCATCAATAGTGTTTTTACCGTCCTTATGGCAGGAAAGCATCCATCCTTCAGCAACCTTGTCGAAGTCACTCTTAAATCCAAAATCGGTTTTCAGTCTTGTTCCGCCCCATAAGTAATCTTTGAAAACAGGTGTAAGCTTTAAAATTTCCATAATTTTGTCCCCAAATATTAAAAGTATAATTTTTTCATTAATATAATATCAAATTTTTACTATACTTTCAATGAAAAATAGTGTAAAATAAAAGCATTGATTTTGGAGAATTTTTGTTATGAATATACTTGATGTTCAAAATTTAACATTATCCTTTGGCGAAAACGAGCTTTTTTCAAATATTTCCTTTGATATTAAGGATAAGGAAAAGGTTGGCTTTGTTGGAGTAAACGGCGTGGGAAAAACCTCTCTGTTTAAAATTATAACAGGGGAGTATACTCCAGACAGCGGTAATTGCTTTATTTCAAAAAATGCAAGGCTCGGCTATATGCAGCAGCATACCTGCTCCGATAATAACACTATTTGGGGAGAGCTTATTTCCGTATTCTCTGATTTAATAGAAATTGAAGAAAAGCTGAACGTTGTTTCTGAAAAGCTGAAAACAGATCACTCTCAAAATCTTATTGAATTACAGGACAATCTTACTAATGAATTTAACCTTAACGGCGGACTTACATATAAGTCTATGACAAGGTCTGCCTTGATAGGCTTAGGCTTTGATGAAAATGATTTTTACAAATCAACATCAACACTTTCAGGAGGTCAGAAGTCAAAGCTGATTCTTGCAAAGCTACTTCTTTCCAAAGCTGATTTTCTGCTTCTTGATGAGCCGACAAATCATCTTGATATCAGTGCAATAAAATGGCTTGAGGAATTTTTAAAGAATTTCAGCGGTGCCTGCCTGATAATCAGCCACGACAGATATTTTCTTGATAAAATTACCGACAAAACCATTGAGCTTGAAAATAAGAAAATCCGTTCTTATAAAGGCAATTACTCCGAGTTTCTTGTTAAAAAAGAGGCAGAGCAAAAGGCAATTGAGGAAAAGTACGAAAATGATATAAAAGAAATAGAACGCCTTGAGGGAATAATTGCACAGCAACGTCAGTGGAACAGAGAAAAGAATATTAAAACCGCCGAAAGCAAGGAAAAGGTTATTGAAAGAATTAAGGCACAGCTTGTTATTCCGGATAAAAAGGTTGAAAAAATACGATTTGATTTTACTCCTAAATGTGTTTCAGGCGAAGATGTTTTAAGTGTGACAAATTTGAAAAAAAGCTTTGGCAGTCATACAGTATTTGAAAATGCTTCTCTTGAGGTGAAAAAAGGTGAGAGAGTTTTTCTTTTGGGTGACAACGGTTGCGGAAAAACCACTCTTTTAAAAATTCTTATGGGTGATTTGAGCCGAGATGACGGAACCTTTAAATTCGGTGCAAATCTGATGACAGGCTATTTTGACCAGGTTCAGGCAAAGCTTGATTTGAGCAAAACTGTCATTGACGAGGTTTGGACTAATTTCCCGTTTATGACGGAAACAAGAGTAAGAAACGCTTTGGCGGCATTTCTCTTTAAAGGTGACGAGGTTTTCAAACGGCTTGATGTATGCTCAGGTGGCGAAAGAGCAAGAGTTGCACTTTTAAAGCTAATGCTCGGCGGATATAATTTTCTCCTTCTTGACGAGCCAACAAATCATCTTGATGCATTTTCACGTGAGGAGCTTGAAAATACACTGCTTAACTATCAGGGAACAATGCTTATAGTTTCCCACGACCGATATTTTATTAACAAGCTTGCAACAAGAATTATTGAGCTTACACCAAATGGATGTAACAGCTTTATGGGTAATTATGATTACTATGAAGAGCACAGATATATCCGACAGGAAGAAGTTAGGGTTAATGAAAAGCCCAAGGTTAATGACTATAAGCTAAAAAAAGAAAGACAAAGCAATTTAAGAAAGCTTAATACCCTTTTAAAAAGGCTTGAAGGTGACATAGAAGAAACGGAAAACAAAATATCATCGGCTCAGGAAATGCTGACAGATGCACCCTATGAGGAACTTATGGAGCTTACAAAGCTCATAGATGAGCTGTCACAGAAAAGAGATGGACTTTATGAGGAGTGGGAGGAAGCATCATCACAGCTTGAGGAGCTGACAGAAGAAATATAGCAAAATATTAACGAAAGGAAGTGGGTGTGTGTCAAAGATTGTTGTAATAGGCGGCGGCGCGGCAGGACTTATGTGCGGTGCAAAAAGTGCACTCAAGGGCAACGATGTTACAATAATTGAAAAAATGAGCCGTCCGGGCAGAAAGCTGATGATAACGGGTAAAGGCAGATGCAATGTAACAAATGCCTGTTATGACCTTGATGAGCTTATTTCAAATGTACCCACAAACCCAAGATTTCTCTATTCCGCATTTGCAAATTTTATGCCCTATGATACAATGATGCTTTTTGAAGAGCTTGGTGTTCCTCTTAAAATTGAAAGGGGAAACAGAGTATTTCCCGAAAGCGACAGGGCAGTGGATATAGTTGACGCCCTTGTGAATTATGCTAACGACAGTGGTGCAACAATAATTCAGGGTAGAGTAAGTGGCTTTGAGTTTAATGAAAGCAGAATTTCAGCAGTTATTCTTGATGATAAAAAGAAAATTGAATGTGATGCCGTTGCAATTTGTACAGGCGGTAAAAGCTATCCTCTTACAGGATCAACAGGCGATGGCTACACACTAGCAAAATCTGTAGGTCATACCGTAACACCACTTAAACCAAGTCTTGTGCCTCTTGTTTGCAGTAATAATTTTATACCTAAATTACAGGGACTTTCACTTAAAAATGTTAATGTTACTGTTTTCGAGGATAATAAGGAAATATTCATTGATTTCGGTGAAATGCTGTTTACTCATTACGGTGTGTCCGGTCCTGTTATTCTTTCCTCGTCAAGCCATATAAACAATATGGGAAAAAGTAAATATTATATCAGCATTGATTTAAAGCCTGCTCTTGATGAGGATACTCTTGATAAGCGTATTCAAAGGGATTTTCAGGAGTTTTCTAATAAAGATTTTGTAAATTCTCTTTCAAAACTGTTGCCTAATAAGTTAATTCCTGTTATAGTTTCACTTAGCGGTATTTCTCCCTCTCAAAAGGTAAATCAAATTACACGAGAGGAAAGACAGAGGCTTGTGGGTTTAATTAAGAATTTTACGGTTGACGTAACTGATTTCAGACCTATTGAAGAGGCTATAGTTACCTCAGGCGGAGTCAGCGTAAAGGAAATAAATCCTAAAACAATGAAATCAAAAATTATTGATAATCTCTTTTTTGCAGGGGAGATTATAGATGTAGATGCTTATACAGGCGGCTTTAATTTGCAGATAGCATTTTCAACAGCCGTTTTATGTGCCGATAATATGTAAGAGAGGATTTTTATATGATTAACGTTGCTATTGACGGACCTGCAGGTGCAGGAAAATCAACTATTGCAAAGGGCGTTGCAAAGGAGCTTGGCTTTATCTATGTAGATACAGGAGCACTTTACCGTACCATTGCTTTAAATGCTGTGAGAAATAATGTTATTGACAGCTTAGACGGCATAGTTAAAATGCTTGAAAATACAGATGTAAAGCTTGGTTTTAAGGATGGAGCACAGTGCGTTTACCTTAACGGTGAGGATGTTTCGGGATTTATCCGCACACCTGAAATTTCTATGGGTGCATCAAAGGTTTCTGCAATTGCTGAGGTAAGGGCATTTCTTCTCGATTTGCAGAGAAATATTGCAAAGGAAAATAATGTTATTATGGACGGTAGAGATATAGGAACAGTCGTTTTGCCTGATGCCCAGTGCAAAATTTTCCTTTTTGCATCACCTGAGGTAAGAGCCAAAAGACGTTATAAGGAGCTTATAGAAAAGGGTGAAAACGTTACCTATGAGGATGTTTTGGACGATGTTAATAAAAGAGATTATCAGGACTCACACAGAGAGATTGCTCCGCTGAAGCCTTGTGAGGAATCGGTTATGGCTGATACGTCAGAGCTTACTCTTGAGGAGTCTATTGAATATATTAAAAACATTATTAAGGAGAAAATGTGATGAAGGAATTTGATTATTCTCAGGTAAAACACTACAAGCTTTATAATTTTATTAAGGTGGTTTTCGGACCTTTATTTAAGTTGCTTTACAAGATAGAGTTTAAGGGACTTGAAAATGTCCCTGAAGATAATTCAAAATACATAGTTGCAATAAATCATACCTGTGCACTTGACCCGATTTTTGTGGCAAGTCCTAAAAAGGTTCCTCCTCTTCATTTTATGGCAAAGGTTGAGCTTTTCAGCAATCCGCTTGTCGCTTGGTTTATGACTCATATGTATGCCTTTCCCGTTAAGAGAGGAAAGGGCGATACTACCGCAATTGACTACGGCGTAAAAATTCTTGAGGAAGGTCACGTAATGGCAATCTGTCCGGAAGGCAAAAGAATTAAGGATAAGGACGGAGTTCCACAGAGAGCAAAGGCAGGTGTTGCAGTTATTGCAAAGGCAACAGGTGCAGATGTTCTTCCTGTTGCAATCTGTTGTGACGGCAAAATCAAGGCAGGTAAAAAGGTTGTCGTTTCATACGGAAGGATGATTAAAAATTCCGAAATGGGACTTGACGGCGATGACGTAAGCCCACATGCAATCAAAGATGCCGCTAATATGGTTATGGATAGAATTACAGAGCTTTGGGAGGCTGAAAAGCACTAATGATTACTCTTGCAAAAACAGCAGGCTTCTGTTTTGGAGTAGACAGAGCAGTTAATCTTGTTTACGAATTGGTTGATAAGGGTGAAAAGGTTTGTACTCTTGGACCGATTATTCATAATAATCAGCTTGTAAAGGACCTTGAAAATAAGGGTGTTAAAATTATTAATGATATAAGCGAATGTCCTGACGGCTACACTGTTATAATCAGAACTCACGGTGTTGAAAAATCCGTTATTGATAAAGCCGATAATGACAAAATCGGTTATATAAATGCAACCTGTCCCTTTGTTTTAAAAATTCATAAAATTGTTTCAGAGCAGCCTGACAGAACAGTTACGCTTATTGCCGGAGACGAAAATCATCCTGAAGTAATGGGCATTAGGTCCTATTGCAGAGGGAAAAGCTTTGTGTTTAAAAATGAACAGGAATTACAAAAAATTCTTGAAAGCAATAATTTTTGTGAAGAAACGTCACTAATTTGCGTATCACAGACAACTTTTTCATTAAAAGAATGGAAAAAATGCGAGAAAATTCTAAAAAAACTATATACAAACGTCAAAATTTATAGTACAATATGTAATGCTACAGCTGACAGACAGGAAGAAGCGTCTAATCTTTCAAAGAATTCAGATGCTATGATTGTCATAGGCGGTAGGCATTCTTCCAATACCTGTAAGCTCAGAGATGTTTGCAGTGCCAATGCTGATACTTTTTTGATAGAAACGGCAGAGGAGCTTAAAAGCATTGATTTGAGTAAGTACAGTAGTATAGGAGTAACTGCCGGGGCTTCGACACCCTCGGTAATAATCAAGGAGGTACTAAAAACCATGTCCGAAGAAATCAAAGAAAAGGAAGTTGAAACAACTTCAGCCGTAACTGAAGAAGTTGTGGAGACAGCAGATACCGCTGATAAGGCCACTAAGGCTGCTGTCAAAGCATCTGCTGATGGTGAGGCAACCTTCGAAGAAATGCTTGAAGAATCATTCAGAGAAGACGAAAACAGCAAGGTAGTAATTGGTACTGTTGTCAACATTACTCCAACAGAGGTATTTGTTGATGTTGAGGGCAGAAAGCAGACAGGCGTTATTGCTCTTGACGATCTTTCTGCTGAACAGATCAGCGACCCAAGTGAAGCAGTATCTATCGGTGACAAGCTTAGCCTTGTTATCATGAAAACTGATGACAATGAGGGTGTGCTCAAGCTTTCTAAGAAGCTTGTTGACGCATTCAAAGGCTGGGAGGAAATCGTTTCCGCTAAGGAAAACGATGAAATTCTCGAGGGCTCAGTTACTGCTGTTGTTAAGGGCGGCGTTATCGCTGTCACAAAGGGAAGCAGAGTATTCATTCCTGCTTCACAGACAGGTGTTCCTAAGAATCAGGAGCTTGATATTCTTAAAGGTACAGCTGTTCGCTTTAAGGTTATCGACATCAACCCTGCAAGGAGACGTGCAGTAGGCTCAATCAAGGTTGTTGCTGCTGCTGAGAAGAAGGCTCGTCAGGAGGAGCTTTGGGCTACTCTTGAAGAGGGTCAGAAGCTTACAGGTACAGTTAAGTCACTTACAAGCTACGGTGCATTTGTAGACATTGGCGGTATGGACGGTATGATTCATATCAGCGAGCTTTCATGGAATCGTATTAAGCATCCGTCAGAGGTTGTAAATGTAGGTGATGCTGTTGAGGTAACTATCAAAAAGCTTGACGACGAAACAAAGAAAATTTCTCTTGGCTTTAAGAAGCTTGAGGACAACCCATGGGAGATTCTTAAAAGAGACTATCCTGTAGGAACAGATTGCAAGGCTAAGATTGTTGGTCTTTCATCATTCGGTGCATTTGCAAACATTCTTCCCGGTATTGATGGTCTTATCCACATAAGCCAGATTTCATGGGAAAGAATTAAGACTCCTGCAGATGTTCTTGCAGTAGGTGACGAGGTTGACGTTAGAGTTACTGAGGTTGACTTTGATAAGAAGAGAGTTTCTCTTTCAATGAAGGAGCTCATCGAAAAGCCTGAGGAGACTATCGCAGAGCTTGCAGAGGAAGAGCCTGCTGCTGAAGAAGCAGAGGTAGCAGAGGAGGCTCCTGTTGAGGAAGCTCCTGCTGAAGAAGCTGTTGTTGAGGAAGCACCTGCTGAAGAAGATCCGGTTGAAGAAGCTGCCGAAGCACCTGCTGAGGAAGCAACAGAGGAATAATTTCTTTACATAATCAAAAAACCTGACTGTATTTTCAGTCAGGTTTTCTTTTTTTAAGTATAGATTTAACATAACTTTTACTGAATTTGCTTCTTTCTTGAATTAAAACTTAATAAACGCCTGTTATTATCCTATTGTACCAAATGAAATGGTATGGAAAATAATTAGAAAGAGGTATTAAAAATGACAAAAAACAATTTATTTAGGGCAGTTATTTCTGCAGTTTTGGCTGTTTGTGTTATTACAGCGGTATTTGCAGGATGTAAAACAGCAGGCGACAAAGAAAATGACAAAGTCGATAATTCAAGTTCTTCAGCAATAACAGGAGAAATAAATGTTATTTCAAGAGAAGAGGGTTCAGGAACAAGAGATGCTTTTACAGAGCTAATGGGTATTGTTGATGAGAATGATGTTGACAACACTGCTGAAACGGCTGAGATTACAGGCTCAACATCTGTTATGATTACAACAGTTAAAGGAAATCCGAGAGCAATCGGATATATTTCACTTGGCTCTCTTTCAGAGGATGTTAAGGCTGTTTCACTTGACGGTATATCACCAAGCGTTGAAGCAGTAAAGGACGGCAGCTATAAGCTCCAAAGACCTTTTGTAATTGCTTATAAGGACGGAAAGCTTTCCGATGTATCGCAGGATTTTGTAAGCTTTATTATGAGTAAGACAGGTCAGGAAATTATTGAAGATGAGGGATATATCTCAGTTGACGTAGAGGCTGATTATAAAGCGTCAAATCTTTCGGGAACTGTTACAATTTCAGGCTCAACCTCTGTGGCACCTGTTATGGAGGTTCTTGCAGATAAGTATAAGGAGCTTAATCCAAATGTTCAGATAGAAATTCAACAGCCCGGCTCAGGAGCAGGAATAGAAGCCGCAATGCAGGATACTGTTGAAATAGCAATGTCATCAAGAGCTTTAAGGAATGATGAGGCTAAGACTCTTACACCTGTACAAATTGCTCTTGACGGTATCGCAGTAATTGTAAATAATGAAAACAGCATTGATAATCTTACATCTCAGCAGATAAAGTCAATATTCACAGGAGAGACTGACTCTTGGGAGGAAATTAAATAATAAGTGAAGCCGGAAAAATTTAAAGAAAGGGCTATGCAGATATTATTTCTTCTGTGTGCCTGTGTATCAATTTTAGCAGTAATTATGATATGCCGTTTTATATTTGTAAACGGCATACCTGCTATGGCTGAAATAGGCTTTAAAAATTTCATATTAGGTAGCTCTTGGAAGCCGAAGCAGAATATTTACGGTATCTTCCCAATGATTGTTGCAAGCATATATGTTACCGCAGGTGCAATAATTGTGGGTGTGCCGATAGGTGTACTGACGGCAGTATTTATGGCTTGCTATTGCCCGAAAGGACTTTACCGATTTATAAAGCCTATGGTAAATCTTCTTGCGTCGGTTCCCTCTGTAATTTACGGATTTTTCTTTCTTGTGTTTGTTGTTCCGATTGTACAAAGGATAACAAATACAAGCGGAAAGGGAATTTTGACTGCTTCAATCCTTTTGGGAGTTATGATTTTACCGACAATAATAAACACCTCCGAAGCATCTATAAGAGCAGTACCCGACAGCTATTTTGAAGGTGCTCTTGCCTTAGGCGTAACAAAGGAAATCAGTATTTTTAAAACAGTTATTCCTGCCGCAAAATCGGGAATACTCAGCGGTATAATACTCGGGATAGGCAGAGCCGTAGGAGAAACAATGGCGGTGGTTATGGTTGCGGGAAATCAGGCTATTTTGCCGAAATCAATAACATCAGGTGTCAGAACGCTGACAGGAAATATTGTAATTGAAATGGCATATGCTTCCGGACTGCACAGAAAAGCATTGATTGCAACAGCAGTAGTTTTATTTGTGTTTATTTTGATTATTAATCTTTGCTTCTCCGCTGTAACAAGAAAGAGGGAGGTAGAAAATTGAATAAGCTAAAGGAATATTCAAGGCATCCCTTATCTTTCTTTGTTTTAATGTTAGTTATAATTTCTGCTGTAATTACAGTAGGAACAATAACATTTATAATTATATATATTTTAACAAACGGTGTTAAAAATCTGAATGTGGATTTATTTGCTTTAAAATGGTCATCTGATAATCAGTCTATGCTCCCATCAATTTTAAACACACTTTATTTAACCTTTTTAACTCTGCTTATAGCAGTACCGATAGGTGTATTTTCTGCGGTTTTTCTTGTTGAGTATTCACGAAAAAACAGTAAATTTGTAAAGCTTATCAGAATTACGAACGAAACTCTTGCAGGCATACCCTCAATAGTATACGGACTGTTCGGCTATCTTGCCTTTGTTGTTTCTGCAAAATGGGGATACTCGCTGATAGCAGGCGTTCTGACTCTTGCAATTATGGTGTTGCCTGTAATTATAAGAACGACCGAAGAGTCTTTACTTGCGGTTGATAATTCTTATCGTGAAGGCTCCTACGGCTTAGGTGCAGGGAAGCTAAGAACAATTTTTAAAATTGTTTTGCCAAATGCCGTACCGGGAATTTTGTCGGGAGTAATCCTTGCAATAGGAAGAATTGTAGGAGAAACCGCCGCACTGATATATACTGCCGGAACCGTACCTGATGCGGCAACGAAGCTGACCTCTTCTTCAAGAACTCTGTCGGTGCATTTATATTGCCTGTTAAATGAGGGCCTTTATACAGACGAGGCTTATGCAACAGCAGTTGTTCTGCTTGGTGTAGTGCTTGTTATTAACGGTCTTTCTAATCTTTTGGCTAAGAAAATATCTAAGGTGGTGCAATAATTGAACTGTTTCAGCATTAAGAATTTTGAGCTTTATTATGGTGATTTTCAGGCGATTAAGGGAATTAATCTTGAAATACCCGAAAAACAGATTACCGCCTTTATAGGACCGTCCGGATGCGGAAAATCAACGGTTATAAAGACACTTAACCGTATGAATGATTTGGTTGACGGATGTAAAATCAGCGGCGAAATAGCATTTGAGGGAAAAGATATTTTCAGTGATATTGACGTTAATGAATTGCGTAAAAATGTTGGTATGGTTTTTCAAAAGCCCAATCCTTTTCCGATGAGTATTTACGATAATATTGCCTACGGTCCAAGAACTCACGGTATCAGAAAGAAAAAAGAGCTTGATGAAATAGTTGAGAAAAATCTGAAAAAAGCGGCTCTTTGGGACGAGGTTAATGATAAGCTGAAAAAGAATGCTCTTTCTCTATCGGGAGGACAACAGCAAAGGCTTTGCATTGCAAGAGCACTGGCAGTCAGTCCCCGTGTATTACTTATGGATGAGCCAACATCTGCTTTGGATCCTATTTCTACATATAAAATAGAAGAGTTAGTTCTTGAGCTAAAAAAGGAATATACTATTGTAATTGTTACCCACTCAATGCAGCAGGCGGCAAGAATTTCGGATAAAACTGCGTTTTTTCTGCTTGGCGAGGTAATTGAATTTGATGATACGTATAAAATATTCAATAGCCCGACAGATAAAAGAACAGCTGATTATATTAACGGTAGATTCGGTTAAAATATAGACAAAAACAACCTTGGATTTTTCAGTCCAAGGTTGTTTTTGTTGCTGTTAATATTCAATTTCGCCTTTATAGACGAGATTACAGTCACCTGTAAGAGTAACAATATCATCAGTGTAATTTACAATTAAATCTCCGCCTCTGAGCTTAACTGTTATATTTTCGCCCTTATTGCAGTATCCGTTTTCAACGGCAGCTATTACGGCGGCACAGGCACCTGTACCGCAGGCAGGAGTTTCACCGTTACCACGTTCCCAAACTCTCATTTTAAGGGTATTTGAATTTACAACTCTTACAAATTCCGTGTTAATTCTTTCAGGGAAGATATCGGCTGATTCAAACTGCGGACCGATTTTCTCCAAATTAAGCCTGTCAACATTATCAACGAAAATCACGCAGTGAGGATTGCCGATTGAACAGCAGTTGATTTTGTATTCATTTCCATCTATATTTACAGGATAGTCAATGATTTTATCGCCTTCAAGGATTACAGGAATCTTATCAGGCATAAGCTCTGCCTTACCCATATCAACTGTTGCAGAGGAAACCTTGCCGTTTCTCGTAAACAGTGACAGCATCTTAACGCCTGAAGCTGTTTCAATAAGCATTTTATCCTTCTTGACGATATCGTTATCGTAAAGGAATTTGCCTACGCACCTAATGGAGTTTCCGGCCATTTTACCCTCAGAGCCGTCAATATTGAATATTCTCATTTTAGCATCAGCAATCTCACTGTTTTCTATGAGAACTATACCGTCGCCACCGATACCCTTGTGTCTGTCTGAAAATTCGATAGCAAAGCTTTCGGGGCAGGTGATAATACCACATTGGTTGTTAAAGAAAATATAGTCGTCGCCTGTACCCTGCATTTTTGAAAACTTGAGAATGCCTTTATCAGTTCTCATACAGTTGATATCAACAAGCTCTGTATTTCTCTGATTATATCTTGATGCGATAATATCAGCCAAAGCGTTAGCTGTGTCCAGAGATGTCAGCGTAGCAATACCAAGCTGATTCGCTCTGTTGTGGAGCTTAATGTAGTCTGCGATAGATTTCTTATCACTTTTACCTGTATAAACAATGTAGTCAAGCTTTCCGGACTCAACAAGGTCCATAATAGAATTATCTTCTCTGAGCTTATTAACAACTGAAACTTCAATTCCGAGGCTTTCAATAGCCTTTGCTGTTTCGGGAGTAGCCCAAATATCAGCACCCATATCGTCAAGCTTTTTCGCAAGATTTACGATTTCGTATCTGTCCTGCTTAGTGACAGTAATTAAAACACCATGCCTGTCCTTGCTGTGAAAATCGGTTTTAAAGCCGGCTGAAACAAGGCCCTTATAAAGTGCTTCATTTAAGTTTTTGCCAACGCCCAAAACCTCACCTGTAGATTTCATCTCAGGTCCAAGCTTTGAATTCACATCATTAAGCTTTTCGAAGCTGAAAACAGGAACCTTAACAGCAACATAAGGCGGTGTCCTGTAAAGGCCTGTGCCGAAGCCTAAATCATTAAGCTTCTTGCCAATCATAATTTTAGTTGCAAGCTCAACCATAGGCACGCCTGTAACCTTACTTATGTAAGGGATAGTTCTTGATGCTCTTGGGTTTACCTCAATAACATAAAGCTCATTTTGATAAATGAGATACTGAATGTTTACAAGACCCTTTGTTTTAAGAGAAAGGGCAAGCTTAACTGATATGTCGCAGATTTTTTCAAGCATCATATCGTTAAGATTATATGGAGGATAAACGGCTATTGAGTCACCGGAGTGAACGCCGGCTCTCTCAATATGCTCCATAATACCGGGGATAAGCACGTCCTCACCGTCTGAAATGCAATCAACCTCAAGCTCTGTGCCCATCATATACTTGTCAACAAGAACAGGATTTTCAATTCCTTGAGAAAGGATTATATCCATATACTGCCTAACGTCGTCATCAGTATAAGCGATAGTCATATTCTGACCGCCTATTACGTATGAAGGACGTAAAAGTACAGGATATCCGAGCCTGTTAGCAGAGGCAAGAGCATCGTTTAACGTCATAACGCTTTCGCCCTTAGGTCTGAAAATATTAAAGCTTTCAAGCAGTGCATCAAATCTTTCTCTGTCCTCGGCAACGTCTATTGACTGAGCACTTGTACCGAGAATTGTTATGCCTTTTTCGTCAAGAAACTTTGTTAGCTTGATAGCAGTCTGACCGCCGAATGCAACAACTACGCCGATAGGATTTTCAGCCTTTATGATGTTCATAACATCCTCTTCTGTAAGAGGCTCAAAGTAAAGCCTGTCGCCTGTGTCAAAGTCTGTTGAAACAGTTTCAGGGTTGTTGTTGATTAAAATAACCTCATAACCAAGCTCTTTGAGAGTCCATACGCAGTGAACAGAGGAGTAGTCAAACTCAATGCCCTGACCGATTCTGATAGGACCTGAGCCTAAAACAATAATCTTTTCTTTACCGCTTGGTGTAAGCTCTCTCGACTCGCAATGCTCGTCATATGTTGAATAGAAATACGGCGTTTCAGCGGCAAATTCAGCACCGCAGGTGTCAACCATTTTGTAAACGCAGTCCTTGTGAAATGCAAGACTGCCGCCGCTGATTTTTTCAAGAGCATTGTCAGTGTAGCCGTATTTTTTGCCCTTAATATACTGCTCCTTTGAAATAGGACAGCCATTGATTTCACCTTCAAAATCAGCAAGGTTTTTAAGCTTTCCTAAAAACCACTCATCAATCATTGTAATGTGATGAATTTCGTCAATGCTTACGCCGTCCTTGAGTGCCTTAAATACTGTGAAAAGCCTTAAATCGTCTTGGTCAGACAGCTTTTGTCTAATATCAACACCGTCAAGTGCTTTATAGTTAAGAGTGTCAAGACCGATTTCTGCACCTCTTACAGCCTTCATAACAGCCATTTCAAAGCAGGGGGCAATACTCATTACCTCACCTGTGGCTTTCATTTGAGTGCCAAGCTTACGTGACGCATTAACAAACTTATCAAACGGCCACTTCGGGAGCTTGACAACCACGTAGTCAAGAGTAGGCTCAAAGCAGGCACAGGTTTTTCCCGTGATGTCGTTTTTGATTTCGTCAAGAGTGTAGCCTAAAGCAATTTTAGTCGTTACCTTTGCAATAGGATAGCCCGTAGCCTTTGATGCAAGGGCAGATGACCTGGAAACTCTCGGATTTACCTCAATAACGGAATATTCATAGCTTTCGGGATTTAACGCAAACTGACAGTTACAACCGCCTTCAATTCCAAGCTCAGTGATAATGTCAAGAGATGCAGAACGGAGCATCTGATATTCCTTGTCAGCAAGGGTCACGGCAGGAGCGATGACAATGCTATCTCCGGTGTGAACGCCCACAGGGTCAAAGTTTTCCATTGAGCAGACAGCAATAACATTTCCGACGCTGTCACGCATAACCTCAAATTCAATTTCCTTCCAGCCTGCAATGTATCGTTCAACAAGGACCTGAGTAATAGGGGAAAGCATAAGACCGTTTTTGGCAATGATTTCAAGCTCTTTTTCATCATTTGCAACGCCTCCGCCTGCACCGCCTAATGTGAAAGCAGGACGGATAATAACCGGATAACCGATGCTCTGTGCAATTTCTTTTGCGTGGTCAACAGTATAGGCAATGTCGCTTGGAACAACAGGCTGTCCGATTTTAACCATAGTGTCACGGAACATCTGTCTGTCCTCTGCCTTGTCAATAGCATCAGCATTAGTACCTAAAAGCTTAACGCCCATTTTGTCAAGGTAGCCGTCTTTAGCCAGTTGCATGCCAATGGTAAGTCCTGTTTGACCTCCTAAACCGCAGAGTATTGAATCTGGTCTTTCCTTTTCTATTATTCTTTTTACCGTTTCTTCGGTTAAAGGCTCGAGATATATATGGTCTGCAAGTGCCTTGTCAGTCATAATGGTTGCAGGGTTTGAGTTTACAAGCACAACCTCGATGCCCTCGTCCTTTAATACTCTGCAAGCCTGTGCACCTGCATAGTCAAATTCAGCAGCCTGACCGATAACTATAGGACCTGAGCCTATAACAAGAACCTTTTTTATATCTTTATTAAGAGGCATTATTTTTTACCTCCCATCATATCAATAAATTTATCAAATATAAATCTTGTGTCGTGAGGACCTGAGCAGGCTTCGGGATGAAACTGAACTGAAAATGCCTGCTTTTCAGGGTAGTCTACGCCCTCGCATGTGCCGTCGTTGGCATTAACATAGCTTATAACACCGCCTGCGACCTCAACTGACTCATTTACAACAGCATAGCCGTGGTTTTGAGAGGAAATAAAGGTTCTGCCTGTCACGAGATTTTTAACAGGCTGATTAACACCTCTGTGACCGTATTTTAGCTTTTCCGTTTTACCGCCCTGGCTAAGAGCCAAAAGCTGATGACCGAGGCATATTGCAAAAATCGGTTTTTTACCCACAAGCTTTTTAAGCTCTTCAATAGCCTGCGTGTTTTCCTCAGGGTCGCCGGGACCGTTTGAAAGCATAATTCCGTCAGGGTCGAGAGATAAAATATCCTCCGCCTTTGTGTCATATGGCACTACTGCAACATTACATCCACGTTTGTTAAGCTCTCTGACGATATTTTTCTTTGTGCCGTAATCGATGAGAACAACATTGAATTTGTGCTCATTAGAAGCACTCATTGTAGGCTTAACAGATGATACGGATTTTACTGCATCTGTAATTCTATATTCCTTTATCTTTTCAAGGTCGGCATTTCTTGGGTCGGACGTAATAAGAGCATTCATTACACCGGACTCTCTGATAATCTTTGTTATCTCTCTTGTATCGACATCGTATACGCCTACAATATTGTTTTCCTTCAGATAATCCTCAAGGGATTTTTCGCATCTGAAATTTGAGGGAGTATCGCAGTATTCACGTACAATGTAAGCAGTGACAGCAGATTTTTTGGATTCCTTATCCTCGTCGATAAAGCCATAGTTTCCGATAAGCGGAAATGTCTGCATAACAATCTGACCGTAATAGCTTGGGTCGGTAAGGGTTTCGATATATCCGCCCATACCTGTTGTGAATACAAGCTCTCCTAATACATCGCCCTTTGCACCGAAGCCTTTGCCCTCAAATATATCACCGTTTGCAAGACATATGTAAATCTTATTATCTTCCATAATTTTATCCTAACAATTTAACTAAAACTGCCTTTTGAGCGTGAAGTCTGTTTTCAGCCTCGTCAAAAATTTCGTCTGCGTGAGCCTCAAATACTTTTGCTGTAATTTCTTCCTCTCTGTGAGCAGGGAGGCAATGAAGCACCATAGCGTCGTCTTTAGCCACAGCCATAACCTCATCGTTAATCTGGAAGTTCTTGAAAATCTTTTCTCTTTCAGCCTTTTCCTCTTCCTGACCCATTGATGCCCATACGTCTGTATAAAGAATATCGGCATCCTTTGCACATTCAAGAATGTTGTCACTGCACATAAAGCTTCCGTTTTCTTCTGCCCATTTCATTATTTCAGCGTCAGGCTTGTATCCGTTAGGGCAGGCAATAGCACAGCTCATCCCCATTTTGATTGCACCGACAATAAGACTGTTTGCCATATTGTTACCGTCGCCGATAAAGCAGAATTTAAGTCCGTCAAAGCTTTTCTTGTATTCACGGATTGTCATAAGGTCAGCAAGCACCTGACATGGATGGCAGTAGTCGGTAAGACCGTTAATAATCGGAATTGAGCCGTATTCAGCCAAATCCTCAACCTCTTTTTGCTCAAAGGTTCTAATCATAATACCGTCAAGGTAACGTGAAAGAACTCTTGCAGTATCCTGAACAGGCTCGCCTCTGCCTATCTGCAAATCTCTGTTAGAAAGGAAAAGAGCCTGACCGCCAAGCTGATACATACCTGTTTCAAAGCTTACACGTGTTCTTGTGGAGCTTTTCTGGAAAATCATACCGAGAGTTTTACCCTCAAGATGATGATGCTTAATACCGTGCTTTGTTTCATATTTAAGCTGGTCTGCAAGGTTTAAGATATCTAAAATATCGTGGTGTGATAAGTCCTGTAATTTAAGTAAATGCTTCATTTTTCAATTACCTCTTTCAAAATATTAAGTCCCTCGTCAAGCTCTGTATGGCTGATATTAAGAGCAGGAAGAAGTCTGATTTTAGTTTTTGCTGTTAATACAAGAAGTCCTTTTTCAAGGCATTCATTTGCAACCTTTTTTGCGTTCTTCTCTATTTCAATACCAAGCATAAGTCCCATACCTGACACTGATTTAACGCCCTTGACATTCATTAAAAAGTCTGTTATGTATTTGCTCTTTTCTCTAACGCTTAAAAGAAAGTCATCATCAATTCTTGAAACTATTGAGCAAGCACCTGCTGCACAAATGGGATTACCGCCAAAGGTTGAGCCGTGAGAGCCGGGAGTAACAGAGTCCTTTAGCTTTTCACCAAAAAGAACGGCACCCATAGGAAGTCCACCTGCAATACCCTTTGCAGTTGAAACAATGTCCGGAGTGATATCAAAATTCTCATAAGCAAAGTAGCGACCTGTTCTGCCGTTACCTGTCTGTACCTCGTCAACTACCATCAGTATGTCCTTTTCCTTTGCAAGCTTTTCAATAGCCTTTACAAAGTCGAGGTCAAGGTTATTTACTCCGCCCTCACCCTGTACGCACTCAAACATAATTGCGCAGACATCATCTGTTGCCATTTTGTTAAGTGTATCAATATCGTTTGCAGGGCAGTACTTAAAGCCCTCTGTTAAAGGTCCAAAGGTTGTGTGAAAGCTGTCCTGACCGGTAGCGGCAAGGGTAGTTATTGTTCTGCCGTGAAAGGAATTAACAAGAGTAATTATTGTGCTTCTGCCCTCACCGTATTTGTCAAAGGAATATTTTCTTGCAAATTTAATTGCACCCTCGTTTGCTTCAGCACCACTGTTTGAAAAGAAAACCTTTTTCATTCCCGTCTTATCGCATAGAAGCTTAGCAAGCCTTGCACAAGGCTCAGTATAGTAAAGATTGCTGACGTGCTGAACCTTGTTAAGCTGGCTGATAACAGCCTCCTTCCACTCATCATCGCAAATTCCGAAAGCCGTTACCCCTATACCTGAGCCGAAATCTATGTATTTTTTTCCTTTTTCATCATAAAGCGTTGAGCCCTTGCCCTCGGTCAAGGTTACGTTAAACCTGCCGTAAGCGTGGGCAACATATTCTTTATCAAGTTCCTTTGTGTCCATTCTGCACCTCTATCTGCTTCTAAACATTGTTCCCATACCTTCATCGGTAAGAAGCTCCATAAGAATAGAGTGGGGAACACGGCCGTCAATAATAAACGCTTTTTTTACACCCTCACGTAAAGCCTGTGTCATAGAATCAATCTTAGGTATCATACCGCCGCTGATTATTCCCTCGGCAATAAGTGCAGGAGTGTCTGAAATATAAACTCTGTGAATTAATGTGGAGTCGTCGTCCTTATCCCTTAAAAGACCTACTATGTCTGTCATTGAAACAAGAGCCTCTGCCTTTAAAGCACCTGCAACAGCAGCTGCGGCAGTATCTGCGTTGATGTTGTAGCAGTTACCCTTTTCGTCATAACCGATTGTGGAGATTACAGGGATAAAGCTGTGTTCAAGAGCCTCCTCAACAACCTCCATATTTACTTCAGTGATTTCGCCTACATATCCGTGAGTATCGTCAAGAGGTCTGCATTTGAGCATATTTCCGTCCATACCGGAAAGACCGATTGCGTGACCGCCCATATTACCGATTTGACAAACTAAATCCTTGTTTACCTTTCCTGCAAGCACCATTTGAACAACGTCAACGGTTTCCTTGTCTGTAACACGCAGACCGTCTGCAAACTTGCTTTCCACCTGCATTTTTTCAAGTGTTTTGTTAATTGCAGGACCGCCTCCGTGAACAAGAACTATTCTTATTCCGATTGTTGAAAGAAGAACTAAATCACGCATAACAGCCTCTTTTAATTCCTCATTAATCATAGCGTTTCCGCCGTATTTTACAACGACGATTTTCTTTCTGTATTTTTGAATATGCGGAAGTGCATGAGCAAGTATCTCCGCCTTCATTTGATTGTCAATATTCATATTTGTTCTCCATATCAGGTTCTGTAATCGCCGTTAATCTTTACGTAGTCATAAGTAAGGTCACAACCCCAAGCGGTTGCATCCTCGTTTCCTTGATTAAGGTTAATATCAATATATATTTCATCACTTGAAAGAACAACGGCGGCTTTCTCCTCTGAAAAATCAACTCCTGCACCGTTTCTGCAAACCGAAACAGTACCCTTATCACTTCTCAAATCAACGTCAACCTTGTTGATGTCAAATTCAGCGTCTGCATAACCGGTAGCACAAAGAACTCTGCCCCAGTTAGCGTCCTCACCGAACATAGCGGCTTTAAAAAGGGAAGAACAAACAACGCTTTTAGCAACGGTAATAGCGGTGTCCTTGTCGGGAGCACCGACACATTTACACTCAAGAAGCTTGCTTGCCCCTTCACCGTCTTTAGCAAGCATACGTGTAAGATTAGCCATAACCTCATAGAGTGCTGATTTGAATATTTCAAAGCCTTCATTTTCGGCTGCTATTTCATTATTACCTGCCAAGCCGTTTGACATAAGGCTGACCATATCGTTCGTTGATGTATCACCGTCGATTGAAAGACAGTTGTATGTAACCTTTACAATTTCGCTCAAAGCCTTTTGAAGCATAACAGAAGAAACTGCGCAGTCAGTTGTTATAAAGTTGAGGGTAGTAGCCATATTCGGATGAATCATACCTGAACCCTTAGCCATACCGCCTAAATGACAGGTGACACCGTCAATTTCAAATTCAACTGCGTATTCCTTTTTAACCGTATCGGTAGTCATAATTGCTGTTGCGGCTTCTTCGTTTTTGCCGTAGTCAAGCTCATTTACAAGAATCGGCACAGCCTTTTCGATAGGCTCAATAGGAAGCACCTGACCGATGACTCCTGTTGAAGCCACTATGACCTGCTCCTGCGGTATGTTAAGCTCATTTGCCACAAGCTCACACATTCTGTTTGCTTTTTCCGCACCGTCAGCATTGCAGGTGTTTGCGTTCTTTGAATTTGCAATAACTGCAATAGCCTTGCCACCGCTTTTTTCAAGATTAGCCTTTGTAACAAGTATAGGTGCACCCTTAACCTTGTTTTGCGTATAAACAGCTGCAGCATTGCAAGCTACGTCAGATACAAAAAGGCAAATATCATTTTTATGCTTAATGCCCGGGTCATCATTTGCAGGCTTTTTAATCCCGCAATATGTACCGCTTGCTTTAAAACCCTTAGCTGCACATATTCCGCCGTCAATATATTTCATAATTTTATTCTCCTATGTTAAGTCCTGTTTTTTCGTCAATTCCCATTGCAATGTTAAGGCACTGTATTGCCGCACCGCTTGCACCCTTGCCGAGATTATCAAATCTTGAGGTAATGAGAATTCTGTCGTTATTTCCGTTAATTTCAATTTCCATATCATCTCTGTCGGCAAAGCTGTTTGTGCCTATCATACCTGTTGTGTATCCAAGGTCACGAACCTTTACGATATCAGAGCCGTTGTAATGCTCCTTAAACATTTCGCAAATGTCGGCAGGAGTATATTTTTTTGTCATTTTATCGGTATAAAGCGGAACGGATACAACCATTCCCTGTGGGTAATCGCATATGATAGGGGAGAAAATCGGTGTCTTTGATAAACCGCTGACAGCCTTCATTTCCTTGAGATGCTTATGCTCCTGTGTAAGTGCATAAAGTCTCGGAGAGTCAAGCTCCTCATCCCTGTTCTCATCCTCATACTGTGCAATACCTTTTTTGCCTGCACCGGTGTAACCGCTTAATGCGTAGCAAACTATGTCATAGTTAGGTGAAATAAAACCGTTTTTAATTAGTGGATAAACGATTGAATTAAATCCGCTTGCATAGCAGCCGGGAACTGCAATTCTGTTGCTTTCCTCAATACGTTTTCGGTGCTCCTTGCTAAGCTCAGCAAAGCCGTATGCCCAGCCATCTAATGTTCTGTGAGCTGTTGAAGTATCGATTATTTTAACTCTGTTATTTTCAACAAGAGAAACAGCCTCAATGGATGCCACATCAGGCAGACAAAGAAATGTTATGTCACTTTCATTAATGAGTCTTGCTCTTTCCCTTGCGTCCTTTCGCTTTTCGGGATCGATGAGCATAAGCTCAATATCATCTCTGTTTTCAAAGCGTTTGTATATTTTAAGACCGGTTGTACCGTCTTTTCCGTCAATGAATATTTTTTTCATTTTTATGCATAAACTCCGATTTCAAAATTATATCTTACTTATTATACACAAGCATATTGTAATGTCAATAGAATTTGGAAAAATATTATAAATATGCATAAAATTGTATAATTATACGTTAGTTATACATAGAAATTATAGCCTATACAGTCAATATTTAAAGTCCTTAAAAAAGTCCTGTAGCTTGAACTGTTTATAATATGTTCTAAAATATTATAGGTACAGGGAGTCTCAGCTCTGAATAATATAGAAAGGAATATTTTTTTGAATAACGAAATTATGGTTGCCTTTGTATCTGTTTTAGGCACGGTTCTTGGTTCTTTTGGCGGAATACTGACATCCTCAAAGCTGACTTCATACAGACTTGAAAAGCTGGAGGAAAAGGTTGATAAGCATAATAATTTTGCCGAAAGAATGCCTGTAATTGAAGAACAGATAAAGGTTATTAATCACAGAATTGACGATTTGGAAAGGGAGAATGAGATATGAAATGTACGAAAATGACTGTTAAAAGAGCTGTCAGAACATTTTTGCAAACGGCTTTAGGCTATATAGCTGTTAATTTAGTTGTTATTGATTTTTCGGTTGATAAGTCGATTCTTAAATCTGCTCTTGTGGGATTAGGAGTTTCAGCGGTATCGGCAGGGCTTTCAGCCGTAATGAATCTTGAAAAAAAGGAAGATTGCGAAAATGACATTTGACGCTTTTATTTCAAAATATTTAGGTCAGGAAATTGACTATGACGGAGTCAGCGGTGTACAGTGTGTTGATTTTGTAAAGCTTTATCTTGATAAGGTTTTCGGCATAAAAGCAGGTGCTTGGGGTAATGCAAGGAATTACTGGACTGATTTTGATATCAGAGAGCCTCTTAAAAAGAATTTCATAAAAATATCCAACACACCTGATTTTGTTCCTCAAAAGGGTGATATTGTTGTTTGGAACGGCGACATCAGCTCAAATAATGATTACGGACATATTGCCGTCGCATCAGGCGAAGGAGATACAAGCTACTTTTATTCCTACGACCAAAACTGGAACGGCAAAAAAATTAAAAAGATAAAGCATAGCTATACTGCTCTTTACGGTGTTCTCCGACCTAAAGACAACAGCAAAATCTATCCTGTACCCAATGTAAAAAACGGTACATATACACTTACTAATGTCAGAGGAATATATAACGGTGCCGGAGCAAATACAGGCAGAAAAAAGGTGAAGGATATAACAGCGGATGCAAGAAAAAATGCTGTTTCAAAAAGCTTAAAGGATAATGCATATCTTAAAGCACAAACAAAAGTAACAGTCCTTGAAACAAAGCTTGCTTCAAGTGGAAATCTATGGGCAAGAATTCCGTCAGGCTGGCTCTGTATTTGGGAAAAGAATATAAATAAGTTATTTATAAAATAACGCAAAGCAAAAGCTCCGCAGATAAAATCTGCGGAGCAATTTTTATACTCATTTTATTTTAAAAGTCCTTTTTTATACATAATATGTGCAGAAAGCATAGAAACAACTATGCCCACAGGAATAAGAATTCCAACAGACAAATCTCCCTTGAACATTAAAACGAGGCAAATTGCCGCAATCGGAACAACCGAAAGCTTGAAGTTCTTAGCAAAATAGCTCATACCTAAAGCACCGAAAAGTGCAGGAACAACCTGTGAAAAAGCAGGAGCAAGAGGGGAATCTTCTCCTGTAATATAAGGGAGAATAGGGGAGAAGATAAGAACACCTGCCGCTACGATTAAGGTTGTTACAATAGATGATGTACAAGCGGCAATAGTGGAGAGAATCTCGCCTTCATCACTGTTTGCTCTAACCTTTGCTGAATCTAATGAAGAAAGCACGCATGGAAGCTTTAGGTTAGTTATGTTTCCTGTAATAAAGCTTACATATGTAGCGCCTGAGCCAAGGAGAGGAGTATAGGTTATAACCTCAATTACTGCTGTAGGATAGAAGAGCAGTGCAATGGGAGCAAGTCCCTTAAAAACGACTGCTGCTGATGGCCAGGCATCCAAATAAGCACTAATAGCAAGAGGAATCATTATGAATCCAAATAAAGCGGTAATAACCCAAAATCTGCCGTATAAATGAGTTTTATTATTAAAATCGTTCATAATCAACCCCTCCATTCAAGCCAAGCAATATCAGCCGGAAGCAGCTGTGCAATAAGCACAACTGCACCCATTGCGATGAACATTGAAAGAGGCATTGCAAGAGGCTGAAGCCACTTGATTTCCTTTTTCTTTTCAAGCTGCATAAATCCAAGCATTACAACCATAGAAATAACGAGTGCACTTACAGAAAGAACGCCGGCACCGTCACCTAAAACAGCCTTGTCGCCCTGTCCGACTATTGCTTTGCCCACAAATGCACTGATAAGACCGATAAAAGCAGCAGCACTCATAGCATCTGCCCATGCACCGTTTTTATTAACGGCCTTGCCGATACCCTTCTGGATTTTCTTTAACGCAAAAGGAATAATAACAAGAGGCATTATTGAACCTAATGTCATAACCCAAGCGGCAGTTGAAAAGCCCAAAGGTGAAGTGATTTCCGTTGAAAGCCCGCCTGTATAGCCTAAAGCCTCCATAGCTGATTCAGCTGCAGGCACTTCATATTGAATTGCACCTATAACGGTAAGTCTAATCCAAGGGAGGACTATTCCAAGTGCACCTGAAAGAGTTAAAACAGTTGCAACGATTGAGATAGCAGGAGCTATACTGAAAAGTGCAGACTGAGTGACAGTACCCTTTAATGTTTCAGTACTCATACCCATCTTTTTACCCTGCTTCCAGGCTCTGATGAGAAAGAAAAGCGACTGTGCTAATACGAACAGTACAACTATTCCTCCGATTATGTACATAAATATACTTTCTTTAAAATCCATAATTTCTCCTTATTCGGCTGTCATAATGCGGATGTAACGCTTGAAAAATGCTACACCCTCTGTAAGCTGTTCAACGGGAATTCTCTCATTGGTTGAATGAGTTGTGAGAAGAAGTGCAGTGTCAACCTTAAACGGAGAAAAACGATAAATGTTCTCGCATACAGGTTCATAGTTATATGCATCAGTTCCGCCCATAACAAGATATGGTGCAACAATATTCTTCTTATCCTGTGCAACAGTAAGTCGTCTGAGAGTGTCAAAGGACCTTGTATCTGTGGGAGAAACAAGGCTTGGCTCCTTGCCTTTGATGAACTCAATTTCAACATTTTCACCACCCATATATTTCTCTATATGGCGTCTAACATCCTCAATGGTTTCACCGGGCATAATTCTGAAATTAACGGTTACGCTTGCTTTCTGGGGAAGAACGTTTGCAGCAGGCGAGCCGCTTGCCATTGTAACACCTGTGGTTGTTCTTACAAGTGAAGCCGCAGGAGGAATACTGCTCATAACTTTAAGAAGCAGAGGCTTTAAAAGCCAAAGATTGCAGAAAACTACTCTGCCGATATATGATGTTCTCTTTCCGATATCGCAGAAAAGGTGATATACAAAAGGAAGAATTTTTGATTTAAACTGATGATTTTCAAGGTTGGTAACCTTCTTTGAAAGTATACCGAGAGCTGTATGCTTAGGAGGCTGTGAGGAATGACCGCCCTTTGCTTTTACAGTAATCTTGAAGTCTGCATAGCCTTTTTCGGCAACGCCTATACCTGCAAGGTTAGCTTCAAGAATACCTTTAACGTTAGCAGGAAGCATTGCACCGCCCTCGTCAACAACACTGTCGAGGTGAACGCCCTTCTCTTTAAGTGTCTTTGCAATTTCCTTTGCACCGTTGTTGCCGCCTGAAACAACCTCTTCATTGTGACCTAAGCAGAGATATACGCTTCTGACAGGCTGATAGCCCTCTTCAAGTAATGTTTCAACGCTTTCAAGAAGGCTTACAAGGTGATTTTTCATATCAAGAGCACCTCTGCCCCAAATGAATTTTCCGTCGTTGAAGCCGTCAAAGGCAGGATGCTCCCAATCATTCTCAGTTCCCTCTGTAACAGGTACAACGTCCTGATGAGCCAAAAACGCAATAGGGTCGAGGCTTTCGTCAGTACCCTTCCAGTAGAACAGAAGACTTGCTGTTGATACCTTTTCAACTGTCAGCGTTTTATGTACAAGAGGGAATGACTCTTTCAAAAACTCGTGAAATCTGTCGAATTCAGCCCAATCAGTTTCCTCCTCATTTTCGTGGGAAATTGTTTTGATTTTGATTGCCTCTGACAGCTTTTTCTGTACTCTTTCAGAGTCAACCTTTTCTTCGGGAAATGTTTCCTGAATAGGCTTTTCAGCCTTGTAGAAAATTGCCCTAATCAGCGTTATTACAATGAATACGCCGATAATGATAAGAATTGCCAATAAAACCTTCATCACTTTTCTCCTTTGTCCTTTGATTTTTCAATGAAGTACGGTGACAAACCCGACTCCGTTTTTCCCTCTCTTCTTGCCTGTAAATCGCCCTCAACTATGGCTCTTTTTTCCTTTGTGTATCTTATGAAAAGAAGAGGAATGATATATAGCACACTTGCTATTGCAGGCGTAAGAATAACAAGAGGCCATATCCATTTGTCAAAGGCTGCGGTTTGTGTACCTACGTAAACTGCTGCGTTGTCAATAGCCTTGTAGCCTAAAGCTGCAAGTGCCATTGTTGCAAGTCCCGAGGTAATACCGCTTGAAATTTTGGTAAACGAGGTCTGCATAGAAAAGGTTATACCCTCAGTACGCTTACCGGTTTTCCATTCCATGTAATCAATGCTGTCGCAGAAAATAGATGTTTGAGCAATAGAAGCCGCACCGCTTGGAATACTGCCGATACCTATGATAATCATTGATATCCAAAGCTTTTTGCCCTCAAATCCAACTGCAAAAGCAATAATTCTTGCAATAATATTAACAACCTGAATCATAATCAGAACATTTACATAGTTGCCTAAAAGCCGTTTTAGCCTGTCGGCAAAAATCATACCGATAAATCCTGGCAGTCCCGTAATTATAAAGTAAATGGTCGTAAGACCTAAAGCACCGATAATACTGCTTCCCAGGAAGCTGTCCGGAATTTCATATTTGAAGAAATATGTTACAAGGTTCGCACCAAATCCAAGAGCACCGAAAAGGTTTGCCAATGTAACAAGAAGCATCATTTTATTTTTGAAAAGTAAAAGAAAGCTTTCCTTCATAGATGCCTGTTGTTCTTCCTTGTTTACGTGAATTCTTTCCTGTGCATAAGAACACCTGTAACTAATCATAGCACCGCCAAGTCCGAAAATCACCGCAAATACCAATGTGATAAAAGCCATACTTACGCCCTTAGCATTAGCAATCATTTCAAGCACCATCGGTATAACGGTGCTCAAAGCACTGTAAACACAGCTGCCAAAGGTTCTTGCCCATTGAACAAATTTGTCACGCTCAGAGGAATTTGGCGAAATCATTGCAGTAATTCCCCAAACAGAAACATCCTGAACCGTGTATGCAAGATCCCAGCAGATGTACATTATTATGAAATACGCAACTCTAAGCCAAAGTAAATCTTCCTTAGTTGAAAATACAAGAAAAAGAAGTACCGTAAAAATGCCTACGGGCAGGGGAGTATATTTCAAAAACGGACGCATTTTTTCTCCGTTTTTAAAGCTGTGTCTGTCAATAAATGAGCCTATAACAGGATCGTTTACGCCATCCCATACCTTCATAACAATTAAAAGCACTGAAACTACAGCAGCAGGAAACAGTGCAATATCCGTCATAAAGTATGTGAAAAAGGAAGCACCGATAAGTGAGTAAACCATATTCTGACCGCATAAGCCGAAAATATAATTTCGTTTTTCTTTTTTGGAAATATACGTTTTGTTCTCTCCCATAAGCTTCACCCAGAATCTATTATACAGTATTTACACTGTAAATAAAAGCACTTTTTTAATTAAAATGATTACATATAGCTTGTATGGAAAATAAGATTTAAAAAAAGACGGTTGTAAAATCGTCTTTTTTAAATAATTGTTTGGCAAAAGACGAAAAACCCCCGGTTCTACCGGGGGAGAATAGAAAAGC
>JBJFGE010000047.1:0-8697 GCA_051892435.1 Eubacterium sp.
GAGTGGACTCACTACAAGGGACATATGAATTTCTTTGGAGTGATAAATCCCTTTGAAAATTCCTTTGTGGCTAATACAAAGGAGGAAATGCAGACACTTATTGCAAATGCTCGTTCAAAGGGTGCAGTCGTTTCGGTCAATCACCCGAAATGCCCGTTTTGCCCATATCTTTGGGAGGATGAAAATGCCTTTGATATGATGGAAATTTGGAACGGTCCTATGCGTAAAACCAATACAGACGCGATAAAATGGTGGACTCAAATGCTTTGTAAGGGAAGAAAATTGACTGCCGTAGGCGGTAGCGATTTTCATAAACCAAAAGACTTTGCAAAGCTGGGTAATCCCGTAACAGGTGTGTATGCTAAATCGCCTGCATCTGATGATATTTTAGAAGCAATAAAAAACGGCAGATGCTTTGTCAGCGAAGGTGTTGACGGAGTGAGAATTAATCTGAAATACGGTGAATTTTCAATGGGTGACACGGCTGAATACAGCGCTGATATCCCACTTGTTATAGAAAGCAATGCAAAAGCTTTAGTGCTTGTAACAGACAAGGGCGAAGGAAGAATTAAGCTTGCCGACGGCAGAGTGGAAATTAATCTTGAAAAGGTTAAATTCGCATATGTAAAAGCACTAAAACGAAATATAATTAAAGCAATTTCAAACCCCATTTATTTTGCTTAGGAGGAAAATTTATGCCAAATACCACATTAAAAAAGACTACACCGTTTCGTTATGGAATCGGTATGTTCGGTACATCAATGCCGATAAATATGTTTAAGTCCTTTGCCGCAATATTTTATGTTGATATGCTTGGACTTGATATGAAGAAATATTCCCTTGTCTTGTTTATCTACACATTTATTGATGCGATAGATAACCCTGTTTACGGTTTTTTGTCAGACAGAACCCGTACAAAATGGGGCAGACGCAGACCCTGGCTTATTATAGGTGCACCGCTTTTGGTACTATGCTTTATACTGTTTTATAACGTTCCGTCATTTATTGAAAGTGAAAAGGGTATGCTTTTCATTTATATGCTTTTGATGTACATACTGACAGGTACGCTTGACTCACTTGTAAATGCTAACTACGGTGCGTTGTTCCCTGAGCTTTTCCAAAGCGATAATGAAAGAGCAAAAACTAACGGTATTCGTCAGATTTGTCAGCTTTTCGCAATGGCAATCAGTATTGCACTTACACCGATGATTACTGAAAAAATCGGCTATCGTTTAACTGCTTTGATTTACGGTATACTTGCTATTGCCGTTATGATGTACTGCTTCTTGGGATGTCGTGAAAGCACAGATTATGAAGAGCTTGAAAAGCCAAGACTTATTGACAGTATTGTTTCACTTATTAAAAATCCTCATTTCTGGATATTCGGTTTAGCAGGAGCATTTTATTCATCAGCATTCTCTCTTATCTCACAGGCATTGCCTTTTTACGTAAAGTACACATTGGGACTTGGCGGAAGCTCAACAACTATTATGCTGGGTATAGTTCTTGGTGTTGCAGTTATCGGTATATTGGTTTGGTCAAGGATTTCAAAGAAGCTTCCTGTTATGAAAATATGGAGAACAGGCTTCATAATTATGGCAATAGGCTTTGTTCCTCTGTACTTCGCAAAGGAATTGCCTGTTGCAATAGTCATTGCGGCAGTTATGGGCTTCGGTATTGCAGCCTGCCTTACAACTATGGACTGTATCGGTGCAAAAATTATCGATGACGATTATCAGCGAAACGGAGTAAAAAGAGAGGGCATAATTAACAGCCTTATGGGTGTTATGAACAGACTTAACGGACTTTATACTTCTCTTGCTTTCTATGTTGTATCAAAGTGCTTTGACTTTGTCAGCGGAGATGACCCCGGCTCTAACCCTGCTCTTGCGTCCAAGGTTTTGCTTTGTGTATTCCCGTTCGCAGCAATGGTGCTTGCAAGCATAATTTCCTTCTTCCTTAAATTGCCGGAGCGTAAGGAAAATGAGTAAATATCTTATTATTAACGCTGATGATTTCGGTTATAACGAACAGCAAAACAGTGCAATTATTGAACTGTTGAAGGATAATCTTATAACCTCAACCTCCTTGCTTGCTGTTGCCCCGAAAGCAAAGGACGCAGTTGTTTATTCAAAGGAAAAATGCATTGATGTTGGAGTTCATCTCACAATAAATTCCGATGACGAAAACAAAAAATGGCATAGCATTTCAAATGTTAATTCATTTAAAAACGGTCTGCCTCACAGCCAAAAGGATTTAATTTTTAAAACGTCAAGGAAGGACGTAAGAGAAGAGCTTGAAAGGCAGTACCGATTTATAACCGATAACGGCGGTATTGTTGACCACGCAGATAATCACTGTGCAACGCTTTACGGAATTAACGGCAGAAGATTTTATATTGACGCCTTTGATTTCTGTGCAGAGAATAGGCTTCCTTACAGGTTTCCGAAAACAAGTGGCTTTCTTGAAAGACAGCTTGGTAGAAGCATTCCCGAAATTGTAAAAAAATATCAGCAGATGATAGTCCGTTCGGGAGAAAAAAGAGGGGTAAAGATGCTTGATGACCTTGTTTCAAACCCTTGGTCTATCAGCAGAATAGGTGATTATAATACTCTTGAAAAGTATTATCTTGACGCTGTTGATAATTGTATCGACGGAGTAACGGAAATGTTTTTGCATCCTGCTTTACCTATTGACGGAAATCAGGGAGAATGGCAAAAAAGAGTATTTGAATATCAAATACTTAAAAGCGGATGTCTCCTTGAAAGAGCAAAGAAAAAGGGTGTGCAGGTGGTTTCTTGGAGGATATTTAATTCGTTATAAAAAACAGTATCACATAATATCCAATAACGGAGAGTAATATTTCATTACTCTCCGTTATTTTTACGCTAAAGGGGGATATGTCAAAGCAATTTCCGTAATTAAAACAATGAAAGCATTTGTAAATAATTACTTCAATTGTTTCTCTTTTCAAAAGTATTATAATTTAGAAAATTTCAAACGGCATTTTCTTTACAGACTGTCAACTGCGTGATAAACTGTAATTGGTGATGATATGATAGATTTACATACACATTCTACTTTTTCAGATGGGAGTTGTTCCCCAACAGAATTAGTGCGATTGGCAAGTAAAATCGGCTTATCGGCAGTCGCATTAACTGACCGTAATACAATATCCGTATTGGAAGAATTTGACACTATAGTCCAACAGAAAATTTGCGTTAAGCATTAAAATTGTACGAGAGTTGATGATAGTTTAATAAACTGCTATACAAGAAATATTTAATGGTGAAAGAGGATTTGATATATGAATTATTTTTTAATACCGGCGAATTATCTTTACTTTGATTTTCATAAATTATTTGAGGAGGAAAACAGCGGAGCAAAGGGGAAAATATTGTGGCACATAAATAAAAATGACCCAAAAAGTATTTCCAAGGGTGATGTTTGTTACCTATATTATTCAAACATTCCGGATAACACAAGCAGAATTATTCTTCGTGGTACAGTAAGCTCAACCGATAAAAAAGATGAAAACGGGAAAAATTGCTTGGAGCTTAAAAATCTAAAAACAATAAATTGGAATAATAGCGGAAGAATCAAATTTACACGCAATGATTTAAAAACTTTTGGTATTAATGTAACTCAAAACAAGCAACAAATCAGGAATAGCGAATTCATTGAAAGAATTGAGAAATACTATAAAAAAGATAAACAAAAACTTGGTCTAAAAGAATTGCATACCGATATTGAAAAAAGACTAAAATGTGCCTTTGATAATTCAAATGAAAAAAATTCAAAACACAGCACATTTGTTCAAAAAAATGGTTTGCCATATTTTGAGACTCATCATCTTGTTCAGCAGAAGATTTGTAAAAATTTTGAATATGATGAAAAATTATATGATGCAATATATGATGAAAAAAATCTAATATACTTGTGTCCTACCTGTCACCGAAGAATTCACTATGGTAAGCCTGAAGACATTAGAAGAATGATTAAAACGCTATACAAAAGAAACGACGATTTTTTTGAAAATAATTTTTCAAAGTATGCAAAAAAAGAAAAATCGAAAAATGTGTTGGATTGGCTGTACAGTATGTACAATGTTTAACAAAAGGGAATTTATAAAAATGAAAATTAAGATATAATTGTTTTACCAAAAAAGTGTGTAGGTTATTTTTCAACTTACACACTTTTTACATCATTTTATATTTTATATATTTCTCCGTAATCATCCGGATAATAAATTTCAACCGTTTTAACACTGGCATTATATTAATTCTGATTATACAGGTTGCCTTGCCCCAAATGTTTGTCAGCCATTTGAAACAGAATAGGCAATGGCACAAACACACATAAAAGACAGAGCCTATACCTTACATTTTTACACTATCGTGTAATCATTAAACTTGATTTTCTCATATTCATTCAGATAATCAAAGCTCAATTCTTTTTTAGCATCATCCCAAATAATGTTTACTAAATTATATTTTCCCTTTTGGTATTCATAAGTCTCGCCGTCATCATCGTAAAACTCAAATTCGCAATTTTTTCCGGAATACACATTTATGTCGTATGCTCCGTCCGAGCTTTTCAGCGGTATAATGCTTCCTTCCTTTACAAATACAGGGATACGGTCAATGGGAGCATAAGCCTCTATTTCCCGAGAGCCCTGATATTTTTCACCGCTCCAAAAGTCATACCAATTCCCATCCGGCAAATATACCTTATGCATATATTGAGATTCAATTTTTTTGTTGCCCACATCATAGTACATAGGATACATAACAGGGGCAACCATTATATTTTTGCCGAACAAAAACTGATTAGACATATTCTTAACCTTTTCATCGTTTGGATAGTCACAAATCAAAGGTCTAATCATACTGTCGCCGTGTTCCGATACACCGTAGGCTGTTGAATATGTATAGGGTAAAAGTTGTTCTCTAAGATGAATAAATTTCTCTATTGCCTTGCGGAACATATTGTTTTCGCCGTCAAAGTTCCATACTTCACGACTGAGGTCAGTTCCGTGTGAGCGCATCATCGGCAAAAATGCTCCAAGCTGTAACCATCTGGTGTATAGCTCCTGATAAGCAAAGTCATCAATTCCGAGGGCTGAAGCTTCGTGATTGTGCTTCCGTTTGAATTTGTGCTTTCGGTTGCTTCTTATCCACGGCAGTGATGAATTTTTACTGCCGAAAACAAAAAATCCGCCGATATCACAGTTTACATACGGATGACCTGTAATCACATAATTGAGCATACCTGTAAGACGAGTGTTTAAATCCTTATAGGTTGCGTTTGTATCTCCGTCCCAAACAACAATGTTTTCTTTTTGCATACCCGGACAGCTTGCACGGGTCATTAAAAACGGGCGTTTATTCGGGAAGCTTTTTCTAAGCTGCTGTGCAATATATGTATTATGTAACAAAGTGTAAATGTTTGTGTACCTTCTATCAAAAGATTCCCTGAATAACGGCAAAAGCTTGTCAAGCCGTTCTTTATCCGAAACAATTTCAAGAGGTATCTCAAACGGTTCTGTATTATCCGTCCAATATGCGTCAAAGCCGTACTTTGCAATTCCATTATAAAGCTGGTTGTAATACAATGCTCTTGCTCTAATGTCAAAAACATTGTAATATCCGCCTTTTAGAAGAAAGTCGTTTTTCTCCATTTCGGATAAATTACTGCAATTTCCGGTGAGTACTGCCCAAATTGAAATCATCACTTTATGACCGTTTTTATGTATGTCATTAACTAATTGTGCAGGATTGGGAAATCTGTCTGAAAAGCTTTTCTGTCCCCAACAATTTTCATCCCAATACATCCAGTCCTGTACTACCATTCCCAAAGGAATTTTTTCATCCTTATATTTATTTGAACACTGCAGTAGCTCGTTCTGCGTTTTGAAGCGTTCCTTGCTCTGCACATATCCAAATGTGTATTTCGGAAGAAGTGATACCTTTCCGGTCAGCTTACGGTAGCCTCTTATTACCTCGTTTATATCGTCTGCACAAATAATGAAATAGGTTGGCTGTATTGTACAGTCAACATTTACGGTATGACTTGCTGAGCTATAATCAATCATACACGATTCGTCAAAATATACGGCGTAGCCCTTTGACGAAACAAAAATCGGCATAGGAAGTTTAAGATTATGCTGAAATAAAAGCACATCACTGTTTTTCAAATTAAGCTCTTTATTTGCGTTTGCACCGAATCCGTAAATCGCCTCGTCCTGTTCAAAACTATATGATATTTTGTAATTTGTTACCTCGTCGTCAGCGGCGGTATCGGATAATTCTGTGGGTACAGTCTTCAACAACGGGGTAATCCTGAAATCTGAAAATTCTTTGCTTTTTTCAACCAATACTTCTTTACCAAAACGGTTTTTTACGCAAATAGTAAGGCTGGATTTATTGATTTCATAGCTGTATTTGTCCGTTTTAACACAAACAAACTCATCGTTTTCTTCAACATTATACGGAGTTGCTTCAAGCTCTTCAGTAACCAATGATTTTTTGAAAATGTATGCGTTTGTTCTGTACATTTCAATTTTTGCAATACCATATTTCAGCGGATAAAGTCTTAGTGCTCTGTCATCTGCAATTACTTCAATATACTGTTTCATAGTTGTTCTTCTCCGTTAATTAGTGCTTGCTTTTTATTATTAGCTTTTTGAAAATACTAATTCATTATTTACTTTTGCTCGGATTGAATAATTTCAGCCGGTTTGATTTCAGGATGTGTATATTGCTTTCTGTTTCGTATGAGCAAAAATTTCGGTAATGTGGCGTGTGCGGGACACCAATGCACACACGCATAGCATGATGCACAGTAGTTTGCATGAATTGCCTTATTGTTTTCAATAGTTATATTGTGAGTCGGACACATTTTCTCACACAGTCCGCAGCCAGTGCATTCCTGTGTAACGCTGAAGCTGTTGATAATTGTTAAACGACGCAGGGAATTTGAGCCATAGAAAAATGAATCGGTTACAAAGCTATCGTTTGCACTTTTTCCATCGGAAGTAAAGTTCACAACTCTATGACGAATATTCTCGGAAATAGAGTTTAATTTTTTGGGGGCAGCTGCCAAACGGGCTTTATTATTCTTTTCAGAGGATTCAATACAGTTTCCCGGCATTTGCAGGTCAAAGCATGCAGATAATTTTGCCCCGTTTGTGTGTAATGCCTGATCAATACTGCGTGCTGCTTTTCCGCTTTTTCCGTTGTTAGATGTCATAACAGCAAAGCAATAGCTTTCATCGGTGATGTGCAGTTTCAACAGAAATTTTTTCACAATCCAAGGAATATCACTCATATAGGTTGGAAATACCAAGCCGACAATACTATCTGAAATTGTTATCTTTTCTTCATTTATCACAGAAACGATGTTGGTAATTGGCTGTTCAAGTACCTCTCCCAGCTTCTTTGCACTCCACATACAGTTTCCGGTTCCGGTAAAATAAAAAATCATATTATCTCTCCTGTTTCAGCAAATTCAATTTATCTTTACGACATTATATCATTTTAATTCTAATCAATCAATAATTGTCCGTATATATGAAAACGCTTGCGGTAATGGCTGAAATAAAAAACAAGCTCATACATTTCTCGGCATAGCAAAAGGCTCAAGGAACAAAATCCTTGAGCCTGAATCTTTTAATAAAGGTTTGCTGCTATTGTTTATCTACACAATTAATGCCAATTCCAAGATACGTTTTTTGCCAATAGAATCATTTCTAAACTTGCATAATCCTTGTATTTTTTATACTTACCTTTAGCATCACAAAAGCCAAATGAAAATAATATTCTGAATTCGTTTCCGTTTGATAAGCAGGTATTAAACAACAAATAGTTTGCATTTTTTGATAAATCACAGAGTTCTTCAATAGTTATTTCTAATCCTTTGTATTCATCGTTTTTATCAAGACAACTACTAAAATAACAATAATTGTCTTCTTTGCTTGATAATTGTACCTTCATGTCACAGTACTTATAATTTTTATACTTATCATAAGTATCATCCGGATAATCATGAGGATATAATTCAATATCAAAAGTAAATATTATTTCATCATCGATATATTTCATACTTTTTAATTTTTGATCGTGCAATACACCATAAGGTATATTAACACTTGAAATTTCAAAATCTGTTTTCACTTTAACACTCCTACAAATTGGAATTTATAACCTGTCAATCTATATTATATATGAATGATAATTAATTTTCAACAGTTGTTGTAGTTTGAAATCAGTGGGAGTCTCGTCCAAACATATTCCGTATTCAAACAAATTGTCAAGCCAATTTGTAACGAATACTCCATATGTTTCTCCTTTCCCCACAAAGCCAAAGGCTTTGCGGGGACCCCGATAAACAGAGGGTTCGTAGCAGTGTCGATAGCCGTTAAATAAGCCCTAAACAGCGGTGTTTAGGGCTTTCCTCGTCCGATTTTTCTGCCGAATTTTCACTTGGCTCACTGCTTGAACACCCTCGTTCTCCTGTGTAGCCGTCAAAATAGGCGTCAAAAATAATACATATTTATAATATTTAATAATTCTCTGCGTTGATTTCGAAGAATGCCTTTGGATGAGCACAAACAGGGCAAATTTCGGGCGCCTTTGTGCCAACTACGATATGACCGCAGTTTCTGCACTCCCAAACCTTAACCTCGCTCTTTTCGAA
>JBJFGE010000048.1:0-107012 GCA_051892435.1 Eubacterium sp.
AAAATAAAAACCATCCGAAAGGATGGTTTCTTTTTGTGGTTGCGGGAGTAGGACTCGAACCTACGACCTTCGGGTTATGAGCCCGACGAGCTACCAACTGCTCCACCCCGCGATATATTAACTTCGTTGTGCTATATATTATATCATTATATTCTAAAATGTCAATAGCTAATTGAAAAAAGTTGTATAAACACCGTGTTAGTAAAAAAAATAATACAGGTGGGTTAAATGAATGACAAAAATGCATTTATAAAATCTGTTGACATTGCAGAAAAAATAATTGAAAACGGCGGTGAAATCAGCAGAGCCGAAGAAACAGTAAAAAGAATTAACAATGCCTTTGGGCAGGAGTGCCGTGTTTTTGCCCTGCCCACGCTTATTATTGCCCAATGCGGTGATTTTACTCAAATTAGAAGAATTATTCCCCATGATGCTGACCTTGCCATGCTTACAAGGCTCAATTCACTATCAAGAAAAATTTGCGGAAATTCAAACAAAGATATCACCGACTATGACGGTAATTATCCGAACATAATTGAAAAGATTTCTGTTTTCGGTGCTACGGGAGCTTTTTCAATTTTCTTCGGCGGAACACTGCTTGACGCTTTATTTTCAGGACTGATAGGTCTTATAATCACTTATCCGCCATACAAAAAAATGAGCCTTCCCCTATTTTCTTCAAATCTTTTAGACTCATTTATTGCCGGTGTGCTTGCCTGTTTACCTGCTGTTTTCGGCATTGACACCCACAGAGATAAAATTATAATCGGCACAATAATGCTTCTTGTTCCCGGTCTTACCGTTGTAAACGCCATAAGAGATATGATGAGCTCCGACCTTTTTGCAGGATTAATTGAGCTTGTCATTGCCATTATGTCAGCACTTGGTATTGCATTAGGAACAGCCGGTGCTTTAATGATTTTCAGAGGCTTATGATTAAAGAAATTATTTGCTGTGTTATAGGAACACTTTTCTTTGCCATAACTATGAAGGCACCGAAAAATACACTTATGTATATTTTTGCAGGCAGTATCATAACCTCCGTAATAGAAAGAGTTTTAAACAGCTTTTACAGCGATTTAACTGCCTGCTTTCTTGCCATGCTGTGCCTCGTTATTTACTGTGAGCTTGTAGCAAGGATACTGAAAATTCCCGTTACGGTTGTTCTGATGCCGTCAACTATTCCGCTACTTCCCGGCAGTTCAATTTACTACACAATGCTTTACGCTATCGGCTCTGATGCTGACAAAGCTATACAGTACGCAAAAGCAACTGTTGCGTCGGGACTTGGAATTGCCCTCGGTGCAATAGTCAGCTCGATTTTTATTAAGCTGATAATTGCAATGAAAATTAACATAAAAAAATGAAAAAATCAATCATTTTAATTATGTGTTCTCAAATTAGTTGTGATATGGTAAAATAAGATAATAACGGCAAGGAAAATGTCGGGTAATTTGGCTTTTGATATAGTATACTGACAGCGAGGTTAGAGAATGGATACAATAAGAAACATAAATGATTTTAGGGAAAAATTTGCTTTTGACGGCAATAACAAGCCGATAATCAGAAATGCCGAATTTCAGGACTGCTCTGACATCAGAGAAATATGTCAAAATGAATTAGGCTATAAATGTACTAATGAGCTTGTTTTAAGCAAGCTGAAAAAGCTTGATGATAAACGAGAACAGGTCTTTACTGCTGAATCTGACGGAAAATGTATCGGGTTTATACATATTGAAATGTATAACGTTCTCTACTGTGAAGCAGGTGCAAACCTTCTCGGTCTTGCTGTTTCAAAGGATTATCAACATTTAGGTATCGGCAAAATGCTGATGGAAAAGGCGGAAAAATGGGCAAAGGATAACGGTGCTCAGTGGATACGACTTAATTCAGGCAGTGAAAGAAAGGAAGCACATAAATTCTACCGTCATTTAGGATTTGACAATGAAAAAAATCAGATTAGATTTTTGAAAAAATATAAATAAAATTACAAAAACGTGTGAAATTCCACAGGAATACTCCTGCGGAATTTTTTAATCTCTGTATTTTTGCTTTTTTATATCAAGGTGTGAAATGTTGATATAATCGGGCAAGCCGTTTCTGTACGGTGTTTGAACAACACCCTCGATTAAAGGATTAAGATAATCAATCATTTCCTGCGTAACGTCATTTCCCTCACTGTTTATCCATTGGAGAGGAACGGTTTTTTCAGCATTTGCAACAACGGAAACATTTTCGGTTTTATATTCAACACTGTATGGAATGTTTGATGTTCTTTTGAGAGTTGAGAAAACTCCTGTTTCTCCGTCTAAAGCCGCCTTAACTGCAACAATACCTAAATTAAATGCTTCCTCAACATCTGTCAAGGATGGGATATGACCTCCACTCCTTTGGAGAACACTTGGCTCAATCGCCCTTACCTTACAGCCTATCTCCTCCTCGATACAGGATTTCAAATATGCACCGGTACCGCTTAGCATCACGTGACCGAAACGGTCAACACTATTGCTTTGAGCACTGATATACCTACCATCCTTATCTTTGAGACCTTCGCTGACAACAGCTATTACAGAATTATATTCTTTAAGCTTACTTTTTACGTCTGAAATAAATTTTTCTACAGAAAACCGCATCTCAGGAAGATAAATAAGGTGTGGTGCAATTGTGTCACCGTGCCTTGCAAGAACTGATGATGCTGTCAACCATCCTGCATTTCTTCCCATTGTTTCTATGATATGAACACTTTTTACATTGTATATACTTGTGTCATATGCAACAGCTCTAACTGCTGAGGAGATATATTTTGCCGCACTGCCAAAGCCGGGAGAATGGTCAATTCCCACAAGGTCATTATCAATGGTTTTCGGTATACCTACAATTTTAATGTCAATGTTATGGCTGATTGTGTATTTTGACAGCCTGTAAACAGTATCCATTGAGTCATTTCCGCCGATGTAGAAAAAATATCCTACATTCTTTTCTTCAAGTAAAGCAATAATTTTTTCATATTCTTTTTCATTATCCTGTAGCTTATATCTACAAGAGCCGAGATACATAGCAGGAGTCAGCTTCATTCTGTTAAGCTCGTAAGGATTATTTTTGAAAATATCAGTCAGATTTATTGTGTTGCCGTCAAGGAAACCCTCAATTCCGTTTATCATTCCGTAAACGGTATCAATTTCACATCGATTAAAAGCATATTCAACAGCACCTGCCAAGGATGAATTTATAACTGCTGTGGGTCCTCCCGACTGACCGATAATCATATTTTTTGACATAGTTTATATCCTCAATTCCGTTGATTGAAGTCTATTCTTCCGTGTATATATATTATGTGCAGAAATAAATAATTATTTAGTTGACATTACGATGTAAAGTAATGTATTATAATAGTGATATGTTTTATACAAATAATTCATTTCGTAATAAATTAAGGGGTATTGGAGATGGATTGGAAAAAAATTTATAAAAGCAAGCTTGTTACTGCCGAGGAGGCAATTAAAGCAATTCACAACAACGATAAGGTTGTAACAGGATTTGCCTGCGGAGAGCCTTTTGCAATAGAAAGAGCACTTGTAGAGAACTATGAGGAATATCATAATGTTGAAATTATAAATATGCTTACATTAGGCGATTCACCGTGGTGTAGACCTGAAATGGAAGGCCACTTTAAATTAAATTGCCTATTTGCAGCACCAAGTAACAGAAAGGCAATTTCCAGTGGTGTAAGTGAATTTACTACATCTCACTTTTATGAAATACCTGATGTTATTAAAAATTATATTTGCCCAAGGGTGAGTATTGTTATGGTATCTCCTCCCGATGAACACGGTTATGTTTCCTTCGGAACTACTGTTGATTATACAAAAGGAACAACAGATTACTGTGAGGTAGTTATTGCTCAGGTAAATAAGTATATGCCAAGAACCTTTGGTAACAGCATTAAGCACGTAAGAGAATTTACATATTTTGTTGAATGTGATGAAAAGCTTCCGGAGGTTAAGAGTGTTGAAATTACCGATACAGAAATGAAAATCGGTAAATATTGTGCTTCGCTTATTAATGACGGCGACTGCTTACAGCTTGGTATCGGCGGTATACCTAATGCTGTTTGTGCTCAGCTTTGGGATAAAAAGGATTTAGGACTTCACAGTGAGCTTGTGGGCGATGGTGTAGTCGACTTGCTTGAAGCAGGAGTTATTAACAATAAGAAAAAGCAGACTAACATTTACAGAACCGTTATCGGTGCAGCATTCGGCTCTCAGAAGCTTAACGATTATATTAATAACAATCCCTCTGTTGAGCTTCATCCTATTGACTATGTAAACAATCCTATTGAAATTGCAAAAAATGACAATATGGTTTCAATAAATTCCTGCTTACAGGTTGACCTTTTAGGTCAGGTTGTTTCCGATACTGTAGGTCTTAATCAGTATTCAGCCGTGGGCGGTCAGGTGGATTTTGTCAGAGGTGCAACTATGAGTAAGGGCGGACGCTCTATTATCGCTATGCCGTCAACGGCAAAGGGCGGTATGATTTCAAGAATTGTTCCGCTTATTACAGAGGGCAGTGCAGTTACTACACCGAGAAATGACGTAAACTATGTTGTAACTGAATACGGTATTGCTCAGCTTAAAGGTAAAACACTTAAAGAAAGGGCAAAGGCACTTATTTCCATTGCTCATCCTAAATTCAGACCTCATCTGGTCCTTGAGTACACCAAGAGATTTAACGAAGAGCCTTTTACAATGGGTGAGATAAAGGAATATCTGTCAACAACAAAGGAGCATATTAAGGACGACGTTAAGAGCAAAATTGCCACTGCAAAGGAAAAGCTGCAATCAGAAAACTAAACGGTAAATCCGTATATTATTTTAAAGGAGAACAGAATAATGGCATTAGTTAAGGAAGAACATTTTGGTATTGCACGTAAAATTGTATCAAATATGACAGCGGAGAGCTGGGAAACTATCCCACACGCTACTTTAGTATATAATGCAGACGTTACAGAACTTTTTAAGGAATGTAAAAAGCTTAATGCGGACTGTACCGATAAGTCAAAGAAAATAACAATCAACACGGTTATGCTTAAAATCATCTGCGAGGGATATAAGGCAGCGCCAAAAATGAATACACACCTGGAGTTTAACAGAAAGCTGGTAAGAGGTACTCTCAAGTATTTTGACCATATTGATATTTCAATGCCTATGGTACTTCCAAGCGGAGAAATGATGACAATTAATATGCACGATATGGGAGATAAAACTCTTTCCCAAATGACTGCTGATATTAATGACAGCATAAGAAGAGCCAAGAATTCCGATATGAATGAGGTTATGTTTGAGGTATCCCTTGACAATACGCTTAACGGACTTAAACAGGGCAAGGTTCTTCAGGCAATAAGAAGGCTTTACGGTTCAAAAATGCCGGGCAAGCATAAGGTTAAAACGCTTGGCGGAGAAGAAAAAAAGAAGTATTATTCTATTCCTACAAAGGACCGTCTGACAAAGCATGATATCGAGCAGGGTACTACTACTATTTCAAACCTCGGCTCAATTTACAGAGAGCAGAAGGGTGAATGCTTCCTTCTTGAAATTATCCCACCTCAGACAACTGCTATCGCAATTAACGCCGCACAGAAAAGACCTACTGTTGTAACAGATGAAAACGGTGTAGACAAGATTGAGCCAAGACTCATTCTTCCTCTTACTATTGCCATTGACCATAGAGCTCTTGACTACGGTGATATTGTTCCGTTCTTCAGAAAGCTTGATGAGATTTTTGAAAATCCATCAATTATCCAAAGCTGGAAATAAAGAGCAAAAATAAAGACTGTATCAATCTACTTATGTCGGATTGATACAGTCTTTTCATTTATTCGCAATTAATGTCTTTCTTCATCCTTAAAGCATTCGCAAAATCTTGCGGCAAAGGCAGGCTCCTCATTTCCGGCATACAGATGGCTGATATCTCCAAACTGCTGACAACGGAAAACAGCTATTCCCTCTTCCCTTTCCTCCGTAATAAGAGTTGTTACAGATGTGGGAAGAGCTACAAAATTATGCCAAAGCACCATTGGAGAGCAGGAAAATATATGAGATAAAATAACACACTCCACACCGAAATGGCAAAACAACACCACTGTATCGTGATTTGAATTTGTTACCTTATAGTATCCGCCCGTATGCTCATATCCATGTCTTGCAAGAAGCTCATCTATACCTGTGCAAACCTTTTTATATTCTTTTTTAACATTACAAGTACGCATCAGCTTTGTATCAAACCATTTATCATAATCATAATAATCTTTATTCTTCACCCATTCTGTAGGCAACCTATCCCAGCAGCTGCAAATTTTGAGCCCTTTTCTGATTTTTCCCCGAAATTCCTGAAGCCAGTCAAGCTCCTCTGCTTCCCTGTTCATCTCTTTTAGTGTAAATGAAGCCGTATCCTTAGCTCTGCCTAAGGGTGAACAATAGAAAGCGGTTACATTAAGCTTAGACAATCTATCGGATAATAGCTCCGCCTCTCTCCATCCTTTTTCAGTAAGGCTGTCTTTAGCATAATCAGGATCTCCGTGTCTGACAATAATCAACCTCATATCATCACTCCTATCTTTTTTATTCTAACACATTTGATTACTCATAGCAATTATGTTATTATATGCTTATAAAGGACTGATGATATGAAAATTTTGATAGTACCTGACAGCTTTAAAGGAACATTAACCTCACAACAGGTTTGCAATTGTATTGAAAAAGGAATTAAAAGTATTTTTGAAAATGAAGAAATAACATCAATTCCGTTTGCAGACGGCGGTGAAGGATTTGCTGAATGTTTAAGTAATATATGTAATGGTAAGATACTTTACAGCAACTGCACTGACATCTACGGCAGACACATTCAAGGTAAGATATTTACATACGGAGACACAGCAATAATTGAAAGTGCCTGTGCCAGCGGTTTACAAAAGAAAAAGGACGTTATGAATGCCTCATCTTACGGTACAGGTGAGCTTATAAAAGCTGCTATAAATAAAGGCTTACACAACATTATACTTGGTCTTGGCGGCAGTGGATGCTGTGATGGAGGAGCAGGTGCTTTATCTGCTCTCGGTGTTGTTTTCCGAGATATTGACGGGGAAGAAATACCATATCCAACGGGTAAAGATTTAGAAAATATTTTCGGTGCAGGATTTACTAAAATTGTAAAGGATATTCACTTTACATTTGCGTGTGATGTTGATAATGTGTTCTTTGGAAAAAACGGAGCAGCATATGTATTTGCACCGCAAAAGGGTGCAAACAAAAATGATGTTGAAAAGCTTGATAATGGACTAAAAATGCTAAATGCATTTCTTCCACATGATGTTTCAAGAGTTAAGGGTGCAGGAGCCGCAGGCGGTATATGCGGAGGATTATACTCTGTTTACGGAGGTAATATCAGAAGTGGATTTGATATTCTTGCAGAAGCCTGCTCTCTTGAAGAAAAAATTTTACAGGCTGATTTAGTTATCACAGGAGAGGGAAAAACAGACAGACAGACGCTTATGGGAAAGCTACCTTACAAAATCAGCGAGCTTTGCAAAAAGCACGGCAAAAAATGCTATGTCATCAGCGGTAAAATTGAAGAAGTTAAACTCGGAGACAAAATGATAAGTCTTACCGACTGCGAAACATCTACAGAATATGCAATGGCGAATGCTGAAGCAGTATTAACAAATAAAGCAAAATTACTGTTGCAATAGTCTACGTTTAAATATATAATATATAATATTAAAGATAAAGGAGAACTAAATATGAAGGTTATACTTCCGAAACACAAAGAGTTTCTTATCAAATTTGAGGACGGTTATCCTCAGGAGGCAGAGGCATGGGAGGCTCTCAACCAGATAGTTAAGGATTACAGTGTTGACGGTAAAAGCGTTTACACCGAAACTTTTATTGAGGACAACGAGGATAAGGTTAAGGCTCTTCAGGAAAAGTATGAGTTTACATACGAGATTATAGAAAAATAATTTACACTACGGGGTTTTTAAATGGAAAAGAAAAAGGCTTTCGTTGTGGCAACCTCACATCTTGATACTGTTTGGAGATGGAGTATTGCCGACACGGTTGAAAAATTCATACCCGACACTTTAACAAAAAATTTCGATTTGCTTGAAAAGTACCCGAATTATCGTTTTAATTTCGAGGGTGCTTACAGATATGAATTGATTGAGGAATTTTATCCAAAGGCATTTGAGATAATTAAGGAATATGCCGACGAAGGCAGATGGTGTGTATCAGGCTCTGCTTATGAAAACGGAGATGTAAACATTCCCTCTCCCGAGTCTCTTTTCAGAAATATTCTTATCGGCAACAACTATTTTAAGAAAAAGCTGGGCAAAAAATCAGAAGATTTATTCCTTCCTGACTGCTTCGGCTTTGGTTATGCTTTGCCTTCAGTTATTAACAATGCCGGTCTTAAAGGCTTTACGACGCAAAAGCTTTCTTGGGGCAGTGCTTACGGTCTGCCCTTTGACCTTGGAATTTGGAGAGGTCCTGACGGAAAATACGCCTATACCTGTCTAAATGCAAAATCATACAGATACAAATTCAGCGGTGATGTCAGGGCTGATGTCAGCGTAATCGACAGAATTGCCGACAACGCTTCCAGAGCAAATCTCCCTTGGGCTAACCACCTTTACGGCACAGGTGACTGGGGCGGTGCTCCCACAGAAGAAAGCGTTGAAGCTGTAAATGAAAGCGTAAAGGCTAACAATACTCAGGATTTTGATGTTATTTCTGCATCAAGTGATGAAATTTTCGAGGAGCTTGACAAGCTTTCAAATAAAGAAAAAAATCAACTTCCTGTTTGGGATAACGAGCTTCTTATGACAAGTCACGGTGCAGGCTGTTACACATCAAGATGTATGAGCAAGAGACTTGATTTTCAGTCAGAGCAGATTGCTGATTTAGCTGAGCCGTTTTGCTGTCTTGCACACTACAACGGTATTTACGAATATCCAAAAGAAAACCTGAGAAATGCATGGAAAAACACTATAAAGCATCAGTTCCACGACGACATAACAGGCACCTCAACTATGGAGGTTTATAATGATAGCTGGAACGATTATTACAATTCTATTTCTCAGTTTAGGTCTGAGTTTTCAGGTGCTGCAACTGCCCTTGCAAAAGGTCTTGATACATCTTGGATTGACAAAAATGACGTTGCTGTTATTGTATTCAACCCTACTCAGTATAAAAGAATCGAAAGCGTAAAGGCAAAGGTAATGCTTAAAAAGAATGCCTTTTACGTTAAAGTTACCGATGCTAATGGCAAGGAGGTTCCGAGTCAGGTAACAGCAAAAAAGCAAAAGGAAATTGATATAGTATTTCAAGCTGAAATGAACCCCTATGAATGTAAGGTTTACTCAGTAGGTGTTGCTGATGCTCCATACTCTGTGGATTCAGGTATGAAATTAACTAACCATTCACTTGAAAATTTCAAATATAAGGTTGTATTTAACAGAAACGGTGACATTGCTAAGCTCTATGATAAAGAGCTTGGAAAAGATATTATTTCCTCCCCTATCAAAATGGCTCTGCTTCACAACACAGGAGAACTCTCATACCCATCCTGGGAAATGAGAAAAGAGGATATCGACAAAGAGCCTTACTGCTATGCAAACACACCGAAATTTGAGATTTACGAAAACGGTGCAGCTAGAATTTCAATCAGAATCACACGAGAGGCTGAGTATTCTACAATCACTCAGGTAATTTCACTTACGCCAACATCAGAATATGTTGAAGTCTACAATATGGTTGACTGGAGAACAAGAAGAACAATGCTCAAGGCAACATTTCCTCTTGCTTCTTCAAACGAATATGCAACGTATGATTTAGGTCTCGGTGTAATTAAAAGAGGAAACAACACAGAAAATCTTTACGAGGTTCCTGCTCAGCATTGGGCAGATATCACAGACCGAAATAATAATTTCGGTGTTTCAATCCTTTCTGACAGCAAGCGTGGTTGGGATAAGCCAACAGATAACACATTAAGGCTTACCTGTATTCATACACCGGCAGGTGCATTTACAAAGGATGCAAGACAGGATCTACAGGACCTTGGAAGAAATATGTTCAGCTTTGCTGTTTATTCACATAAGGACGGCTTTGAAAACGGTACACAAAAGCAAGCCATTTTGTTTACCAATCCACTTAGAACAGTTGAGGCTCAGGCAGGAAACAACGGTAATTTGGGTAGCAGTATGTCACTTTTCAGCATTAGTGATGAAAACATTATTGTAAGAGCCGTTAAAATGAGTGAGAATGGAGACTCGCTGATAATCAGAGTCAATGAAGGTTCAGGAAGAGAGCATAAAAATATTAAACTGACACTCTCTGATTTTGAAATTGATAATGCACAGCTTGTTAATTCATCAGAGGAAGTTTTAGGAAATATAAAAGCCGATAAAAAATCTATTAAGTTTAACATAAATCCTTTTGAAGTAAAATCATTTAAAATTCATTTGAAATATTCTGAAATGGCTAATGACAATAATTTCAAGCCGGTTAATCTACCGTTTAATGCAAAAGGATTTACTGCCGATAACAATATGAGGCACGTAATTCTCCAGGGTAGCGGTTATTCACTTCCGATAGAACTGCTTCCGGAAAAGCATACAGCAGGTGGCGTTCCCTTTGAGTTTACTCAAAAAGCTAATGATTTATATGATGTACTCGTTTGCAGAGGTCAAACATTAGAATTTGATAATGATGTTAAAGCTGTTTATATTCTTGCGGCAACTGTTAATGAAGAAAAGACAACGGAAACCTTTACTGCAGGCACAAAGAAAAACAAGCTTAACATTTTCCCAATGGCACAGCCTATTTGCAAATGGGATATGTACGGAATGAATCAAAAGGCAGATGTAAACCACAAGGTAAACTACGGCTTTGAATTTACACACACTCACCATCCTGAAGGTAATTTAACGAAAAAAGCATTATTCAATGTTTATAAAATTTCTCTTGGAAAGGCACATGAAATTAAACTCCCTGAGGACAACAAACTCATTATTCTTGCTATGACTGCATCAAAATCCGACGGAGATGTTGCAATTAGAAGTCCATTCATTGATTTAGCATCATCAAACTACGAATTCGGAAAAATTCCGCCCATCGACAAGATTATTGATAAAAGCGAAGCAGTTACAATCCGAGCAGGTAAAATTCAAGATCAAATGAAATCGGGAAAAGGCAAAGGCTTCAAGAGAGATAATATTATTACAAATATCATTCGTTCATATACAAAAAGTGAATGGTAAATGACAGAATATACAACAGCTCCGTATGCAATTAATGTATACGGAGCTGCTCTTTTATGTAAAGTCTAAATACTTTTCAGTTTTTAAAATGTTGAAAACATTGCGGAAAACTATGTTAAAAATGTTGAAAACCAAATAATTACGTAATTATCGTTGTTGAAAACTCTGTGGAAATTGTTAAAAATGTAAAGTCTTTAACTTGCATTTAACAATTTTTTCATCATACAAGCCTTTTGTCTAATTATTTATACATATTGATAAAATAATAAAAATCTGTATAAAAAAACATTCCCAATGCAATAGGGAATGTTTTTTTATTAGTCAAATTACTTCTTGAAGAAATTAACTATATCTGAGAATGCATCATCATCGTTATCAGTAAAGCTTGATGGTGCTGCTGTTGAAGCAGTTGGAGCCGCAATTGGTTGCGGAGGAGCAACCTCATTATTAGCTGTAACTGACTTAATCGGAGCACCGGGACCGTTATCACCAAAGCGAGTAGCGATAACTGTAATAATCATTTCATCCTCAAGCTCTTCATCAAAATTAGCACCCCAAATGATTTCACAATCAGGATGTACAGCTGCACTTACGATTGAAGAAGCAGCATCAATCTCCTCAAGACCGATATCTGTAGAAGCAGTAATATTAATAAGTATACCATGTGCACCGTCGATTGAAGTGTTAAGAAGTGGTGAAGAGATAGCCTGACGAGCAGCAAGCTCTGCCTTATCTTTACCCTTTGCTCTACCCACACCCATATGAGCATAGCCTGAATCCTTCATAATCTCTGTAACGTCAGCAAAGTCACAGTTTACAAGGCCTGTAGCATTTACAAGATCTGAAACAGACTGAACGCCCTGACGAAGTACATCGTTTGCAATTTCAAATGCATTAAGGAGAGTAATCTTTTCTTCAGTAACATATTTAAGGTTTTCATTAGGGATAACCATAATTGAATCAACGTACTGAGCAAGCTCCTTAATACCTTCCTGAGCCTGCTTCATTCTCCTGCTACCCTCAAAAGCAAAAGGAGTTGTAACTACGGCAACAGTAAGAATACCAAGGTCTTTGGCAATCTTCGCAACAACAGGAGCTGCACCTGTACCTGTTCCGCCTCCCATACCTGCTGTAATGAATACCATTTCAGCGCCGGTAAGGATGTCTGTAAGTGCTTCACGGCTTTCTTCAGCAGCCTTTGTACCAACCTCAGGCTTTGCACCTGCACCACGTCCCTTAGTAGCCTTTTCGCCGATAAGTATTTTATGTGTGGCTGTTGATTTTGCAAGAGCCGGCTTATCAGAGTTTACAGCTACAAACTCAACATCCTGAATGTTACAATGTACCATACGGTTTACGGCATTTCCGCCGCCTCCGCCAACGCCTACAACTTTAATCTGTACTACCTTTGAATCGTCGGTATCTATTTCATAACGTCCCATATTTTTATTCTCCTTCGCATAATATTCTAAATTAGTCCCTTAGACTTTGTTACATCTCATATTGTAACAATATTGTAATCATTTTGCAATACTTTTTTTGAATAATTATAAAAGTTATTGACAATGTTTTGCTAATGTTTTTCGTTTTTATTTGTAACTATTGCACAAATTCCAAAATTAATCACAAATTTTGTAAAGTAATTTGCTTTACGTGTTATCTTCTGTAAAGTAAACTGACTTGTCACCTGATATAGTCATTGTACCCTTTACATTGGGACTTGATTCGTTTAACTGTTCACAAGCCGCTAAGCCTCTGTATATTTTCGTTTCAAGATCATCACAATTCCCGAGCTTAAACTTAATTCTTCCGTCATATACCACGTAATTATCACTTATATTATTACTGTATATAGATGTTATCTCCGTAAAATCATTATCTTTTACTACATTTGCAAGCTGTTCCAAGCAGTTTCCTGTATCTTCATTTTTAAACTCAATTTTAAATCCTGCAACTGCTTTTTTTATATCTGCCTTACTTATTTTAATACCTTTTGTTTTTTGAGCACCTAACTCTAAAACCTTAAAGTTATCATCAAGATAAATATATTTTTCGTCTTGATTTTTTATTGAGTAGGCAACCTTTGCCTCAGTTATTTCTATTTCTATTTTATCGGGGAGCTTTCTTTTAATTTCAGCATTGTAGATATAAGGAAGACTTTCTTCAAGTCTTTGCTCTGCCGATTTAATGTCCGACATAAATAGATTTTCACCCACATCTATTGTACATTGAGAAAGTATCTCATCATTTGTATAGATTTTATTTGAATTAACTGTAATTGAATTAATATGGAAAAAGACTGTAAGAGAAAGTACCGCTCCAAGTGCTGTGACAAATATAACTACTGCTGTCCAAATGAAGAATTTTCTTATTGCACTTCTTTTTTTTCGCTTTTTAGTTTCTCTTGCTCTGCGTTCTGTTTTTGTTAGCTGTTGTTTATTCTTCTGTGAAGAATAGCCTCTTTGAATTTCTTTTGCCCTTTCTGAGTCTCTGTATATTTTAGGCGGTTCGAGTCCCAAATCATCAAGACTTTTGCTGAAATTCTCAGTATTCTTACTACGGTTTTTTTGAGTCTTCGGGGCTGATTTTTTTGACGTTGTTTTCTTCTTCATTATTAATCCTCTTTATATCTGCACCTAAATTTGAAAGATTTTCTTCAAGCTTTTCATATCCTCTATCAATATGTTCAATGCAATTAACAGTTGAAATACCATCTGCTCCTAAAGCGGCAACAACAAGTGCTGCTCCCCCTCTTAAATCGGTGGCATTTACATTAGCACCGTGAAGATGCTTCATTCCGTTTATTACAGCAATTTTATCATTTACCTGTATATCTGCACCAAAACGGTTAAGCTCACTTACATACCTAAAACGATTTTCAAATATATTCTCCTGCAAAACCGAGGTCCCCTTTGCTGTTGTCAGAGCCGCAACAACGGGAGAATGAGAATCTGTCGGAAATCCCGGAAAAGGTAATGTCTTTATCATTCGAACCCTTTTTAGCCTTTTAGGAGATTGAATTTTAAGACTGCTTTCGCTTAGATAAAGCTTGCATCCCATTTCCATAAACACAGGAAATACAGGAGCTAAATGAGTTGATATGATATCATCAATTATAATATCCGATCCTGTTATGGCTGCGGCACTCATATAAGTTGATGCAAGAATTCTATCGGGGATAATTCTATGTTCACAGGGATAAAGCTTTTCAACGCCCTCTATTTCAATAGTGGTTTCCCCTGCTCCGTAAATCCTTGCTCCGCAATGATTAAGAAAATCTGCAAGGTCGCATATTTCAGGCTCTCTTGCAGGATTAATTATTGTTGTTCGGCCCTTCGATATTGCCGAGGCAATAATTATATTTTCTGTAGCACCTACGCTTGGAAAGGGCAAAATAATCTTTGCACCATTTATTGACGGAGCTGAACAAATTATCGAAGATCCGTTTTCACAAAAGGATGCACCGAGAGATTTCAAGGCTTTTAAATGGAGGTCGACAGGTCTTGTACCTATTTCACATCCGCCCGGATAGAAAATTGAAGCTTTGCCCGTGCGTGAAACAAGAGAGCCGAGAAAAATTATTGACGACCGCATAGTTCTCATCATCTGCTCATCAATATCACTGCTTACTATATTCTCAGCATTTACGGTTAAGGTATCTCCGTCTCTTTTTACCCAACAGCCGAGGCTTTCAAGTATTTTTACCGTAGTTCTGACATCGCTTAAATCAGGGCAATTATGTATGACACATTCGCCTTTTACAAGAATTGCAGCGGCAAGAATCGGTAGTGCCGAATTCTTCGCTCCGTGAAGTCTTACACTTCCGCCAAGCTTTGTTTTGCCGTTAATTTTTAATACATTCATCTAATCACCTCTGCAAACTATCCTATGCAGAGGGATTAATTTTGTTATTATTCTTTTTACTTTACAAGAGACACTATAATAGCTGCTATACGCTCTCTTGCATCTGTTATGGACATATTTTTTGCATTCTCTTCAATCTGTCTGAGTTTTACCTTGTTAGATAAAATGTCATCAAGCATTTCGGAAAGCTTTTCAGAGGTTAAATCCTTTTCCTCTAAAATATATCCTGCTCCTCTGTTTACAAGTGCCATAGCATTATGGTACTGATGATTTTCAGCAACATAAGGTGATGGGATAAGTATTGAAGCCTTTCCCATTGCTTCTATTTCCGAAAGGGACGACGCACCGGCTCTGCCGATAACAACATCAGCCGCCGCCATGCAAACGTCCATATTATCTATATACTGTCTTACTTCAACAGTGCCTTTTTTACCGTTGTTAAAGCCGGCTTTCTCAAATTTTTCGAGATACTCAGAGCCATTAGTTCCCACAGAATGAATATGATAATACTTTCCTGTGTCAGCACTGTTTAAAAGAATATCATACATAGCGTCATTTATCGGCTTTGCTCCAAGTGAACCTCCAAATGACAGCACAAGAAATTTGTCATCGGGAATTCCAAGCTGTGCTCTCGAAATATCCTTATGAGCACTCAAAAGTTCTCCCCTTACCGGAAGTCCTGTTATAGAAACAGGATTTTTAGGCTCAAGATGCTTTTCTGCGTCCTCAACGTTTAGCATAACCTTGTCCACCTCTTTTGCAAGGGTTTTATTAGTTATGCCCGGAAAAGCATTTTGCTCGTGAATACAGGTTGGAATATTAAGACTTACAGCCTCCTGCAAAACAGGACCGGAAACGTATCCACCAAAGCCTACAACGACATCGGGATTAAATTCTTTTATTATTTTCTTACTTTCATTTTTTGAAGTAACTATTCTGCATACCGTTTTAAGATTATGTGCGATTGCACTTGGCGAGAATGACCTGCGAAAGCCTGAAATATTTATTGTTTTAAAATCAAATCCGGCATTTGGTACAAGTCTTGCTTCCATATGGTCAGCCGTTCCTATAAAAAGTATTTCAGCATTTTTATAATTTTCCCGTATATATGACGCTACGGCAAGAGCAGGATTAATATGTCCTGCCGTTCCGCCTGTTGCAAATATAATTTTCATTTTATCACCTATACCTTTTGTTGATTTGATTTTCTCGATACTGAAAGCACAACACCAATTTCAAATAAAAGCATCAACATTGCAGTACCGCCATAGGAGAAAAACGGAAGTGCAATACCTGTATTTGGGAAAGTATCTGTAACAACCATTATGTTAAATATAACCTGTATACCTATCTGTGCTACTACACCGATTACAAGCAGGCTACCAAATCTATCCTTACATCTTGCTGCAATCATAAAGCCTCTTACTACTAATGCACCGAAAAGTACTATTATCAAAGCCGCACCGAGAAATCCAAGCTCTTCACAAACTATTGAAAAAATAAAATCATTCTGGGGTTCTGATACATAAAGATACTTTTGCTTTGAATTTCCAAGACCTACTCCGAAAAGTCCGCCGGAACCGATAGCATAGAGTGAATTATTTGTCTGCCATCTTGCTCCTGTCGGATCATAATCCTTATCAAGCCACGCTTTGATTCTTTCGCCAGCATAATTTTCAAGAAGCTCGGGAAAGGTTATGACTAAAAATACAACAAGAACTATTACACCCAAACCAAAGGCAAATAATTTCCAATTACTGCCTCCTGCAAACATCAAAGTCGCACCGATTAAAAACATTAGGATGGTGCAGGACATATGATGCTCCATAACTATTAGTCCGCAGAATATTGCAATTATTCCCAGCGGATAACAAATACCATACTTAAAAGTATTCATATGGCGATAATAATCGCTGATGTAGCTTGCAAGAGTAAGTATTATTGTAAACTTAGCAAGATCTGACGGCTGAAAGGTTATTCCGCCGAAAAGCGGAATCCATCTTTTAAAGTCACCTACATTCGTGTGATAGAACAAAACTAGCACCAAGCAACCGAGAGTGAATATTAAAAGCGGAGTTGTAAAGGCTTTTAGAAGCTTATAATTAATCTTTGACATTATAAACATTATTACTAAGCCAAATACTGAGAAAATCATCTGTCTTTCAAAAAAATAATAGGAATTATGATTTTCGTAATAATACGCATATGGATATGATGCAGAAAAGAGCATTATCAGTCCAATGGTAAGCAAGGCAATAGTCAGGCCTAAAAAAGGAATATCAATGCTTCCGGTTATGAAAATATCACTTTTTTTAATACTGAGGGAATTCTTTGATGCTTTTTGCCTTTTATTTGTTCCCTGTGAGCCTTCAGCCATATCTATGCTCCTTTCCTGAAATTATTTTTAATTACTTTAAGCTATTTGCAAAATTTCCATAGTAATGAAGCAACACACCGATCACACAGCCTATTGCATTTACGATAGAAAATACAACGCAGATTTTCTTTTCCTTCCAACCGCACATTTCAAAATGGTGATGAATAGGTGCCATTTTGAAAATTCTCTTACCGTGAGTGATTTTGAAATATCCTATTTGAATAATATCACTCATAGTCTCGCATACATAAACGATACCGATCGGAAGAAGAAGAAGCGGACATTTACAAAGATATCCGAGGGCAACAACCATACCGCCTAAAAACAGAGAGCCGGTGTCGCCCATAAAGGTTTTTGCAGGATTCCAGTTCCAGCAAAGGAAGCCGAGAACACCGCCTAAAAGTGCACCTGAAAAAATTGACAGTCCTGCAAAGCCCTGAATATATGAAATAACGATAAACGCTATTGCAACAGTTGTTGTTACCGACGAACAAAGTCCGTCAATACCGTCTGTAAGATTTACGGAATTAACACAGCCGTATACTATGAATATTGACAGTACCCAGAAAACTATTGCGGTAAAAATATTTTTTTCAAAATTAACAGTACCTACAAAAGGAATATACCAGCTTGTGTTATGAGAAAGCCAAAGTGTAAGAATATATCCAAAGGTCATAATAAGCTGACCTGCAGTTTTCTGCTTTGGTGACAGGCCTTCGTTTCTTTTCAATTTGATTTTAATAAAATCATCGGTAAAGCCTACAACGCCAAAGCCTAAGGCAAGCACCAAGCCGGAAATAAGAAGCACCTTTTCCTTGCCCTGCATAATTGCCGAATAGTCACTTTCAAGATTTCCGCCCGAAAGATAAAATGTAAGCGCACTAACTGCAAAGGATACGGTTATGCCGATAATAAACATAAGTCCGCCCATATTAGGTGTTCCCTGCTTTGACTTATGCCAGCTTGGACCGATATCAAGGATAGTCTGACCGAACTTCAATTTTCTTAACCAAGGAATAATAACAAAGCCTAAGCCTGCCGTTACTCCAAAGGCGATTATAATGCTGATAATCATTGCAACTGTACTGTTCATTTATTTTCCCCACCTGTCATATACAATATGGATTACATCCTCAAGCTTCATTCCTCTTGAAGCCTTAAATATTACCGCGTCGCCTGCCATTGCAATTTCTGTTAATTTATCTGCAAGCTCTTCCTTTGTGTCAAAATGGAACGCATTTTCAAGTCCGTTTTCCATTGCACCCTGTGAAATCAGCTTTCCCATTTCTCCAAAGGTCAATAAAACATCGATTTTATTATCCGCCGCCATTTTACCCACATCTAAATGTGCCTGTCTTGAATAATCACCAAGCTCAAGCATATCTGCAAGAACGGCAATTTTTTTATTTGCCTTTGTATCTGAAAGAGTTTTTAGTGCCGCCCTCATTGAATCTGGACTTGCATTATAGCAATCCTCAATAGATGTTATTCCTCCAATGCTTACAGTTTTTTGCCTCATTCCCTCGGGAATATATTTTGACAAAGCATCTGCCGCATTTTCAGGCTCAACATCAAGAAAATATCCTACTGCAAAAGCGGACAAAGCATTATAAACATTATGAACTCCTATTGTTGGAATTACTATTTTCTGACTTTTTCCAAAGTAATTAACGGTAAATTCCGTTTTGCCGTTTTTTTCTACAATATCTGTTCCTTTGAAATCACAGTCATTTTCTATGCCGTAGAATACTGTGTTATATTCACCGGCTTTAACTGTGCTTAAAAGATCATTGTCTCCGTTTAAAATCAGCGGTGCACCCTTTTCAAGCCCCTTTAGTATCTCAAGCTTAGCTTTGAGAATACCCTCTCTTGAGCCGAGGTTTTCTATATGAGAGACACCGATATTTGTTATAAGTGCTACTGTCGGTTTTGCCGCTTTTGTTAGCCTGCTTATCTCACCAAAATGATTCATTCCCATTTCGATAACCGCTGCTTCGGTTTCATTATCAATCTGAAACAGCATTTGAGGAAGACCTATTTCATTGTTGAGATTTCCTAAGGTTTTAATTGCATTATATTTTGAATTAACTACAAGATAGGTAAATTCCTTTGTTGTAGTTTTTCCTACCGAGCCTGTAAGACCAACAACAGGAATATCAAATTTACTCCTGTAATATGCCGATAATTCTAAAAGGGCTGTAGAAGTATTTTCAACCTTTACATAGCATCCGTCAATTTCAATATCACTGTGAATCATAACGGCAGCTGCACCCAAATCTAACGCCTGCTGTGCAAACTGATGGGCGTCAAAGCGTTCACCCTTAATGCAAATAAACAGGCAACCTTTTGTAATTTTTCTTGTATCTATGCAAACTCCGTTGATTTCACATTCTTTATTAAATATACCGTTACAGGCAGTGGCAATTTCACTTAATTTAAGCTTTTCCATAATCATTCAAGTGTAGCAAGAATTTCGGCTACTACTTCTCTTTCGTCAAAATGTATTGTACCTGTGGGTAAAATCTGATAGGTTTCGTGTCCTTTTCCTGCAAGAAGAACTATATCGTCCTTTTTTGCATTTTTTATTGCGAAGGCGATTGCTTCCTTTCTGTTTTCAACAACCTCGTAAGGAGTATTGATACCCTCCATACCAACAAGAATATCTTTAATAATTTCCGATGGATTTTCAGACCGTGGATTATCTGAGGTAACTACGCAGAAATCAGAAAGCTCTGCCGCAATCTTACCCATTTTAGGTCTTTTTGTTTTATCTCTGTCACCACCGCAGCCGAAAAGTGTAACTACTCTTCCCTTTGCAATTTCTTTAAGAGATGTAATTATGTTTTCAAGTCCATCGGGAGAATGAGCATAGTCAATTATGATTGTAAAATCTCTTTGAGTTGGCACAACCTCAATTCTGCCTTTAACACCGTTTGATTTACTGATTGAGTCAAGAACTGTATCAAAATCAATACCTAAAGCTAATGCACATGTGCAGGCACAAAGTGAATTGTACACCGAAAATCTGCCGGGGATAGGACAATTACATCTTCCTATTGTGTCGCCAACAAGCTCATATTCAACACCGTTTGATTTAAACTGAACATTCTTTGCAACATAGTCGGCATCATTTATATTTACCGCATATGTTACCAGCTTATCAAATTTAAGTCCTTCAACAATTTTAAGACCGTGCTCATCATCAGCATTTGTTACTGCGATATCACAGCTTTCAAAAAGGCGTCTCTTCGCATTAAAATAGTTTTCCCAGGTTTTATGATAATCAAGATGGTCCTGAGTGAGATTAGTGAAAGCACCGAGAGCAAATCTGATTCCACTTACCCTGCCCTGTGCCAGTGCCTGAGAGGAAACCTCCATAACGCAATATTCGCATCCGGCATCTACCATCATTGAAAACAGCTTTTGAAGCTCATATGGATCGGGGGTAGTATATTTTGCAGGATAGATTTCATCACAAATCATATTTTGAACTGTTCCGATAAGTCCTACCTTTTTTCCGGAGTTTTCTAAAATCTGCTTAATAAGGAATGTTGTTGTTGTCTTTCCGTTTGTTCCTGTAAGGCCGATTAATTTCAGCTTATCGGCAGGATTTGAAAAGAAATTAGCACATATAGGTGAATATACCTCTCTTGAATTTTCAACAAGTATTTGACCGTCAACACCCAAATCTCTTTCAACAACTACAGCTGAGGCACCCTTTTCCATCATTTCCTTTGCTACGCTGTGGCCGTCAAATGCTGCACCCTTAACGCATACAAATAGTGAACCCTCTCTCACAAGCCTTGAATCCTGCGTTACATCTGTAACCTCCCTGTCATCAAAGCTGTTTTTTACATCAATTCCGTTTAATATTTGTGAAAGCTTCATATCATAACCCCGTTAATAATTTATCAGTCAAGAACCGACTGTGTATTTTTAAAGGTGACTGTTATTACAGTTCCTTTTTCTACCTTTGTATCCTTTTCATCACTTTGTCTGAATGCTACTACCGTACCGCTTGACATATTGTTACCGCTGATTTCAAGGTTTAGGTCATTCATTTTGGCAAGGTCCTTAGCCTCACTTACTGTCAAGCCTGTAAAATCGGGAACGGTGCTTGTTTTCTTTTCGCCTTCTTCGGTGTAAACAAATACCGTACCTCCGTTTGGAACTGTTCCTGCACCGGTAGGACACTGTCTTACAATCTTGTCGCCGTTACCGAATACATAACAGTTAAGTCCGTTTTCCTTAAGTTCTGTTTTTCCGTCCTCAACTGACTTACCAACTACATTCGGTGTGTACTTTGAAAGATTCTTCAATTCATCTTCGTCGTATTTCGGCTCAATTCCAAGCACACTCATTGCCTCTTCAACAACCTGAGCCGCTATCGGTGCACAAAGTGCTCCACCGCCTAAATCCTGATTAGGCTCATCAATGATAATAAGCATTGCAATTTCAGGGTTATCTGTAGGAGCTATTGCTCCGAAGGATACGATATACTTATCTCCTTCGCCCTCTTTCGATTCACCAAGCTTTGTCGATGTACCGGTTTTACCGCCTACGCTATATCCTGCAACGTAGCCGTTTTTACCTGTACCGTTATCAACAACTGATTTCATCATCTGTCTTACTGTTTTTGAGGTTTCACTGCTGATAACCTGTCTTTTAACGGTCGTCTCTGTTTTTTTAACAGTTTTGCCACTGCTGTCAACAATACTTGATACAAGATATGGCTGAACAAGCTTACCGCCGTTTGCTATTGCACAAAGTCCCGTGCAAACCTGAATAGGTGTAAGTGAGTTTGTCTGACCGAAGGACGCTGAAGAAAGCTCAACTATTCCGTACTGCTCCTCTTTATAGTATTGTGGGGAAGCCTCACCGGGAAGATCTATGCCTGTTTTTTCGGTAAATCCAAAGGCGTCAAAATATTTGAAATAATTGTGTACTCCAAGCTTTTGACCTATTGTGATAAAGAACGGGTTACAGGAATTTTCAAGTCCCTGTGTAAAGTTTTCTACTCCGTGTCCGGGATGATAGTGACATTTCATTGTGTACTGATCAACCTGTATTGAACCCGTGCAGTTATATGTTGTGTCAAGAGTGACAACATTTTCCTCTAATGCTGCACAGGAAATGAACGTCTTGAATACAGATCCGGGAACGTATGTATCGGAAACAGTAAAGTTTCGCCACTGATTCTGTACTGCTGCACTCTCTGCCTCCTGCTTTTCGGTTTTATCCGTAAGCTTTTTGATTTCATTCTTATTCTTGCTGTAGGTCAGTGTGTAAGGCTCGTTGCAATCATAATCAGGAAGCGAGGACATTGCAAGAACTGCACCTGTGTTACAGTTCATAACAACTCCGTAAGCACCCTTTGCCTGATATTCCTCCATTGTTTCACGAAGACCCTTCTCGAGATAATACTGGATTGTCTGATTAATTGTCAGGTAAAGAGAATCGCCGTCAGTAGCTTCAACAGATGTTTCGTAATCATTTGCGATTTTATTTGACACTGCATCCTTGGCGGTAATAATTCTGCCGTTTGTACCTGTTAACTGTTCGTCGTAGTATGCCTCGATACCCGAAAGGCCCTGGTCATCTGCACCTGTAAAGCCAATTACTGAAGAAGCGAGAGAACCATAAGGGTAATATCTCTTTGTCGCCTGCTCACTGCCTATACAATTGCCCAACTTATTTTCGGAAACGAACTCTGAAATCTTTTCTTTTATGTTGTTTTCAACCTTTTTCTCAACTATCTCGTAATGATTCTCTGCCTTTGTCTTTTTGTAAAGCTCCTGTCTTTCCTCCTCATCATACTCAAACAGCTTTGCAAACTCGTCAACAATCAGCTCTCTTTCCTCTTCATTATCAATTTCGAGAGGATCGAGATAAATATTCCAAACCGTTGCCGACTGAGCCAGCACATTTCCGTCTGCATCGTATATTGTTCCTCTCATCGCAGAAATTTCTGTATCCTTTAACTGCTGGCTTTCTGCCTTTTGTGCAAGCTCCTCTCCTCTGACAGTCTGTAGGTAAAATACTCTCACACCTGATGCGGTCATTAGGAAGATTATTATAATCGACATTATGAAAATTCTTTTGAGCATTTTTTTGCTTGTATTCATATTCATCTTCCTCCCTCGCGTTTGTTCACTTATTTATTAAAAGGCTATGAGAGTTAAGTAAAATCTTAACTCTCAATATTTTACGCTATTATTTTAAATAATATTACTTTGCTGCTTCTTTGCTTTCATTCTTCTGTAAAAGAAGCTGTGCGGCAGCGAGACGTTTCTCCTTATACTGAGAAACATCTATATATCTAATCTGATTTGATTTCATTTTTGTCATACCAAGCTCTTCAACTGCATACCGGTCAATCATACTCATTGAAACAAGGCTATCAAGCTCGCTGTTAAGTCTTGTGTTTTCGCTCTGAGCTACTGATAAATCTGTTTCAAGCTGCGATATCTCATGAATTAGCTCATTCTTTTGGGCATAGTTAAAGAGTATGCCAAAAAGCATAGCAAGGCTAAGTATTGAAATTATGCTGATTTTCACTATTTGTGCAAATCCGATTTTTTGCTCAGAAACCAGTTGAGAACGACTTTTTTTCTTAGTATTTTCCCTTACCCTAAAGTTTTTTCTCGGGTTAGGCTCGGGAATATATGAGGGTGCGGCAGATGACCTCTGAACGTCAAACGCTCTGACAGCATATGACGCATCTGAAGAATATGAATAACGTCTGAAATCCCCTGTATTTGTCATCTTTCTCACCTCTCTTAACATTTATCAAAAACTAAAATTTTTCAAAAATTCTAAGTCTTGCGGAACGTGCTCTTGGGTTTACCTCCAGCTCCTCCTTTGACGGTGCAATAGACTTAAACGCCTTGCCCTTTGGTTTATTTCCACACACGCATACGGGAAACTCCTTTGGGCAGGTACAACCCTTGCACCATTCGTTAAACCTTTCTTTAACAATTCTATCCTCTAAGGAATGGAATGTAATTATCGCAATTCTGCCACCCTTTGACAAAATAGAAAAAGCATCATCAAGGGTACTGCTCAATACGTCAAGCTCTGCGTTTACTTCAATTCTAATGGCCTGAAACGTTTTTCTGGCAGGGTGTGCATCTCTCATTGCCTTTTGCGGCAAGGAGGATTTTATAATATCAACAAGCTCAAAGGTAGTTTCAATAGGCTTGTCCTGTCTTGATTTAACGATATTTGCGGCAATTTTTCTTGCAAATTTTTCTTCACCGTATCTGAATAGTATATCCGCAAGCTGTTCCTCGCTGTAATTGTTTACAACATCTCTTGCACTGAGCCCGCTTTTACTCATTCGCATATCAAGAGGTGCATCCTTATGAAACGAAAAGCCTCTTTGAGCAGTATCAAGCTGAAATGAGCTTACGCCTAAATCAAGCAGTAAACCGTCAATTTCATCAATCCCAAGACTTTTTACTATATCCTTAACATTTGAATAGTTATCGTGAACGATTGTTACATTTTCTCTTTTGCCCAAGCGTTCATTCAGCACCTTTATTGCATCAGGGTCTTGGTCAACAGCGATAACTCTTTTTGCAGTTTTTGCAATCTCACTTGTATGACCGCCGCCACCTGCAGTACCGTCAACAACTATTTTATCATTCGACAAATCAAGTGCCTTTACTACCTCGTCAAACAGCACACTTTTATGAACAAACTCCATTATTCTGCGTTGCCCTTTACCTTATCCATAAGGTCATAAATACCCTGTGTATGGTCATAGCTGTTATAAATCCTGTCATACTCGTCGGTATTCCAAATCTCTATAACCTTACCTTTTCCTTTAAAAACAACAGTTGACTCATTTGTAAGAGCTGCTGCCTCTTTAAGACGCTGATTAACTGTAAATCTTCCCTGAGCATCAAGAACTGCTTCCTCTGCATTATCAAGAAAGCTTGTAGTTGCGTCATACTTCTGATTTTCAGTGCCCTGCTGCATTGCTTCATACATATTTTCAAAATGCTCCACAGGATAAAGAGTAAGACATTTACAGCCTCTTACCGTAACGGCAACCATATAAAATTCCTTTCCCAAACGCTCTCTCCACTTGGTAGGAATGGAAAGACGTCCCTTTGAGTCAAGCTTATATCCATCTAATGTGCCGACAAAAAGCTGCATATCCATCCTTCCTTTCCTAAGTGAATTCGCCTTTCAATTCTTGTCATCAATGGGAATTATATTAAAAGTTGTGGGATTTTATTGGAATTATCACCACTGATTACATTATATAAGGGAATTACTATAATGTCAAGGCTTAATTTTACGGCAAATTAAATGTAATTATTTGTAAGTATTTGTAATACTTTTGTAACCTTACAGGTAAAAAAGCAAGTGAAATTAAGTTGTACAAATGTCTATAATATGTTATAATTGATTTATTAAAATTAAGGAGAATACCATATATGAGTGATTATAAAACCACTTGGAGAGAAAAGATTGGCTACGGTGTTGGTGCTATCGGTCTTGACCTTAGCTACGGACTTTTCTATTCCTATCTTTCCTACTACTTATCAAGTGTGCTGGGGCTTAAAGAAGGATTTTTGCTTCTTCTGACTCCCCTTGCAAGAATATGGGACGGTATCAACGACCCGATGATGGGAACTATCGTTGACAGTACAAAAACAAAAATGGGCAAGTACAGACCTTGGATTGTTATTGGTGCACTGTCAAATGCAGTTGTTTTGACCCTTCTTTTCACAAGCTTCGGTATGAGCGGAACAAAGCTTTATATTTACATCGGTATTATGTACATTCTTTGGGGAATGACAAATACAATGGCAGATATTCCCTATTGGTCAATGGTTCCGTCATTCACAACTGACCCTAAGGACAGAAATCTTGTTGCCACTGTTGCAAGAACCTTTTCAGGCTTAGGTCAAGGAATTATCACTGTTTTAACTCCCATAATTCTTCCTATGCTTTCATCGGGAATGACTACCGACAAGGGATATTCCGCATCAGGATTTTCAAGGTGGGCACTGATATGCTCTATTGCTCTCATATTCTTCTCAACAATTTGTGTTCTTAACACAAAGGAACGTCACGTTGTCTATAGCAACAAGGGCGAGAAATTCTCATTTAAGAAGATGTTTTCCGTAATCGCTCACAACGACCAGCTTGTTGTATTTATCATTTTTGCAATGCTGTCAAATGCAGGCTGGTATTTAACAAGCGGTACTGCAGTTTACTATTTCACAGACGTTTTAGGCAAACCAAAGGCTCAAAGCCTGTTTTCGACAATCGGTGCTGTAGGCTCTGTTTTAGGACTGCTTGTTATTCCTGTTCTGTCAAAATGGTGGTCAAAAAGAAAGATTTATCAATTTTCCCTATGTCTCACTATTGCAGGCTATGTATTAATGCTTATTTTCGGTCCTGTTCTTAAAATTACAATCGCTCTTGATTTAAGCTATATTTTGGCATCAATAGGAATAGGCTCAATGTTTGTTGCACAGACAGTATTTCTTGCAGATATCGTTGACTACGGCGAGTACAAAAACGGTGAAAGAAACGAATCTATTACCTTTTCCATGAAAGGCTTTTTGCAAAAGCTTGCCTACACAATTCAGACAATCATTCTCTTTGGCGGTTTGAAAATTATGGGCTACAACCAACAGATTCTTTCAAATTCCATCAATCAACAGACAAAAACTGCTATCGGAATTATCTGCTTCGGTGTGCCTGTTATACTTGTAACCCTTTCATTGATTGTGTTCACAACAAAATTCAAGCTTTACGGTGAGCTTTCCGATAAGGTTCATGATTATATTGTTAATAGAAGAAACGATGAAGCAAAATAAAATTTAAACAGCAAAAACGGCAGGAAATTAATCCTGCCGTTTTTTTTCATTTCTCTATCAGCTAAGAACAAGGTGTGAACTGAAAACAACAGTCGTGTCACACCTGATATTTAATCAGTCATTCTACATTCCTATTTCCCTCTTCATTTCACGAAGGATTTCGCAAGAGGCTTTAAACTGCTTTTTTTCTTCCTCACTAATTCTCATCTCAAGAACCTCTCTAACTCCGTTTCTGTTGACAACAGACGGCACACCGACATAAATTTCCTTTTCACCATACTCCCCTTTTAAATATGTTGAAACGGTAAAAATAGAATTTTCATCAAAAAGTATTGCTCGTGTAAGTCTTGCAAGAACCATACCGATACCGTAGTAGGTGGCTTTCTTTGCCTTAATTATTTCGTATGCAGACTCCTTAACGTCAACAGCAATATTTTTCATATCCTCCATAAGCCTCGGATTATCGGCTGAAAGCTCACTTAAAGGCTTTACTGAAATTGTAGCATTACTCCAAGCAACAAACTCGGAATCACCGTGTTCACCGATTACATATGCGTGAACATTCCTCGGGTTGACCTTGAAATAATCACTCATCATATGTTTAAGCCTTGCAGAATCAAGACTTGTACCTGAACCGAGGACTCTTCCTGCCGGAAAGCCTGAAAGGCTGTAAACTACCTGTGTCATTATGTCAACAGGATTTGAAGCTACAAGAAACACTCCGTTAAAGCCGCTTGCAACTATTGGGTTTACTATTGATTTAAACACCTTATAATTTTTTTGAAGCAGGTCTCGTCTGGTTTCTCCCTGCTCCTGAGGTGCACCTGCACAAATTACTACAACATCAGCATTTGAACAATCGGAATATTCTCCGGAATAAATTGTCATTGAGCTTGGAGCAAATGGCAATCCATGACTTAAATCGGCTGCCTCTCCCCTTGCTCTTTCTTTATTTATATCAATAAGCACAAGCTCGTCACAAATATTTTGATTTAAAAGTGCATAGGCAAAGCTCATTCCAACCATACCGACACCGACTATTGCAACCTTTTTACTGTCAATAAACATAAAAAATCACCCGAAAGTATTATTACCATACTTTCGGGTGTTAGTCTTTTATTATTTAAAGAAAAGCGGAAGAGGCTCAAGAAAGATTATATCGTCTCTATCTGCTGCATCTCCCTCTGCAAGAGGAGCGCAGGAAGCAACAATATTTCCGTCAAAGGCTTTTACAATACCCTCAACTGCTTTAAGGCTTTCTCCTGTTGAAATAACATCATCAACAATAAGAACTCTCTTTCCTTTAAGCAAATCCCCGTCCTCGTGACCGAGATAAAGAGTTTGCTCCTTTTGAGTGGTAATGCTTGTTTCCGTATAAGCAACAGGATTATCCATATAAACCTTTACGCCCTTGCGGACAACTATGTATTTCTTTCCGCTGAGTCTGCTCATTTCATAAGCAAGAGGAATTGACTTTGCCTCAGGAGTAACAATATAGTCAAACTCGGGAGCTTTTTCAAGAAGTGCTTTAGCACAAGCCTCTGTAAGCTCCACGTCACCAAAAAGAATAAAAGCGGCAATATCAAGCTTATCGGAAACAGGAAATCTTTTAAGCTTTCTTTCAACTCCTGCAATTTTCAGTGTATAAAATTCTTCGCTCATATTATTTTCTCTCCTAACTTAACTCCGCCGATAAGGTGAAAATGGAGATGCATTACTGTTTGTCCTGCATCTTCACCGCAGTTATTAATAATTCTGTAGGAATCAATGCCCTGTAACTTTGCTATTTCGGGAATTTTCTCAAAAATATGAGCAACATATTTACTGTTTTCCTCTGTTACGCCGTTGGCACAGCAGATATGCTCCTTTGGAACAATAATAGTATGAACCGGAGCAACAGGGTTTATATCCTTAAAAGCAAGAATCATATCGTCCTCATAAACCTTTGTTGAGGGGATATTGCCTGCTATAATTTCACAAAACAAGCACATAGTCTTCTCCTTATTTAATCATAGATTTAACTGTACTTTCAACTGCCGAAATTGCACTGTCAAGCTTTGACAGGTCTTTTGCACCTGCCATAGCAGAATCAGGACGACCGCCGCCGCCACCGCCTGCAAGCTTTGCAATTTCACGAACAAGGTCACCTGCCTTAACGCCTTTTGCGATTGCATTCTTACCGCACACGGCAACAAGATTTGCCTTATCACCGTTTACGCCTGCAATAAGAGCAACAACATTATCACTCTTTGCCTTGATATCATCACCCATTGAACGCAGTGCATCAGGTGTTGTACCCTCAACCTTTGCAATATAAAGCTCAAGACCGTCAACGTCAATAGGCTTTGAGAACATATCGGCACTTTTAAGCTTTGTAAGCTCTGCGTTAAGCTTTTGAATTTCCTTATCCTTTTCCTTATTCTCTGCAATAACTGCTGTTACTCTTTCTTCTACCTCATTTTCAGCAGATTTGAGAGCAGATGCTGTAAACTTAACAACATTTTCGTTTTTGTCAAGATAATCAAGAACTCCAAAGCCTGTAAATGCAGTAATTCTTCTAACGCCTGCAGCGACAGATGATTCGGAAACAATCTTGAAAAGACCAAGCTGACCGCTGTTTGAAACGTGGGTACCGCCGCAGAATTCTGTTGAGAAATCTCCTGCCTTAACTACTCTTACGATATCTCCGTACTTTTCACCGAAAAGCATCATTGCGCCCATTTTCTTTGCCTCTTCAATAGGCATTTCCTGCATAACAACTGCCTGTGCGCCCAATATAAACTCGTTTACAATACTTTCAACCTTAACGATTTCTTCTTCTGTCATAGGATTGAAATGAGTAAAGTCAAAACGAACCTCGTTCTCATTAACAAGCTGTCCTGCCTGCTCAACGTGTGTTCCGAGAACCTGACGCAATGCAGCCTGAAGAAGATGTGCGGCGGTATGATTTCTCATAATCGCCTTTCTTCTATCAGCATCAATTTCTGCAGATACGCTGTCTCCAACGCTGATAACGCCCTTTGAAACAGTACCGTTATGAAGATAAATTGAGTCAGCATTTTTAGTTGTATCGGATACGGTAAATTCGTTTTCGCCGTTTTTAATTACACCACTATCGCCTACCTGACCGCCTGAGAGAGCGTAGAAAGGTGTTTTATCAAGAACTACTGTTCCCTGTTCACCTGCACCAAGCATATCGACAAGCTCACCGTCAGTATTTACGATAGCTTGAACCTTTGCTTCACAGGTGAAATCTGTATAACCTACAAACTCTGTTTTATCAGCCTCGATTTTAACGCTTTCGCCCTTCCAAGCATCTGCACCTGCATCCTTACGGGCAGCTCTTGCAGTTGCCTTCTGCTCTGCTAAAAGCTCGTTAAATCTATCCTCGTCAACAGTCATTCCCTTTTCTTCAAGAACATCCTTTGTCAAGTCAAGCGGGAAGCCGTAGGTATCGTTAAGCTTAAAGGCATCATCACCTGAGAAAACAGTACCCTCAGTATTTTCAATATATTCATCAAGAAGAGCAAGACCAGCGTCAATAGTCTTACCGAAGGACTCCTCCTCAGCAAGAATAACCTTTGCGATAAGCTCCTCCTTATCTGCAAGCTCGGGATAAGCAACTCTATTTTCATTAATAACAGTTTTACACACCTCATAAATAAACGGCTCATTAACACCTAAAAGTCTGCCGTGACGGCAAGCTCTTCTGATAAGACGGCGAAGAACATATCCTCTACCGTTATTAGACGGGATAACACCGTCGCCAATCATAAAGGTTGCAGAGCGAACGTGGTCGGTAATAACACGAAGAGAAACGTCGTTCTTGTCATCCTCGTGATACTTGACACCTGCGATTTCGGAAATCTTTTTCATAATATTCTGAACGGTATCAACCTCAAAAATATTATCAACGCCCTGTAAAATACAAGCAAGTCTTTCAAGTCCCATACCTGTATCAATATTCGGGTGGTCAAGTGGGGTATAATTTCCGTTTCCGTCGTTATCAAACTGGGTGAATACGTTATTCCAAAATTCTGTAAATCTGTCACAATCACAGCCCGGTCCGCAATCAGGACTGCCACATCCGTATTTTTCGCCACGGTCAAAGTAAATTTCAGAACAAGGACCGCAAGGACCTGAACCATGCTCCCAGAAGTTATCAGCCTTGCCAAGCCTTACAATATGGCTTGGATCAACTCCGTTTTGCTTTGTCCAAATCTCAAATGCCTCATCATCATTTTCATAAATGGTAACATAGAGCTTGTCCACAGGCATTTCAAGGACCTGTGTACAAAATTCCCACGCCCAAGCGGTAGCCTCTTTTTTGAAATAATCTCCAAAGGAAAAGTTACCAAGCATTTCAAAAAATGTACCGTGACGTGCTGTCTTGCCTACGCACTCAATATCGGGAGTACGGATACATTTCTGGCAGGTGGTTACACGATTTCTCGGCGGTGTTACCTCACCTGTAAAATATTTTTTCATAGGAGCCATACCAGAATTTATCAAAAGAAGGCTCTTATCTCCGTTTGGTACAAGAGAAAAGCTGGGAAGTCTCAAATGTCCTTTACTTTCAAAAAAAGAAAGATATTTCTCTCTTAAATCATTTAAAGATGTCCATTCCATAATTTATACCTCAAATAAAAAATTTATTTGTAATAATCTTAATCAATGTTCATTATACAATCAAAAGGGCAACAGCATTTTGTTGCCCTTAAAATGTATATGATTAAAGTTTTTCAACAAGCTTTGTAAGCTCCTTGACCTCGTCAACGGTAAATGTAAGACCCTTGCTCATCTTTGAATGGTCAGGTGACCAATCTCTGACGTCAATCTTAGGCTCACGTCCGTTCCATGAAATCATATTCACTTCTCTTGTCCAGCCTCTTGCTGTTTCGGAAATTACACCGATATGCTCGGTAATTTCATACTTGATTTCAGGCATTGTTTCTCCTCCTTTTCCGTATTAAAACTAAATTATGCTTTAAGTGAATTAACTACTTCTTTAGTATCACGGGCAATAGTAAGCTCTTCATCAGTAGCAAGAATGAATACTCTTACCTTATCTGTCGGGTCGGTAAGCTCTGCTTCGGCACCCTTAACAGTTGCCTGATTTAAGGACTCGTTGATTTTAACGCCCATATAGCCGAAATAAGAACAAATCTTTGAACGTAGCCAAAAGCCGTTTTCGCCGATACCGCCTGTGAATACGATAGCGTCAACACCGTTCATTGCGGCTATGTATGAACCAATATATTTTGCGATTTCGTAAGCCTGCATTTCGTGAGCAAGAAGAGCTCTTTCATTGCCGGCATTCTGTGCAGCACAGATATCTCTGTCATCAGAGGAAACACCTGAAATAGCATTTACACCTGATTCTTTGTTAAGTACCTTATCCATCTCATCAGGAGTAAGTCCTAATTTCTTTTCAATAAAGGTTACAACTGACGGGTCAACTCCGCCTGAACGTGTGCCCATCATAAAGCCGTCAAGAGGAGTAAAGCCCATTGATGTATCAACAACCTTGCCATGGTCCACAGCAGCTATGGAAGAGCCGTTACCGAGATGACAGGTAATAATCTTCAAATCCTTAAAATCCCTACCCATTTTATCTGCAACTCTATGAGAAACAAACTTATGAGATGTACCGTGGAAGCCATAACGGCGAACACCGTATTTTTCGTAATATTCATAAGGAACAGCATACATATATGCCTTTGGCGGCATTGTGCTGTGAAAAGCAGTATCAAAAACGGCAACCTGAGGAACGTCAGGTCCTACAACCTCAAGACAAGCTCTGTAGCCCTGAAGGTTAGCAGGGTTATGAAGAGGAGCAAGAGGAGAAAGTTCTTCAACATCCTTGACAACCTGCTCTGTGATGAGTACACTCTTGGTATACTTGTCACCGCCCTGAACAAATCTGTGACCTACTGCATCAATTTCATCAAAGGAATCAATAACCTTATGCTCTCCCTCGGAAAGAATATATTTAACCTCGTTAAAAGCGTCTATATGGGTTGGAAGTTCCTTATCATAGGTATACTTTTCATCACCTATCTTAATGATAACGTTTTCTTCGCCACCGGTAATTTTAAGACCTATTCTTTCTATCGCACCTTTACAGAGGACAGATTCGTCAGACATATCCATTAACTGATATTTGAGTGAGGAACTGCCGCAGTTAATAACAAGAATTTTCAAAATATTTCCTCCGTATTATTGAATTTATTTTATTAATTTAGTATTATAATAATATATAAGGCAAGTGATTGTCAAGAACTTTTGAGGATTTTTTATGACATCAGGAATAATTTGTGAATTCAACCCTTTTCACAAGGGACATAAATATCTTATTGACTCAGTAAAAAAAGAATGTGACAGCGTTGTTTGTGTTATGAGCGGTAATGTTGTTCAGCGTGGTGAATTTGCTGTTTACGACAAATTTACAAGGGCAAAGACTGCCTTGGAAAACGGTGCCGACCTTATACTCGACCTTCCCTGTGTATACTCTCTTATGTCAGCGGAGGGCTTTGCAAAATATGCCGTTCAGATTTTAGAGGCTTGCGGGATTGTTGACAAAATCGCATTCGGTGCTGAATGTGAGGATACGGCTACACTAAAGGAAACCGCTCACAGAATTGAAGAAAAAAAGCAGGAAATTATTGAAGAAATGAAAAAAGGTGTTTCCTACCCTGTTGCAAGAAAAAACGTTATAAAAGATGACATTCTCGACTACCCCAACAACATTCTCGCTGTTGAATATTTCAGACACACAAATCTGCCTTATATGGCAGTTAAAAGAATAGGTAAAGGTCACGACACCGATGATGAAATGTACAGTGCATCGGCAATCAGAAGCACTCTTGATACAAGTGAAATCTGCACACTGAAAAACTGCGAAAAAGCTGTTCTTGCAAAGCTCCGTACAATGACAGCTGACGATTTTTTACAGATTGAGGATGTCACAGAGGGACTTGAAAACAGGATAGTTCAGGCTGTTAAAACGGCTGAAGGCCTTGAAGAACTATATGACAGTATCAAAACAAAAAGATATACTCACTCAAGAATAAGAAGAATTATTCTCAAAAGCTACCTCGGAATTACAAAGGAATACTCCTGTGACGTTCCATATATCCGTGTAATCGGCTTTAACGAAAAAGGCAGAGAGCTTTTATCTCAGATGAAAGAAAAAGCCTCCCTGCCTATTATAAGCAAATACAGCGACGTTAAAAAGCTTGACGAAAAAAGTCAAAGGCTTTTTGAATTAGAGTGTCGCTGTACAGATTTATATAATTTAGGCTTTTCTGTACCAAAGCCCTGCGGACTTGAACAAAAAAGCCAAATACTGATTTATGCTTCAAAAAAATTATAAAATTCTTCCTTAGTCATAGTTGAGTTAATATATGACAAAAGTGAATTTGTAGAAAGAAACTCCGGTAAATCAAGTATTTCAAGGAGTTTCTTTTTATTTTCCTTTGCATTCGGAGTACCTGATAATCCAAGCTCGAAAAGGTCATAATTTGTTATAGGGTCTTTATTTTCCGAAATAGTTGATTTTATATTTTCCTTTTCAAAAAGCTCCCTAAGCAAATCTTCATTCATTCCCTCAACGCCAAGCTTACCCTCTTTAGAGGGCTGAGCTTTTCTTTTCTCCTTACCGTAAATATCGGGAATATAGATATGCTTTATTTTATCCTGCGGTATTCCCGAGGAAATGAAATTTCTTATCTGAAATCCGCTGTGGTCGGAATCGGTAAGAACTATAATTCCCCTTTCGTTTGCAAGACGTCTGATAAATTTCAGCTTTTCTCTGTCCTTGTATATTCCGAAACCGTTTGTTTCAATAATAAGGGCATCGAGAATATTTGACAGCTTCAGCTTATCGTATCTGCCCTCAACTATTACAGCCTCATCAATCTTTAACATTATATCTCCCGTGCCGTTAAAATCAGTTTAACTATAAGCTCTTCAATAAGAAGCTTTTTATCAACGGCTGTACTTTTCATTTTTATATCCGCATTAGTAATCGCATCAAGAGAGGCGGTCAACTGCTTCACGGAAAGAGACGCACAATCTCTTGATGCGTTTCTGAGGGCAAATTCTCTGCCTCTGTAGTTATAATGCTTTGCCACGTCATCATAAGAAAAGCCTGCTGCTTTTGCACATTTCACCCTGTACATATCAACGTAAACACTGCTGATTGCAGAAAGAATAATTACAGGCTCTTCTTTCATAGCAAAAAGTGTGTCAAGCACCTCATAGGCTTTATCGGAATTTCCGGAAACAACACATTTTGAAAGGTCGTATATTCTTGCCTGTAAGCACTTTGTCGCCATATTGTCGATAACCTCTTTAGTTATCTCTCCGCCTTTGACAAAATATGACAGCTTATCAAGCTCGTTTAGCAGATTTTTCATATCGTTTCCCGAAACAGAAATAAGATATTTGGCATTATCAACGCTAAGGACGGCACCTCTTTTTTTTGCCCCGCTTACAAGAAGCTTTGCAACGTCGTTCTCGCTTCTTTTCTGCATATTTACAACTGCACCTGCAGAGTCAAAGGATTTTATAAGCTTTTTAAATTTTGCGGATTTAACATCCGGCTCTAATGCATCAAACCAAAGAATAAAAACAGTTGTGTCGGGACAGTCAGACAAATATTCCTCAAGGAGCTTTATATCCGACTGAGCTTTATCCACGGGATAGTCACGTGCCACCACAAGATTATATTCACTCATCATAGGAAGCATTTGGGCATCCTTTAAAATTTCGTCAAGAGAAATATCTTTACCGTCAAAAAAGTGATAGTTAAAGGACTCAAAGGTTTTATCAACAATTTTTTCTCGTATTTGAGAAACATAATATTCCTTTAAATAGCTTTCCTCGCCATAGATAAGATAAGCGTTTTCAAATAAGTTTTCTTTTATCTGCTTTCTTAACTGCTGTTCACCTATTTCAGCCATTTGCTTCCCTCCTTATGCTTATACTGCTGTTTTTATAAAATTCAAAGACATACTCCTTGCTGTCAGAAAATTTCTCAGATACGTTACGATATGCTTTGTAACCATTTACAATGGTATAATCATCATAAACATATAATATATCCGAATAAACATTTATTTGCGTTTTTCCTCCCTGACATTTTACACCAATACCGTCACCCAAATCAACATCTATTTCGCTATTACTGTAAAACTGTACTTCGCAGTCAATTAGTTTTTCAATACGCATATTATCATAATCGCAGTCGATAAATACTGCCTTTTCAAAGTTTTTTACCGCACAGGTCTCCTTTACAAAATAATAATCATCCTTTTCGTCTGCGTCAATTACCACAAGATACCTGTCGTTATAAACTGCAACAGCATTATTCTCAGTAACCTCTGCGGTTATTTTACTTTCATCTTCAATATGGCAAATCACGCCTGACAAAGCAAAAACAAGCACCATAAAAATGCAGAGCTGTTTAATATTTATCCTTTTGAAAGTTAAGATGCTAATGGCACAAAACAGCAGGCAAAGAGCAACAGCCACGCCGAAAACAGCTGCCGAAACATCAACAAAAAGTCGACTGAATTTTTCGGCACAAAATGACGTTATATCAAGAATTGCACCGCTGAAAATTATCATTATCTGCTTTGGTAAAAATGCGGTTATTTGAGAAAATCCGAATATATTAAACAGAATTGTTGATACAAGGACAATTTCCGCCAACAATATCAAAATAAAATTAAGAAAAAATCCCAAAAGACTCACGGATTTAAAGAAAATAAGAGTTGCCGGAAAGGTGGTAATCATTATTGATGCCGTAAGCGTAAAAGCGTCATAAAGATACTGCACGAAACAGCTTTTAAAGGTATGAAGCTTTTCAAATTCAGGCTTAACAAATCCAATACCTAAAACAGCACAAACAGTTAATACTGCACTGGGGTCTGTCACCGCAAAGGGATTTAAGCAGATTAACACCATGGCAATTCCTAAGGAATTAAGCAAATCAGCCTTTCTGTTAAGTATCCTTGCAAATATAAAGATGGATACCGTTACAACGGAACGAATAACAGATTTTGAAAAATCCGCAACCGCACAATATGATAAAAGCAAAGCAAATGTAAAAACAGTGTTCGGCAATAAAGGAACCCCTATACGCTTTAGGATATAGTATATTCCATAGCATACAAGAGCTGTATGAAGACCTGAAACGGCCATAATATGCGACGCTGCGCATATTCTAAAATCGCTGATAACATCATCTGACAGCAAACTTTTATCTCCGGTCAGAAATGACAGAGCCAACACTCCTTCCTCTCCGTCTGTTACATATGCCGTATTTATTTTTATTTTCTCCCTTAGCTTTATGAAATTATAATTCACAGGCTTTGATTCGGTTTTTCGACATATGAATTCTGCATTATTAAAATCCGAATATGCACCAATAAATATGTTCTCGCCGTATTCACCATAGGAATCAAAACCATTGTCACTCGTCTTTTCAAAATGCAAAAAAGAGGAAACGTTGTCATAATAATCGGCATCTATTTCCGTATCGGAAAACACCTTTAATTTAAAATTCTGAGGTGTATTTTCTTTATCTACGCTTTTCACCTTTACTGTATAGATATATCCCGCTCCTGCTTTCTGCGGTATGTCCACTATCTGATAGGTGCAATATACTCTTTGACCGTCTAAAGACTGAATAGGTAAAACCGTATTATTCCAGACAAAAACAAACAAAAGACAGGAAACCATTACAGTACCTGTTACAATAGGTACTGTCAGTGCCTGTCTTATATCCTTAACAAGCAGGGATATTATAAATAATACCCCTGCTGTAATACTTATATATACTGCTGCCAAAGCACCAAGCACGTTTGCGAAAAGAAGAGATAAAACGCAAGACACGCCCATATGAAGAGCAATTCTTTTCATAAATTACTTGCTAAAGCCAATCGGCGAAATTACAAAGCTGTATGAAAGCTCAATGCCCTTATCCATTCTGTATGGGTCTCTTACAAATGCCTGTGCCGGCAGGTCTCCGCCTACGCCAAGCTGTCTATGGTCGATATTGAGAGTAGTTATGCTATTGTCATATGGGATATTATTGATATGAGTAGCTTTCTCAAGTCCGTCCTGAGTATAGTGATATGCAGAGAAGTTAAGAGGATTGTTATAATACGCCTGAATTTTCAGTCCTGTCCCCTTTTTATCTGTTATTGTGAGATATCTCACATCTGTTCTGTTTGAGCTTTCCTGAGGTCTCATATAACGATAATCAAGATCGGTTACTGTTGACTTATACTTATCAATCTTATACCCCTTACATCTGTCAATGTAGTTAGGCTCAAAGCCTCTGCCGTACCACTCAACATTTTCCATACTGCCGTCAAGTGTCATCTGATAGCCAAAGCGAACCATATTGCTTGTAGCCTTTGCAGAATGGTATACGTAAAGCCTACCGTCTGCGTATACTCTGTATGTTACAACAGAATTTTTAAGTCCCATTGTTGAAAGGGCAATATGAGCCTCTGCAAATGCACCGCACTCTTTTATTTCAGTCTTAACAGCTTTGGTATTTTTTGTTGCCTTATTCCACAGATAATACGGGTGGAAATTGCTCCACTGAGGAGTGAAGTTAAGGAAATCAATATCATTATCGGTTAATGCTCTGAAATAGTTAGGTGCAAGAGGTGCTTTGAGTATTTCTCTGCCGTCAATGCAGTAGCTTATAACTCTGCCGTTATCAATTACAACACTAACCTTATCACCGGTAAGCTCAACTTTATTGCCGCTTGCATTGCAGGCAATATCCCCCTGAGCGTCCTCAGACTGTTCAGGCTGCGGATATTCGCTGAGAATAAACTGTTCCCACGCGATTTCGTAATTTGACTTGAGTCCCTCTGTTTTCTTCTTTGTACAGAAGGAAATTGTGAGAATATTTTCTTTATCGGCAGTGAGCACATCCTTTGTATAAGGAATTGTTACAAAGGTTTCGCTTAAAGGCTCGCACTCAACCGCCTCTTCACCGCTTGCAACAGCTTCACCCTCTGCCTTGATTACCCATTTGCACTTATAAGCACTGAGATTAGTAAACAGGAACTTATTTTTAACGCGGAATTTTCCTGTTTCCAAATCAAAGGCTTCTATTCCGATATTCTGATAGCCGTGCTTAACCTCTTCAATCTGCGGATGAGGCTTTCTGTCTGCACCTATAATACCGTTGGCACAGAGATAAACGTTACTGCCTGTCATAGCAGTAGTATTTGGAATATCAATAAGCTTATGAGGCTCCTGACCTTGAAAATCAGTACCGTAAAGGTAGTTGTCGTTTCCGTTTTCGTCTTTTACGTGAAGTGCCTGGTCAACAAAATCCCAAATAAAGCCACCGCACATATTGTCGTACTTTTCAAAGTCGTCAATATATTCCTGGAAATTACCGAGGCTGTTTTCCATACTGTGGGCAAATTCACAAAGAAGTATAGGCTTACCCTCGTACATTTCCTCTTTTATAGGCTTACTGTCGGCAGCAAGTTGATTTGCGATATTGTCATAAAGTGATATTGTAATAGCCTGCTTTTTGCCCAACTTTTCCATAACATCAGCAGTAGGATACATACGGGAGATAACATCACTCTTTTTTAAATCAAAATCTCCCTCATAATGGAACTGTCTTGTGCTGTCAAGCTTCAAAGCGGCTTTTTTCATTTCGGCAAAATTCTCACCGTCGCCTGCCTCATTACCTAAGGACCACATAAAGATACAAGGGTTATTTCTGTCACGGAGAACCATTCTCTCCATTCTGTCAACTACAGCGGCAGTCCACATTGGGTTTGAGCCCGGCACACCTTTACGTCTGACACCGTGAGTTTCAACCTCACACTCATCCATTACGTAAAAGCCGTATTTATTACACATCTCGTAAAAATACGGGTCATCGGGATAATGAGAAGTTCTGATTGAATTAATATTATTCTGCTTCATAATATCAAGGTCCTGAGCATACCTTTCCCTCGGAACAGCCCAACCGCAATCGCAATCAAAATCGTGACGGTTTACACCCTTAACCATAAGAGGCATACCGTTGAAATAAATCTTTTCACCTCTGATTTCAACCTTTTTAAAGCCTACCTGATATGTCTTTACGGAAACAATTTCACCATCAAGAGAAACAGTCATAACAAGCGTATAAAGATTAGGAGCTTCGGCTGACCATTTTTTAGGTGATTTAATTGTTTTCTCAAAGGAAATGGTTTCCTTACCGCCTGTGAGATTTCTCTGCTCCTCACCGATTTCAATTTCTTTTCCTGTACTTGAAATAAGCTTTGCACTGATTTGAGCGTGTCCTTTAATGTTATTGTAGTTTTCAAGATACATCTCAAGGCTTAAATCAGAATCCTTAAAATCAACATCAAAGTCTGTTTTTATGTAAAAGTCTCTTAGGCAAAGCTTTGGCTCGGCATAGAGATAAACCTCTCTGTAGATACCACAGAGCCACCACATATCCTGATCCTCAAGATATGAACCGTCAGAATATCTGTAAACCTTTGCAGTTACAAGGTTTTCGCCCTTTTTGAGCAACTTTGAGACATTGAACTCGTGAGGTGTCATTGAGCCCTGAGAGTAACCGATAAATTCACCGTTTACATAAACCTCAAGTGCAGCCTTTGCCGCACCGAAATGGAGAAATACCTCTCTTCCCTCAAAGCATTCATCAAGAACAAAGCTTCTTCTGTAAAAGCCGATTTCCTGCATATTATGATCTATTGAAGGAATTTTCGCCTTACTTCTTGAAAAAGCCTTTGGAAAAGTGCTTGCATAGTAATAAGGAACTGAATATCCCTCTGTCTGCCAAACTGAAGGAACCTTTATTTCGTCCCAATGAGAATCGTCGAAAGAAGGCATCTCAAAATTCTCAGGCTGATTTTTAATTCCTCTCTGCCAATAGAATTTCCACATACCGTTAAGTGACTGCTTATATCTGCTTTCTTCTCCCGAAAGTGCCTGCTCTTCGCTGTCAAAAGGAAGCATAAGAGCGTGACCGTCTTCCTTGTTAATCTTAATAATTGACGGATCTTCCCATCTGAATTTTGCCATAACTGTACCCCTTAAAAATATTTTATATATACTATATTAACCCAATAATATAAAAAAGTCAAATATACTGTTTATAACAAAAATACGCATAAGAGATTATAGACAAACAGACAAGTATTTGTTATAATTAAAAAAAATGACCAAACGGAGCAGATCGATGATAGTAAGAGTAAACAAAGATAACTTAGACGAATACGAAAGCTTTATAAAAAGACATCCAAAGGGACTTTTTCAGCATTCATCAAAATGGGCAAAGGTTAAAAGTGCATGGAAATTTGAGGCAATTATGCTCAAGGACGAAAAGGGCGAAATTAAAGGCTCTGCCTCTGTTTTAATACGTTCAATACCCGTTATTAAAAATTCACTTATGTACTGTTGCCGTGGCTTTGTATGCGATGAAAATGATTTTGAAACCTTTGACAGGCTTTTTGAGGGTCTTTTGGAAATCGGTAAGGAGTACAAGGCTTACTGCATTAAAATTGACCCTGAAATTGTTATTGAAAATAAAGAATTCAAACAGCATCTTTTGGAAAAGGGTTTTACGGAATTAAACCCCGGCTGTATGGATTTTGAAAATGTACAGCCAAGATTTGTATATTGCTTCGACTATAACAATATGAATGAGGACGAGCTAATGCTCACATTCAAATCCGATTACAGAAACAGAATAAGAAAAGCGCCTAAAAAGGGCGTTGAGGTTAAGGTTTGCGGCAAAGAGGCTCTCGACGATTTTGTCAGAATTATGAATGAAACAGGAGAAAGGGACGGCTTTTCCACAAGACCAAAGGAATATTTTGAAAAGATACTTGACTGTATGACCGATGATGCAAGACTCTATATGGCATACTACAACGGCGAAGCAATTGCAGGTACTCTTGCAATCAAATGGGGACAGAATGTTATGAAATACCAATACGGTGCCTCATCAAATGCTCACAGAAATGTTTATCCAAACTATGCTTTGCAATGGGCAATGATGCAGTGGGGTATGGAATGTGGCTGTAAAACATATGATTTTGGAGGTATTTCAGGCGATTGTCAAAATCCCGACAATCCTCATTACGGCTTATGGAGATTTAAGCACGGATTTGGCGGATATATGAAAGAATTTGTGGGTGAATTTGATTTTGTCATCAATAAGCCTGTATATAATCTTTACAATTTAGCAACTAAAATTCTCGAAAAAATCAGATAAAAAACAGGACAGAATAATGAGCAGATACGTAATTGATAAAAAGAAGCTTGAAGAAAACATCAAGATTATAAGGGATAAAGCTAAGGTTGACGTTATCGGAGTAGTTAAGGGAAACGGCTATGGCTTCGGTATCAAGGAATTTGCAGCAGTACTAAAAGATAACGGTATCAAAACATTTGCCGTTACCGAGGTTGACGATATCGAGGAGCTTAAAAGTGTACTTGATGATGTCTGCAACATTCTTGTAATGCGTTCTACATGCATTGAAGAAGAGGCAAAAATCATTGCCGAAAACGGCTGTATTGCAACAATCGGCTCCCTTAATTCAGCAAAGGTTATGGACAAGGTATCATCCGATTTGGGTGTAACTACCAAGTGCCATTTGAAAATTGATACAGGTATGGGAAGATATGGATTTATGCCGAGTCAGGTTGATGATGCTATAAAATGTTATGGCTTTAAGAATCTTAAATTCATCGGTGCTTATACTCATTTTTCTTCTGCATTCAGAAATACTGAGCTTACTAAGGCTCAGATCGAAATGTTCAAGGACACAATGGAGCAGGTAAAAAAAGCAGGCAATGATGTTGGAATTATCCACGCCGCCAACTCTCCCGCTCTTTTAAACGTTGAGGACGTTTGCCTTGACAGCGTAAGAATAGGCTCTGCATTTACAGGACGAGTAATAACAAGGAGTAAAGCTCCTCTTAACCGTTTGGGCTATCTTGAAGCAGAGGTTATTGAAACGAAAACCGTACCTGCCGGATATGCAATCGGCTACAACGGACTTTACAAAACTAAAAGGGAAACAAAAATCGCCATAGTGCCTATTGGCCACTATGACGGCTTTGGTTTAACAAAGGAAAAGGAAATTGCCGATTTTCATTCTGTGCTTTCGCAGTTTAAAAAATATTTAAAAAAGACTCAGATGTACGTTAAAATTAACGGCAGAATGTACAGCGTTATAGGTGAAATAGGACTTTCTCACACAGCTGTTGACATTACTGGCAGTGATGTAAAAATCGGTGACACCGCAACCGTTGATATTTCTCCCCTTATGGTAAACCCAAGAATAAAAAGAATATATAAATAGTAGTAAAGAATTAAACTCCGCAGAAAGCACATTTCTGCGGAGTTTTTTGCTTTAGTATTCTACTTTAAAGCCTTCCTCTGCTTCGGCAACCTTGAGCATTACGGCACACTCAATACGTTTTCTGTGAAGCTCACATCCGAAATCATAGACACCGTTTACACTGCCTGTAGTGTGGTAAGCGTTGGCGGCACAGCCACCTGAACAATAAAGCTTTGCAAAGCAGTCCTTACATTCCTTATGAGAGTAAACATTGCACTGCTCAAACTGATTTAAAACATCTTTATTGGTTACACCCTTCCAAATATCGCCCAAAAGGAATTTTTCATCACCCACAAACTGATGGCAGGGATAAAGCTCACCGCTTGGTGTAACAGCAAGATACTCCGTACCTACTCCGCAGCCTGAAACTCTTTTAACAATACAGGGACCTGCATCAAGGTCAATCATATAGTGATAAAATGTAAAGCCGTTACCGTTTCTGTATCTTCTGAGCATCTCATCGGCAAGGAGCTGATACTGCTCTTTAAGTATCGGCAAATCCTCCTGCTTTAAAGCATATAACTCCTTTGAGTCACAGACAACAGGCTCAATGGAAAGCTCCTTAAATCCCAAATCCGCCATATGGATTATATCCTTGGAAAAGTCAAGATTATTATGAGTATATGTTCCCCTCATATAATAATCCTTTTGATTACGGGAATCGGCAAATTTTTTGAACTTATCAACGATTAAATCATAAGAGCCTTTGCCGTTTGAAGAAACCCTCATTCTGTCGTTCGTCTCTTTTCTTCCGTCAAGTGACAAAACAACATTTCCCATTTCTTTATTACAGAAATCTATAACGTCATCATTTATAAGTAAGCCGTTTGTAGTCAAGGTAAAGCGAAAATTCTTATTAAACTTTTTCTCTTGACTTCTGCCGTACCTTACAAGCTCCTTGCAGACCTCCCAGTTCAGCAAAGGCTCTCCGCCGAAAAAGTCAACCTCAAGATTTTTTCTCGTTCCGCTTTGCTCAATAAGAAAATCAAGGGCTCTTTTACCTGTTTCAAGGCTCATAAGCCCCTTAGGTCCGTCGTATTCACCTTTGCCTGCAAAGCAGTATTTACAGGCAAGATTGCAGTCGTGGGCTACATGAAGACAAATTGCCTTAACAACTCCCTGACGCTTTTTAAACTGTTGTGCAGTCGCCTCAAAGGTATCCTCGGCAAACAGTCTGCCCTCAGCCACAAGAGTCTCAATATCCTCAAAGCAGATATCAATATCCTCGGCTGTTACCCCACTGTCATTTTTATACTTATCAAGGATGAATTTTTTTATATCTTCCTTTGAATTTTCTTCATACATAGTTATAATATCAAAGGTTGCCTCGTCGACTGAATGAACACAACCGCTGTTTTGGTCGATTATGATATTATAGCCGTTCATTTTATATCCGTGTACCATAATTCTCCTAACATAGAAAAAGGTGGGAAACCCCACCTAATTCAAGTAAAAATATTACTCAATTATTTCTTGAGCTGCTCGCACTTCTGGTTTGCTACTGAGCAAGATGTCTTGCTTGCTGACTGGCAAGATGTCTGACATTCGCCGCAGCCGCCCTTCTTTGCTGATTCACAAAGGTTACGTGAGCTTAAAGTGTTAATTCTTTTCACAAAGAACACCTCTTTCTAAAATTTTATCTAGTATATTCTACAATAATATTACTGCTTTGTCAATATTTTTAAAGGCAGTAACAATGTATCTGACAAAACGTTTACATCATTTTCAATAAGAGCAGAAATATAATCAATATTTTCCTGCTTTATAACCTGACCGGGAACAAGAATCGGACATCCGGGAGGATAGGCATAAACATACTCGGCACAGATTTTGCCTATGCTCTCTGATAAAGCTGTTTCCGTTGTGTTATCTGATTCAAAATTGCCCTGCATTTTCTCAGGCAAAACAGGCATCGAAATGTTGTATACTACACCTTCTCTTTTTTCGAGAGTGCTTAATGCGTTATACAGTCTATCAAATCCCTCTTGGGTATCGCAAACGGTTGAAATTAGAATAATATATTTTAAGGCAGAGCCCTCCGCCTCGATATCGCATTTTCCCAAAGCATTTTCAAGCTCAACTCCTGAATATCCGTTGGCAGAAACAATAATTCTTGTCTTATCATCATTTTCAAGAATATCAATATTATCAAGAAAGGAAGCCTTCTTATAAAAATCATCAAGGCGTTTTTTATAATCGTCAAAGGCTTTTTCGCAATCGTCGAGAAAATCGGCACACTTATCAACAGAGTCAAGCAAAACATAGCTTGGTGAGCTTGTTTCAAAAATATCAAGATACTTTTTTACAGCACCGATATATTCTTTGTTATTAACATTAACAACTGCCGTTTGAGTCAGGGCAGGCAGAGTTTTATGAAGCGACATAACGGTAATATCGCCGTTAGGTCTTTCGGGAAGCCAAGGAGATAAGCCAAAATGGGCACCGTGGGCAGAATCCACAATCAGTGGAACAGAACATTTAATCTCACTGACAAAGCCCTCATAGGTAGGTGATGTGATAACTACTGCACAGGCATTAGGGTGCTTTTTAAGTGCATCGTCAACACTTTTCTGCGTTACTCTGCCCCAGCAGGAATATTCCACATTATACTCAGGTGTGATAAAATAAACGTCTATGCCGTTGACTACGCAGGCGTTATATACTGATTTATGGCAATTTGCGGCAATTATGATTTCATCGCCCTTTTTACAAACGGCACTTATTGCAGACAACACACCGCAGGTTGAGCCGTTCACCGAAATAAAGGTCTTTTCGGAATTATAAATACCAGTAAGTTTATCTTCAATTTCCTTAATAACACCCGTTGGAGAATGAAGATTATCAAGGCCGTAAATCTCGGTTACATCAATGCTCTCACCTGTTATTGAAAGTCCGCTTCTTCTTTTATGCCCCGGCATATGAAAGGGATAGGAATTCAGATTGTTTAATTTTTCATCAAGCTTCAATTTTAACCCTCTCCCCTTTCAAATTATGTATAAGCAGTAAGCTATATCCAACGAATATAGGCACAACCTCAATAAGCGCAGTTTCCTTAAAAATAATAAGCATAATTAAGTCTGTCAGTAATGTAACACCGCAGATTATGGCTGAAATATAATTTTTAGTTAAAACAAAAAGCAGAAATACAGAAATTCCCGTAACTGCCGAAAACGCCAATGAGCCAATACAATGGGCAAGATACTGCGGATATACACTATAATCAAAATCACAGCAAAGGGTTAATATCATACCCAAAAGTGATATAGCGAGCAAAAAAATATAAAACCTATATTTTGTTTTTAAAAAGCCTATGCGAATATTAAAGGCAAGTGCAAAATACGTGCTTATTCCCCAAAGTGTAAACATAACAGGATGGTCAAGACCAACCTTTGACAATGCACTTTCGTTTCCGAAAAGCCCTGTAATTTTCAAGTAGAAAGCAGTAATACATACTGCCACTATAACGCTCACTACACACAAAAGCTTTTTTATGCTGTCATCTAACAAAATAATTACCAATCCTTACAAAAATATCATCACATAATAATTTAAGATTTTACTTACAGTTTGTCAATAGTTAATAAAAAATATAGTAATCATCCGGTATCTATGCTATAATTGCTGCAGAAGGAGTGATTATGATGCTTAAACCCTCGCTAATTGCAAAAACAGACCCAAAGGCTCATAAAAATCAAATCACGGAAATTAACGGCTTACGAATTACCTGTCTTGCCTCACGTTTAATTCGTGTTGAAAGCGGTAGCTTTACGGACCTGGCAAGCTATACAGTTTGGTTTCGCAGATTTGATGCACCGAAAATGGAGGTTTCCTGCAAAGGAAACATTATTCTTGTAGAAACAGAGGATGTTATTTTTACAATAAAATCAAATAAACCATATAGCGTTTATTTCAAGGATACTAAAAGCACTGAAATTTTCAGCAGACAGAAAAATTTAAAAGGAACAAGACGCACCCTTGATATGACCTTCGGTAAGGTTTCTCTTGACGATGGTATTATGACTGAAAAAGGTGCATATCTTCTTGACGACAGCAAATCTATGCTTCTTGATGAAGGCGGTCATTTTATTCCGAGAAAAGATAAATCTAAGGATTACTATGCCTTTGCCTACGGAAAGAATTACAGGGAAACACTTAGGGCTTTTTATAAAATCAGCTCACCTGTTCCTCTTATCCCCCGTTTTGCCCTTGGCGTGTGGTGGAGCAGATACCACGCTTATACACAGGAAGAGTATCTTAATTTAATGGCTGAATTTAAAAGACGCGATATTCCCTTGACTGTTGCAACCGTTGATATGGACTGGCATTGGGTTAAGGATATAGACAAAAAATTCGGAATTAAATATAACGGATGGACAGGATATTCCTGGAACACGGAGCTGTTTCCGAATTATAAGGAATTCCTTTCAGACTTGAAGAAGGATAATCTCCACGTAACCTTAAATCTTCACCCCGCCGACGGTATACACTCTTACGAGGATATGTATGAGGATATGGCAAGGGCTGTCGGAATTGACCTCAAATCGAAGAAAAAGGTTGATTTCAAATGCTCCGATGATAAATTCTGGAACGCTTATTTTGATATTTTACATAAGCCTTATGAAAAAGACGGAGTGGATTTTTGGTGGATTGACTGGCAACAGGGCAAAAAAAGTGATATAGAGGGACTTGACCCTCTTAACGCCCTCAACCATTATCACTATCTTGACAATGCCGAAAGCGGTCAGATGCCTATGATTTTATCACGCTACGCAGGCTTAGGCTCTCACAGATATCCATTAGGCTTTTCCGGTGACACGGCAATAAGCTGGAAGGTTCTTGACTTTCAGCCTTATTTTACAGCCAATGCGTCAAATGCCGCTTACTCCTGGTGGAGTCACGATATCGGCGGTCATCATATGGGCTACAGAGATGACGATTTATATATGAGATGGCTACAATTCGGAGTTTTCTCGCCTATTATGCGACTTCATTCTACGGCTATTGAGCTTTTAGGAAAGGAGCCGTGGAAATATAAATCAGAGGTTTATAGATGTGCTAAGGAGTGGCTTAATCTCAGGCACAAATTAATTCCGTATATTTTCACAATGGACTACAGAACTCATACTGACGGTATCTCTCTTTGCGAGCCGATGTATTATTCATATCCCGAAAAAAGTCAGGCCTACAATGTGCAAAATCAATATATGTTCGGCAGTGAATTAATGGTTTGTCCTATAACAAAGCCTCAGCACAAGAGCATAAATATGGGAAGCGTTGACGCTTGGCTGCCAAAGGGCAGATGGACTGATATTTTCACAAATCAGAGCTATGAGGGTGAGCAATCATTAGCCCTTTTCAGAGACCTTGATACTATCCCTGTTCTTGCAAAGGAGGGTGCAATAATTCCTCTTTCCGCTGACGAGGGAAACAAAACCGATAACCCCGAAAGCCTTGAAATATGGGCATTTTCGGGAAACGGTAGCTTTGTTATGATTGAGGATAATTCAAAGACAGATTTTGATGAGCACAAGGCAGAAACGGAATTTAAGATTGAGTATGTCAATAACAGTCTTACCTTTTCGGTTTGCCCTGCTAAAGGCGACCTGTCGGTTATTCCAAGCAAAAGAAATTACAGAATAATTATTAAAGATATTGACGTGAACGGCAAGGCTCTTGAATTTGAATTCAACAACGCAGACATAACCGAAGCACACTCAAAAGTCTTTGAAAATGCAGTTAGATTTAAAAACGAAAACCCACGTGACGCAGTAATCAGAATTATGTCACGCTGGCAGGAAAAAACACATAAAAAAGACAGAGCATATAAGCCTTTTCAAAATCTTACAGACAAAGCAGAAATTGAAGCAGCGCTTAAACATTCCCACCTGCCTAAAGAAATAAAATCGGCAATAGAGGAATGTATCAATTTAGCATAAGACCACAACTAAAAAACGGCAGTAAATGACTGCCGTTTTGATGATTTAAAGAGAAATTAATTTTTTAAGATTTTCTGTGGAAAGGCATTTTGCCGTTCTCAAAAGCTTTTTATACCTATCCATATTGTACTGAGAATGCTCTGTTTCCTTACTCCAAAGATGCATTGTCCAGCTGTCATTTCCAAAGCAGGTAGGAATCAAAACGCCTACTGCCGCCATTTTGACCTTTGACAAAATGTCATAGTCATATACAGCTGTGAGAAAATATCTAAAAATAAAATACACAGCAATATTTTCGCTGAAAATCTCGTTTGAAACAGGGCTGTATTTCCCGTTATCCACCTTTTCTGTCCACTGAGGATTAATAAGCTCGGGATTTCTGAAAATATCAAAAAAATCTATATCATCGAAAGGCTCGGGATAATCGTCCAAATCCTGCTGAAGCTCCTGTGCAAAATCAAGAAGCCTTACCATTCTCTCTTTAATGGGAACACTTCTGTCCTGAACAATTTTATATGCTTCCTTTCTTGCTTTTACAAGAAAAAAATATGTTTGAGCGTCAATATCATTTAACTGCGGCGGCAAATCGTTTTGCTCATCACAAAATGCTATCGGCTCTGTAGCATCAAACATCATGTCAGATGCCACAGGACAGGAAAAGGAAATACCCATCTCTCTAACATTTCCGAAATCATTTATAAATCTCGGGAATGTTCTGCAAGTATAAGGAGTATGCTCTCCTCCGATTGCTATATGCATATCGCAAAGATTTTCGCTGTTCAAAAATGGACAGCGTTTTCTTTCTGCAAGACGGAAAATCGTATTACCGAATTCATCCTTATCAAGAACGGAATCTATACGTTTTCTGATATCACCGCTGATTGTTTTATAATATGCAAGAGAGTCGTCGTCTGCATCAACCTCCCATCCCTGACAACAGGAATCGGGGCAATCCCCTGCTATACATTTAAAATTTTTGTAATATTCCGGTGTGCGTAAAATCATCAGTCAATCCTCAGTCATTTTCAAAAAGAGGTGTCGAAAAATATCTCTCAGCCGTATCAGGAAGAACAGTTACTACAGTCTTACCCTTTCCAAGCTTTTTAGCAAGCTTTCTTGCGGCGGCAACATTTGTTCCGCTGCTTATTCCGCACATCAAGCCCTCAAGCCTTGCAAGGTCCTTTGAGGTCTCAATAGCTTCTTCGTCGCTGATTATACAGATATCCTCATAAATTTTCTGATTAAGTATATCGGGAATTACACCGTCACCGATACCCATTTGATTATGAGTACCAACAGTTCCGCCGGCGAGAATTGCGGCATTTTCCGGCTCAACCGCCCAAATTGTGATGTTCGGGTTCTGTGCCTTTAGTACCTCACCGATACCTGTAATAGTACCGCCTGTTCCGATACCTGAGCAAAAGCCGTCAATAGGCCCTGCAACCTGTTCAAGAATTTCAAGTCCTGTATGATGTCTATGCACCATAGGATTTGCAGGATTTTCAAACTGCTGTGGTATGTAAACTCTCGGGTTTTCCTCTTTCATTTTCATAGCGGTATTTACACATTCCTCAATGCAATCGCCGATATTACCGCTATCGTGAATAGTTATAACCTTTGCACCGTAATGCTCAACAAGTCTGCGTCTTTCAATGCTTACGGAGTCAGGCATAATAATTATGGTTTCATAGCCTTTAACAGCACCTACAAGCGCAAGTCCTATTCCCTGATTACCGCTTGTAGGCTCAACGATAATTGTATCCTCTTTAATAAGTCCTTTGCTTTCGGCATCGCAAATCATATTATACGCTGTCCTTGTTTTAATTGAACCGCCTACGTTAAGTCCCTCAAACTTCACAAGAATCTGAGCAGAATCCTCATCCACCATTCTGTTAAGTCTGACCATAGGTGTATGACCTATGGCCTCAAGAATATTATTATATAACATATGAGTACCTCACTTAATTTCCCTGCTATTTTACTCTTACAATCACAAAAAGGCAAGTATATAATTCAAATAATTTAACCGAAAATGCCTACGGCCTGAAGCAGAAGAGCAAAAAGAAGAACGGGAGCAACAAATTTTATCATTATAACATATATGCTCTTACGTGAGAATTTTTCTCCGTTTTTTGTAACCTCTTCAATAACCGTTTTCGGCTTTGCGACATAGCCTATCATTATACAGGTAATTAATGCTACAAGAGGCATAAGAATACTGTTGCTGAAATAGTCAAGAACATCAAGTATCTGTGCTGTTGAGCCATTTGGAAGTGTTAGTTCAAAATAAAGCTTATTATATCCGAGACAAACTATAATTCCTACAACAAAAGCATATACCAAAACAATAACGGCACTCTTTTTTCTTGAAAGCTTAAATTTATCCATAATACTTGAAACAATAGCTTCCATTACAGAAACAGATGAGGTTACTGCGGCAAAAATCACCATTAGGAAGAACAGAACACCGATAACAGTTCCAACAGTTCCCATATGCTTAAAGATTTTTGGAAGAGATACGAACATCAATCCCGGTCCGGCTGACATACCGTCCCTGCCCATAAATACGAATACTGACGGAACTATCATAAGTCCTGCAAGGAGTGCCACAATTGTATCAAAAATTTCTATTTGATTGATAGATTTCATCAAATTTGTATCATCGTGAACATATGAACCATAGGTTACCATTATACCCATTGCAACACTGATTGAGAAGAAAAGCTGTCCCATAGCATCCATAAGAATTACGAAAAACTCTTTAAGAGTGATTCCCGAAAAATCAGGGATAAGATAAAGCTTCAGTCCGTCAATGCCTGTTCTTACAGCACCGCTTTCATCTGTATAACTCAGGGTTAGAGAGTAAATTGATATGCCGATTATGAGAAAAAGTAAAATCGGCATAAGTATCTTACTAATCTTTTCAATACCCTTTTCAACACCGCAAATAATTATAAACGATGTGATGGCAAGAAATATTATAAACCAAATGATCGGCGACCATTGACTTGTTATAAAGCCGGTAAAATAATTATCCGCCGCCGCTGCTTCGCCCTGTCCGATGACAAAGGTGAAAAAGTATTTAATTACCCATCCGCCTATTGTACAATAATATGGCAGAATAATGACAGGAACAAGAGTTGCCAGCGTACCGAGAAAAGAAAATTTCTTACTGATTTTTCCGTATGCTGTAAGAGGACTTTGCTTTGTTCTTCTTCCGATTGCAACCTCAGTTGTGAGAAGTGCAAAACCAAATGTTAATGCCAAAATAATATAACACAAAATAAAAACTCCGCCGTTATCCTTTGCGGCAAGATAAGGAAATCTCCATATATTTCCGAGGCCTACTGCACTTCCTGCTGCAGCAAGTACGAAACCTATTGAACCTGAAAAGCTACTTCTTTTTTTTGCTTCCATATACTTCTCCTTTTTTCAGATGTGCCTTATATTGTATATTATTTTAGTCGATGTTTCAATATAAAAATTAAATTATCTGACTTTGTTATATTTTTGCCGTTATTTTATTATTTACAACAATGCTTTTGCGTGGTATAATCTTTAGGCAATGAAAAGCAAATCCGAGCTATGATTTTTCATTGCCTACGGTTAAAATGTAGATAAGAAGGCAAATAAAATGGTAAAGGACCTTTCACAAGGAAAACCGAGCAAGGTGCTGTGGAGCTTTTCTCTGCCGCTTTTGGGCAGTGTTATATTTCAACAGCTCTATAACATTGCAGACAGCTTTGTCGCGGGAAAATTTATCGGTGACAATGCTCTTGCAGCTGTAGGTAACGGATATGAGGTAACGCTTATCTACCTCGCCTTTGCGTTTGGCTGTAACATTGGGTGCAGTGTCGTACTTTCCCAGCTTTTCGGTGCGAAAAGATATAAGGATTTAAAAACAGCGGTAAATACAAATTTCATTTTCAGCGGAGTATTGTGCTTAACGCTTATGCTTTTAGGCTTTGTATTTATGAAGCCACTGCTCCATCTTATCAACACTCCTGACAGTATAATGGACGATACTGTTCTTTATTTGAACATTTACACAGGCGGACTGTTGTTTTTGTTTTTTTACAACATTTCAACAGGAATTTTTTCAGCCTTAGGCGACTCAAAAACGCCTTTCATTTTTCTGGCAATATCCTCTGTCACAAATATAATAGTAGATATTCTTTTTGTAACAGTGTTTAAAATGGGAATTGCAGGAGTTGCTTGGGCAACATTTATTTGTCAGGGAATTTCATGTGTGCTTTCATTAGTAGTTGTTTTCAATCGTCTGAAAAAAATAAAATGTGAAAAGCCACAGATTTTCTCAACACCTCTATTTAAGAAGATAATCAAAATTGCCGTTCCAAGCATACTTCAACAGGGCTTTGTTTCTGTAGGGAATATATTTATTCAAAGCATTGTAAACAGCTTTGGCACATCTGTTATTGCAGGCTACGCGGCGGCTATTAAAATAAATAATTTTGCTGTAACCTGCTTTAATACCTTGGGTACTGCAATGTCAAACTATTCTGCTCAAAACATAGGCGCAGGGAAGCTTGACAGGGTAAAGCAGGGCTACAAGGCAGGAATTTCATTAAGCGGCGGCATCGCTCTTGGCTTTTCAATTATTTTTCTGCTTTTGAGAAATCAGCTTATCGGTCTGTTTATGAATTCAAGCACATCTGATGCTTTAGCTGTAGGAATTAAATTCACAGTAATAGTATCACCTTTTTTTGCTCTGATTGCAATTAAGATTGCAACTGACGGTCTTATAAGGGGTGCAGGTGCTATGGAATGCTTTATGATTTCCACCTTTACCGATCTGCTTTTAAGAGTAACCCTTGCGTTTGTGTTTTCAAAATTTTTCGGCTCAACCGGAATTTGGATTGCATGGCCTGTAGGCTGGTCAGTTGCTACGGTAATTTCATTAACCTTTTATTTCAAAGGCTCTTGGAGAAAAAACAAATTATAATTTAGTGTAAAAATAAACTGATGAAAATGAGGAAAAATTATGAATAAGGATGTTGAAAAAATACTCGTAACAGAAGAGGAATTAAACAAAATTGCTCACCGCTTAGGTGCAAAAATCACAGAGGATTACGCAGGAAAGAAGCTTCTGATAATCGGCGTTTTGAAGGGCTCAATTTATTTTCTTACTGACCTTTCAAGATATATCGACCTGCCCTGCAACATAGATTTTGTTCAGGCATCAAGCTATGGTGCATCTACCGTATCAAGCGGTGAAATCGAAATTGTAAAGGATACATATAAGGATTTGACAGGATATGATGTACTTCTTGTTGAGGATATTCTCGACACAGGCAGAACTCTGAAATATATCCACGATATGCTGTCATTAAGAAATCCCGAGTCAATTTCCGTTGTAACTCTTCTTGACAAGCCTGCAAGACGTATCGTTGATATTCACGCAGACTATGTGGGCGTTGACGTTCCCGATGCTTTTGTTGTAGGCTACGGACTTGACTACGATCAGTTATACCGCAATCTCCCCTATATCGGTGTTTTGAAAAAAAGTGTATATGAAAAATAAAGCATAACAAAAGGAACTGCAAAAAGCAGTTCCTTTTTTCATTTACATTAAATCAAATCTGAAATTTTGTATTTTTTAAAACAAATAAAGGAGCTTGGCTGTGCCTCATAGAGAACGCCTATATGCTCATCATCAATCTGCGTTAAGCAGGAATATGCAAAAAAGCCTTGGTTAATTTCTGTTTCTGCATACCAATTTACGCCTGCGGTTTTGCCGTTTTTCTTAAAAAATTTGCCAACGGTGATAACTCCGTTTGCTCTGAATTTTTCGCTTGGGTGGGAGCAGAAAACGTAATCTCCTATGCTGATAAAGCTTTTTTGACATTTAGGGGCATAGATTTCTGTTTTGCCTGCCTTTTGCCAGTGCATACCGTCGTCATAGGAAACAGACATAGGAGCTTTTCCGTATTTTTTCTGTCTGCCGAAGCCGAGAATTACTCCGTCGGGAGCCTGAACCATTTGCCATTCGTCAGTATTGCAGGAATATGGCTGACTCTTCATTCTTTTCCAGCTTTCACCGTTATCGACACTATAAATTGAAACTGTTTCTTTTTTGTCAACGTAAAGTGGGAAAATCACTCTTCCCGTTTGTGTAGTTAATCCCACTCCGGGAGCAATTCCTACGAATGTTCCGTCAGATTTCAGAAGAAAATCACCTGTAATATCAACAGGATCAGACCAAGTTTTACCGTTATCACTGCTTCTGAACATATATATGTAGTTTCTCTTAGGTGCTTTTAACGGTGCACCGAATGTAGTAACTGCACCAACCTCGTTTTTACCTGTTTTGCCATTCAAGAATATATTGCCTACATATTCTTCATCCTTATAAAGAGAGCCTTGCCAATCAGTCACCTTATAATCGGTTTTGTTCATCATATTGTCGAGGACATCACCGTTTTCGCTTACTGCGTAAAACTTACCGTCTCTGTCATAAAGGGCAGGACGAATCTTTCCCTGACACATTGAATAAGGCAATTTTTTCTTATCAAGAAGCTTTCTATTATGAAGTCCCTTGCATTCGGGATAAAAGTCAATAAGAAGCAAAACATCACCGTTTGGTGCTATTGCCATACAGGGATCAATGAAAAATGCAGATGCATAGCAATCATCCGTAATTCTCGTTTCTCTGGCAGGTGGGGCGGCTACAGTTTGGATATCACTCCATGTTTCTCCGCCGTCATTACTTGTTCGTACGGCAAGCTCAATATATCCCCAGTCAGCACCGCAGCTTTGCTTATCTATTGCCGCAATAAGAGTATCACCCGATTTTATAAGGCTCGGTATTCTAAAGGCTGTACCGCCGTTTGAATCGTCGCTGTACTTTATTAGGCTACTGTCAAGGAATTCCTCGCTGTTACCGCAGAATATAACCTTTTCTTCCATATTGTCTTCCCCCTTATTCCGATAACAGTATAATAACATAGTCTTTATGTAATTTAAAGACAATTTTTAACAATAACACTTGAAAAAATTTATATAAACAGTTACAATAGTAAACGAAATAATTTGTAAAGGAGGAAGAATTATGCTTTGGGAACTTAAAAAGTGCTGGTATAGAATATATCAGAAGGTTTTTAAGGTTGCAATGTGCTTTATGGACTGGTCATCACCGGAGCTTCTTGAAGGCGCAGGAAGTATTCTCAAGTTGCCTGAATTTATCAAGAATAAAGGCATTAACAAGGTTCTTGTTGTAACAGATAAGGGACTTATGGGACTTCATCTTCTTGACCCTATGTTTAAAAAGCTTGAAGAAGTCGGCATTGACTATGTCATTTATGACGGTGTTCAGCCTAACCCCACTATTCCTAACATTGAAGAATGCAAGGATATGTATATAGCTAACAACTGTCAGGGTATCATCGCTTTCGGCGGCGGTTCACCAATGGACTGTGCAAAAGCAGCAGGAGCAAGAGTGGTAAAGCCTAAGCAGTCAGTACGTTCTATGAGAGGACAGCTAAAGGTGCACAAGAAGCTTCCGCCGTTCTTTGCAGTTCCGACAACCGCCGGTACAGGCTCGGAGACAACTGTTGCCGCTGTTGTAACAGACCCCGAGACACACGAAAAGAATGCTATCAATGATACCTGCTTGCGTCCTAAATACGCTGTACTCGACCCTGAGCTTACAGTTGGTTTGCCGCCTCACATTACCTCAACAACAGGTATGGATGCCCTCACTCACGCAGTAGAGGCTTACATAGGCAAGAGCAATACCAAGGATACAATCAGAGAAGCAGAAGAAGCAACAAAGCTTATCTTCGAAAACATCGAAACTGCTTATACTAACGGAAAGGATTTAGAGGCAAGAGGAAATATGCTGAAGGGCTCATTCCTTGCAGGTCGTGCATTTACCCACGCTTATGTTGGTTATGTTCACGCTATCGCTCATAATCTGGGCGGTCTGTATGGAACTCCTCACGGTCTTGCAAATGCAGTTATTCTGCCGTATGTGCTTGACTATTATGCAGATGCCGCTTATCCTCAGCTTGCAAAGCTTGCTGATATTGTAGGCGTTGGAAAGGGACTTGACACAGCAGGTAAGGGCAGAGCCTTTATCGACGCTATCAGAACCCTTAACAAGAATATGAACATTCCTGAGAAGTTTGACTTCATCAAAGAGGAGGATATTCCTACTCTCGTTGAAAGAGCTTTGAAGGAGGGTAATCCGCTTTACCCTGTTCCGAAAATTATGAACAAAAAGGACTGCGAAGCTGTTATTCGCTCCTTTATGGCATAATAAATTTATTAAAAGAAAACCTCAGACACTTGAATTTCAAATGTCTGAGGTTTTTGTTATTTTATATTGCTTATCGCGTTTAGAACTCTTTTCTTATCTGCCGACCAGAGAGGTGCAATCAAATCCTTTTTTGCTCCATCCCCTGTCAATCGGTGAATTACAATACTATTTGGGATAATTTCAAGGCAGTCTTTAATTAAGTCAATATATTCGTCAAATTCAAGCACTTTGAACTTACCTTCAAGATAGTCCTTTTCCAAATCAGTATCTTTCAGCACGTGAAGAAGCTGAAGCTTTATTCCGTCAATACCGCTTTTACAGACATAATCAACTGTTTCAAGCATATTTGCTTTCGTTTCATTAGGCAATCCTAAAATTACGTGAACAACAACATTTACGCCTATACTTTTTAAATCATTTACGGCTTTGTTGTAAACGTCAAGAGTATATCCACGTCTGATATACTTTGCAGTTTCTTCGTGAATTGTTTGTAATCCAAGCTCAACAAAAACAGGCTTAATCTTATTAATTTCATCAAGCAGTTCAATTACATCATCGCCAAGGCAATCAGGTCTTGTAGCAATAGACAGTGCCACAATATCCTTGTGATTAATCGCCTCGTAATACTTCTCTCTAAGCACATTTACGGGAGCATAGGTATTTGTATAAGCTTGAAAATAAGCAATATATTTTCCGCTTTTTATTTTTGATGAAACAAGCTTTTTACCCTTTTCAATCTGCTGTGTAATTGAGAGTTTACTGCTTTGTGCAAAATCTCCGCTTCCCCCTGCTGAACAGAAAATACATCCCCTACTACCGATTGTGCCGTCTCTGTTAGGGCAGGTAAAGCCTGCGTCAAGGCTGATTTTATATACCTTACAGCCAAAGGTGTCATTAAGATAATTATTCAGACTGTAATATTTCATAAAAATCCTTTAAGCTGTTTTCATTTCCGCAGACAAAGGAATCAATCCTGTCTGCACTGATTTCCTTTTTATCAAAGGTTAAAGCCTGTCCCCCTGCTTCGCTGAGAATAACAGAAGCCGCCGCCCAGTCCCAAGGACGCAAAATCATTTCATAATAAAGGTCTGCCTTGCCTGCTGCAACATAGCAAATATCAAGTGCTGCCGAGCCTGTACGTCTAACCTCAATAGCTTTATAAAATATCTTTTCCGTCAATTCAAATGTTTTATGAGCAAGCTCATGCTCGTAGGGGCAAGTGCCGAATAGAACAAGGCTTTTATCAATACCGCAGTCGGAAACGTGAATTCTCTTTCCGTTAAGATATGCACCCTTGCCTCTTTCCGCATAGAACATATTGTTCATATCGGGGTCAAGAACCGCTCCTGCAATTATCTCCCTATCCTTTGCAAGACCTACACTTATAGCACTATGGCAAAATCCCTTTATAAAATTAGTTGTGCCGTCGATAGGGTCAATTATAAAGCAGTATCCGTCTGTCAGAGATTTATTATCGTCGCCCTCTTCACCTAAAAATGTACAGTCGGGTATCAGCTTTTTTAACTCCGAAAACAAAAAGTCCTGTATCATTTTATCATATTTAGTTACAAGATTGACGCTGGAGCCTTTATCCTCAATGCCTAAATCCTCATTGGCACTTTTGTAAATCTCCCCTGCTTTTCTAACAATTTCTACTATTTCCTCTATCATAAATTCAGGTCCTTTCACATTTTGATATATTATATCATTTTGAGCATATAAGTTAAAGAGATTACTATAATTTTCTTAAATATTTATGTTGACTTAAAACCTATGGTAGTTTAATATTATTATGTTATAAGATATTTCATATGATAATTTGGAAGTGATTAAGTGAGAGTATTTTTAAGCTGTCTTGTATGCAGGATAGTGACATTTATTTTGCAAAAGCTTGGCAGAGGTGCAACATCAATGCCCGGCAAGGTTGCATTAAAGATAAAAAGAAATGTCCTTAAAGACCTGTCAAAAAATACTAAGGTTATTATCGTTACAGGTACTAACGGAAAAACAACCTCCTGCAGAATTATTGAAGAGGGTCTCAAGGAAGCAGGAAAGTCCTATTTCATCAATAAATCAGGTGCTAATTTGATTACAGGCGTGACGGCTTCATTTATTATGAATTCCTCCGTTACGGGAAAATGCAAAAAGGATTACGCCATAATCGAATGCGATGAAAATGCTTTCAAAGAGGTTTCAAGATATATCAGAGCAGACGTAATACTTGTCACAAATGTATTTCGTGACCAGCTTGACAGATACGGCGAGGTTACACACACTCTTAACGCAATCAAGGAATCTGTTAAAAACCTGCCTAACGCAGTTGTATGCCTTGATGCAGACTGCTCTCTTACATATTCTATGTCAAGGGAAATACCTAACAAAATTGTTACATTCGGTGTCAGCGTACCATTCGACAAAAATGCAAAGGCTCCCGAAATAAGCGACGCTAAATACTGCATTTTCTGCAAGAATGAATACGATTATACTTATCACACCTACGGTCATTTAGGCGGTTTTGTTTGCAATAAATGCGGATACGAAAGACCTGAGCCTGATTTTGCTGTTACATCTGTTGAGGAGCTTGGCAAGGACCACTCAATAGTTGTTGCAGATTTTAAGGGCAGTAAAAATATCATCAAGGTAAATATCGGCGGAGCGTATAATGTTTACAACGCTGTGGGCTGTGCGGCGGCTTTATCGTCAATCGGCATTGATGAAAAAACTGTTATAAGTGCTATTGAGCATTTCAGCGGTGCCTTCGGCAGAATGGAACAGTTCAAAAGCGGTGACAATAACATCAACGTTATTCTTGTTAAAAACCCTGCAGGATTTAGCCAAACTATGAGCTTTCTTTCAAGAGTTGAGGAGGATTTTTCACTCTTTATCAACCTTAACGATAACGGTGCCGACGGTAGAGATATCAGCTGGATTTGGGACGTGGATTTTGCCGATATATTCAAAAAGCAGAATATTAAGGAAATTTACGTCTGCGGTAAGCGTTGCTACGATATGGCAATACGAGTAAAATATGAGGGCACTAACGGCAGAGAAATCAAGGTAATTGAAAACGAGGATTATCATAAGCTGCTTGACATTGCCGTAAATCAAGGCAGGGATGTTTATATCGTTCCTACATATACATCAATGATGGCAATGCGACCGATAATTGCAAAGCGTTTGGGCGGAAAGGAGTTTTGGGAATGATTATCAGAATTGGACACCTTTATCCCGATATGCTAAATCTCTACGGCGACAGAGGAAATATTATCGCACTTACCGTTCGTATGAAATCAAGAGGAATTGACGTTCAGACTGACGCTATAACTATGGGAAAGAAATTTAATGCCGACGACTACGATATACTTTTTATCGGCGGCGGTCAGGACTTTGAGCAGGACGTTCTTCTTGATGATTTGAAAAAGGGCAAGGATATTGAAATCAACAAGGCTATTCAAAACGGTACGCCTATGCTTGCTATCTGCGGCGGATACCAAATGCTCGGAAAATACTACAAAACCTATGATGGCAAAATGCTTGAATATATGGGCGCCCTTGATTTTTACACAGAGGGTAAAGAGGAGAGAATGATAGGAAATTATGCCTACAAAACAAAGGAAGGTATTGAGGTTGTAGGCTTTGAAAACCACAGCGGACGAACCTATCTGGGAAAAGGTGTTGAACCACTGGGAAAGGTAATTAAAGGCTACGGAAATAACGGTGAGGACGGTACAGAGGGTGTCAGATATAAAAACACCTTCGGCACATATTCTCACGGTCCCGTGCTTCCGAAAAACCCACAGCTTGCAGATTTGCTCATATCAAAGGCGATTGAAAATAAGTACGGCAAGACTGAGCTTTCACCTCTTGATGACAGCTTGGAGGATAGGGCAAAAGAGCAGGTAATGAAGCTATATATAAAATGATTAGTATTACAAAACCGCATCTTGTAAAATTTACAAGATGCGGTTTTTCTATTTTCCCTGTAACTTATTTCTTGTTTCACGGAATTTTTCGGGTAATTCCTCAAGTGACATATTACGTGGTACTTCTGTTGTGCCTGCTTCCTTGGCAGTTTTGTAATACCACTCCTTAAACTCAAGAGTTTTCAATGTATCCTCTAATTCTTCAATTTGACTTTTAACAATGGCCTTCTGGGTTAAAATCAAGTCCAAACGTTCATCAATGGTTTCGTCACCCTCCATTGCCATTTCAATAAATCGTTTGATATCTGAAAGCTTCATTCCTGTATTTTTCAGACAAATAATAATCTTCAGCCACTCATAATCCTCGTCCTTAAAAACTCTTATTCCACCGTTTGACCTTTCAACAAAGGGCAATAATCCCTCTTTGTCATAATAACGAATAGTTGACGGAGTTATGTCTAATTGCTTTGCTATTTCCCCTACTGTATAAAACATTTTACACCTCCGAAAAAATTTTTAAAAACCTCTTGACTTAAAGTATACTTTAACATTTATAATTAACTTGCAAGTGAATAATACTATATTTTTTATAAACAGTCAAGGAGGTAAATATGCAATGAAGAGTAATCCCAACCTGCCAAAAATGCAGAATTAAAGCGAATTTTGAACTTTTCACTGTTGCCTTGCGTCAGCAAGGCTTCCATCTCAAAATCCAAAATTCATCTTTACTGCAGGCATTTTTGGTCTGCGAGTTTAAATTGTGCTGATTTGTTCTTAATCAAGGCACAAAAACGCAGGAATACTTTTGTATTCCGAGTATTTTTAACAAGGAGTAAGGGCAAATCAGCCGATTTAAACCACGGTTCGGATTGCTCTACATTGCATTATGAAAAATGTTTTAATTATTTCTGCAAGCCCGAGAAAAAACGGTAATTCGGATATCCTGTGTGACCGATTTGCACAGGGTGCAACCCAAAGCGGTAACAAGGTTGAGAAGATATTTTTAGCATCTAAAAGCATCGGCTACTGTCGTGGATGCGGTGCTTGTAATTCAACACACAAATGCGTTCAAAAGGACGATATGGCTGAAATTCTTGACAAAATGGTGACAGCTGACGTTATCGTTCTTGCAACACCCGTTTATTTTTACTCTATGGACGGACAAATGAAAACCTTTATTGACCGTACAGTACCGAGATATACTGAAATCAGCCACAAGGATTTTTATTTCATTATGACTGCTGCAGATACCGATAAAGCAAGCCTTGAACGTACTATGGAAGCCTTCAGAGGCTTTACCGAGGATTGTCTTCCGGGAGCAAGAGAGGCAGGCATAATATACGGCGTCGGTGCTTGGCAGATTGGAGAGATAAAGAATACTCCGGCTTATGATGAAGCATATGAAATGGGAACAGGAGTATAAGGTTAATATGAAAAAAATAATATCATTATTTACGGTAATTACACTTTTACTTGCCTTTACCGCCTGCAGTAAAGGTACACAAAACGAAGCACAATCAACAACCGAAAATCAGACAGTATTAAGTACAGAAGAACAATCAACTGTTGAAAATAATACTTCACACACAGGCAAAACGCTGGTAGTATATTTCTCTGCTACAGGTAACACAAAACAAGCATCAGAATATATTGCCAAGGCAACAAAAGGCGACCTCTTTGAGTTAGTTCCAAAAGACGCATATACAAATGATGACTTAAACTGGCGTGATGAAAGCAGTCGTGTTAATTATGAGCACGAAAATGAAAATGCAAGAGATATTGAGCTTGTTTCATCAACTGTTGAAAATTGGGATAACTACGATACCGTATTTATCGGCTATCCTATTTGGTGGGGTATTGCGGCATGGCCTGTTGATACCTTTGTAAAGGCTAACGATTTCACAGGAAAAACCGTTGTTCCTTTCTGCACATCAGCAAGCTCCGGCTTGGGCAACAGCGGAAAATTGCTTGAGGATATGGCAGGAACAGGAGAGTGGCTTGATGGCGAAAGATTTAATTCAAGCGTTTCACAAGACGAAATCAATTCTTGGTTAGAAAATCTTAATATTCAATAAAATTGTTTATAAAGGAGTTAAAAAATGGATTACGTAACTTTATCAAACGGTGTAAAAATGCCGCAGTTGGGCTACGGTGTTTATCAGGTGTCAAAGGAAGAATGTGAGCGATGTGTTTTAGACGCCTTAAAGGTGGGATACCGCTCTATTGACACGGCTCAAAGCTATTTCAACGAAGAAGAGGTAGGCAATGCAATCCAAAAATCAGGAGTTGCGAGAGAAGAAATTTTCCTGACTACAAAGATTTGGATTGAGCATTACGGCTATGAGGAATGTAAAAAATCCGTTCTTGAATCTATGAGAAAGCTGAAAACAGATTATTTAGATTTACTTCTTCTGCATCAGCCATTCAGCGACTACTACGGTGCTTGGAAAGCCTTAGAGGAATTTTATGAAGAAGGCAAGGTACGTGCCATAGGAATTTCAAATTTCTATCCTGACAGAATGGTTGATATTGCTTCCTTTGCAAAAATCAGACCTATGGTTAATCAGATTGAAATTCATCCACATAATCAGCAAACAGCTGCTAAGGAATGGAACGAAAAATACGGTATACAGCTTGAAGCCTGGGCTCCCTTTGGCGAAGGCAGAGGAAATATGTTTGAGCTTCCCGAGCTTAAAAAAATCGGTGCAAAATACGGCAAAACGACTGCACAGGTTATTCTGCGTTGGCACCTGCAAAGAGGAACGGTAGTCATTCCGAAATCAACCCACATTGAAAGAATGGAGGAAAATTTCAACGTATTCGATTTTGAGCTGACAGAAGAGGATATGGAAAAAATTAAAGCACTCGATAAAAATGAAAGCTCCTTCTTTTCACACTACGATCCGAATATGGTTGAATGGTTTGTCAAAATGGTTGAAGAACGCAAAAACAAGTAAAAAATTAACCGTACCTTTTGTAAAGGTACGGTTTTATTTATTTAAAGTACATATAGTATTGGCATTTTATCATACCGTTATATAGCTTACGGCGTTTATCAGCCTTTCTGCCAAAGGTCTTTTCAAACTCCTCGTCGGGAGAAATTATACCGTATGACCAGCCGTGCCTTGAAACAAACTTTTCGCCCATAGTACGATAAATGCTTTTTGCCGTTTTTATATCAAGCATTCTTTCGCCGTAGGGTGGGTTTGTTATAAGCGTTCCCTTTTCCGTTGACGGTGCAAAATCCTTTATATCCGTCTGCTCAAGGCGAAGAAATTTATCAACCTTAATTCTCTTTGCATTATTCATCGTCAGCTCAAGGGCATGAAAATCAATATCACTTCCAAATGCAGTAAAATCCGTATCGGTTTTAATAATATCGTGGCAACGTTCTCTTTCTTGTCTCCAAACAGATTCGGGGATAAATCCCCATCTATCGCACTCAAAATTCCTGTTTATTCCCGGGGCAATATTATTAGCCATCATTGCACCCTCAATAAGAATTGTTCCGCTTCCGCAACAGGGATCATAAAGCATATGATAATGTCTAAGCCTTGAAAGTCCGCAAAGTGCCGCCGCAAGAGTTTCTCTGATCGGTGCATCGTTTGACTCAGGGCGATATCCCCTTTTATGAAGTCCGATACCGCTTGTATCAAGCATAATTGTTACTTCGTTTTTCATAATGGAGAACTGAATTTGATGAATAGGTCCTCTCTCCTCAAACCAGGATATATTATAATCCTGCTTCAGAGACTCGACAACTGCCTTTTTAATAATCTTCTGGCAGTCGGGAACAGAATGAAGTGTTGAATTGATGCTGTATCCCTTTACAGGAAATGTATCCTCCGAGCCTATAAATTCAGACCAAGGAAGTGCCTTTACACCCTGAAAAAGCTCCTCAAAGGTTTCGGCATAAAAACGGTCAAGAACTATCAAAATTCTTTCGGCATAACGGCTATTGATATTAGCTCTTGCCAAAATTGACTCGTCGCCCTCAAAAAATACTCTTCCGTTTTCGGCAGAAACATTTTCTGCGTCCATCATTTTTAACTCATCTGCCACAAGCCCTTCAAGTCCGAGCAAACAGGGAGCTGTCATTAATAATCTCATATTTTATCCTTCTCTGTAAAAAAACAGACCGAGATGTTCTCGGTCTTGAAAATTTAACTTATTCAGATGCTGATATATCGTAAAAAACAACCTCATCTGATTTCACATAACCCTTTTCTCGAGCTTTCTTTTCTATGTAATCGTCCTTGTTTTCACTATCAAGAACTGCCTGAAGCTCCTTATTTTCTTTTGTCTGTTCTTCGTATTTAGCACTGATTTCAGCCTTCTGCTGCTCAAGTCTACTGATATCAGCACGCTGATTTACCGTACTTATACCAAAAGCGACAAAAAGTGCCGTCAAAAACAAAGCGGAAATAACCGTAAAGGCTTTTTTCCCTTTAAAAAGCTTTAATATTGAATTTTCATCCTTTTCCTTACTTTTTGCCATCTTTGTCACCTACGGTCTTTTTTCCAAACAGCTTTAACACTTTTACCTTTATATTATAGTATACATCGTTTACAAAATGCAATACTTTTTTAAAACTTTTTAGTTTATTTTTCACCTTTTTTAACCAAATTTTAACTAATTTTGCAAACTTTTCTTCAACACCCTTTGTAACATAGCCAAGGGTAAAAATGTAAAAGACAAATCCAACAAAAAATAAAAGGAAATAAATTGCCCTAATTTCTCCGTTATTAAATACTAAAAGAAAAGAAAACGTCGCAAACGCAGTTAATATCCAAAAAAGAAAATCAAGAAAAAAATTTGAATTAAAGGTCAGTCTGAAAAAACGAAAGATATCATAAACAACACCGAGTACAATTCCTGTAAGCAGAGCATAAAACAGCCCCTCAGCCACCGAACAACCTCTTCAACAGCGATGTGGAGGAAAACTTTTCGCTATAGGTCAAAGAAACAATTTTTCCGCTGACAGTCAATATACCGTTTTCTAAATTCAGTTCTTCAATATGAAGCATATCACCCTTTATTGTCAATTCTCCGCAGGAGCAGACGGCAAGTATTTCCTCTTCATTAAAGGAGTCAACATCACTTATACCCGTAAGAGAAAGGGTTTCACGGTTTGTCAGATTCAATGTATGCTCTGCTACGTTTTCCATAAAATCACCTGATTAATTCTATGCAGGGATTTCAGTGAATATTATCAAATCTGTTCATACATTTTTATGGCATCCTCTTTCAGTGCGTGCTCTGTTACCTGCAAAACTCTGTATGAATTTTCCTTAGCTCCGAGAGTGATTTTTATTTCATCGCCCACCTTGACATCATATGACGCTCTGGCTATTTTTCCGTTCACCTCGACCTTACCGGCATCGCAGGCCTCGTTTGCAACCGTTCTGCGTTTTATAATTCTGGAAACCTTTAAATATTTATCAAGTCTCATATACTCATCTCCATTAAAAAAGGCACCGCAAAAACGGTGCCCTTCTTTTCCAATCTTATTTTACAGCATCTTTAAGAGCTGAGCCTGCCTTAAATGCAGGAACCTTTGCCTCAGGAATTTCAATAGTTTCCTTTGTACGTGGGTTAAGACCTGTGCGAGCTGCACGAACCTTAACTGAGAATGTACCGAAACCGATAAGAGATACCTTGTCGCCTTCAGCAAGAGCGTCCTTAACTGAGTCAAGAACAGCTGAAACTGCTGCTTCTGAATCCTTCTTTGAAAGGCCTGTTTTTGCTGCTACTGCTGCTGCAAGTTCTGTTTTGTTCATTTTAATTTCCTCCGTTTTTTTGCTGTTAATCAGCTAATATTTCTTTTGCCCTATTCCATAATTCATCAAGAACTTCAATCGGCGAATCGTTCATTGATATACCCTTTTCCCGAGCCAAATCCTCAACAACTTTAAAACGGCTGACAAACTTGTCCGTAGAAGCTTTAAGAGCCTCTTCACTGTCAACATTTAAAAAGCGTGAAATATTTACGCAGGAAAAAAGAACATCTCCGAGCTCTTCCTCAATTTCGTCATGATCATTCAGGATTACGGCGTTTTTTAACTCGTCAATCTCTTCGCTAAGCTTTTCAAAAGCACCATTTTGATTTTCCCAGTCAAAGCCAACCTTAGATGCCTTACTCTGCACCTTTTGGGCTCTCATCAAAGCAGGAAGCTCTATTGGAATACTATCCATAGCCTCACTTTGCTTTTTCACGCCCTTGATGCTTTGCTTAACAGCATCCCAGCTGGACAATGCCTCGTCAGTGTTACTCGCTTTAACATCGCCGAAAACATGGGGATGACGAACAACAAGCTTTTTACAAAGCTCATCGCACACATCATTAAAATCAAAATTGCCTGCTTCACTTTCCATCTGCGTATGAAGCATAACCTGCAAGAGAACGTCCCCTAATTCTTCTCTTAAACCGTCTGTACTGTTTTTATTGATTGCTTCAATAACCTCATAGGTTTCCTCAATAAAATTCTTCTTAATAGAACGGTGTGTTTGCTCTCTGTCCCAAGGACATCCTCCCGGTGCTCTGAGCAAAGCAATAAGGGAAATCAAATCATTGATATCATATCTATCCTTAAATTCAAAATCAACCATAATTGCCGCTCACTTTCCGATTAACTTGTCATATTGATAATACTATAAATGAATTGATTTTTCAAGTATTTAAGCCGATTTTTTACATTTATTTAAAGCTTTTAAGCTCTTTTAAGGATATACTTCTGAAGAAAAACAGCAAAAATATCAAAATTACGACACATACTGCTATACTCAGCATAAAGGATACAAATTGTGATAAGTCGTTGAAAATACCCTCTCTGATGAATTTTACTGCAAAAAATGTGACAGATGTACAAATTATAGGCTTTATAAATATTTCTTTAATGCTTATACGACAATTGGTTTTCTTCCTTATTATAACAAGGCACCATACTGTTATCACGATAAAGCCTGCAAAATTTGAATATGCTGTACCCAAAATATTTATTTCTGTATTTCCTACCGTAAAATAATTCACAACTCCTCTTACAACAGCCGAAATTGCAAATGGAGCAATAGTCTGCTTTGAATATCCCAGCGACTGAACACAGAATACCGCCGTTGAAGCGATACAGCAGGGCATCATGGTTATGCCGAATAAAAACAGGAGCCTTTCCCCACCCTCAACTATATCCGCATTATTTGAGCCGTAAAACAAGTTAAGTATATCCCTGCTAAAAAGAGATAGCACCATTCCTCCGGCTGCGGCAAGAATTGATGTGTATTTCAATATGCTTGTCATCAATGATGAAAAACGTTCCTGTGAGCTTTCATAGGCGGCACTGACTGCAGGAACAGCCGTTACGCCCAGAGCCATTACTATTCCCGGCACAAGATTTTTATAATCAAGTGCTGCCGAATAAATACCGTAAACATATGTATATACATCTTCGCCCGCATTAGGATATTCCAAAAGCAGGATGCTTTTATCACACATTGAAAGAGAATACTGTATACTTGCTGTATCAATAAAATTTGAAAGACTTTGAACAACAGTTGCACCTACTAAGGGAACAGAAAACATAACAAGCTCGTGCATTGCACCTTTAACATCAATTCTGCCGGGAGGAAATGAGTTATAACGGCAATTTGTATATATACTTGCAAATATCCAGCTTGCAACACCTCCAAGTGTTACACCTACCATTGCCGCCGCAGATGTTAACGGATATATTTCCGCCAAAGCCTCCTCCTCGTTTTTAACGACAATTCCTAACACTGTGCCTGTTTCCAAATAATAATCATATAATGCGGACATAGAATACCTTGCTAAAAACAGGCCAAATACCATTTTAAAAAGTGCCTCAATAATTTGGCTGATTGCCGTAGGTTTCATATCAAGATAACCCTCGGCAAAGGCTCTTTTGCTTGCGGCAAGACAGGAAAAAAGCACTGACGGGGCAAGTGCCAAAATAGTATAAATACTTTTGGGCGATGATGCTATTGTTTCTGAATATGGCTTTGCGGCAATAATCATAACCGCGAGACCTGCAATACCAACAATAAAAAACAGTCTGCCTGAGGCTTTTTTGACTGCTTTTATTTTAAGATAGTCTCCCTTAGCATTGTAGGTGCTGACAAGCTTTGAAAGAGCAATTGGAAAAGCACCCATAGTCAAGGCGTGAATAGGCAGGCATAGATTATAGGCAAGAGAAAAATATCCCCTGCCTGTTGCACCGATATAAGCTGTCAGCGGAATTTTATATACAGCACTGATTATTTTTACTACCACTGTGGATATCAAAAGGATAAACGCAGATGAAATATATCTCTGCTTAATATTCTGCCTGCTCCTGCCCAAGAAATCACCTTAAAACAAAAAGTAAGACAGCACAAATGTACTGTCTTTAAACTTCTGTGAGCATATTTGAAAAGTGATATATTACTTACTGCCGGAGGGTTCTCCTTCTACAGTAATGTCCTCACCTGAAACGGTAACGTCCACAGCACCATCAGCCTGAACCTCTTTACCATCTTGACAGAAAGCATCACGGGTACGCTTTGCTGCTTGAGACATTGACTCATTAAAGGCTTCCTTTGCCTCTTCGATATCCTTTGTATATATATCAATTTTCTCTCTAAGTTCGGCTATCTGATTTTCATAATCAGTCAGTACCTCATGACCGATTTCATCACCGATACGAATACCGTACTGGAGCTTACCGTACTTTTCATAAAGCTTGGAAAGCTTTGCCTTTGCATCAAAAAGCTCAACCCTTTTTCTGCTGAGTTCAATACGCTCTGCACTTTTTTTGCTTACAGACTCAGCTACGTCTTTCGTTTTGTTGAAAACCTCTTCCAACTTTTCATTATTAAATGACTCCTGTGCAGAGCCAAAAATATCACTGAATTTAATTGGCATTATTACCACCTCTAATATTATTATATTACAAGTTGTAAAATAATGCAATACTAATTGTTCATAAAATTAATATTCATTATAAAACTTGATTATTCCGTTTTTTCTGTTTAAAACTTCATCAAAATTATCTATATACTCGTAAGGATATTTATAATTATATATTCTGTCAATTTTACCTGTAAGCTGACTTTTGAGTCTTGTTACTGCACCTGCACCCGCGGCAAAGACAGAATGAGTTTCATCCATCATATAGACGTTATAAAGGCAATCACAGTTTGGCTTGCACCAACCAACGTTCTCAAGATTACCTACGGATTTGGATTGCCTGTACATATAGTAGGGATAATAACCGCTATGGTGTAGCTTTTTATCAGAATAATCAACCATATCCGAGGTAATTAATCTGTCCGAAAAATCAAATGAATTTTCCTTTGTTACAAGATAGGCTGCAGTTTTCATAGCAAGGGTATGAACAGTTAGGGACTCTGCACCGAGGCTAACTGCTTTGTCTACGCTGTTTTCAAAGGACTCAAGGGTATCAAGAGGAAGACCTGCAATAAGGTCCATATTAATATTATTAAAGCCGCATTTCCTCGCAAGCTCAAAGGCTTCAACAGTTTGACGACTTGTATGCTTTCTGCCGATTGCTTCAAGAACCTTATCATTAAAGCTTTGCGGGTTTATGCTTATCCTGTCTACGCCTGCCGATTTTAAAGCCATAAGCTTTTCTTCGGTAACTGTATCGGGTCTGCCTGCTTCCACGGTATATTCTCTCAGACCTGACAGGTCAAAATTATTTTCTATTGCTTCAAAAAGCTTTGATAGCTGCTGAGCTGAAAGTGTTGTAGGCGTTCCGCCGCCGAAATAAATTGTTTCAAGTCTAAGACCGAAATCCCTTGCAATTTTTCCGAGACCCTCAAGCTCTTTACAAAGCATGCCGGTATATGGCTCAACAAGCTTTTCAGTTCTCTCTATGGAATGCGAAACAAAGGAGCAATAGGAGCACCTTGTAGGACAAAAAGGAATTGAAACATAAAGTGAAAAAGAATTATTACGTGACAAAGAAATAATCTCTTTTTCCCTTTTCATTACCTCAATAGCTAAATCAGCTTTCTTTTCACGAACAAGAAAATTATTTATAAAATATTCTCTTGCATTTTTCTCACCCATATCACTGCATAATCTGTGCATTAGCTTTGCAGGTCGCACTCCATACAGAATTCCCCAAGGCGGATTAAATCCTGTCAAAGATGACAAAACAGAATAAAGCAAAACCGACATTGCTTCCGCTTCATTTTCATCCTTTTCGGCAACAAGGCTTTGCTCTGAGTATTTATCAAAAATCTTTGCACTTACATATAACGTGTTATTATTTTTTACCGTTTTAACGACAATATCTTCCTGTGAATAATCTTCTGCGACCTCTGCTTCATTAACCTTTTCATTAGGGAAAAAAGCGGTACAAAGATTTTTCATATCATAGGAATATTGATGATTTATTATTTCAAGTATCATAGTGAGTGTAAATAAGGATTATTTTTTCTTTCGTAATCAAGAGTTGAAATATCGTCGTGACCCGGGTAAACGGCATAATCGCCGTCAAGAGACGCGATACGTTTCAGACTTTCTGTCATTTCCATTGCTGAACCACCGGGAAAATCTACTCTTCCGCAGGAAAGGCTGAAAAGTGTGTCCCCTGTGAATACTGAATCTTCGCATATATAGCAAAGACCGCCCTTTGTGTGACCGGGAGTTGCCATAACCTTAATTTCACTTTCTCCAAGCATTATAGCATCACCGTCGGATACTGTCATATCAGCTGTTGTGTTGTTCTGAACACCGTTGCAAAAGGCAGCAAGACTTGCCTTTGAAGAGGATAGCATAGGCTCATCCTCCTTGCTTATAACGACCCTTGCACCTGTTTTCTCCTTAACAGCCTTAACCCCTCCGATATGATCAAAGTGACCGTGAGTAAGCAGAATATACTGTAAATTCTTACCCTCAATAAGCTTCATCATTTTTTCGCTGTCATCTGTACAATCAACAAGAGCACTCATTCCTGTTACCTTATCTGTAATCAAGTAACAGTTATTTGAAAGAGCACCGAATACACCTGCATCTATCTCGAGCATTATTTTAACTCCTTACTATCAAGAATAATCGTTACAGGACCGTCATTTAATAGCTCCACCTGCATATCAGCACCAAATTCTCCTGTTTGAACAGACTTAACACCTGCGTCACGGAGTCCTTTTACAACATACTGATAAAGGTCATTTGCTTCAGTAGGCGGTGCTGAATCGGTAAAGCTTGGACGTCTGCCATGAGAGCAATCTGCACAAAGAGTAAACTGTGACACAACAAGCATTTCTCCGTCAATATCAAGGCAGGACAGGTTCATTTTTCCGTTTTCGTCCTCAAAAACTCTCAATACAGGAATTTTCCTGATAAGCTTGTCTGCGTCCTCTTTCGTATCTCCGGTGACAACGCCCAGCAAAATCATAAAGCCCTGACCGATTTCACTTTTCTTTTTACCGTCAATAGTTACAGAGGAATGATTAACTCTTTGTAAAACTGCTTTCATTAATTTGCACTTCTTTCAATATGATATACACCTTCAATTTTTCTCAGTATTTTTTCAATACTGTCAAGGTGCTCCTTGGAATTTACCGATATAGTCATTGTTGTAAGGCAATTTCCGTCATTAATAGGTCTCGCATTAATCGAATGAATTTTAACGTGGGCATTAGCCATTTTAGTTGTAATATCAAGAACTACACCGTCACGGTCAATAGCATAAACGTCAATAGTTGACCTTGCATCAATCTGTGCAGAGCCATCCCAATGAGCATTAACCCATCTTTCAGGCTCAGGTGATAAGGCCACGTCAATAGGAACATTTACACAGTCTCTTCTGTGAATTGTGAGACCTGTTCCTCTATTAATAAAGCCGATAATCTCTTCACCGGGAATAGGTGAACAGCAACGTGCCATTTTTATAAGGCAGTTATCTATACCCTCAACAATTACACCGCCTGTGCCCTTACTTTGAGTACGCACCTGAGTAGTGTTTGGAATAGCCTTAGGAGGTATTGCTTCCTTTGGCTTCCAATTTCGGTTATATTCGTCCTTAATACCGGGCATAAGGCGTGTTATAACGACACCACCGTAGCCAACAGCTGCATAAAAATCATCTACATTGGCAAAATGCTGACGTTCTGCAATTCTTGCAACAAATTTTTCGTATTCTTCGCCCTCAAGACGAATAAAGTTACGCTTAAATTCTCTGTCAACGTCTGTCTTACCACGAACGATATTCTCGTCTCTTTTTTCTTTTTTAAACCAAGAACGAATTTTACTTCTTGCTTCACCGGTGGTCACAATATTAAGCCAGTCACGGCTTGGTCCCTTACCCTGCTGATTTGATGTAAGAACCTCAACAATTTCACCTGTTTTAACCTGATAATCAAGATTTACGATTTTGCCGTTTACCTTTGCACCAACCATTTTATTTCCTACTGCCGAATGAATTGCATAGGCATAGTCAATAACCGTTGCACCCTTTGGTAATGATTTAACATCACCCTTCGGTGTAAAAACGTAAACCTCATCAACAGACAAATCTCCCTTAATATTTGTTACAAGTTCTTCGGCATTTTCGGTGTTATTGCCTGCCTCAACCATTCTGTGAATCCACTCAAGTCTGGCATCAATATTATCCTTTCCACCCTTGCCAAGCTTATATTTCCAGTGTGCCGCAATACCAAATTCAGCAGTTTTATGCATATCCCAGGTTCGAATTTGAATTTCAAAAGGAATACCCGATGGTGACAAAACCGTAGTATGAAGGGACTGATACATATTAGGCTTAGGCATTGAAATGTAATCCTTGAAGCGTCCCGGCAGAGGCTTATACATATCGTGGACAATACCAAGAGCATTGTAACAGTCAATCATAGAATCAACAATAATTCTGACTGCGTAAATATCAAAAATCTGCTCGAAATTTTTACCTTTAATATACACCTTTCTGAAAATACCGTGAACAGATTTTACTCTCGATGTAATTTCAACATTTTTCATTACAGGTGTAATTTTATCGCTTATCTGCTGTGTTATTTCAGTTAAAAATCTCTCACCCTGCTCCTTTTTCATAGAAAGGTTTTTCTCAATTTCCTTATATGCAATAGGGTCAAGGTAATAAATTGCCAGGTCCTCAAGCTCCTCTTTGATGGGACGGATACCTAAACGGTGAGCAATGGGAGCGTAAATTTCAAGAGTTTCAAGGCTTTTTTCTCTCTGCTTATACTCAGGCATATGCTGTAGAGTACGCATATTGTGAAGTCTGTCACAAAGCTTAATGATGATAACTCTTACATCCTCGTTCATTGCGATAAACATTTTCCTAATGTTTTCCGCCTGAACCTCCTCCCTTGTGGAAAGAGGAATTTGACCCAGCTTTGTAACACCATCAACAAGCAAGGCAATCTCATCGCCGAATTCTCTGCGGATATAGTCAAGGTTATACTCGGTGTCTTCCACCACATCGTGAAGAAGTGCACCGATTATACATTCATTATCCATACCCAACCTAAACAGAATCTCAGCTACGGCAACAGGATGCATAATATACGGCTCGCCCGAACGCCTACGTTGATTCTTGTGGGCATCATGGGCAAGGACATACGCCTTTTTAATTTTGTCGCTGTCATACTGGGGGTTATTTTTTATCTCTTCAAAAAATACATTGAAGCCGTCATCGTAATCATCAGTATAAACAATTTTGTCTTCTTCTATCAATTTAAAAGCCTTCCCTTCAGGGTTTTAAGTGTATTAGTGCTGTCTAAATCGGTCTTACCGTTAACTTGATTAAGAGTAATACCGTTATTTATTGAAATCAGCCCCGTTTCCTTAAATGCATCAAGTGCATAGCAGAGCTGACCGTAGGTTATCTTTTGCTCTAAAGCAAAATACAAATCCTCAATGGTATATTTCCAACCGCCGTTTTGCTTGAGAAACTTATAAATAACTGAGCAATCGTTTCTTTCGGGATAAAGGGCGGTTTTATTATTATCACCTAAAAGAAATAACTGATAATCTGTTTTTTCAAGGAAAAATTTATCTGCGTCACTTCCGCTTTTTCTGACGTCTACTGCCTGAATTGAAAGATAAAATCTTCTATTATACAAATTTTTTGATATTCTGACTGCAAAATCGAGGATATCTCCCTGCTTGTACGGGAACTCGTCTTCAGTAGTTCTGAAAAAAACTATACGAAATATTTTTCCCTTTTTTGATGCCTCAATTCTTATATGCTTACCGTCACCGATAGGAGTAACGGAGCAAAGAGTCATATTGAAAATACCGAAAACAGGCTGTTTGTTCTTTTCGCCGTAAGGCTCAAGGCAGCTGATAATATCAACTAAATCAACGGTAAGATAAAAAGGTGACAGCTTACAATCAATATTAAGTGTCTCAACAGGCATTACTGAATAATATTTTTCGGCATATTCATTTATACGTCTGCGAAATTCAGGGATATCATTACTGTTTATTCCAAGCCCTGCTGCAAGCGGATGACCGCCGAAATGAGTCAATAAATCCTCGCAGGAGGAAATTGCCTCAAAGATGTTAAATCCCTCAACACTTCTTGCAGAGCCTGTTGCGTTTCCGTTTTCATCGACACCGATTATTATCGCAGGCTTTGAGTAAACCTCGGCTATATGAGATGCCGAAATACCTATTACACCCTTATGATAGCCTTCTCCGTCAATGACGATAACTCTATCCTCGGCAAGACGTGGATTTTCTCTGATTTTACTTTGAATATCCTCCGAAATGTTATTCTCCACCTGATGCCTATGTTCATTTTCATCACAAAGCTGTTCGGCTCTTATTTTAGCAGTTTCATAATCGTCTGTAATTATAAGCTCTACCGCTATTAATGCCTTATCCATTCTGCCTGCCGCATTAATTCTAGGGCAAATCTGAAAGGCAATATCACCTGCTGTCAGTTCTTTTTCCTTTGAACAGGCAAGCTCTTTAAGAACTGACAGACCTATTCTTGTATCTTTATTTATTAGAATCAGTCCTGCTTTAACAAGACTTCTGTTCTCGCCTACCAAAGGCACAACATCACCTATGGTGCCTATGGTAACAAGGTCTGCATACTGCTCCAGCAAATCGTCCGTATCTCCGTCATACAAGGCACACGCAAGCTTAAAGGCGACGCCCACACCTGCAAAATCACGAAACAGAATTTTATTATCCTCTCTGTGAGGATTTACAACTGCTTCTGCTTTCGGCAGAGCTTCGCCTATCTGATGGTGGTCTGTTACAACAAGCTCCATTCCGAGAGAGTAGATATATTCTGCCTCATCTATTGCAGAAATACCATTGTCAACAGTTACAATCAAATCTGTACCAAGAGAATGAATTTTATCAATAGCGTCGCAGTTCATTCCATAGCCGTCTGTAAGCCTGTCGGGAATGAAATAAATAACATCCGCACCCATACTTTCCAAAAAGGTGAAAAGAAGTGATGTTGCAGTAACGCCATCACAATCATAGTCGCCGTAAATACAAATCCTTTCATTTCTTTCAAGTGCAAGATTAATACGGCTTACCGCTTTATCCATATCTGCAAAAAGAAATGGAGAAACGAGCCTTACGCTATCGGACAAAAATTCCGAAACAGAAAGCTCATCATCAATTCCCCTTACCGCCAGCAAATATGAAAGGAAAGGGTCAATATTCAGTTTTTCACTAAGCGCCGACGCCTTTTCCCTGTCAGCAGATTCTATAACCCATTTTTTATAAGACATTATGTATTTTTATCTACCACGTGAAATTTCTTCAGGTTTCCTTCCTTTTCAGCCTTTTTTGCAAGTACTGCCTCAACATCCTCAGGTGTTATTCCCTGATTAGCCATAAGCACAAGAATATGATAAAGAAGATCTGTAATCTCGTAGACAGTTTCCTCATTATCGTTATTTTTAGCGGCGATAATAACCTCTGAGCACTCCTCGCCAACCTTTTTTAATATCTTGTCAATTCCCTTTTCAAAAAGATAGCAGGTATAAGAGCCTTCCTTATTATCTGCCTTTCTGTCAAGAATTGTTTGGTATTCGTTTTTAATATAGTCCATTAAAACTCTCCTTTAATTTCGTTAAAAAAGCAGGAATGATTGCCTGTGTGGCAGGCCGCACCTGTCTGAATTACCTTAATCAAAAGTGTATCGTCGTCGCAGTCACCGTGGATTGAAACGATTTTCTGCAAGTGACCTGATGTTGCACCCTTGTTCCAAAGCTCCTGCCTTGACCTTGAATAAAACCAAGTATAGCCTGTTTCAAGAGTTTTTTTCATTGACTCTCTATTCATATAGGCAAGCATTAAAACCTCGCCTGTCGACTCCTCCTGAATAATTGCAGGAAGTAAATCTGCCTTCTTAAAATATTTTTCTATATCAATCATTGCAAGCCTCCACAGCTTCTTTAAGATTAAGTGTACCCTGATAAATGCTTTTACCGCAAATGGCACCGTAAAGCCCTGCTTCACGAAGCTTTACTATATCATCAAGGTTAGTAACACCGCCTGATGCGGTAATATTACAGGAAACGGCATTGTTAATTTCCTCAAGCTGACTGATATTAGGTCCGGACAATGTACCGTCCTTGCTTATATCAGTATAAATAATAGTCTCAACACCTGTGTCCTCCATCTGTTTGGCAAGCTCAGTAAAATAAACATTACTGCTTTCAGTCCAACCCTCTGTGGCAACGTAGCCGTTTTTAGCGTCTATTCCCACAGCAATAATACTGCCGAATTCCTTAACCGCTTCCTTTACGAGCCGGGGATTTTTAAGTGCAACAGAGCCGAGAATTATTCTCGAAATGCCATTATTTACGTAAAAATCAATGTCCTTCATTGTTCTTATACCGCCGCCAAGCTCAACCTTCAGAGAGGTTTCCTTGGCAACCGTAATAAAGGTTTGGGCGTTTACAGGCTCCTTCTTCAGTGAGCCGTCAAGGTCAACCATATGCACCCACTGACAGCCTGCCTTAACAAAGCCCTCTGCTGTTTCAAGTGCGTCATCGGCAACCTGAGACGCTGTGGAAAAATCGCCTTTGAAAAGCCTTACCGGCTTTGAATCAATTATATCTATGGCAGGAAAAATTATCATTATCAAAGTACCCCTTTTGTTGAAAGAACAGAGCCGTCTGCATTTTTTCTTACAGCAATCTTCATTGCGTGGGCAACTGCCTTAAATATTGCCTCAATCTGATGATGAGCATTAATGCCATACGGCACTTCAATGTGAAGAGTAATACAGGCATTCATTGCAAAGGCTCTGAAAAACTCCTCAGTTACACAGGTTTCATAATCTCCGCACATTTCCTGCTCAAAGGAGGCTTTAAAAACGAGAAACGGCCTGTTTGATATATCAACAACACAGTTTGCAAGGCTCTCATCCATAGGAATGGAAAAAGCACCATAGCGTCCAATACCGCTCATATCTCCAAGTGCTTGCTTAAAAGCCATACCCAAAGCAATGCCTGCATCCTCAACGGTATGGTGAGTATCAACATTCAAATCTCCTATAACCTTAATCATAAGTCCGAAGCCTCCGTGCACCGCAAAGGCGGTAAGCATATGGTCAAAAAAGCCGATGCCTGTTGAAACATCAACCTCGCCTCCGTCAAGATTAAGTTCAAGCTTTATCTGGGTTTCCTTTGTATTTCTTTCAATTTCGGCAGTTCTCATATAATAACCTCGCTACTATTTAAACAGCTTTTTTGCCAAGCTGTCTATATTTTCTTTTCTTTTTTCCGTTTCTGCTTTATCAGCAGACACATTAATCACAGTTCCCTCTTTGATATTGTTTGGAAGTGAAATCAATGGTATGTCGGCAATCTTACCGTTTTCAAGCTCAACTACGGCATATTCGCCCTCTATTCTGTCTATTATCCATTTCATAATACTAACCTGTTAATACTGAGTGGCAAGATCAATTCCCATTCCGTCAGTTACAAAAGTGATATTGCCGTTCAAATCCGTTCTGTAAATATCAACGCCCTTTTCTTCAAGACGTGTCACGGTTTCATTATGGGGATGGCCATACTTATTATCCTCGCCACATTCTATAACTGCATACTGTGGTGACACGGCATATAAAAACTCATTTGACGTTGAATATCTACTACCGTGATGTCCTACCTTCAGCACATCTGCATCAAGCTCAGAATATGAATTTTCAAGCATCTCGTTTTCTGAAATATCCTCAGCGTCACCTGTAAACAAGAATGAAACATCATTATATGTAAGCTTCAACACTGCTGAATAATTGTTCAAATCGTCGTAATTACTGCCAACAGGAGCTAAAAACTCACCTGTTATTTCATCAGAAAATGAAATCGTCACTCCTGCTTTTGCAGTATTAATTGTCATATCCTTGCTGTCAATAGCCTCGAGCATATTCTCAAAGGTCTTTGTATTTGACGTGGCATAAGGCATATAAATTTCACCGATATCAAAATCGGAAATAATTTGGCTCATACCGCCCATATGGTCTGTGTGAGGATGAGTAACTATGAGATAGTCAATAGTTGTATATCCCTCATTTTTAATTTTTTCCTCCACCATATCGGCATAGTATTTTTCACCGCTGTCAATTAACATACATTTTCCGTCGGGAAGCTCTATAAACTCACAATCCCCCTGCCCAACGTCAACGAACTCAACTGTCATAACTTCGCCGTTTTTTGCGGAAATGCCTGAGATATTTTCCTGACTGTCACTATCAAAATAATTTATAAGAAATGCGGCTACTAAAGCAAAAATAACAAAGCCTACACTGATTATTGCTTTACCGTTCTTTTTGCTCATTATTCAAATCTAACCTTAATTGAATTTGCGTGTGCTGTAAGCCCTTCTGTATCGGCAAGTTTAACAATATCGTCCTTGGCATTTCTAAGCTCTGCCTCTGTGTAGTAAATAAAGGAGCTTTTCTTAATAAAGCTATCCACAGACAATGGTGAGAAAAATCTGGCAGTACCGCTTGTAGGTAATACATGGTTTGGACCTGCATAATAATCTCCCAAAGGCTCGGGAGAGAAATTGCCTAAAAATACGGAGCCTGCGTTATCAATTTTACCGATATATTTCAGTGGCTCTTCAACGCACATTTCAAGATGCTCGGGAGCAAGCTCATTAGCAAAATTAATAGCCTGTTCCAGATTTTCGCAAACAATAATTTCGCCGTATTCGTTTAGTGACTGCTCAATAATTTCCTGTCTCTGAAGATATTTAAGCTGTCTTTCAATCTCCTTGGCAGTTGCTCTTGCAACGTCGTAAGAGGTTGTAAGAAGAATTGCAGAAGCCATTTTGTCATGCTCAGCCTGACTCATAAGGTCCGCAGCAAGAAAAGCGGGCTTTGCAGTTTTATCTGCAACAATGAGTATCTCTGAAGGACCTGCTACCATATCAATATCAACAACGCCGTAAAGAAGCTTTTTAGCTGTTGCAACAAAAATGTTTCCGGGACCTACAATTTTATCAACCTTAGGTATTTTCTCCGTACCGTAGGCAAGAGCGGCAACAGCCTGAGCTCCGCCAACAAGGAAAACCCTGTCAACACCTGCAATAGCGGCAGCAGCCATAATATCGGGATTAGGATTACCGTCCTTTCCCGGAGGAGTTACCATAATAATCTCCTCGACACCTGCAATTTTTGCAGGAATGGCATTCATTAAAACAGAGGACGGATAAGCTGCAGTACCGCCGGGTACATATATACCAACTCTTTTAAGTCCTCTGACACGCTGTCCCATAATAACACCGTTTTCCTGTGTTGTCATCCAAGACTGCTGTGCCTGTCTCTTATGAAAATCATATATATTGTTTTTAGCATTAATTACTGCGCTTCTGAAATCTTCATCAACTTGGTCAATATACGACTGAAGCTCATCCTTTTCAATAACGGTTTTCTTAGGAACCATTCCGTCAAAGCGAACAGTAAACTCTCTTACTGCATCGTCGCCCTGCTCTTTTACGGAATTAATAATTGTAGTAACAGCGTCAACAATTTTTTTATCTGTTTCCCCTGCTCTTTTTTTTAGGTTTTCTATAACGGCATATTCAATCTTGCCGTTTGCTTTTGTAATATTCATATCCGCACCTCTTTAGTTTGCAATAGATTAAACCTTTGAAGCAAGCTCCAAATCATTAAGAAAGTCTTCAATTTCTTCCTTACGAAGCTTCATCGAAGCCATATTTACTATAACACGAGCTGAAATAGGCATAATCTCGTCAACTACCTCAAGACCGTTTTCTTTAAGTGTAGAACCCGTTTCAACAATATCAACAATACCGTCTGCCAACCCAAGCAATGGTGCAAGCTCAACACTGCCCTCAATCTTAATAATGTCAACATCCATACCCTTTGATTTGAAGTATTCCCTTGCAACCTTAGGATATTTACTTGCAACAACCTTTCTCTTGTACCCTGAGAAAAAGTCTGTTCCCTTTGGACAGGCAAGTGCAAAACGACATCTACCCATATTCAAATCAACAACCTCATAAAATGAGCTACCATGTTCAATGATAGTGTCCTTGCCCACAATTCCGATATCACAAACACCGTGTTCAACATAAGTGATAACATCAGGTGCCTTTGACAAAACAGCCTCGTAATCACCGACAGGTAGAATAAGACGTCTACCCTTGTTTTCAAGCTGTGACGTATCAAGCCCCATTGTTTTGAAAAGCGAAACAGAGGACTTTTCAAGTCTGCCTTTAGTAAGAGCTATACGCAAAGGGCGATCAATATTGATTTCCTCACGCATAACATCACAAAGAGCAGAAACATTTACGCCAAATCCAACAGCAGGAGCGTCAAGGCCGAATTCACCGATAAGATTATCATAACGACCGCCTGAAATAACAGTTACACCACTACCCTGTGCATAGCCTCTGAAGATGATACCTGTATAATAATTACTTCTGTTTACAAGGCTTAAATCAATAAGAATATCATTTTCAAGTCCCATTTTACAAAGCCTGTCGTAAACCTCTTCAAGATAGTCAAGAGCGTTGTTAGCACCTTCATCACAATAAAGCCTTTTTGCCTCGTCAATAACCTCTTTACCGCCGAAAAGTCTAGGAAGCTTTTTGATTATTTCCGCCTCATTACTATCCCCGAGTGTGTCAAGAAAATCACCTAAAGCGGCATAATTCTTGCCTTCAATATAGTCACAGATATCTGCCTTTTGCATATCTGTCAAATTCATTTTATCAAGAATTGAATTGAAAAATCCTGCGTGACAAAGCTCAATTTTAAATGAGGACACATTATTTCGTTTCATAGCCTCATGAGCCATTGAAATAACCTCAATATCAGCATCAATGCTACCATCGCCGATAAGCTCAATACCGCTTTGCTCAATCTCATCTGTTCTTCCTGCAAGCTGCTTATTTCTCATATAAACACTCTGATTATAATAAAGCCTTACAGGAAAATCATCCTTTGACAATCTGGTGGCAACAAGCCTTGCAATAGGTGCAGTATTGTCAGGGCGAAGAACAGTTGTTCTGCCGAAATTGTCAGACAGCTTGTACATTTCCTCCGGCTCGATACCTAAATTATCGCACTGAAAAACATCAAAATATTCAATGGTAGGAGTCATTACCTTTCTGTATAACTTCTCCTTGAATAAATCAGAAAGGGTTGATTCCACCTTTCTTCTGTCATCACATTCCTCAAAAAGCAAATCTCTGCTTCCCTGAGGAGTAAGCTTTGAATATCTTTTCATAAAATATCTCCGAAATATGATTTCTCTCACTTTAGTATGGTAGAGTGGTAATATGCTACCACACTAAATCTATATTGTCAAGAGAAATAATTAAAATAACGAAATTTGATTTGACTCAGGCATATCACCAAGTGCGCCTGCCTCTTTAAGAGACTCAACTACACTTTTACCAACGCCTGCTCTTGCCATCAAATCATCATAGGAAAGGAAATCTCCTCCGCCGTCATTTCTTGAATCGGCAATAGCCTTTGCTGCATTTTCACCGATACCGTCAATAGCACCGAAGGGAAGCCTGATTTTGCCGTTTTCAATCATATAAATTCTTGAGTCGGATTTATAAATATCAACGGGGAGAAATTCAATTCCCCTAGCGAGCATTTCAATAACTATCTGATTTACAACATATGTTGAATCCTCTTTAGCAGTTACGGGAATATTATTTTCCTTCTTATTTCTATACTCTTCCATTTTTTTCTTAACTGCCGATTTACCCTCTACTGCGGCAACAGCATCAATAGCACCGCCACGTACGGTAAAATATGCAGAATAAAATTCAATGGGCTTGTATATCTTGTACCACGCAAGACGAAGTGCCGCTATAACATATGCAGCCGCATGTGCCTTTGGGAACATATACTTTATCTTATAGCAGGAGTCAATATACCACTGCTCAACGCCGATGGTTTTCATTGCTTCCTCATAGGGTGGCAATTCCTTCGGTGCTTTACCCTTTCTGGTATACTCCATAATCTTAAAGCAGTCTTTTTTGCTTAATGGTGACTCCTTTCCCGTTCTTTTTTCATAATCTTCAGCAACGTGGATAAGATGTGTCATAATATCGTCACGGCAACCGATAACCTCCGAAATCGTACAAGTGCCAGCTTTAATCAGCTCTTGTGCATTACCAAGCCATACGTCAGTACCGTGGGAAAGTCCCGAAATCTGAAGAAGGTCGGAAAATGTTTTAGGCTGTGCCTCTTCAAGCATACTGATAACAAATGGCGTACCCATTTCAGGTATTGCAAGAGTACCTGTATTACAGTCGATATCCTTAGGTGAAACACCAATAGGCTCAGTTGACGTAATCAGCTTATAAAGCTGTGGATCAGACAAGTCGACGTCCATAACAGGAATACCCGTCGAATCCTCAAGATACTTATAAAGGGTTGGGTTATCGTGGCCAAGCTCATCCAACTTGAGCAAGGTATCGTGAAGTGAATTCTTAAAATCGAAATGTGTTGTATAAGTACCCTTTGACTCGTCATTTGACGGATACTGAATAGGAGTGAAATCTTCAACAGTATATTTATCGGGAACAACAACCATTCCGCCCGGATGCTGACCTGTAGTACGTTTAATGCCTGTACAGCCCAAAGTCAGTCTATCTATCTCTGCCTTTGGTGTAGTTGCCTGAATTCCTCTTTCGTCAAGATATTTCATTACATAGCCGTATGCCGTTTTGTCGGCAACAGTAGCCATTGTTCCTGCCTTGAATACATATTCCTTACCGAAAAGCTCTTCGGTATATCTGTGTGAACGTGACTGATATTCACCTGAAAAGTTAAGGTCGATATCAGGCTCCTTATCGCCGTCAAAGCCAAGGAAGGTTTCAAACGGAATTTCGTGGCCGTCACGCTTCATTGGCTCACCGCAAGCAGGACAATTTTTAGGTGGTAGGTCAAAGCCTGAGCCTACAGAGCCATCTGTAAAGAACTCGCTGTGCTTACACTTTTTGCAGTAATAATGAGGCGGAAGAGGATTAACCTCGGAAATACCGCCAAGATGGGCGGCAAGTGAAGATCCTACAGAGCCTCTTGAGCCTACAAGATAGCCGTTTCTCTCACTTTCCTCAACCAGTCTTTTTGCGATAACATAAAGCACGCCAAAGCCGTGGCCGATAATTGAGTCAAGCTCACGCTGAAGCCTGTCCGCAACGTCTTTTGGAACAGGGTCGCCGTAAAGCTCCTTTGCCATACTCCAGCATTTTTCCGTAAGCTCTTCGTTAGCTCCGTCGATATGAGGCTGGAACGTTCCCGGAGGAATAGGAGGAATATTATCCATAATGCTGTCGGCAATTTTCTTTGGATTATCTATAACAAATTCTCTTGCTCTGTCCCCTGCCCAAGCAAAATCGTCGAGCATTTCTCTTGTGGTTTTGAAATAAAGAGGCGCTTGATTATCAGCATCGTCAAAGCCCTTTGACGCCATAATAATCGCTCTGAATTTAGCATCCTTTTCATCAAGGAAATGAACGTCACCTGTTGCAACAACAGGCTTGCCCAAAGTGTCTGCAAGAGATATTATTTTCTTGTTTATGTTAACAAGGTCCTCTTCACTGTGGATATCCTGATGAAGCTCCTTATCAGACCTTATCATAAAGGCATTATTTCCGTTTGGCTGAATTTCAAGATAATCATAAAATGAAGCCAGCTCTAATAATTTTTCGTCGCTTTCCTTATTCAAAATAGCCTGATAAACCTCTCCCTGCTCACAGGCAGAGCCGATAATTATTCCCGCTCTCTTCTCGGCAAGAAGACTCTTTGGAATAAGGGGACGTGACTTAAAATACTTAACATTTGAGGCAGAAATAAGCTCGTAAAGATTTTTTCTGCCGTACTTTCTTTCCTTCTTTGGAATTGACTCATCCATAGAGGTATCCTCTTTAACAAGAAGAATTATATGATGACGCTTAAACTGTTTAAGCTTCAAATTCATAAAATCAGGATACAGCTCATCATCAACTAAATATCCCTCCATACCGAGAATAAGCTTAATCTTACCCTTGGCTGCATTATATGCCTCAGGCAAAGCCTGAACAACGCCGTGGTCGGTAACAGCTACTGCACTATGTCCCCACTTAATTGCCTGATTAACAAGTGCCTTCGGTGCGGAAATTCCGTCCATTTCAGATAAGGATGTATGAAGATGAAGCTCAATTCTTTTTTCAGGCTCATCGTCTGTTTTTTCAATTTTCTTAACGCTTGCGATTGCGTTAGGTCTTAAAACATACTGATTTGAATATGTATCAAACTGATATCCTCCGCTGATTACAAGAGTTTTGTTTTCTTTAAGCTTTGCAACAATAGAGTCAATCAGGTTTTTATCATCAAACATTTTGACGGTCATTGATGAGGTATAGTCTGTAATATCAAAATCGAAAATTTTGCTTGTACCTCGTTTTGTTTCTCTGACCTCGGTTTTTATTACGTCGCCCCACACGGTAACAAAGCCATCATCCGAGGCAACGTCTGCAATATTTTTCGGCTTTTCGGTAATATTCCTTCCGTGAATCTTTTTTAGAGTATCCTTATAAAGTGGAAGCTCACCCCACCTTTCGTGGACAGCGTTCTTTTCTTCCTCTTCCTTTCTATGCTCCTCTTCTGTTCTTTTTTCTTCTACTGCCTGACGTACAGCCTTTTCAATGTCAAAGGTTGCCACCTCCAAAAAGGTAACAGTCAAATCAACGCCGAAAAGCTTATAAAGCTCATTTTCAATAGCCTTATCAACCTTTTGAGATTCAAGAACATCCTTGCCGCCTTTTTTTAAGAAAACAGTTAATATGCCGTCCTCAAGCTCCGCCTCGACATCGTCAAAAAATCCGTTTGCCGCAGGAGTGTCTCTTTTAACATATTCAAGAATTCGCTCTATATTTTCGGTATCAAATTCACTTTTAGGAAATTTTGGATTTAAAACGGTTTTATGAAGATTCATAGACTCGCTTATAGATTTTTCAGCAGATTTTACTGTTGGATAATCTATAAATGCATCAAGATAAAAACCTACCGTAAGGATTCTGCTGTTTCTTGAAACAGTAAATTCCGATATCTCCCCATTTCCAATTAGAGCATTGATATCCGAGCTTATGTAATTTGAAAAATAGTCCGAAAATCTATTCATTATAACTTCTCAATTTCTTTCATCAATTCATCAAGTAAATCTTTTTCGTCAACCTTGCGAAGTATTTCGCCTTTCTTAAAGATGAGACCGTTGCCGTCCCCTCCTGCAATGCCGATATCTGCTTCCTTTGCTTCTCCCGGTCCGTTTACAACACATCCCATTACTGCAACCTTAATAGGCTTTTTGCAGTCTCTGAGTCTTTCCTCAACCTGCTTTGCAAGACCTACAAGGTCAATTCTTGTTCTTCCGCAGGTAGGACAGGAAATAAGGTAAGGGCAGTCCTTTTTTAGACCGATTGCCTTTAGAATGTCAAAGGCGGCGAACACCTCTTTAACAGGCTCGTCTGTAAGACTTACCCTAATGGTATCACCTATTCCTCTTGTTAAAAGGGAGCCGATACCGATTGAAGATTTAATAATCCCCATTCTCTCTGTACCTGCCTCGGTTACACCCAAATGAAGAGGATAATCGCATTTTTCAGACGCCAGCTCATAAGCTTTAATCATTGTTTCTACATTTGAAGATTTTATAGAGATAACGATATCGTTAAAATCAAATTTCTCAAGGAGTGATGCGTGATACATTGCAGACTCAACCATTGCCTCAGGTGTAGGAGAGCCGTATTTCGCAAGAATGTTCTTTTCAAGTGAGCCGGAATTTACACCGATTCTGATTGGAATATTCTTTGCCTTACAGGCATCGGCAACAGCCTTAACTCTGCTTTCATCGCCTATATTACCCGGATTTATTCTGATTTTATCAATGCCTCTTTCAACAGCACCTAAAGCAAGGCGGTAATCAAAATGAATATCCGCAACAAGCGGTACATCAACTGCCTCCTTAATAGGCTCAACAAGGCTAAGGGCATCCTCATTAGGAATTGCAAATCTAATAACCTGACAGCCTGCTGCAGCAAGCTCCTTTGCCTGATTTACAGAGCCTTCAATATCTGTTGACGGAATATTGAGCATACTTTGAACAAGTATGTCACTGTCTCCGCCCATATAAGTGTTTCCGAGCTTTATTTTTCTGCTATATCTTCTTTCCATAAAATCACCTTTTAACATAAATATTAAAACAGTTTTGTAATATCACTAAAGGTTACTACGCACATTAGACCTATTAAAAGCACAAGTCCCACTGCGTTGATTATATATTCTGCCTTTGTCGGCAGCTTCTTTCTTGTAATTCCCTCACCTGCGAGAACAAACAGTCTCCATCCGTCAAGGGCAGGAATTGGGAAAAGGTTAAATAAGCCAACATTAATTGTCAAAAGTGCCATAATTCTCAGCATTGAATATGAAGAGGTTTTCACTGCAGATGAAACTACTGAAACTGCACCGACAGGTCCACTTAAATCAGACAATCCGTACCTGCCGATAAGCAAATCGTGGACCGACAAAAACACCATTCTTGCATAGGAAACAAATTCCTTGCAGGTTTGAGAAAGAACATTCCCCACGGTTTTATCAACGCCTCTGAGCCAAAAATCCATTTTAGTATACGATGTGCCCTCATACTCATCTGTGGCAAATTCAATATTAAGCTTTACATCCGCTCCGTCACGCTCAACAAGCATTTCAATTTTGCCGTCCTCACAACGTGAAAGACCTGTTGTAACATCGTTTGTGGTGTACACTCTCATACCGTCAATGCTTTTTATCTTATCTCCTACCTGTAGCCCATATGACTGACTGACGGCATCGGTGTCAAATTTTGCAATCTCAGTTGTTCCTACAAGGTTACCTGAGCAAACAATTATCAGCACAATAATAAATCCTAAAATTAAATTCATTACTGCACCTGCAATAACCACAAAAAATCGCTGTCCTACTTTTTTGTTTATAAAGGCTCTTTCATCATCGCTTTCCTCGTCCTCGCCTTCCATTGCACAGTAGCCGCCAAAGGGTACGATACGAAGAGTATATTTTGTTTCTTTTCCCTTTATTTGAAAAAGCTTCGGTCCCATACCGATTGAAAATTCATTGACCTTAACCTTCATCAACCTTGCGGCAACAAAATGTCCGCCCTCATGAATGATGATAATTAGTTCAAAAAACAGAATAGCTATAATTATGGGATATACCGAATTCCATACAGAAGTTATACTCACTTAACCGCCTCAATAACAAATTCTCTTGCCTGCCTGTCAGCTTCAAGGACATCATCAAGAGTAAAATCTTTTTTATCAGGAGCATTTTTCATTGCTTCGTTATTAAGATATGCAATATCGGTAAATTTAATTTTACCGTTTAAGAAAAGTCTTACGCTTTCCTCATTAGCCCCGTTTGCAGCTGCAGGATGAAGACCGCCAAGCTCAATAGCATCCTTGCAGACATTTATACATTTGAATGTATCATAGTCAGGCTCAAAAAATGTAAGCTTTCCGTAATCTGTCAGCGACAGCTCCTTAACAGGACTTGGCTCTCTTTCGGGATAGGTCAAGGCGTATTGTATCGGTATTCTCATATCGGGTACACCGAGCTGTGCTATCATTGAATTATCCTGATACACCACTGCTGAATGAACAACAGATTCTCTGTGAACAACGATTTCAATATCGTCATTGGGCATATCGAAAAGCCATTTAGCCTCAATAAATTCAAGTCCCTTATTCATCATAGTAGCTGAATCAATGGTTATTTTTGCACCCATATCCCAGTTAGGATGCTTTAATGCGTCTTGGGCAGTAACATTTTCAAGCTCGCTTATTTTTTTGCCGAAAAACGGTCCGCCTGATGCAGTAAGGATAATTTTCTTAACTGCCTTTTTTGACGGCATACCCTGCATTGACTGAAAGATTGCTGAATGCTCGCTGTCAACAGGGAGAATACTTACACCGTTTTCCTTTGCAAGATTCGTTACAAGATGACCGCCTGCAACAAGAGTTTCCTTATTTGCAAGGGCAATAGTTTTTTTCGCTTTAATTGCCTCAAGAGTAGGACAAAGGCCTACCATACCGACAACGGAATTCAAAACAGTATCAGCCTTATCGTAAGTGGCACATTCAATAAGTCCATCCATACCGCAGACTACCCTTGTATCTGTATCGGCAATTCTTGCTTTCAGCTCTGATGCTGATTTTTCCGACATCATACAAACCAAATCAGGTTTAAATTCTCTCACCTGATTTTCTATGATATCAACACGTGAATTTGCTGTAAGGCATCTAACGTTATATCCGTGCATACGGCACACATCAAGGCTTTGAGTTCCTATTGAACCGGTAGAACCTAAAAGAGAAATATTCTTCATAATATCACCTTAGAATATCACATTAAAATAATTTCAACGATAAAAGTGCTATTGAATATGTAATGGGGAGAGTGAAAAGAGATGAGTCCATTCTGTCCATAACTCCGCCGTGACCCGGAAAAATCTTTCCGAAATCCTTAACATCAAAGTTTCTTTTAAGGACAGATGCGGAAAGGTCTCCCATCATACCCATAAATGATACAGGAATTACTGCAACAAGCAGAACAGTCGCCATTTCACGACTTACAGGAACAACTGCAACCTTATTGTAAATCGTCAAAGCGACAGCATTTAAAATAAAGCTGAAAATCAGTCCTCCTATTGCACCCTCAACAGTTTTCTTAGGTGAAATGTTAGGAGACATTTTATGCTTTCCAAATGCCATACCCATAAGCTGAGCACCTGTATCGGTAGCAAGAGCACTGATAAGAGCATAGAAAATAAGATAAATTCCAAACTGCTCATTATCAAACATATCACGCAGTCTGATAAAAATACTAAATCCGAACGGAACAATTACACTTGCAAAAACAGAAACCGCAACATCCTCAAAGGTCGTATATGCATAGCCCTTGAGCATTGCCAGCAGGAACACAAGGCAAAGAAGAATTATATAAATAATATTCGGAACTGCCCCGATAACCCTTTCCCAAGCCTCTGTGCTAACCACAGGCTCCAGTACGCTTGCACTTGCAAAAAGCTGAAATGCAGCTGAAAAGATTATTCCCACAACCTTGATAAAAGTATTCTGAACATTTGCACATCTCATTATTTCTCCTGTTGCTACTGCTGACAAAAATGCAACTGCAATAACAAGAACAGGAGTATTTATCTGCCATACAACAACAGCAAGAACTGCCAAAAGGCATACAGCCGTAATAACTCTTTGTTTCATATTTTCCTCCGTAATTTAACCGTTTAAGGCGTATTCAGATTTTCACCGTTATGAAATCAACCGCCAAAACGTCTGTTTCTTTTTTCAAATTCCCTGAGAGCCATATGCAAATCATCAACCTTAAAATCAGGCCACAGAACATCGCTATACCAAAACTCGCTGTACGCCGCCTGCCATAAAAGGAAATTAGAAAGCCTTTCCTCACCGCTGGGTCTGATAATCAAATCGCAATCGGGAACAGTGTAAATATTATCAGAAATATCCTGCTCGGTAACTTCTGTTTTGCCCTCTTTTATAAGCTTATTTACAGCAGAAACAATCTCCTGTCTTCCGCCGTAATTAATAGCAAGATAAACCGTTGTACCTGTATGCGGTGCAGTTTCCTCTTCAGCTTCATCCATAAGTTTAAGCAAATCATCAGAAATTCCTTCACGTTCACCGATAAACTTAATCTTGCTGTTACCTGCCTGAGTCATATCACTCTTGGCCTCAAGCAGATAATCCATAAACAAATTCATCAGAGCGTCGACCTCTTCCTTGGGTCTTTTCCAATTCTCCGTTGAAAATGCGTAAAATGTGACGTATTCAATTCCGAGACGCTCACATTCCTTACTTATTGTTCTGAAAACGTTAGCCCCCGCTTTATGACCTGCAGAACGTGGCAAAGCTCTTTTCTTCGCCCATCTGCCGTTGCCGTCCATAATAATTCCTATATGCTTTGGAAGCACTGAAAATTCCTGCGAGCCTTCATTTTTCTTTGAAAATAGAGCCATAACACCGTCTCCTTAAACAAGCGAGACAAATCCGAAGAAGTTTTTTATAAACGAATTTCTCGCTATACTGTGTTAAAATACATAGGGCGACATTATTTCAGCCGCCCTCAAAATCCGTAATAATCAGATTGAAAGAATTTCTTCTTCCTTTTTCTTTGTAATTGCTTCAGCCTGCTTGATATAATCGTCAGTAATATCCTGAAGCTTCTTTTCTCCGTCCTTTTGGTCGTCCTCAGTGATTTGATTATCCTTCTTCAGCTTTTTAATATCATCCATAGCATCTCTGCGGACATTACGGATAGCAATTTTAGCCTCTTCGCCTCTTTTTGAAATATCCTTCTGGAGATTTTTACGGTGCTCCTCTGTAAGCTGAGGGAAAGCAAGACGAATAACCTTACCGTCGTTCTGCGGATTGATGCCAATATCTGATGTATTAATTGCCTTTTCAATATCCTTGAGAGTTGAAGCGTCCCAAGGCTGAATTACAAGCATTCTTGCTTCAGGCACACTGACAGCGGCCATCTGATTGATTGGAGTAGGAACTCCGTAATAATCAACCATTACCTTATCAAGTACGGCAGGATTGGCTCTGCCGGCTCTGATTGAAGAATAGTCTCTTTCAAGTGCATTAAGGCACTTTTCCATTTTCTCTTTAGTTTTTGCAAATACTGTTTCCATAAACATACCTCTCTAAAATTTCTTTAATTGTTTATCAGTTTGTTACAAGTGTACCTATTGTTTCGCCCTGAACAACTTTAATAATATTATCAGGATTTTCAAGATTAAATACAAGTATTGACAAATCATTATCCTTGCAAAGTGAAAATGCAGTTGAATCCATAACCTTGATATCTCTTGCAAGAGCATCTCTGAAAGTAATTTCATCAAATTTAACGGCATCATCAAACTTGTTAGGGTCTTTATCGTAAATGCCGTCAACGTTTGTTGCCTTGAGAAGAACATCCGCATTTATCTCAACTGCACGAAGAGCCGCAGCAGTATCTGTTGAAAAGAACGGTGAACCTGTTCCGCAACCGAAAATAACTATTCTGCCCTTTTCAAAATGACGGATTGCTCTGCTTCTGATATAAAGCTCTGCTATCTGACGCATTTCTATAGCTGTTTGAACTCTAACATCTGCTCCGAGCTGCTCAAGAGCATCACAAAGAGCCAAAGAGTTCATAGTTGTTGCAAGCATACCGATATGGTCTGCTCTTGCCCTGTCCATATGCTCACTTGTTCTGCCTCTCCAGAAGTTACCGCCACCAACAACAATACCGACTTCAACTCCCATATCAGCAATTTTCTTTACAGACTTGCAAATTGTAATGACTGTATCGTTATCAATTCCTGTTTTCTTTTCACCTGCGAGAACTTCGCCACTGAGCTTTAAAAGAATTCTTTTATATGCAATGCTCATATTTTATACCTCCGTATAAGCACATACTGTATCTTAATATATAATAATATAAATTATTCTTAAAGTAAATAGAATAAAGCAAATTTATTTATAAATAAAGTGTAAAAAATAAAAGGACTGCATCTGCCGTCCTTTTATTTTTATTCTTAGGTATTGAATTAGGAATTTGCTGCTTTACTAATAATAGCATAGTCCTTAGCATTAATGATATTATCGTTGTTCAAATCAAACAAGTAGCCGTTTGTCACCGTAGAATTGTTTGGTGCTTTGTTGACATAATTTATGTTCCAAAGTGACTTAACGGTAGATACGTTTCTTGAAATCTCATTTCCGCATGTTCTGCACTTATAGCAAAATTGATTTGTATCATTAATACCTGTGTAGTAATAATCGTGACCCGGTGCAGGAGTTGTATTTGTTCGGGTAGTTCCGCAGATTTTGCAGGTATCACGTGAGGTTGCAGCAACAGTACAGCTTCCTGTGGTTATAACCGTGCGGTCATAATAGCCGTCTATCCATTCCAAATGTACAGTTTCAGAAGTCATTGTTGTACTACATCTTGAACAGGTTGGTGTATTTAAAGCGTGGCCCGGCTTATCTGAAATATCGACTGTCACATCAACATAGTCGTGACCGAGAGCAGGTATAACAATTTGGTAATTATCGCCAGATACTCCGCATCTTTCACAGGTAGCGGTCTCCAAGCCATCCTCTTCACAGGTAGGCTGTGTAATAATGATTTCACTTCCGCCTACAGGAGTATGACCTAATGCCGGAATTGTTTCGGTTTTGGCAGAGCTACAACCCTCATTTGAACACTTATAGTTATATGAGCCTGACGATGTACAGGTTGGCTCTGTGCTATTATCAGAAACAAGAACATAATTATGACCTAAAGCCGATATTGTTTCTGACTTTGTTAAATTACAATTATGACAAGCATACATAATCCTGCCTGTTGCAGTACAGGTTGGCGATGTTCTGTCTGTCTCATACCAATCGTGTTCGCCGTTTGCAGGGATTGTCACATATTGTGATACTCCGCAGATGTTACACACATCTCTTCTTGTACCGTCAACAGTACAGGTAGCATTAGTTATAACAGTTGAAGTATAATATCCGTCAACCCAAGTATCGTGGATTGAAGTTACTGTTTTAGTCTGGCAAATTGTACACTCATAAGTATCATATGTATGTCCGTTATTTTCATTTACCTCTGTGCCGACAAGCTCATTTGTATGTCCTGTTGCAGGAATTTTCTGAATATCAGTGGTTCCGCATACAGTACAAACGCCTTCCTTTTCGCCCTGTTCGGTACAGGTAGGCTCTGTGGTAACTGTGTATTCCTCAACAGTATGAGTTCCTCTTGGAGTAACAATATTTTCAGTCTCTCCGCAGCCCTCAATACTGCAGGTATGTCTTTCAATTCCCGTTGTTGTGCAGGAGCCCTGCTTGATAATTGTAGTTGTATAAAAGCCTTCAATAAATGAAATATGGTTTATTACATTGTTCTCATTACCGCAAGCTGTACAGGTGTAATACTGATAGATATGACCGTCTGATTCAGAAGCATCCTCCTCTTCAACAAGCTCATAAATATGGCCTGTTGCGGCAAGCTCCGTTTCTGAAAGGGTAATTCCGCAGTCATCGCAAACAAGAACAGACATACCCGTTTCCGTACAGGTAGGAGCAACAGTAACGGTTTCTGTTGTATTATTATGAGCACACTCATCAATAGACTCAAAATTATAGCCCTTTTCTTCAGCATAGGTCTGGGTTGTTGAAGGAGAATGACCTCTCATAGTAAGAGACTGGGAAGAACCGTTAAAGGGGTCCTCACCGATAATGCCGTTAAAGGAACAGTTTGCGTTATAAACAGTTGCAGTCGTCATAAATGAGCAGTTTGCAAAGGCTCTTGTATTAATATCTGTTACTGTTTCGGGAATTTCAACAGTAACAAACTTTGTGTTAAAGAAGGAGTAATTATCGATAGTTGTAATTGTTGATGAGAAATTAACCTTGTTAACGCCCGAGCCGTAAAACGCTTCAACGCCTGTTGATACGAGTCCTGTGCCGTATGTTACGGTTGAAAGAGCTGTACACTCTCTGAAAGCAGCAGAACCAAGAGAGGTAAGGCTGTCAGGGAAGGTAATACTTTTAAGGGCAGAACAGCCTTTAAAAGCCATTGCCTCAATAGTGGTAAGACTTGATGGAAGAGTAATATTTTCAAGAGCAGTACATTCTCTGAAAGCACCGTAATCCGCAGTACCGCCACTGATTGTTTTCAGTGTACTGGGAAGAGATACCGATGTAAGAGCGGTACAGAGATAAAAGCTTGCTGTACCGATAGTGGTGATACCCTCCCCTACAACAATTGTTGTAATTTCCTCTCTGTATTCCTTCCACGGAGCAGGATTAGTAGTTGTAACACCATAGTTATGTGTTGCACCGGTACCTGTAATGGTAAGCGTTTTAGTTGAAGTGTCATATGTCCAGGTGGCAGTTGAAGTGGCACTTAATGTTCCCTTTCCGCAGTTACCGCTTGTTGCTGCACTTGCAACAGACAAGTTCACGCAAAATACTGCCGTTATCACTAAAACAACCGACAAAACCGCAGCAATTATTTTTTTCATATTTAACAACCCCTTGTATAGTAAGTATAAAAACACTATCTCAAATAGAAATATACCACATAATGTAAAAAAATTCAATATCTTTACAAAATATAAAAAATCCCGAAATTAATCGGGATTCTTATTTTTGTCTTTGTATTTTTTATAGCAAATTGTGCATATTGCAGTTACAACACCTGTTAAAAGAAAAACCAGCAAGGCAGTCAAATAATTCTTCTCGCCTATCTGTGCACCGCAAATTGTAGATGTTATTATTGACGGTATTCTCGCAAAGGTTGTAATAATAAAAAATTCAGAAAGATCAATATTGAGAGTGCCTGCAATATATGTAAAAATATCCTTGGGAGTACCGGGGATAAGATAAAACACAATCAAAAACAGTCTTTGATTATCTTTATGGCTGATAATTTTAAGCTGATTTATTTGCTCCTCGTTAATGAAAGCATTTACAAATTTTGCACCGAAAAGCCGAGAAAGCATTACGATTACCAACGAACCAAGAAGGCTTCCCAAGGAGCAAAGTGCAAGACCGCCAAATGTTCCAAAAGCATATCCTGATGCTATTTCCAGAGGCTCTGCAGGAATAATTTTGATGACCGTCTGAAAGGCTCTTATGAACACAAAAACTGCCGCACTCAAGCCGTTATAGGAGTCAAGCCACTGCTTAAAGCTGTCTGTATCCGTTACAAAAGCCGTCAGACTTTTCCCCACAGTCAGATACAGAACAAGAAACAATGTCAAAATTATTCCTGCCCCCACAGCATAGATTATGAAGGTTTCTTTGGGAGGAACCTTAAAATATTTTTTAAGCACCCTTTTCATAGCTTAAGGCTTCCGCTCTGCTTTGGGCATACTCGTCATAAAACTGCTTTAAGTAGCCCGAGTATTCGCTGTTCCAGGGCTTATTCTTTCCGTTGTAATGAACAATCAGCGTATTCCCTACAACAAATTCAAGACACTCCTCAAGAGAGCACCTTTTAAGCAGGTGCTTAAAGGTTCTTTCATCAAGATTGATTTTATACTCGGACACGGTTTTAATTTTTCCGTCGTAGAGAATATTTATCAAATCCTGGTCAGCTAAAAACAATATCGAGGAACGGTATTTTATTATGTTAAACACCTTCTTTTCATCAAAGGTTTTTCTCATTTCTCTGATGTTAAGAAGCATGATACCTGCATTAATGTATTTTTCGGAATATCTGATACCGAGACGTCCTCTGTTCCAGCTGTCAATGACGCCGTCAAAATGCTTGGCACCTATAATCAAACTATCCCCAAAGTCTGTCGAATAAAAGTGATTTAAGGAGTTTAAGATAATTGTATCGGGGTCAATGTAAAGAATTCTCTCAACAGACCTTGGGAGATAGATCGGAGCAAAAATACGATAATAGGTTTCCTTTGAAATACGCTTTTTCGTAGGAGCATTTCTGAACAGGTCATCCTCAAGTCTAATTTGATGAACTGATGAAAAACTACCTGAAAGAGCACCTTTTATCATCTTAAAATCAAGCTCGGTTAAAGAGCTATGTGCAACATAAAGGTCAATCACCGTGCCGTAATTTGCGGCAACAAGAGATTTGAGCATTGTGCAAAGCGGTTTAACATAGCCGGAATTAAGGGTAACTAATATGTTCATATTCTCATCACCTCTAACATCATTTTAATGTACCCACATTACATCAACGTGACATCATAATAACAATTTTGTCACGTACCTTCCCTTTGCCATAATAATATCAAAGGATTTCAAAATAACAGCAAAGAAAAAATAAAGAATCGGTAAAGGTGTAAATAATTTTATTTTATAAATTCGGGAGTCTTGTCAGCTCTGAGAAGTGCTGTATAGCCTGAACCGCTTGGATTTTCAAAGTATACCATATAATCATCAGGTGAAGCATAGCCAAAGGATGTTGATGCTTCTGCAAGAGCCTGCATTTTTTCTGCATCTGTGATTTCATAGGTATCGGCAAATACTGATGTTATAGGATTGGTGTAATATTCAATCTGTGTCTTTGCGTCAGTTGAAATACCGTAAACAGTACTGTCAAATAAAGGTGATGCATACTCTCCGATAAGATAATCGTTTTCATAAACTGTATTAACTACGTCAGAATATTCCATTATCTTTGCTGATGTAATGGTGAACTTTTCAAAGGAATTGTCCTCAGTAATTAAATCGTACTCACCTGTTGATTTAAGGTAATTTACCGTATTTGACATTGAAGGATAAAGATTATAGGAAATTGTGTTTGGAATACAGTATGAATACTCGTCAACACCGTCAAGGTAATTTCCATAACTACCGTCTAGGAAAACTATTGTTGCAAGAGGTTTTTCATCTGACTTATAAATTTGGTCATAGGTAAGTGAAAGCATATCTTCAAGAATAGCATCCTTTAACTCATCGGTATTGTTTATATTCACAATATCCTTATTAGGTAACACGAGCCTTGTGTCGCAATCATGTAAAATATTTTTTGCAGTTGATTCTTGCATTGTGAAAAAGCAATCATAATCGTAAAAATTACCGCTTATTTTCGTAATATTTCCGTTGTAGTTATTCTTCTCTTCAGAGGACAAAAGATATTTAAGCTCATTTTCATAGGCTTTAGTATCTGTAAGTGAAAGAATATTATAGCAGGCATCATAATCCGTAGTATTATATGTTCTTGTCATATATGAGCCGTCATTAAGAACATACATAACACTGACTTTACTTCCGGTCATATCGTCCGTCTTTTCAGCCAATGCTTTATGAATATCTGCAAGCTTTTGCAGGTCCTCGTCCTCTGTAACAAGAACAAAATTTGCATAGTTATATGAATTTATAATTTCAGAACCGGGATTGTAATAACCCTCGTAGTATTTAAAAGACTGTGTACCTGCGGCGTCAACTGCATTTGATGAAATTGTTGCATATTTAACATCATCAAAATCGGGAATCCTTGTAGAATATCCAAAGCCACCGGTTACAAGAACAACAACTGTTACACCCATTATGCAGGCAGTTACTGCCGATGGAATAACGCTTTTTTTGCTATGCTTTATCTTTCTTCTCTCTATGCTCAAAATCACATAATAAAGAATGGCGAAAACTGCTACGCCTATGATAAATACAAGTAAATTACTTATCTTATCGCCGAGAGAATTTAAAATCCGGATGACAGCAGCTGCAGTAAAAACAGAAACCTCTAAGGCTATAAATGTGTTTACAAAGCTGCTTACACCGAATATTCCTGCGTTTTCAGCCTTTCTTGCAAGGAAAATCCTTCTTGCCGCAAGGATAAATACTGCACACACTGCAAGCCAGATTATTACGGGAAGCATATATTCAAAGGGGATAACCTCTTTACCGTAATTTTCATAGGTGTTGTAGTAAACGTCGCTTCCTTCAGTAGTCTTAACGCCTCTGCATACAAAGCTGAAAGTATTTACAGACAAGCTGTAATTACCGAGAGGCTTGCCGAAGAAAATCGGGTTGAAAATTGACATATAGTTCATAAATGAACGTCCATATTCAACACCTGACGATAAAAATGAAGTATTGCCGTAGCCTCTTAAAAAGGTTGAAAACAGCATATGCAGACTTCCAAGCAGAACTGTGGGAAACCATATAAAGCCTGCTCCGAAAACAAGACATTCAAGCACATTGTTGCAAATCAGCATTGCAATTGACATCATTGAAAAGCCCACAAGCATATAGGTGTAATACTCAAGAAATACATAAATTCCGTGAGAAATTATATATGTAGGGTCACCGAGAAAATAGATATTCATAATAATATCAATGACAATCGGCACTGCACTTGTAACAGCCATAAGAAGCATTGATGCAAGAGTACGATTTTTAAAAATAGTTCTTCTGTCAACGCCCATAGACAGATAAACATTAACGCACTTTTTCTTCATCAAAAATCTATATGATGCAAATGAAAATAACACACCTACACAAATTGCTGTTATAGGAATAAAAATACTTGTTGCACAACCGAAATAAATATATGAATCATAGTCTGTGTATGTCAGACCCAACGCTATGTATTTTCTGACTTTTTCAACAAAGCCGGCAGGGTCTGTTCTGTCATAAAAGGTCCAAAAATTGCAATAAACCAAAAATACAAAATAGTAAATTGCAGTTAACAGTGACACTATTGACGGGACAATTAGCGACTTTAACGCTCTCTTAAAATCAAATGAAGCGGAATGCTTATTCGCTAAAGATTTTTGTGATGTCATATTCCTTATCCTCCATTTCATTCAAAAATACCTCTTCAAAAGAAAGATTTACACTATCAAGATGAATAGGTTTAAGTGCCTGAAGACGTTTTTCGTCAAAATCATTTGCAACTATAATTGTTGCCAGCTTACCGTCAATCTTAATCCCTTTATTTGAAATTCCGTCAAACATAGATTTATCTATATTTTCTGCAAAAATCATTATATATTTTCTGTAAGCACCGCTGATATCGTCAACACTTACATTCATCGTAAGCTTCTTTCCGTTAATAAGTGCAACATTATCGCAAAGGTCTGCAACCTCTTGAAGATTGTGACTGCTCATTATCATTGAGCAGCCTGTTTCAGCCATATATTCAAGAAAAAGCTTTTTGCAGAAATTTCTTTTCTGTGGGTCAATGCCGTCAAAAACCTCATCAAGAAGCATATATTTCGGTCTTGTTGCCATAGCAAGCACAACCTCCGCCTGCCTTTGCATACCCTTTGAAAAGGAGCTTATGCTCTTCTTCGGGTCAAGGCCCATTGCATCAACCATATTATCAAATACCTTATCGGAAAAATTAGGATAATAGCCTTTATAAAACTTCTTCATTCTTAGAAGATTTGCCGCAGGTGCAAAATACAAATCGTCAGGAACATAGAACATATTTGCTCTTATTTTTCCGTTGTCATACACATTTTCATTATCAACAAACACTGCACCCTCATCAGGCTTATAAATACCTGCACAGACCTTCAAAAGTGTGGTTTTACCTGCACCGTTATAGCCTACAAGGCCGTAAATTGACGATTCCTCAACTGTAAAATTTATATCCTCAATAGCTGTAAAATCACCGAATTTTTTAGTAATATTCTTAATCTCAATCATTTCCGTCACCCTCACCGTAAATTTCTTTTACAAGATTGTGAAGCTCCTCCTCGGTAACGCCCTTTGCCTTTCCCGAGGAAACTACCACCCTTATATCCTCAAGAGCAGATTTTTTCACCTTTTCATTGCCTAACGGGTTTGGGGACACAAAAACTCCCCTGCCCTGAGCGGAATATGTAATTCCGTCATGCTCAAGCTCTGCAAAGGCACGCTTAATTGTATTAACATTAATGTTAAGCTCACTTGAAAGACTCCTAATTGACGGAAGCTGTTCGTCAGGCTTATACACTCCTGTGTTGATAAGCATTATAATCTGTTCCTTTATTTGCTCGTAAATCGGTATTCGGCTGTGATAATCTATAAATATCAAATTAATTCTCTCCTTCCGTCAAGAATTAGTTAGCTAACTGTGATATCTCGCATATCACAGTTGCAATATAACACACCGAAATTCATTTGTCAATACATAAAACAAAAAAATCTCCTAAATTTAGGAGATTTTATTTGTTCTGCGGTTTATTAATTTCACAATTCTCGGTCGGTTATATCTTTGCATTATTACAAAAATCATATCAAACATACAGCTCAGCACAGATGTTATGACAAATACAGCTGTTTCACCGAAGGGAATTGAAAATAAAATCGGCACAAAGCTAAGTACACATATTACAAGGTGAATAACCTCATTTCTGCAGGTGGTATCAGCAATGTGTTCAAGAGAATTATCCTTGACTGAATATGATGCAGGATTATAGCTGGGCATAAATTTTTTCCATTTTTTAACCTTCAGTTTATTGTATAGTGGCTTTTCAAAGGGCTTTTCCTTGAAAAATTTGTCTGTGTAACGATACCTGTGCGGGACTATAAATCCCACAGTCAGCCTCATCACAAAATGATACAAAAACGTGCCAAAGGTTATTGCAATGGATTCAAGAGCAGTTATGTCGTATTTAAGATATAAAGCAGAAAATATCGCAGTTAAAATCGCAAAAACAACCGTAGCACTGATAATAACCTTTTTCATAATATCACCAATCAAAACAATCAACTATCTGCAAATTCAAAATGCAAGGTGATTTTACGACCTTCCGTTCTGATTACAACTATGTTGTCACTGTCAAATGCAGAAACATCCAATGCCGTCAAATCAACATCACTTTCCGTTATTCCAAAAAACTCTTGCACGTCAAAATCTTTTTTGCTCACAGGGTTACTTATATAAACATCATCATAAAAAATAACGCAAGCACATTTTGTAAAATCTTTGCACGGCTTTGAAAAATTCAAATTAAGTCTTTTAACTTTTTTCCTGTCCGGATAAAAACCAAAGACATCATAAACATTCAATGTTTCTATTGGACAACCGTCAAAAGCATTACCAATGCTTTTCACCGATTTGGGAACTGTAAGTTCTTTAATATCAGTATTTGCGAAAGCATAATTTCCTATTTTTTCTATACCGTCAGGAATTTTAAATTCCGTTTCATTACCAAAGTAGAACACAATTTCTTTTTTATCACTTGTGTAAATAAAATCGTCTTCAATAGTGTAAAGGTCATTATTTGATTCAAAAATAACATTTTTTAAATCATTTCGGTTGTCAGAAAGAAATTGAATAAAATCCGAGGAAAGCTTTACTTGATACCCCAAAGCAGTACTTGGTATAACAATAGGCTTTTCGCCTGTTTTATTGGAATTCAAAATAGTAACCGATTTTATATTTGCAACCTTACACCTTTCACCGTCAATTATCTCATCTTCAATTTCTCCTGAAAACGGTTTAAGCGAGAATGAATTTGTCTCTTGATAATAGGTTTCTTCCGTACCCATCACAAAATTGCTGATTGCATTAACCGAACATTTTGTTTCGTCCTTTAGTTTTTCTCGCAAATATGGTGAAAAAGCATATGACATTATAACAACAAGTAAAGCAATGACAAAGAATACTGCAACCGCACTTAAAAAGCCTAACAATCCTTTTTTCTTATTATTCATATCATCACCCGAAATCTTCAAGCATTTTCAAAAAAACAAAGAAAATGGTCGGTACCAATGCAACCGTAATACAGTTAAGTGCAAAACAGGTATTGCTGAAAGCAGAAAGGCTGATTTTTGAATTTATCTTCTGTGCCAAAGAATTATTCTTTTTATCAATATATGCTGACGCACAGGACAAAACAGGCGAAGCAAAATATATTGCAAACAGTAATGAAGCCAGATACACAGAACCCACAGTTAAGAAATTATAACTAAGAGGACAAAGAAGTAAAGTAATAATTAAAAAAACAAATTTTGAAATGTATAGTTTTTTATTCATATTCTCACCTAATTGATGATATCATATAATAGCCAAAAAAACAAGAGAAAGAGCAGGTCAAAGACCTGCTCTTGAATGTTGTTTAATTAAACGTTATTTGCTTTGCGAAGTTTTTGCCGAAAGTATGGTATATCAACGGTTTCAAGCGTTTTCAAACTTTCTCTTACGCAAATTTTACGCAATGTTTCTCTTTTTTAATTCAGCTATCAAAATCGGCTGAATATCAGGATATGTCCAATTTTCAGGCAATATATCTGTTATTACTATTTTTTCAATTTCACTATCAATTTCACCAAGCGAATAAATATCAGCATAGCAAAGCAGACCAAAGGTTTCTTGACCATTGAAATTGTTTTTATCAATAACCGAATAAACACAAATAGGATTTAAATCAAAATCAACAGCACCAGTTTCCTCAACAAGCTCACGCCTTGCTGTATCTATAATATTTTCATTAGGCTCCCTATGTCCGCCCGGAACTTCTAATGTGTTTCTTTGCTTATGCTTACAAAACACCCATTTACCATTTGTTTTTGAAACAATAACAGCAAATTTCAACAATTCATCATCAACGTTTTCATAAAAATTAACACTCATATATATTAACACCTAATTTCAATATAACAAAAACAAGGTTAAATTACAAGAAAAACAATTATAATCCTAAATTAGAAGCAAAATTGTATATTTCATCAATAATACTTTGTTTTTTTATTAAGTCATCAAGGCGGTCAACCTCTCTTATTGAAAACCTTTTAAATGGAGTGATGCCAAGATGACCGTAATAATGGTCAATAAAATCTAATATTATCTCATTTTCTTTTTCGCTTTTACCTGCCCTGACAGCAATTCCTATACCCTTGATTTCTTTTTCTGCCTTCAAAATTCTGTTAGGATTTGTATCACCATAGGGCGTATTTCTGTCAAAAAAAGTTTTTAGCTGTGCCGGTACATCAGCCCAATATGACGGCGTGGCAATAATAACATAATCTGAGGTAAGAATATCCAACACAATAGCCTGTGTATCATCATTTTGAATACATTTCCCGTTTTCATAGCAATGCTTACATCCACAACAATAAACAATATTCATCTGCGAGATATTATATTTTTTAGTATCAATTTCGTTTTTATCAAAAGCAGAAATCATTTTATCAAGTAAAAAAGAACAACTGCCGTTAGCTCTTGCACTACCGTTTATTAATGTAATTTTCATAATGATACACCTCCTGTATAAAAAAGAGCATCTCGTTTGAGATGCTCTAAATTATTAACCGTTGATTTGCTTTGCAATTTCTTCTGCGAAGTTTTCTTCTCTCTTCTCGAGGCCGTCACCTTTCATCATTCTGATGAAGTTTGTTGCCTTGATTTCTGTACCAAGCTCTTTTGCTACTGAATCAATGTAGCCGCCAACAGAGCCCTGGAAAAGATCTGAACGTACAAAATCCTGCTCTAACAAGCAAATTTCCTTAATCTGCTTTGCAATTCTGCCCTGAACAAGACCTGTGAAAATCTTGTTTTCACTGATTTCAGTCTTGTGTGAAACTGCAATTCCTGCAAGAATTTCGAAAGCTTCCTTAGAAATGAAGTTTGTGAAATTCTTTCTCTGCTTATTATCAAGGCCCTGATAAATAGTGATATCCTCGTCGCTCCACTTCTTTTCATTAATAGCTTCTTCAATAAGGCTATTAAGAATAGGCATTGGAAGTGAATCAGGCTTATTAAGAGCACTGTCAACTGTGATAGAATGCATCTTTTCTGATTCCTCGGCAGAAATATCAGCCTTGCTCATATACTCAGGGCTCATAGCTGCAATCTGCATTGCTACGTTCTTACCCATAGCATCGAACTCTGCTGTAGCAGCCTTTGACTCATCAGCCACATCAAATCCGATCATAACACCAACAGATCCGCCACCGTGGATATATGTTGAAACGATACCGTCCATTGTTTCGAAACGACGAACCTTCATATTCTCGCCGATAGCAAGAACGAGGTCGTTAAGAGTTTCAGTAATTGTTCTGCCTGTACCGTCGAACTCTGTTGCACAAAGAGCCTCAACATCAGCAGGATTTGTAGCAATAATTGTCTTTGCAACACCTGTTACAAAATCCATAAACTTTTCATTTTTAGCAACGAAGTCTGTTTCTGAGTTAACCTCAAGAACAACACCCTTCTTTGCCTGTGCATCATAATAAGGAAGAACAACACCCTCAGCGGCAATTCTTGATGCCTTCTTCTGTGCTGCTGCAAGACCTCTTTCACGAAGATAGTCAATAGCCTTTTCCATATCACCGTCAGACTCAACAAGAGCCTTCTTACATTCCATCATACCAACGCCGGTCTTTTCACGAAGAGCCTTAACGTCCTGAGCTGTAAATGCCATAATAGTAATCCTCCTATTCGATTTTATCAAGTATAATTATTCAGCAGCTTCCTCTGAAGCCTCTGCTTCTTCTGCTTCCTCTGTTGCTTCGTCAGCAACATCCTTACCGTCTCTGCCTTCAATAACTGCATCAGCCATTGCGCCTGCGATAAGTTTTACTGCACGAATAGCATCGTCGTTACCCGGAATAACATAGTCAATCTCGTCAGGATCACAGTTTGTATCAACGATAGCAACGATAGGAAGACCGAGCTTCATAGCCTCTGATACTGCGATTCTCTCCTTGCGAGGGTCAACGATAAACATTGCGTTAGGAATCTTCTTCATCTCTGTGATACCACCGAGATACTTCTCAAGCTTCTCAATTTCAAGCTCAAGCTTAACAACTTCCTTCTTTGGAAGAAGGTCAAATGTGCCGTCCTCACGCATAGCCTTGAGCTGAGCAAGACGAGCAACTCTGCCTCTGATTGTCTTGAAGTTAGTGAGCATACCGCCAAGCCATCTTGCATTTACATATGGCATTGCGCAACGCTCTGCTTCCTCTTTAACTGAATCCTGAGCCTGCTTCTTTGTACCAACAAAGATAATTGAGCCACCGTCTGCAGCAAGGTCACGAACGAACATATAAGCCTCATCAAGCTTCTTAACTGTCTTTT
>JBJFGE010000049.1:0-8562 GCA_051892435.1 Eubacterium sp.
CGTCAGGAGTCCTGTATGCCTTGAGGCCCTCAAAGCATTCCTGTGCATAGTGGAATACAAGAGCAGACGGATCAAGAACTATCGGCTGATAAGGAACTATCCTTGCGTTGTGCCATCCCTCACCTGTTTTATAGTCCATAATAAACATATGGTCTGTAAAGATGTTACCGAAGCCAAGCTTACCTGTTGGCTTTTCCTTTGGTGTTTTGGTTAAATCATACTTGATTTCCATTTTTATATTACCTCTTTTATAATGAATTGCAAATTAATAATCAAAAACTGTATGAAACGATAATTCCGCCGTCAGAGGCGTAAAGAGAATTAAGCCCCGAAGCCTTTAGTATTTCAACCTTGCCGAAATTAACCTTATCTGAAATCTTCTGCGCAACAAGCTTTGCTCTTTCTTCACAGCAAACGTAAGAAATTATGAGTGTTTCATTACTTAAATCCTTGCCGTCAAGCTTTTCCGCAATAATGTTTGCCATTTTCACCATAGCTCTGTTAATTGTTAAATCCTGAGCTACAAGGGAGATATTACCCTCCTGTGTTCTTTTGCAGATAAGTTTAATTCGAATTTTTTCAAGAACATTTGCTGCAAGGGCAAAAAGTCTGCCGTTTTTCTTCAAAGCATCAAGACTTTCAAGACAGAAATAAAGCTCTGTTCTGTTTACAATAAAATCATCAACAGCTTTTACGATATCGTCAAATTTTTCACCGCTGTCTGCAAGCGCTTTGATTTTTCTCGCAGACATTGTTTCTATACCGGAGGTTGCAAGGGAGTTGAAAACATAAATATTTTTATCCTTGCCGAATTCTTCCTCGTAAAGCATTTTACCCTGAAGGGCACTGTTATAAGTACCGCTGAGCTTATCGGTAATAGTCAAAACGTATACGTCATCATAATCGCCCTCGTAAGCCTCTTTAAAAGCATCAGGTGCAGGACAGGCAGATTTTGCAATACCGCCGTTTGCCTTCATTCGGGAAATAAAATCATCCTGCTGAAAATTCTCGTCATCAAGAATACAGTAATCGTTTATTTGAAGTGTAAGAGGAACAATAGCAAGATTATCCCATTTTCTCATTTCATCTGTTAAATCACAACAGCTGTCAACTACTATTTTATAGCTCATAGACGGCAACCTTTCGGGGTGTTTTATTTAATATTCACAGATATTATACGCTCTTTTTAATATGTAGTCAATAAAAAAGCAACAGAATTAAGAAATTCAGTTGCTTTTTGATACAAATTATTAGTTGCCGATAATATTTCTTGCCTTTGCTATCTGAGCATCAACACTCTGCTTGCTCGGCCCTCCTACAACAAGTCTGTCATTTACGCATTTTTCAAGATTTATTGCAGTATAAACATCATTGTCGAAAAGATCGCAAACATTTTTGTATTCCTCAATCGGCAATGTTTCAAGGGTAAGTCCCTTATCAATACATAGTGCAACAAGCTCGCCTGTTGCCTTATAAGCATCTCTGAAAGGAAGTCCCTTTCCTACAAGATAGTCTGCACAATCTGTTGCATTAATAAAACCTTTTGCAGCAGCATTTCTCATATTATCCTTGAGCACAGTCATAGTATCTATCATCGGAGTAAAGGCATTAAGGCACATCTTAACTGTATCAACTGCATCGAAAATTGCCTCCTTATCCTCCTGCATATCCTTGTTATAAGCAAGTGCTATGCCCTTCATAACAGTAAGCAAAGTGGTTAAATCACCGAATACTCTGCCGCTCTTACCTCTTACAAGCTCTGCAATATCGGGATTTTTCTTCTGTGGCATAATGCTGGAGCCTGTTGAAAAGGCATCGTCAAGCTCAACAAACTTAAACTCCCAGCTGCACCACATAATTATCTCCTCGCTGAAGCGTGAAAGATGCACCATAACAAGTGACAATGCAGATGCAAGCTCAATACAGAAATCTCTGTCGGAAACACCATCAAGACTGTTTGATGAAATCTCGTCAAAGCCTAAAAGGTCAGCAACCATATTTCTGTCAAGGGGATAGGTTGTACCTGCAAGAGCACCGCTGCCAAGAGGCAAAACATTCATTCTCCTTTTAACATCATTAAGTCTGTCCAAATCTCTGCAAAGCATTGAGCTGTAAGCCATAAGATGATGGGCAAAGGTTATAGGCTGAGCCCTTTGGAGATGGGTATATCCGGGCATAATTGTATCCTTATTTTCCTCTGCCTTATTGCAAAGAACAGAAATAAGTTTCTTCAGTTTTTCGCTGATTTCGTCAATTTCTTTTCTCAGAACAAGTCTGATATCAAGCGCTACCTGGTCGTTTCTTGACCTTGCAGTATGAAGCCTTTTACCTGTCTGACCGAGTCTTGCTGTAAGCTCGCCCTCAACAAATGTATGAATATCCTCTGCCTCCATATCAATTTCAAGCTTACCGCTTTTGATATCGTCAAGAATTTCACCAAGACCGTTTACGATTTTTTCGCTTTCGCCTTTATCAATTATTCCTGCTGCACCAAGCATTGTTGCATGGGCAATGCTACCCTTAATATCCTCTTCAAACATTCTGCAATCAAATTTTATTGAGGAATTAAAATCATTTGTTTCCTTGGCAAGCTCTTTCTTAAACCTGCCCTTCCATAACTGTGCCATAGCTGTACCTCATATAAAGATAAATCGGGGAGTTCCCCGATTTCAGACTGTCGATAAAGTGGTCTGAACCACGCCAAAGTATGTATATAATAATCTCTCGTAGGGGCGTGCAATGCACGCCCGCTTTATTTTCAGCGACCTAACTATTTGAAAAGCGGCATAAATGTTAAATTTATGTCGCTTTTGGCGTTTTCTGTTTTTTGCTCGGGGGCAGTACCATCGTACAGCTCCCACTCGCAAGAAAACAAAATTCAGTTCCATTTCTCGAAGTCTGCCAGCGTGTAGAAATTTGTAATTCATTTTTTTCTACACGCTGAAATCGGGAAAGAACCTTCCCCGATTTACCAAAATCATTGTTTATCAGTCGTTATTCTCTCTCTGCTTGTCAAGAAGTGCCTTAACCTTAATTGAAAGACCGAAAAGGTTAATAAATCCTGCTGAATCTGCCTGATTATAAGCACCGCCGTCCTCACCGAAGGAAGCAATGTTTTCGTCATAAAGTGAATATGGAGATGTGATACCTGCATTGATGATATTGCCCTTGTAAAGCTTCAGCTTAACATCACCTGTAACTGTTTCCTGAGTTTTATCAACAAAAGCAGAAAGTGCCTCACGAAGAGGGGTAAACCAAAGTCCATTATAAACAAGCTCGCCGAATTTTTCGGCAACAAGCTTTTTATAGTGAGATGTTTCACGGTCAAGCGTAATCATTTCAAGAAGCTCGTGAGCCTTATAGAGAATTGTTCCGCCGGGAGTTTCATATACGCCACGGCTCTTCATTCCTACAAGACGGTTTTCAACTATATCAAGAAGACCGATACCGTTCTTACCGCCAAGCTCGTTAAGCTTTTCGATAATAGCAAGAGCCTTCATTTCCTCGCCGTCAATAGCAGTAGGAACGCCCTGCTCAAAATGAATTGTAACATATGTAGGCTCATCAGGTGCCTGCTCGGGAGCAACGCCAAGCTCAAGGAAGCCTTCCTTTGAATACATTGGCTCGTTTGCAGGGTCCTCAAGGTCAAGTCCCTCATGAGAAAGATGCCATACGTTCTTGTCCTTTGAATAGTTTGTTTCACGGTTTATTTTAAGAGGGATATTGTGTGCCTCTGCATATTCGATTTCCTCTTCACGTGATTTAATATCCCATTCACGCCAAGGAGCAATAATCTGCATTTCAGGAGCAACTGCCTTAATAGCAAGCTCAAATCTTACCTGATCGTTACCCTTACCTGTACAGCCGTGACAGATTGCATCTGCACCCTCTTTGATTGCGATTTCTGCAAGAGCCTTACCAATACAGGGACGTGCATGTGATGTACCGAGAAGGTATGTTTCATAATCTGCACCTGCTTTAAGACAAGGCATAATATAATTCTCTGCGTAATCATCCTTTAAATCAAGAATATAAAGCTTTGAAGCACCTGTTTTAATTGCTTTTTCTTCAAGTCCGTCAAGCTCTGTACCCTGTCCAACGTCGCCTGATACTGCGATAACCTCACAGTTATTATAATTCTCCTTGAGCCAAGGAATAATGATTGATGTATCCAGTCCGCCTGAATAAGCAAGAACTACTTTTTTAATTTCCTTTGCCATAACTAAATATCTCCTTTAAAGATTAATTTTACCAACTGATATACATTATAATAACACGGTATCGGCATTGCAAGTGTTTTTATAAAGTTTGTATAATTATTCAAATTTTAACAAATATATACGTTATTTTTGTATATTTTTACATTGTATTCTGAATAAAGCAACAAAAAAACCGCCAATCAGGCGGTTTTCTGTTAAGTTTATTTTTTCAACGAGTTAAGTAATTTTATACATTTTTCAAGCTTATTATTATCAAGGCCTGTACACTCTTTAGTTAGAGCGTCACCTATCAAAGAATCAATAGTATCTTCAACCTTTATAAGTGTGCTAACCTCTGGAGATTCTTCAATAACAACAGCTTTATCATCCTTTTTGACAACTCTGTTTCTCAATGCTCTAAAATTCATATAGAAGCGTTGCTTTTCCTCATTGCTTTTATAGCTGTCAATGAGTACTCCGTTTTTCTCCAAAATGATTTCATCAATATTCTCATTCTCTCTTGAAGCAACTCTTTTCAGCTTACGAAAAATGAAAACTGCATCAACTCGTCTTGTAAAGGACAGGCTTTCATAACTGCCGTTTCTTCCTATAAAGAGCTTAATAATATCATCCTGCTGATTACAGACCATAAAATAAATCTTTCTGAAAAAAGGATGCTCTGAATCCTTTATATCATCGATAGAAAGCGTATAGAAAAGCTCCTTGTGATGGTCAAAAACAAGGATATTGTCTCTAACAGCATAATAATAAAGCTTATCATCAAAGTAGAAGGCAGTCAGCTTATCATCGCTGATATCCTCACTGACAAATTCCTTCTTTGTTTCTTTTGTTTCTTTTGTTTCTTTTTTTTCCTTTGCCTCGGCAATTTCAAGCAATCTTGTATTAGCCATGTTATACAATCCCCCGCTTTTAATAAAGTTCGGATTATTACCCAACCCAATTATATACGTTATGCAGGAAAATTACAATACAAAAAGCGTCATATTTTACTTTTTTTGTTTATTAATCCCAAGCTCTTCTACTGCGGGATTTTCTATTATCTCACCGTCTTGCGTAAATCTTGAGCCGTGGCAGGGACAATCCCAAGTATGCTCCTGAGAATTCCATTTCAGTGCACAGGCTAAATGGGTGCATCTCTTTTTAGTTGGGGTTAAAAGATTTATAACAGCCTCAAAGGAATTTACTGCAAGCTGCGGTCTCAAAACACTTCTTGACGGTGAAAAAACTTCTTCATAGGGATTGTCCTTTTCCTTGATTAAATCTGTAAGAAGCATTGCACTTAGCATTGAATTAACCATTCCCCATTTATTAAAGCCTGTTGTCACAAAAAGATTAGGTGTATTTTTTGAATATCTGCCGATATAGGGTATGCCGTCAAGAGTCATACAATCCTGTGCCGCCCAGCGATATTTTTCCTTTGCATTTGGATAATGCCTATAAAAAAAATCAGAAAGCTCCTGCCAACCGCCTCCCTGCTTGCCTGTTCTGTGACCTCCGCCACCGATAAAAAGCAGGTCTTTATAATTTCTAAAGGACATTCCCTTTTTATCCTCATCAACATACATTCCGTCAACATCCTGTGCGTTTTCGCATGCGATAACATATGAACGATGCTGAAACATTTTTATAAAATAAAATCCATGTCTGTTGATAAAAGGAAAATGGGTAGCCATAATTATCTTATCGGCAATAATTTTTCCTTTGTCTGTTAATGCAGTATTACCGCAAATATCAAGAACTCTTGTATTTTCATAAATATTCAGCTCTCTTGATATTTGGGATATAAATGCAATAGGATTAAATTGTGCCTGATTTTTAAATTTTACTGCTCCTGCTGTTTCAAAGGGGAGCTTATCGCAATTTGAGTATTCTGCTTTGTAACCGATTTTTTCAAGGGCAGAAAACTCCTTTTCAATTTTCTTTTCATCATCAAGAGAATAGACATAATTGTCTTTATACTCAAAATCACATTCCGTTTCTTCACAAAGCCTGCAAAGCATATCAAAGGCTTCTTTATTTGCAAAAAGAAAAAGCTGTGCCATTTCCGGACCAAACTCATCAAGAACCTTACTATAGATAAGTCCCTGTTGAATGGTAATTTTAGCAGTTGTGTTTAATGTAGTTTTGTCGCAGATTTTACCCTGTTCAACAAGGATATAATCAATATTTTCCCTGTCAAGCATCAAAGCACAAAGAACGCCTGCAAGTCCTCCGCCTACAATAAGCACATCGGTTTTTACACTTTTTTCAAGAGAATTAAATTCTTTAATATCTCTGCTTTTATTCCATACAGATTCCAAACTATCATTCCTATAAATAACATTAATTTTATTATCTGTATTTTGTCTTAAAATAAACAAAGACTGTCTTGGAATAACCAAGACAGTCTTAAATTTCAAATATTATTTAACTTCGCTGTTTCTCTTTGCAACAAGCTCTTCGAGTATTCTTGCGTGCTCCTTATCGGAAAGTGCATACTTAAGAGTAGGTAAAGCTGAAAGAAGCATACCGATTGCAGGCGGAACTGAAATAAGGAAGAACATTGCAGCAGCATATTTTCCTGCTCCCGTGCCACCGTCATATGTGATAAAGCTTGCACCGTTTTCAAGTGCCTTGTTAAGCTTATCAACATTTACACCGCTATATCCGACATATGAAAATACTGCGGAAGAAATAAGTGTTGCAATACCTGCTGAAAGCTTTGTAATAAAGCTTTGACCTGAGAAGAAAACGCCGTCGGTACGAACACCGTTTGTATACTCCTCATAGTCAACACAGTCAGCAATCATAACCGACTGAAGAACATTGATACCGCCGAATGCAGCACTTGCAAGGAGCATACATACGCCAACCAAAATTGACCAAACTACACCTGTAAGGTCTCCATCGGAAAGCTTATAGAGAACATAAAGCAGAACAAACGGAACTGCACCTGCGATTGAGTAGAAATTGTAAAGTGTTTTTTTCTCAACCTTTTTGATAATCATAGGGGTAATACCCATTGCAACAAACTGACCTACAAAAAGTCCTATTGCAAGACAACCAAGACCGATTAAGGCTTTAAAATCAACGCCTGTAATACTACCGCTTGCATCAGTAATAAGCACATTCATCAAATTACCGTTTGTATAGTAATATGTAACAAGTGTCATTGCAACAATCATAAGAAGCTGAATTGGGCTTCTCAAAATACCGGAAATAAGAATCTGTCTGAACGGCTTATTTTTGAACATAATCTGGAAGTTCTCTTTAAAGCCGTAACGCCTTTCGGAATTTTCAACTCTTTCTCTTGTGAAAATACCTGCAAATTCAAAAAGGATAGATGCTATAACGGTAAATATAACTGCAGTAACAATAAATGCCTTTTGCATATCACCGTCAAAAACACCTGCAAGTGCCTGTGCAGCCGGAACAATAACTACACCGATACCACCGATACCTGCTACCATACGTGCAAGACCGAGAAGCTTACTTCTGTCATTTTCATCCTCTGTCATAAGAGAAGAAATACCCCAAAGAGGAATGTCACAAACTGTAAAGCACATTCCCCAAGCTATGTAGGAAACTGCTGCCCAAGCTACAATAAGAACCTTCTGTGTTGTTGTAGAAGCTTCAGCGTAATTACCGTTAATGAATGTAAGAATAGTAATAACACCGATAATTGCAGGGAAAATGATAAGATACGGACGGCATTTACCCCATTTTGTTCTTGTCTTATCAACGATGGTACCCATCATTGGATCGTTGATTGCGTCCCATACTCTTGCGATAGCCATTATCCAACCAAGTGCCATTGCAGGCAGGCAGATAACGTTTTGGAAATAGAAATACATACCTGTTGCAATAATGTTGTAAATCAGGTTCTGACCGAACATACCGACAAGGTAGCCGTTTCTCTCCTTTTTTGTGTAGGTGCGAATTTCGCCCATTAAATCCTCTCCTTTGCTTTGGTAGATAATCCACCATTTTCATAATTTATATAATAATAATTTATATAATAACAATTAATTCATATAAAATCAACAGTACAGTTGAACAATCCATTAAATATGCACAAAACTTCGTTTATTTGTTTACTATTCGTCGGTTTCATTTTCTGTTTCAGTCGGTTGAGAAATTATTTCGGCTTTTTCTATTTCCGTTCTTTCGGGCAAACGGGAAATAATTTCATCTGCGGCTTCTTTTAAAGTCTTGTCCGAAGTGATACCGATATCCACAGTAACAACTCTATCATCTGTTAAATTAAAAATTATTTTTGATTGCCTGTCACGGAAATTTTTAACAAGGCTTGCCGTTTTATCCTTTTGGGTTTCAACGCTTAAAATTTCGTCATAGGAAAAAA
>JBJFGE010000050.1:0-36245 GCA_051892435.1 Eubacterium sp.
TAAAAAATATATAACAAGTGGTGTGAATGACAGAATACCTCAAATAACACAGTTACTTATGTGGAATGCGATAGACGAAGCGAGAAAGAAAACGGAGCTTGACTATCTGCAAGTGTTTGATTTGTTGCCGGAAGTAAAAGACGGATTACTTATGCAAAAAGTCATTCATCATCAAGAAAAGCCACAATACAAAAATTGCATTTATTTTGTGTGTGATAATCCTATTTCAGCAAAAGTCTTTTGTATAGATGATGGCGACCATTCAACAATGCTTTTAGCAAATGAATATTAAGGAGGAGTATTATGAAAACAAAAACACATACTGCTATCGTAGAAACATCATTAGTAAGTTCTATTGATGACAAGCATACATACGAAGTCAATAAGAAATTATCTAATGTTGAGGGAGAAAAGGCAATTATTGTTCTTTTATATCCAACTAGAAACAAAGAAAACATATATTCTGATGATAATACATTGAATTATCTTGTTAATCATATGTTAGAGCTTAATCTAAATGAAATAAAAATAGTAAATCTCTTCTCACAGGTGGTAGAAGGAAAATTAAGTGCAAAAGGACTCCAAGTTAATAAAGACAACTTGGAGTATATTAGCTCTATTCTCAAGGATAAAAAGTTTAATGACTATAAGTTTGTTATAGCTTGGGGTACATCTATGGCAACATCAATAGCGTGTCAGGAAGCAAAAAGAGAACTTTTAGATTTATTCAAGAAAGCAAATCCTAAAAGAAAGCTATATCAATTTAGAACACTAAGCGTTGTAAATGTTTCTTTTCCCCATCCTTTATTTTTGGGTATAAGAGGAAATAAAGATATATGGGAACTAGAAGAAATTAATATCAGTAAAGTATAGAATTTCGAGGGTGTAAGGGGGCGTTAGAAAATCAAAAAATAATTAATTGCCTTTTTAATTGTTTTTTATTCAATGATACCACCTATGCCCTAGTTTATTAATTAGAAATATCATAAAAGGAACGAAAGATTCTATCATTAATTGAGGCATTAAGTTCAGCTAACTCTTTTATAGCTTCTTCATATGTCCTTCCACAACAATACCCGTCTGTCATTCTATAAATAGGTTCATCAGTAATTGTGTCGTAATCATTATTTGATTCATATAAAGGTATGGATTTAAATGAATCAGGCAGTAAGTTGTTTATGACAATATCAATAGCTTTTTTTGCATTAATCTGTATTTCGTTTTTGTAGTAGTTTATTGAGTAATAGTCTTGTAGATGTTCTACAAGATGTTCGACATATTCAATATATTTATCATTATCTTCTATTAGAATTCTAACTTTTTCCTCTTCATATTCAAAAGAGCAATCAACAAATATTTCTTTGTATTTATCGAAGTGTTGTTCAAGTGTGATTTCTTCGTTCTCAGAGATTAATTCATTTTCATATAAATACCAATCTTTTCCTTGTAAAAATCTTTCGTCCTTTAAAAAATTTTCAAAACTATTGATAAGAGAATGTATTTCTTGTTTTTCTATTTCTTTGTTACATTTCATTTTTGATATTAAAGAGCCTTTATTTTTGGGGTAAAGCATCAAGAAGACTAATATTCTAGCTTCAATTCTTGTGTAAAGTTTAGAGTCGAATGTGTTTTGGGTGGAGTGTTGATTGATAAATGCAAAATCCAATGCAAAAAATTGTTTATACTCATTTATGCTCCTACTTAAATCTTCATTTGCTTTTTGTATATCGTCTCCATTATCTTCTGACATATTATAGTATTTATGAGATGAAAACGAATCATCACTTAGTTCGTTATCAATATGAATTGCAAGTTTTGATATATTTGTTTGGTTAAGAATAAATTTCATATTAGCACCTCTTTAAGCCATTTTTTACTATTGTAATAAAAAAATAAAAATGTTGCAATAGCACGACTAGATTTTTCTTGTTATGATTATGGTGTTGTTAACAACACACTAACAAGAAAGGAGGTGAAATAATGAATAGAAATCTTGTTATATCTGATAAACCATATCATGGTATTATATCAAATATAAAAATTGATACAGTAAACAGAAATGGTAAAGAATTGGATAAATATACATTTTGTTTATTAGTTGAACAGTCTCAACGATGGATTCCTGTATTTGTAAATGAAATACGTGACGACAGCGTTAATAATAGTACTTTTCAACTATTGATAAATAATTTGTGTCGTATTTATTCGGTTGATAGCATTGACCTTGAGGAACATATCGGTTTGGAAGTAACAATTAGTTTGTTCTTTGAAAATGCCCATGGAAATGTTTATCCAAAAATTAAATGGTATAAACCATACAAAAATACAAATGCAGAGGACAAATAATATGAGAGATAACAATTCTATAAATGATAATATTAATGATTTCATTTATGATGTTGATTTTTTCAATTATTCTGTTAAAAATGCTGATTTTTGTAACGGAAAATACATACAAGAAATTTCAAAGTGTGTATTAAATTGCATAAGAATAGTAAGAATCGATAATTCAAATTCTATTTATGTGTATAGTAATTTAGGGTATTATGTCAAGGCTGAGCCTTGGCTAATACCTGCTATAACCAAAAGATTAATTGAGAGTGTGGGTTTGATTTGGCGTTTTAGTGATGATAAGGCTATAAACACAGCTATTATGCGTGATTGTACAAATACCATATCCGCTTTCAATTCCAATAATTCAATTAATCTAAAAAATGGTGTTTTTAATCTAACAACAGGTGCTTTTGAAACACATAATCCTGAAAATTCATTATTTACATATGTTTTAGATTATGAATATAATCCAACTGCTGATTGTCCGTTATTCAAAAAGTTTATTAAAGAAACTGCTTGCAATGACCATAATATGCAATTAGTATTACAAGAAATCATAGGTTATTCTTTATCAGTTGATGTAAAAGCAGAAAAAGCATTTTTCTTTTACGGTAAGGGTTGTAATGGTAAATCTATACTTGCAACAATTATCAATAATTTAGTCGGTTCGGAGCAGGTATGTGCTGTGTCATTATCAGCTTTGTCAGAAAACTTTGGAATGAGTGCAATGATAAATAAAAGGGTAAATATAGCTTCAGAAAACGAAGTGTTACCAAATTCTGAAAGACTAAAATCATTGATTAGCTGTGATAGAATAAATATTCCGATAAAATACAAAGAAGATTGGTCAGGTGTATTATTTACAAAACATATTTTTTTGATGAATAGCTTACCTCAAACAAATGATTTAACACACGGTTTTTTTCGCAAAATTATGATTATTCCTTTTAACAACAATATAAGTCCAAGCGAAATTGATATAAGACTTAAAGACAAACTTTTGCTTGAATTGTCTGGTATATTAAATTGGGCGTACAGTGGATATAGAAGATTAGTTGAACAAAATTATGTGTTTACTTTTTGTAATGCCATTGATGATATTCTTAAATACTATATGAGCAGGGAAGATCCAACAAAAGAGTTTTTCTATGATAACTATATTAAGGATAATAATTCTTCAATATTGAAAAGCGAAATATACGAAGATTATGTTGTTTGGTGTAACAATATGGGTTATGAGATAATGAATCGTCAAAAGTTCCATAATGCTTTAAAGATAAAATCAATGGAAGAAGATTGCAATATTGAATTAAACTATGTTAAAAGAAAAGGATTACATTACTTAGTCGGATACAAAAGAATAACAGATAATTGAATAATAAAATTGATAGCACGATGCTAACGCCATCGTGCTATTGTTTAGGAGGTCAATATGGCACATATAACAACAATAGGCAAAGGCAAGGACAAGCAATATAAGGTTATGTATGAATTGCCTCGAACAATGGGAGAAAGAAAGCGAAAATCAAAAACATTCCCCAAAGGCACACCAAAAACAGTAGTTGATGAATTTAAAAGGCAAATGGAGGTAAATCTTGTCACAGGTGAATTTGCCAACCAAAAGAATATTAGTCTTGCAGATTATGTTGAAAATGTTTATTTTCCTACATATACAAAGTATTTAAGTCCAACAACTACAAGCAATTATCGGAGATTATATGAAAGCAAAAAGTCGTATTGTATCAAAAGTTATTTTGGCAAATATAAGCTAAAAGATATTACAAGGCGTATGGTACAACAATATGTTAATTTATTGGCAGATAATGTTAGTCCAAAAACAGTTAGGTCATATTTGTTTTGGCTAAATGCTGTCTATAATACGGCTATTAGTGAGGAAATAATAAAACCTCATTCTAACCCAACAGAGCATATAAAACTTCCACCAAAAGATACACCACCTATTGAAGCATACACAATAGATGAAGTTAATAAACTACTGCTTTATTCAAAGAACGATTATATCGCAAATATAACGATTGCTCTTGGCTGTTTGGCAGGTTTAAGGCGTGGGGAAATGCTTGGTTTAAGGTGGCAAGATGTTGAATTAAATGATAATCCTGTGATACATATAAGGCAAACCGTTGTAGTGGTTGATAATCAGGAAATCATAAAAGAGCCTAAAACAAAAGCAGGAAAAAGAGATATTCCTATTCCTAATGTTTTAGCTGATATTCTTAAAAAAGCTGACCTGGAATATAAAACTAACAGATTAAAATTTGGTGAGAATTTTATAGATAGTGGTTATGTTATTACTAAACCGAACGGAGAGCATTACAGACCTGACGGTGTTAGTATTCATTATGACAGATTTGTTCATAGGCTTGAAGCAGAGAATATTGTGCCATATAAATCATTGCATAAGTTGCGACATTCTTATGCAACAATGCTAATTGACGGTGGTGCTAACCCAAAGGTAGTACAAAAGAATTTAGGACACGAAGATGTTACTATGACTCTTGGTACTTATGCTCACGCCTATGCTGAAAGGCAACGAGACGAGGTGGAGAAGCTTGATTCGGTAATATCTCTTAATCGTGAGATTTCATAGCAACTATTATTTCCAAGAATAAATGTTGTATTTGTGTTATAGGACACTATTAAGTCACTATATCAGATTGTTGGAGGAAAAAATATAATCCTTACGAAGAAAAACGCTATTGTATCTAAAGACTTTATAACAATTAGTGTGTCATAGATTTTTGATTGATTCAAACCTTCAAGTCCCGTCTCTCGCACCATTAAAGGCTTGGTAACATTTGTTACCAAGCCTTTAATTTTCTTGACGGGCTTGAAGACGTGGCTCTAAATTTACCGTGCAACTTGTTGCTGGGTAAATTTAGGAGAAAGGTCCGGTGGACCTTTCGATAGCAAGAGGAAAGTTCCGTCTCTCGCACCAAAAGCAGCGAATACACATTTGTGTGTTCGCTGTTTTTTTATGCTGTTTTTATCAAAAGAGTAACATTATGTAACAAAAAATAAAAATAATTGTTTATTTTACGGCATCTTTCTGTTATAATAAGATATAACTTTGTAAGTAAGGGAGGATATAGCATGAAAAAGATTAATACTTTTGTCATTCTTTTGTGTTTTATTCTCCTGTTAACAGGTTGCAGTAATTTTCGTATGGCAGCATCTATTGATGATTTGATTTCACCGGTTTCTCCAAGTGGGGATAATGCCGGAGTTCAAAGTGCTCTTGATGAATACTGCAAAAGCGGATATTCAATTAAAATTCCTGCCAGCGGTAGCTATACAACCTCGTTTATTCTTAAAGATATTGATAATGATTCTGTAAATGAGGCAATTGCTTTTTATGAGCCGTCTAATAAAATGGGCACTGTTTCAATGTCTGTGCTCAAAAAGAGTGATGACAAATGGACTGTTTTTGAAAATATTGAAAGTGCAGCAACTGATGTTAATTCTGTAGATTTCTGCGATTTGAATAATGACGGACTTGAAGAGATAATTGTTTGCTGGAGTGTTGTATCAAAAACTGCAGGCTTTAAATTGAATGTCTACAGACTGACAACTGATAATAACGGACAGTATTTAATAAAAAACGTATCGGATTCTGTTACTGCAAGTGATTTTATTTGTGTAGACATGAATTCTGACGGTGTTAAAGAGTTGATGATTTTTGCTAACGGAGTTTCATCGGAATATCCTAAGGCTGAGCTTTATTCCTACACTGATAATAAGAAAAAGCTCCTCGGCAGAACCAAGCTTGACAGTACAATAACTTCCTTTGAAAATATTTCCTACGGAGAGACTGACGAAGGAATGTCTGTTTACGCAGACGCTGTTCGTTCTGACGGTTCTTCAATGGTTACGGAATTTATTTATTGGTCCGATTATTACAATTCCATCGTGTCTCCTTTTTACAGTTATTCCACATCAAGAACTTCTGAAACATCGAGAAACAGTATGATTGTCTGTAGGGATATTGATTCAGATGGCATCATAGAAATACCTACTGATGCTGACTTCAGTAAGCTGCCCTCCGGAATTGAAGCTCAGAGCTGGAAAATCTATAAAAACACTGTATTAACACACAAATGTTATTCCTTTTCCTGCAAGAGAGACGGTTATATTATTGTTGTTCCTGACGACATTTTTAAAGAGATATCAGTTGAATATGATAATGATTTAAGGCTATTTAAAGTCATTGATAAGAAAGAAAATTTAACTGTTTTTGAAATCCTTACTGTTGTAAAAACAAGCTATAATAGCGAAGACAGCAAATATTCAGGATATGAAAAAATACTTGATGATTCAGGATTTGTTTATCTTTCAAAGATAAACCCTAAGTCAAGTATAAAAATAGATACAAAAACCCTTAAAGATATGGTTAAACCATATTGATAAAAAAGGAGGAGTATTTAAGCATTATGAAAAAAGTTCTTGTAGCAGAAGATGAAGAGTCTATCCGTGAATTTATAGTGATTAATCTCACAAGAAGCGGATATGAGGTTGAACAGGCCGAAAACGGAGCTGTTGCCCTTGAAAAATTTACAAAGGATGAGAACAGCTTTGATGTGGCAATTTTGGATATTATGATGCCTGAGGTTGACGGTCTTACTGTTTGTAAGGAAATGAGAAAGCGCTCATCAGATTTGGGTATTATTATGCTCAGTGCTAAGACTCAGGAGATGGATAAGGTAACAGGTCTCCTTTTCGGAGCAGACGATTATGTTACTAAGCCGTTTTCTCCAAGTGAGCTTATGGCAAGAGTTGATGCTGTTTATCGCCGTGTTGAAATGACGAGAGGATTTCGTAAAAACGATACAACAGGCGACAGTATTGTTCTTGACGAATTTGAGCTTAATCTCAGAAACAGAACTCTGTCGAAGAACGGTCAGCTTATTGAGCTTACACAGGTAGAATTTCAGATAATTGAATATTTCTTTAAAAATCCTAATGCCGCTTTATCAAGAACAGATATTTTGAAGCAGGTATGGGGTGCTAATTATTTCGGAGACGAAAAAATTGTTGATGTTAATATCAGACGTTTAAGAATGAAGGTTGAGGATAATCCGTCAAGTCCGTCAAGGCTTGTAACTATTTGGGGACTTGGATATAAATGGATAACAGATAATCAATAAATTTTTACAACGGTACGGCAAATGCAAAAGATGAAGAAGCTTTTTAAGGAAAAACTGCATAAATATAAGCCCGAGGGTATAACACTGAGATGGATAATAAATATTCTCGGTGTTATTGCCGTATTTTTCATTTGTTGTTTTTTAATTGCGTCCGTATCAATAAGGAATTATTATTATTCAAATGTTGAGAGCATACTGAATTCAGGTGCATCGTCAACTGCTGTGAGTTATTTTTCTGCAAATCTTGATGCAGGTGCAACCCTTGAGCAGTGTGCCGCAGAATTCATTGACAGCTTTAGCTATAAGGAAAAGACCACCACATGGATAATTGATAATGACGGAGAGGTTGTTACTTCTTCAAGCGGCTTTGCTATTGAAAAGCAGGAAATGCCTGATTATGATGAGGCACTTATCAGCGAAAGCGGTAAAGGCAAATATATCGGCAAGCTTGACAGTGGCGAAAAGGTTATGGCTGTTTGTCGTGTAATAAAGAATTCCGATGGTGACACATTAGGTGCAATTAGAGTATTATCTTCTATGGAGCTTGTTAATAAACAGGTTCATAATATTGTTTTTGTAATTTTTGTGGGACTCTTATTTGTATTTGCACTTATTGTTTTTTCAAATCTCTTTTTTATCAGGTCAATTATTATTCCTGTAAAAGAGATTGAGGGAATTACTAAAAAAATCTCTCAGGGTGACTATTCTGCAAGAATTGAAAAAAAGTATAACGATGAAATAGGTAATCTCTGTGACTCGATTAACACAATGGCTGAAGAGATTTCATCAGCCGATAAAATGAAAAATGACTTTATTTCAACTATTTCCCATGAGCTTAGAACGCCTTTAACCTCTATTAAAGGCTGGGGCGAAACCTTAACTCTTACGTCCGACGACTCTGTTGATGAGCTTACGAGAAAGGGTTTACAGGTTATTGTTAAAGAGGCAGGCAGACTTGAGGGCTTTGTTGAGGAGCTTCTTGATTTCTCAAGGCTTCAAAGCGGAAGAATGAATTTAAAGCTTGCAAAAACAGATGTTTTTGCCGAGCTTGACGAAACTGTCTTTACTTTCCGTGAAAGAGCAATGAGAGAGGGAATAGAGGTTAAATACAGTATTCCCGACGTGCCTGCGGCGGCAAATGCCGATGCAAACAGGCTCAAGCAGGTATTTATGAATATTCTTGATAATGCACTGAAATATTCAAGAGCCCCATCAAAAATTTTTGTTAAGGCAGAATTTACCAAGCTTGAAGGAAAGAATTTTGCTAAAATAGCAATTGCAGACCAAGGCTGTGGAATAAGCAAGGAAGATTTGCCCCACGTAAAAGATAAGTTTTATAAGGCAAATGTTTCTGTTAGAGGCTCCGGAATCGGACTTGCTGTTACCAATGAGATTGTTAATCTTCACGGCGGAAGGCTTGAAATTGACAGTAAAGAGGGCAAAGGCACTCTTGTAACAATATATCTTCCTATTGAAAATGCACCTTCTGAAAATCAGCTTCAGGATATTTCAAAAAATCAGGCTGACGCTGAAATTGACAGAGGAATGGAAATGAAAGGTTAAACTATGGCTGAAAAGAAAACTCATAAGACCTCTGTAGGAGGTCAGGCTCTTATAGAGGGTATAATGATGCAGGGACCAAAGGGTGTTGCTACTGCAGTAAGAAAGTCTGACGGCGATATTCTTGTTGAGCATCACGACATAAAGCATCTTAAAGATAAAAATAAATTTTTCGGACTGCCTGTCATTAGAGGCGTTGTTGCTTTTGTTGAATCTATGATAACAGGGTATAAAATGCTTATGTATTCAGCTGAAGCATCGGGTATGGAAGACCTGGAAGATGTGGAAATGAACAAGTTTGAAAAATGGCTGACAGATAAGCTTGGCGATAAATTTATGGATATCATAATGGGCATCGGTACTGTTTTAGGCTTTGCACTTGCATTTTTGATTTTCTTTTATCTTCCCGTACTTATTTTTAATAAGCTTAATGAATGGACATCAATGGCTCTTACCCCTTGGCAGGGAACTATTGAAGGCGTAATGAAAATAATAATTTTTGTAGTGTATATAGCGCTTGTAAGCAATATGAAGGATATTAAACGTACCTTTATGTATCACGGTGCAGAGCATAAATCTATTGCCTGCTATGAGGCCGGTATGGAGCTTACAGTTGAGAATGTTAAGAAGTGCTGTCGCTTTCATCCAAGATGCGGTACATCCTTTATATTTGTAATGCTGATTTTAAGCATTATCGTAAGTACATTGCTTTCAAAAATTTTCCCCGGTATTGCTCAGATTAGAGTTCTTTGGATGATTTTAAAGCTTGCCTTCATTCCTTTTGTAATGGGAATTGGATATGAATTTATAAAGTATGCAGGCAAACACGACAATCTTTTTGTAAAAATAGTCAGTGCACCGGGACTTTGGATGCAGAGATTGACAACAAAGGAGCCTGATGACGATATTATCGAGTGTGGCATTGAATCTTTAAAAGCAGTCATAACCGATAATCCGGAGGATGACGAAATCAAATGACATTAAAGGAAGCGTATAATTACGGTACATATTTCCTGTCCTGTAATGGTGTTGACGAGGCGGAGTTTAAATCTCTTTGTCTTGTTTGTCATCTTGATGGTATAAAAAACAGTGAATATCCTCAGCATAAGGATGATGAGATAATATTGAAACGCTTTGCTGACTTGCTTTGGAGAGTTAAAGCAGGTGAGCCACTTCAGTACGTTATCGGCAAATGGGATTTTTACGACAGCGAGTTTTATGTAGGAAAGGGAGTTCTTATTCCTCGACCTGAAACAGAGGAGCTTGTTGAAAAGGTAATAGATAAGGCAAAAAAGTTGGACAAATGTGTTATTTACGATTTGTGTGCAGGCTCCGGTTGCATTGGCTTGAGCGTTGCAAAGGCCTGTCCAAATTCAGTTGTTTATCTCATTGAAAAAAGTGCTGATGCTATGCAGTACCTCTTAAAAAATGCTGAAAATATAACTAATGCAAAGGTTATCTTCGATGATATAAATAATAATATTGATTTGCCTAAGGCTGATATAATTGTATCAAATCCGCCCTATATAAAGACTGATGATGTTAAAAATCTTCAAAGTGAGGTTCAGCAGGAGCCTGTAATGGCACTTGACGGTGGAAAAGACGGTCTTGACTTTTATCGTATAATAAACGATAATTGGGCTTGTAGGTTAAATTATAAAGGTGAGCTTTTCCTTGAAATAGGTGAGGATCAGGGTGAAGCAGTAAAAAATATTCTTACCAATTTTAGTGATGTAAATGTATACAAGGATATGTACGGCAACGACCGTATGATTATTGCTAAGGAATGATAATATGCTTTCAATTCTTTCATATTTAAGACAGGGTGAATATCTTGAGGCGATAATTGCAATTCTTTCAAGATGCTTTGTAGTGTTCTGTTGTCTGCCGATACATGAGTTAGCTCACGGTTGGGTGGCTTATAAGCTTGGAGATAATACTGCTAAGAATCAGGGCAGGCTTTCTTTTAATCCCTTTGCACATCTTAATCCTATAGGAACATTGATGATTTTCCTTTTTGGTATTGGCTATGCAAATCCTGTTCCTGTTAATCCTAACAACTTTAAAAATCCTAAAAAAGGAATGGCAATTACTTCTTTGGCAGGCCCTGTTTCAAATTTAATTATGGGATTTTTCTCCGTATTTGTTTATTACGCTATTGCATCATTTTATAACGGTTCAACTGTTATGTATGCAGTTATGTATTTCTTCTATTTTGCGGCATCTGTTAATGTGACACTGGCTGTGTTTAATCTTCTACCGATACCGCCGCTTGACGGTGCAAAAATTCTCGGCGCTGTCCTCCCCGACAGAACATACTTTAAGTATATGCAGTATGAAAGATATGTAATGATTGCACTTTTTGTACTTCTTTTTGTTGGTGTGCTTGATACGCCTATTGCTTGGCTTTCATCATTTATGATGAAGATTATTTCAATTATTCCGAGCCTTATTTTCGGAGGTATTTAATGGAACAGCTTAACTATAAGATAGATGTATTTGAGGGACCTATGGACCTATTGCTTCATCTTATCGCAAAGCATAAACTGAATATCAATGACATTCCTATCGTTGAGCTTGTTAACCAGTATCTTGATTACGTAAGGCAGATGCAGGAACAGGACTTTGATGTTGCAGGTGATTTTCTTGAAATGGCTGCAAGACTTATATACATCAAAACTGTTTCACTTTTGCCAAAGCATGAGGAAGCTGAGATACTGAAAAAAGAGCTTACCGGTGAGCTTATAGAGTATCGTGACTGTAAGCTTATGGCAGGCAAGCTTGCTCAGCAGACTGATGGATTTAATCGCTTTGTTCGTCAGCCACAGCAGGGATATGTCAATTATGATTACGAACGCTTTCACGAGGGCGAGGAGCTATTAAATGCTTATATCAGTGCTGCCGGCAGAGGCAGAAGAAAGCTTCCTCCTCCTCTTGACTCTTTTAAGGTTATTGTGGCAAAGAAATTTGTTGCCGTAGCGTCAAAGGTAAGCACTGTAATGAAAAAGCTCTGCAGCGGAAAAAAGGTGAAATTTTTGAGCCTTTTTCAAGACGCACAGACGAAAAGCGATATGGTAGCAACCTTCCTTGCTGTCCTGGAGCTTGCAAAATCAAAGAAAATAACTATTGACGGTGAAATGACTAATCCGTCTGTTCAAATAGTAAATGAGGTAAACGATATTGAGCAGTAATAATGTTTTGGCATCTCTCGAGGCTATGCTTTTTGCGGCAGGAGACCCTGTAGAACCCGGCAAGCTTGCCGAAGTACTTGATATTGATGTTGAAAATGTAATAAAAATGCTTGGACATCTTGAGGCATCCTATGATGAAAATAACAGTGGTCTAAGGCTTATTCGTGTTGACGGAAAGTATCAGCTTTGCACCCGTGAGGAGTACAATGAAGAGGTTAGGGGACTTCTTGAAATTAAAAAAAATACACCTTTGAGCCAAGCTGCATTTGAAGTTCTTGCCATAGTTGCGTATAATAAGACTGTGACAAAGTCTTTTATTGAGCAGATACGAGGTGTTGATTGCAGCGGTCCTGTCTCAAATCTTGTCCAAAAGGGACTTATTGAGGAAAAGGGTAGGCTTGACTTGCCCGGCAGACCTCTTGTGTATGGTACTACCGATAGATTTTTACGCTGTTTCTCTTTAAACAGCCTTGAGGATTTGCCGGATTTGCCTGAGGATACAGAGGAAAAGGACGATTCACAGACCTCGCTGTTTGAGGATAGTGATGAAAGCAAAGACTCTGTACTGAATGAAAATGATGCCTTAAAGGACATTGACGAGGAGGATGGTTGATGAAAGTTTTTTTAATAATTCTTGCTGTCCTTGCAGTAATTATAATCGCGGTTCTTTCCTTTTCCGTAACGCTAAACATTGTCTATGACAAGGGTTGGCATACAAAGATTGAAATTCTATTTTTTGAAAAGGATATTGTGCTTTCGAAAATACTATCATTTATTCTTTTCCCGGAAAAGAAGGCCGAACAGGTTGCTGACGAAAGTAAAAAGAAAAAGGAAAATAAAAAAGCCGAAAAAGAAAAAAAGAAACAGGATACAGAGGTTGTTGAGGAAAACATTTCGGAAACTGTCGAAGGGGAAAAACAGCCTGAACAAGCGAAGCCTGCTGAAAAGAAGCCCAATCCTATTCAAAAATTATGGGATAATGAGGGTATTGTGGGTATATTGTCACTTGTGTCAAATGTCCTTGAAACTGCAAATTCTGCAGTAACAACATTAATTAGGGGTTTACATATTTACTCACTTTATGTTATGATATTAGTAGGCGGTCCGGATGCGGATATGATTGCCCGTTCATACGGAACACTTTGTAAGTATTATTATCCGATTAAGGGTATGATACTTAACTCAATGAAGGTTGATGAGTATGATGATTACATTCAACCTGATTTCATTGCTGACAGAACTGAAACAGAATTTCAGATTATTTTCAGTATCAATGTCGGCTTGCTGCTAAAGGTCGTGCTTAAAGCAGGATTTGTATTTTTAAAGAATTTAATAAAAAATAAAAAGGGGACTAATTAGTTATGAAAGAAACTCCGGTAAACAAAATAATGGAAAATACGCTTGAAAAAATGCGTCAGATGGTCGATGTTTCAACAATCATCGGTGAGCCTATGACAACAGGGAATACTACTCTTATTCCTGTTTCCAAGGTTTCATATGGCTTTACATCAGGCGGTACAGACCTTCCTTCAAAGCAGAACGCTGAGCTTTTCGGCGGTGGTGGCGGAGGAGGAATTACAATTACTCCTGTTGCTTTTATCGTTATTGAAAACGGTAAGTGCCGAATGATGCAGATTAATAACTACACATCATCTGCTGACCGTGCTATCGCAATGATTCCTGAGCTTGTTGATAAGGTTACAGAGCTTCTCAAGGCTGAAAAATCAGAGGATAAGACAGAGGAAACTCCTGCAGAATAATTATATATTCAAATCACCTGCATATTATTTATGTAGGTGATTATTTTGTTGAAGAAATTGTCTTTTGTTTTAGCTATTTTATTTTTGTTGCCGATTACGGCGTATGGGAATGATAATACCGCCCGTTCAGCTATAGTTATTGATGCACGGACTAAGACGATTTTGTATGAAAAAAATGCGTATGAGCAAAGGTCTATTGCATCAACTACTAAAATTATGACAGCACTTCTTGCCATTGAAAGCGGAAGACTTGATGAAATGGTTAAAATAACCGCCGAAATGATAAATGTTGAGGGCTCATCATTAGGACTTAATGAAAATGACGAGCTTACCCTTTATGACTTAGTCTGCGGTATGATGCTTACATCAGGAAACGATTCGGCAAATGCAGTAGCAATTTTTCTGTCGGGTAGTATTGAGAGCTTTGCGGTTCTTATGAATAAACGTGCTGAAGAAATCGGTATGAAAAATACTTTTTTCGTTACGCCGTCAGGTCTTGACGAGGGAAACCATCACTCAACGGCATACGATATGGCAATTTTAACGGCACAGGCAATTTCTATTGATATCTTTTGCGATATCGTGTCAAAGCAAAGTGCGGAAATTATTATTGGAAAAACTAAAACAACGGTTTATAATCACAATCGACTGCTTTCTATGGATGATGATATTTTCGGCGTAAAAACAGGCTTCACGGAAAAGGCGGGAAGATGCCTTGTTTCTGCAAAGAATTATAATGGAAATCAGCTAATATGTGTAACTCTTTGCTGTCCTGACGATTGGAACGACCATATTTCTCTTTATAATGAATGTGAAGAAAAGTATTATGAGGCAAAAGCAGAAAATATGAGAGATATTACCGTTGTAGGTGCAGAAAAAGACAGTGTTAGATGTTCTTTTTCAAAAACATATTACACCTTGTCACAGATTAAGGTGACTGAATATTATTATCCGTTTGTTTATGCACCTATAAAAAAGGGCGACAGAGTGGGTACGGCACTTGTATATTATAACGGAAAATTATTAGAAAGACTGCCGATAGAGGCAGACGAGGATGTTGAATATTATGGCAAACAACAATTTAGTACGACTTCAAAAGTACATGGCTGAATGCGGAGTTGCATCAAGAAGAAAATGTGAAGAGCTTATCCAAATGGGTAAGGTTAAGGTAAACGGTCATATTGCCGAAATCGGTTCAAAGGTTAATCCTAAAAAGGATATCGTCACAGTCAGAGGTAAAAAGATTAATAAAGAAGAAAAAATGCTTTACATTATGCTCAATAAACCAAGGGGATATGTTACCACGGTTTCCGATGAGCTTGGCAGAAAAACCGTTATGGACTTGGTTAATACCGACGCAAGAGTTTATCCTGTGGGCAGGCTTGATAAGGATTCCGAGGGATTGCTTATTCTGACAAATGATGGCTCATTTGCTAATGCACTTACACACCCGAAGCATAATTATGCCAAGGTATACAGAGTTACTGTTAGACCGAAGATTACAGATGAAATTCTTGAAAAGCTCAGAAACGGTATAGAAATTGACGGTAGAAAAACTGCACCCTGCGATATAAATGTCATCACCGAAGAAGAGGGAAGGGTAGTCCTTGAATTTATTTTAAGAGAGGGCAGAAACAGACAGATTAGAAAAATGTGCGAGACAGTAGGTCTTGAGGTTGCAAGACTTAAAAGAATTTCAATAGGTCCTGTTAAGCTTGGTATGCTTAAAACAGGTCAGACAAGAATGCTTACTGATAATGAGGTGAAAAAGCTTCTCCGTTCATCAAACCCTGCTGAAAAATCTGAGGAAAACTAATAATTTTATCATAAATGCCATAAATCCTATCATTGAAACTTGGTAGAATTTCTGGCATTATGTATTTATGGAATAATCCTTATTTTTGAATTGGAGGTAAATTATGAAAAAATTTTTAAGCTTATTTATGTCAATAGTAATGCTCATAAGCATTACAGTAGGTCTTGATTTGACAGCGAATGCTGACTCAAGCGGAGACTTTAATTATACTGTGAGTGATGACGGCAAGGCTGAAATTACAAAATATAAAGGAACAGCAACAGATTTATCAATTCCGTCAAATATTGAAGGCTATACTGTAACGAGTATAGGAGGGTATGCATTTTCAGCCTGCAGCAGTTTAGTAAGCATAATAATACCCAATAGTGTAACAAGTATAAAGGATCATGCATTCTACTCTTGCAGCAGTTTAGCAAGCATAACAATACCTAATAGTGTAACAACTATAGCTGATTATGCATTTTACGAATGTGGAAGCTTAGAGAGCGTAACAATAGGTAACAGTGTAAAAAGTATAGGTGGGTATGCATTTCAAGATTGCAGCAGTTTAACAAGTGTAACAATTCCTGACAGTGTAAATAGTATAGGTGAGTATGTATTTGAATTTTGCGGAAGTTTATCTGATATAATCGTTGATTCAAATAATCAGTATTATTCGTCATCAGACGGAGTTTTATTTGATAAGAATAAAACTGAGTTAATTCAGTATCCTATAGGTAATACAAGAACATCATATACTATACCCGATGATGTAACAAATATTGATGATTATGCATTTTCTTATTGTATCAGTTTATCAAGTGTGACCATACCAAATAGCGTAACATACATAGGAAATGGTGCATTTTTAGGTTGTAGTAGTTTAATAAGTTTAACAATACCCAATAGTGTATCAACTATAGGTGATTATGTATTTTCTAATTGCAGCAGTTTAATAAATATAACAATACCAAACAGTGTAACAAGTATATATAGTAGCGCATTTTCTAATTGTAGCAGTTTAATAAGTGTAACAATTCCTGACGGTGTTACAAGTATACGTAGTAATGCATTTTTCAGGTGCAGTAGTTTAACAAATATAATTGTTGCTTCAAATAATCAATATTATTCGTCATTGGACGGAGTTTTATTTGACAAATCTCAAACAACTTTAATACAGTATCCAATAGGCAATACAAAAATATCATATATAATCCCCGACAGTGTAACAAGTATAGGTGATGATGCATTTTACGAATGTAACAGTTTAACAAGCATAACAATACCCACTAGTGTAACAAGTATAAGAAATTTTGCGTTTTACTATTGTAGCAATTTAACTGATGTGTATTACTTGGGAACAATGGAACAATGGTACAGTATATCAAAATTTGGAGGAAATAGTCACTTACTAGACGCAATAATACATTGTACTGACGGTACAATTAACGAAATAGAAACACCCGCTGAGTCAACAACCAAATCTGATGAGTCAACAACAGAACCTACTACATTGCCAAATGAGTCAACAAAACCAACTACTGAGTCTACCGGAACAAGTGTGTCTACTGCTCCACCTACCGAACTTTCAACAGAGTTGACAACAATAAATCCAACAGTGCTAGCTACAAATGTTCCTGTAACTACAGAACCAACAACTAAGGAAACAACACAGGCACAGCAAGAAGAAACTGTTGAAAAGGAAATTACAGCAAAACCTGCAAGTGTAAAGGTAAGCGGTAATGTTTATAAGCTTGACAAAAACGGTGACTATGTATCAACAAAGGTAAAGAAGCCATCAATCAGCAAAACAACAAAGGCTAAAAAGTCCTTTAAGGCAACATGGAAAAAGGTGTCGGCAGTAAGCGGATATGAGGTACAGTACAGCACGTCAAAAAAATTCACTGCAAAGACCACAAAGACAAAAACGGTGAAGGGCAATAAGTCAAAAACCCCATCTGTTACAATTAAAAACCTTAAATCAAATAAGACATACTATGTACGTATTCGTACCTATAAAACAACAAAGGTAAATGGCAAGACAACAAAGGTATATTCTTCTTGGTCTAAGGTTAAGTCGATTAAAACTAAATAACTTTATGGGCGAGGGTTTTCCTCGCCTTTGTTATTATTTACCTATTTATAAAAAATTTACATATTAAGAAAAATAAATATTGATATTAGTTTCACAAAGTGTTAAAATCTATAATAGGCAAATTTGGAATATTTTAAATCTTGTTTGCCTTTCTCATATTACAAGGAGGACAAAATATTGAACGACTCAAAGGCATTTAAAAGGCTTGAGGCACTTTTTGATGACGGCTCTTTTACTGAAATTGACGCTTTTGCAAAATCAGCGTCAGGTGATGTAGAGGTCGTTGCAGGCTTCGGTACAGTGGGAGATGTTCCTGTTTATGCATTTTCTCAGGATGTAACCGTTGACAGCGGTGCTGTAAGCGTTGCACATTGTGCAAAGATTAAAAAGATTTACGATTTGGCACTTAAAACAGGTTGTCCTGTTATCGGTGTTTATGATTCAAACGGAGTTAAGCTTACCGAAGGCTTTGAGGTACTTAATGCATATGGAGAGCTTGTTAAGGCTTCTGCAACTATGAGTGGTGTTTGCCCGCAGATTGCAGTTGTTGCAGGTTCTTGTCTCGGTACTTCTGCTCTTATTGCAAATTTGGCAGATGTTGTAGTCGCAGTTAAGGATGCTGATTTCTATGTTTCAGCTCCATCAGAGGTTACTGCTGAAAATTCATATAAAGAGGGTACAGTAGATGTACTTGCCGATGATTTTGACGGTGCGGTAAATGAAGTGAAAAAGCTTGTTTCTCTTCTTCCGTCAAATAATCTTTCTCCAGCTCCTATTTTTGAATTTTCTCAGCCTGTGACTGTTACTGCCGAAGATACAGATGCTATGACTATTATAAATTCTATTGCAGATGATGGTTCAGCTGTTGAACTTAAAGGCGGTTATGCTTCTTCTAACTGCAAAACTGCTCTCGCTACAGTTATGGGTACAACCGTAGGATTTATCGGCTTTGAGGGTGAGGCTCTTTGCCCCGGTTGTTCATATAAGGCTGAGGCAATGATAAAGCTTTGCGATGCTTATTCAATTCCTGTTGTTACTCTTGTTAATGCAGACGGAGTTATCGGTGAAAAGGAAAATCAGATGCTTACAGCTTTAACTAAGCTTACTTCTGCTTACGCTTCTGCAACCTGTCCTAAAATTTCACTTATTACAAGACAGGCTATCGGCTCAGCTTATATTGCTCTTGCAGGTAAAGGCTCTAATGCGGACTTTGCTTTTGCTTGGGACAGCAGTATTGTTTCACCCCTTAACAGCGATTCAGCCGTTGCATTCTTGTTCAATGACAGACTCGCTAACGGTGAGGACAGAGAAGCTCTTGAAAAGGAGTATAATAATACTGTTGCATCACCGTTTACTGCTGCTGCCTGCGGTGCGATTGACGATGTATTTACACCTGCACAATCAAGAGAAAAGATAATTGCGGCACTTGATATTCTTTCAGGTAAGAGAGAAAATACAATGCCGAGAAAACATTCTGTTAAATAATGGAGGATTAAGATATGAAAAACTATACTATTACCGTAAACGGAACACCTTATAGTGTTACAGTTGAAGAGGGCACAGGCACAGCTGCTCCTGCTGCAAGTGCTCCTGCACCGGCTCCGGCTCCGGCTCAGGCAGCAGCACCTGCTCCTGCACCAAAGGCTGCCGCACCTGCACTATCAGGCTCGGAAGGCGGAGTTAAGGTCGAGGCACCTATGCCGGGTAACATCCTTGATGTTAAGACATCTGTCGGAGCTTCTGTAACAAGCGGACAGGTTCTTGCTATCCTTGAGGCTATGAAAATGGAAAATGAGATAGTTGCACCTCAGAACGGTACTGTTGCTTCAATCAATGTATCAAAGGGTGACAGCGTCGAAGCAGGACAGGTTATTGTTACATTAAACTAAGAGGTGTTGCAAATGGCTAAAATCGGTATTACAGAAACAGTCCTTCGTGATGCTCATCAGTCCTTGATTGCAACACGAATGACTACTGAAGAATTTTCGGGTATTCTTGAAAAAATGGATAAGATTGGCTATCATTCTCTTGAATGCTGGGGTGGAGCAACATTTGACTCTTGTCTTCGTTTCCTTGACGAGGACCCTTGGGACAGACTCCGTCTTATCAGAGAAAAGTGCCCGAATACAAAGCTTCAAATGCTTTTCAGAGGTCAGAATATGCTTGGCTATCGTCACTATTCAGACGAGGTAGTTGATTATTTTGTAAAGAAAAGTATTGATAACGGTATTGATATTCTCAGAATATTTGATGCTCTTAACGATGTTCGTAATCTTCAGACTGCAATAAATGCTGCCAAGAAATACGGTGGTCACGTTCAGGCAGCTATCTCTTATACAACAGGTCCTGTTTTTGATATTGAGTACTACTGCAATTATGCAAAGCAACTTGAAAATGCAGGTGCTGATTCTGTTTGTATAAAGGATATGGCAGGTCTTCTTACTCCTTACGGAACTTATGACCTTGTAAAGGCTCTTAAAGAAACTATTAAGATTCCAATTCAGCTTCATTCACATTACACATCAGGTCTTGCATCTATGGTACAGCTTAAAGGTATTGAGGCAGGCGTTGATGTAATTGATACAGCAATCAGTCCTCTTGCAATGGGAACATCTCATCCTGCAACAGAGTCAATGGTTGCGGCTTTACAGGGAACTGAATACGATACTGGACTTGATATTAAAGCACTTACAGAAATCAGAGATTTCTTTAATCCGCTTCGTGAAAAGTATATTGAATCAGGCTTACTTGATACAAAGATGCTTGGTGTTGACGCCAATACACTTCTTTATCAAGTACCGGGCGGTATGCTTTCAAACCTTGTTTCTCAGCTTAAACAGGCAGGTAAGGCTGATAAGCTTGAGGAGGTTTTGAAGGAGGTTCCGAGAGTAAGAGAGGATTCAGGTTATCCGCCACTTGTTACTCCTACATCTCAGATTGTAGGTACTCAGTCGGTATTTAATGTAATCCTTGGTGAAAGATATAAGATGGTGACAAAAGAGTTCAAGGATATGGTTGCAGGTAAATACGGTAAAACTCCTTGCGAAATTGACCCTGAATTTAGAAAGAAAATTGTCGGCGACGACGATATAATTGATTGTCGTCCTGCTGATCTTATTAATGATAAAATTGAGGACTTCAAGGACGAAATTAAGGAATATTACGAGCAGGAGGAGGATGTTCTTTCCTATGCTCAGTTCGGTCAGGTTGCCGTTAAATTCTTTGAAAAGAGAAGAGATAAGAAATACGGTCTTGACGGAAAGCACGATGATATTGACTCAAAGGTTCACCCTGTATAAATATTATAAAAACGGAAGGTTCGCCTTCCGTTTTTTATATAGCCAAATTATATTATTTTGGTTGCATTTCTATTTTTTTTGTTGACGAATTTTGACAGCAATGCTATACTGTTATTGAATTAATATTAGGGGGTACATATATGAACGTACTTATTTTCGGCGGTACAGGACTTCTTGGTTCTGCAGCTGCACAACTTTTTATTGACCGTGGTCATAAGGTAAAAACTATTGCTCTTCCTCCTCTTCCTGAAGGAGCTCCTATTCCTGAGAAAATGGAAATTGAGTTTGGTAATTTTCTTGAACTTACTGATGAAGAGCTTGAAAAGGCAATGACAGGTGTAGATGCATTTGTTTATGCCGCAGGTGTTGATGAGAGAGTTGAATTCCCTCATCCTGTATATGAAGCTTATAAAAAGTATAACATTGACCCTGTTGACAGATGTCTTGCTATGGCTAAAAAATGCGGCGTTAAGCGTTGCGTAGTTCTCGGCTCATATTTTGCATGGCTTGCAAAGGAACGTCCTGATATGAACCTCTGCGAAAAGCATCCTTATATTCGATCAAGAGTTGACCAGGAAAATGTTGCTTTCAAGTATGCTGATGATGATATGGGAGTTGCTGTTCTTGAACTTCCTTATATCTTCGGTACTCAGCCGGGACGTCGTCCTGTTTGGGTTATCCTTATTGAGCAGCTTCAGAGATTTGAAAAGATGCCGTTTACAATGTATCCTGCCGGCGGTACTGCAATGCTTACAGTTCGTCAGGTTGGTGAGGCAATCGTTGGTGCTGCTGAGCAGGTTAAGGGTGCAAGAGCATACGGTATTTCCTGCTACAATATGACATGGAGAGAATTCCTTAAAATTGTTTATCGTGCAATGGACGGTATTCCTGACAGAAAGATTGTTGATGTTCCTAAGTGGACCTTCCAGGCTTTCGGTCTTGTAATGCGTAAGGATTATGCAAAGAGAAACGTTGAAAGCGGTATCGACCCTGTAGGTCTTGCTGACATTATGGGTATGAATCTCTTTATTCCTACCGATGATACAAAAGAACTCGGCTGTACTCCTGATGATATTGAGGCTGCTATCTTTGATTCAATTAAGCTTTCTAAGGCTTCATTTGAAGGTAAGGCAAAGCTTCTTGAAATGAAGGGTGAGTAATTTTAGATTTAAGGCGGCAGAATCTGCCGCCTTTTTTAGTTTAGTAGATATGAAAAATAAAGAGAAAAGATTTCGTTATTTTGGATATAATACATATCGTCTTATAACGTCAGGTATTGTTTTTGTCTGCGTAATTATAATCAATTTTGCTAAACCTGATTTGTATTTTAATCTGCCTGTTTGGGCTTATGTATTGTTTACCTTGTACTATTCAATTTTTCCCATTAAGGATATGATTAGACAGGCTAATAAGACAAGATATAAGGGAAAGCAGTTTGCAGAAAACTATATTCCTGTTTCATCACTTGATGAGAAGGAATTTTTGCAAACGAAGAAAAAATATGATAAAGGTGCAGTTAGGTCAATGATTTTTTGGCTTTGCTTTATGGCGGTTGTCGGTACATTGTATTTTTGCAAGGTTATCGGTAGGGAATGGATAATTTTCTTTTTTGCAATGAGCGATTTTTGCGTTTATTTTGCAATATTCTTTTGGTGTCCCTTTCACAAGATTCTTTTGAAACCTCACTGCTGTATGGATTGCCGAATTTTTAACTGGGACAGCTTTTTCTCATTCAGCTTTTTAGTTTTTATACCAAGTATATATACTTATATTCTTTTTACTTTAGGGGTTGTTTCTCTTATAATTTGGGAGATAAATTATAAAAAAGAGCCGAAAAGATTTTATAAAATTTCAAATGCCTGTCTGAGTTGTGAAAATTGCGATATGGAGCATTGTAAGGATAAAAAGAAAATTTTATCGGCTAAATAAGAAAATAAAAAGATGTTACTTAAAACAAATTAAGTAGCATCTTTTTATAATTCCGCCCAGCCGCCGTATGCTGTGAATAACCTGCATCTCAAGCAGGTGGGTTAAGCTCTGTTCACTTTGTGCTCCCAGCGTCCTGCAAAAGCAGGGAGGTCTGCATACCCGTTTCACAGAAGACAAATCCCTTATAATACGTGTTCGGGTTACATAAGCCTACGGTTATCGAGAAGGGCAGAAATAATGCAAAAACATTGATTTTACTGCTCAGGTTCAAAATATTCTACATCATATTTTTCTTCAACCATAGTCATGAGAATATCAGATACCTGCTCAAATTCAATTTCGTCATCAATTTCAACAAGATATTCGTCACCGTTTTCGTCGTTTTGAACCTTGAGAATAATAACCTCATAGTCACCGTCAACGATTTCCTCGTCTGTTTCATAATATCTTGTAATAGCAACGTATATGTCGTCGTCAGTTTCGTATCTTTCAAGAAGCTCAAAAAGAATTTCGTTGCCGTCCTCATCGCTTACACTGATAATATCGGGTTCATAGTATTCCTCTTCCTCAGCCATATATGCGTCCTCCTTATTTAATCGTACTATTACATTATATAATTAAAAACGTTGTTCGTCAATAGAAATATAAGGAATTTAATAATTGTGTAATATAAACAAAAAAATAAGAAAAAATGCAAAAAAACTATTGACAAATAACAAACGATGTGCTATTATACAGTTGAACAAAGGGAAAGGCCTTAGGAAGTAGTTAAGGTCAAAAGATTGTTCCAGATTATGAAGGGAGGCTTGTCCAATGGAGCTTGAACCAGGTCAGACAAGCACTCAGGTTGTAATCCAATAGTAATAACGGATTTTGTACCGACAGAGGTAAAACGGAATTATCTTCGGGTACGTACTTTATGAAGAGATTATAAGTTATTCGGCAGAATTGGTTAATTACAATTGAGTGCTGAAAACTGAATAGTAAGGGTATATAATTAGCGGATATCACTGCCGATGTCCTGTGGCTAAGGTCATAAACTAATAGATATCAAGAGTTTAAACATTAAATTATGAAAAAGTACAAAAATAATATGTGAGGTAAACTCCAATGTACTAAGTAGTTTTATTCGGAAAATATTCTAATGAGGTATAGACCGATGGACTAACTAAAATTAAATAGATTTTTAAAAATATAGATAATTCAGGGAGGATTTTCCTCCCTGTTTTTTTATTTTTCTTGCTTTATATAATTAAGTATTGTATAATTTCAGCGGTGATAAAAATGGAAAATATTTGTGATTTGTATAATAAAGGGTTTTCTTCTCTCCCTGAAAAGGTTTTACAGTTTGGCGAGGGTAATTTTCTTCGAGCCTTTGCAGACTGGTATATTCAAAAAGCAGACGAAAAAGAAGTGTTCAACGGAAGGGTTGTTATTGCTCAGCCTACTCCTCACGGACGTGCCGATTTTCTTAATGAGCAAAATTCTTTTTATACCGTAGCAGTAAGAGGTAGGAAAAACGGTGAGATTATAGATACCTTTGACAGAATATCCTGTGTATCAAGATGCATAAATACATTTAACGACTATCAATCTCTTGTTGATGTAGCTGTATCTCCTGATTTAGAGGTTATTATTTCAAACACAACAGAGGCAGGTATAGTTTATAAAGAAAACGAGAAATTGTCAGATGCTCCAAATGTTACTTATCCCGCGAAATTAACTGCCCTTTTATTTGAACGCTTCAAAAAAGGAGAAAAAGGTGTTCTTATTCTTCCTGTTGAGCTTATTGAAGATAACGGAGATGTCCTTAAAGAATGTGTTTTGAAATATTCCGATGACTGGGACCTTGGTGATGATTTCAAGAATTATATTTGTAATGATTGCAATTTCTGTTCAACTCTTGTTGACAGAATTGTTACAGGCTTTCCTAAGAATGATTATGATAAAATTACCGAGCTGCTTGGATATGATGATAAGCTTCTTACTGTCTGTGAACCGTACAACAGCTGGATAATTCAGGGAGATGAAGGTCTTTCTGAAATTTTCCCACTACATAAAGTAGGACTGAATGTTAAATGGTGTGACGATATTAAGCCTTACAGAACTCGTAAGGTTAGAATTTTAAACGGTGCTCATACAATGTCTGTTCTTGCTGCATACCACGCAGGATTTGATATTGTTCGTGATATGATGCAGGATTCACTGTTCAATGCTTATGTAAAAAAAGGACTCGAGCAGGTTATGGTAACTATTGATATGCCAAGAGATGAGCTTGTTTCCTTTGCGGATGCAGTTCTTGACCGTTTTGATAATCCGTTTATTGATCACAAGCTACTTGATATTTCTCTTAATTCCGTTTCAAAATTCAAGGCAAGATGCCTATACACCTTGATTGATTACGTTCAAATTACAGGAAAGCTTCCGACAATTTTATGCTTTGGCTTGTCTGCACTTATACATTTTTATAACGGTAGATATGTTGAAGGTACTTTTGTTGGAGAAAGAAACGGTCAAAGCTATGATATTAAGGATTCTAAGGATGTCTGCGACTTCTTCGTATCGGCATATGAATCAAAAGATGTTGTAAAGGCTGTGCTTGAAAATGAAAAATTCTGGGATACTGATTTAACAAAGGTTTCCGGACTTTATGATTTAGTAAAAAAATATTTTGATGATATAAATACTTTTGGTATGATGGAAGCAGTAAAAAAGGTTGTTGAAGATGAATAAGCTTTTTAAAATCAATGAAAAGGATAACGTAGCAATAGCACTTGAACCTCTTTCTAAGGGATATGAAGAACAGGGTATAACCCTGCTTGATGACATTCCCTTTGGTCATAAGGTGCTTTTAGAGGATTTAAAGGAAAATGACAATATAATCAAGTATGGAAATCCAATAGGTCATCTAAAGGCAGATGCTGAAAAAGGCTCACATATCCACGAGCATAATCTTAAAACAAATCTTTCTGATATTGTTGAATATAAGTTTTATAATGATAATGAATATATAGTTACCAAAACCGACAAAACCTTTAAGGGCTACGTAAGACCTGACGGCAGCGTAGGAATCAGAAACGAAATATGGATTATTCCTACTGTTGGATGTGTTAATAAAACTGCACAAAAGCTTGAAAAAATAGGTCAGTCCTTTGTGGCTGAGGGCTGTGACGGAGTATTTGCATACACACATCCATTTGGATGCAGTCAGCTTGGTGACGATCAGGAAAACACAAGAAAAATTCTTGCATCTCTAATAAATCATCCGAATGCAGGTGGCGTTCTTGTTGTTTCTCTCGGCTGTGAGAACACGAATATTGATGTGCTGAAAAAATATCTTGGTGATTATGATGAAAACAGAGTGAAGTTTCTGGTCACGCAGGATGTTGAAAATGAGCTTGTTGAGGGCGAAAGGCTTATAAGCGAGCTTATAGATTATGCTGTTACCTTTAAGAGAACACCTGTATCTGCCGATAAGCTTATTGTTGGATACAAATGCGGTGGCTCTGATGCTTTCAGCGGTATAACTGCAAATGCACTTTGCGGTAGGCTTACAGATAAGCTAACATCTTTCGGTGCATCTGCAATACTTACTGAGGTTCCAGAAATGTTCGGTGCAGAGCACCTGCTGATGAAAAGAACAGAGAATAAAAAGATTTTTGATGATACCGTAAAAATGATTAATGACTTTAAAAATTATTTTTTCAGCCATAATCAGGAGTGCTACGAAAACCCATCACCGGGGAATCATGAAGGCGGTATTACTACCCTTGAGGAAAAATCTCTCGGATGTATTCAAAAGGGCGGTAGTTCAATAATCACAGGCGTACTTGAATACGGTGAACGGGTGAAAAGTAAAGGACTTAACCTGCTGACAGGTCCGGGCAATGATATTGTTTCTACAACTAATCTTACTGCCGCAGGAGCACAGATTATTCTGTTTACCACAGGCAGAGGAACGCCTCTCGGAGCACCTGTTCCAACAGTTAAGATTTCCACAAATAACAGTCTGTTTGAAAGAAAGCCCGGTTGGATTGATTTTAACGCAGGCGGTCTTATTGAAAATCCTGATTTTGATTCAATGACCGACGAATTGTTTGATTTTATACTTGATATTGCTTCGGGAAAACAGACCAAGTCCGAAATAAACGGATACAAAGAAATATCTATCTTTAAAGACGGAGTTGTTTTGTAATCAAATATTATGCACTTGACAATGATAGTTTAATTTGTTAATATAATTTCAATATTTAACGGCTTTGATTAAGAGGAGTAATACGTATCTTGCTTTCAGAGAGCACCCGTTTGGTGAAAGGGTGCAGTAAGAGCGTACGAAGGTAGCTTTTGAGCCGACAGGGTGAAACTAAGTAGCCTTGCCCGTATACCTGCGTTAAAGGTTTGAGTGGCATTTATTATAAATGCAATTTGAGTGGTACCACGGAATTTTTGCTTTCGTCTCATATTGAGATGAAAGCTTTTATTTTTTAAAGGAGTTTTAATTATGGCAAAGGAGCTTGCAAAGCAGTACGACCCTAAGGATGTTGAGGACCGTACCTATAAATTTTGGTGTGATAACAAGTATTTTCACGCCAAGAGAGAAGAGGGTAAAAAGACATATACAATAGTTATTCCTCCTCCGAATATCACAGGTCAGCTTCATATGGGACATGCACTTGATAATACATTACAGGATATTCTTATCCGCTATCACCGTATGGCAGGATATGATACTCTCTGGCTTCCTGGAACAGACCACGCATCTATCGCAACAGAGGCAAAAATTGTTGAGGCTATGCGTGAAGAGGGAATCACAAAGGAAGATATCGGCAGAGAAAAATTCCTTGAGCGTGCTTGGGATTGGAAGGAAAAGTACGGCGGAAGAATTATTGAACAGCTTAAAAAAATGGGTTCTTCCTGCGATTGGGACAGAGAGCGCTTCACTCTTGACGAGGGCTGCAGCAATGCAGTTAAAGAGGTATTCGTAGGACTTTATGAAAAGGACCTTATTTACAGAGGAAACCGTATGGTAAACTGGTGTCCTCACTGTAATACTTCTATCTCAGATGCAGAGGTTGAATATGAGGAAAAGGACTCAAACTTCTGGCACCTTCTTTATACAGTTAAGGAAACAGGTGAACAGCTTGAGCTTGCAACTACAAGACCTGAAACAATGCTTGGTGATACAGCCGTAGCAATAAACGGTGACGACCCGAGATATAAGCATCTTCACGGATGTCACGTTATTCTTCCTCTGCTTAATAAGGAAATCCCCATCGTATGCGATGAACACGCAGATATGACAAAGGGTACGGGCGTTGTTAAAATTACTCCTGCCCATGACCCCAACGACTTTGAGGTTGGTATGCGTCATAATCTTCCTATTGTTCGTACATTTACCTATGACGGTCATATGACAGGTGCAGAGGATAAGGCAATCGCTGATGAAATTATCGCAAGCGGTAAGGCTACTCAGAATGAGCCTGAGGTTCTTGATTGCGGTAAGTATGCAGGAATGACTACTCTTGAGGCAAGAAAAGCAATACTTGAGGACCTTGAGGCAGGCGGATATATTAAGGAAATTGAGCCTATCAAGCACGATGTAGGTACTTGCTATCGCTGTCATACTAATATTGAGCCTATGGTTTCAAAGCAGTGGTTTGTAAAAATGGAGCCTCTTGCAGGTCCTGCCATTGATGCAGTTGAAACAGGCGAAATTAAATTTGTTCCCGAAAGATTTAAGAAGAATTATATGAGCTGGATGAGAGGTACTCGTGATTGGTGTATTTCACGTCAGCTTTGGTGGGGTCACAGAATTCCTGCTTGGTATTGTGATGACTGCGGTGCTACAACGGTATCAAAGGAAGAGCCTTCCACCTGTTCAAAATGCGGAAGCAAAAATATAAAGCAGGACCCTGACACTCTTGATACTTGGTTTTCTTCAGCCCTTTGGCCGTTCTCAACACTTGGTTGGCCTGAAGAAACTGAGGATTTGAAGCATTATTATCCCACAAATACCCTTGTAACCGGTTATGATATTATCGGCTTCTGGGTAAGCCGTATGATTTTCTCAGGTCTTGCTTATACCGATAAAGCACCCTTTGATACTGTTCTTATTCACGGCCTTGTTCGTGATGCACAGGGTAGAAAAATGTCAAAATCCCTCGGTAACGGTATTGACCCTCTTGAGATTATCGATCAATACGGTGCAGATGCTCTCAGATTTACTCTTGCAACAGGTAATTCTCCCGGAAATGATATGCGCTTTTCCGATGATAAGGTTATGGCGTCCCGAAACTTTGCAAATAAGCTTTGGAATGCGGCACGTTTTGTTCTTATGTATCTCGGTGAGGATTATAAATATAATGGCTTGCCTGATAATCTTCTTATTGAGGACAAGTGGGTAATTTCAAAGGTCAATACACTTGCAAAGGACGTTACAGACAACCTTGAAAAGTATGAGCTTGGTATTGCAGTTCAAAAGCTGTATGACTTCATCTGGGATATTTTCTGCGATTGGTATATTGAGATTGCAAAAATCAGACTTCAGGGTGACGATGAGCAGGCTAAGGATAATGTCAGAGCAGTTCTTGTTTATGTTCTTACTGACATTCTCAAGCTTCTTCACCCGTTTATGCCGTTCATTACCGAGGAAATATATCAGGCAATCCCTCATAACGATGAATCAATAATGATTTCAAAATGGGTTGAATATGAAGAATCTCTTTCTTTTGCCAATGATGAGGCAGAAATGGAAAAAATAATGTCTGCAATCAGAGGTATCAGAAACAGACGTTCTGAAATGAACATTCCTCCAAGCAAGAAAGCAACTGTCTATGTTGAAACTAACGATGCTGAAATCTTCTCAAACGGTTCTGAGTTTATTAAGCGTCTTGCATCTGCAAATGAGGTTGTTATTGATACGACTTTCGGTGATTTAGGCAATACAGTAACAATTATTACCGATGACGCAAAGATTTATATTCCTCTTGGAGACCTTGTAGATTTTGAGGCTGAAAGAAAGCGTCTTGAAAAAGAGCTTGCACAGTGTCAGGATAAGCTTGATTTCATCAATAAAAAGCTTTCAAATCCGGGCTTTGTCAATAAAGCACCTGAAAAGGTTGTTGAGCAGAACAGAGCAGATGCCGCAAAGCTTGAAGAAAAAATAGCAAACATCAAAAATTCTATTGAAAATCTTGGTAAATAAATGACTTATTCAGAAGCTCTAAAGTTTATGGAAAACAAGCAAAGCCTCGGCATTAAGCCGGGGCTTGAGCGTATTTATGCCCTTCTTGAAAAAATGGGTAATCCTCAAAATAAGCTTAAAATAATTCATGTTGCTGGCACAAACGGAAAAGGGACAGTATGCTCTGTCCTTGCAAAAAGCCTGGAAAATCATGGATTTAAGGTAGGACTTTTCACTTCTCCTTGGGTTGTTGATTATAGAGAGCAGATACAAATTAACGGCGACTATATCAGCGAAAAAGCCTTTACGGAATATATTGAAGCATACGGTGATTTTGATACTACCGAATTTGAAACCGTCACAGCTATTGCATATAAATATTTTTATGATATGAACGTGGACTATGCAGTAATTGAATGTGGTATGGGCGGAGCAGGTGACAGCACTAATGCAATACCAACCCCTGTTCTTTCAGTAATTACGTCTGTTTCTCTTGACCATACAAATTTTCTTGGAGATACTATTGAAAAAATTGCTTTTGAAAAAGCAGGTATCATCAAAGAAAAAGGAACGGCTATTCTATATCCTAATCCAAAAACCGCCCATATTTTCCGTCAAAGATGCAGTGATGTGGGTGCAAGGCTTGTAGAGGTATCTGACAAGGGTAATTACTATGACAATGATATCGAAACCGTAAAAAACGCACTTAGAGCTTTGGAAATTAAGGATGATATTTACAAGGTAAATCTACCTGCAAGATGCGAATTTATTACAGAAAATATAATTCTTGACGGTGCCCATAATACCGACGGTGCTTTAGCATTAGAAAAGAATTTGCCTAATAGAGATATTACTGCTGTCATAGGTATGATGAGTGATAAGGATATTGATTCTTATTTAAAAATCATTGCTCCTCATTGTAAGCGAATTATCACAACCAAACCCAATAATGACAGAGCAATTTCAGCAGAGGAATTAAAAGCTATTGCCGAAAAATACTGTCCTAATGTTACGGCAATATCAAATCCTTTGCAGGCAATAAAAGTTAAGGAATATGACTTTTTATTAGTCTGCGGTTCGTTTTATCTTGCAAGAGACGTGAGAAAAGAATTACTTAGATAACAAAATATGATAAATTATTCAGTACCAATCTGTTACTATTTCAACAGATTGGTATTTTTTATTTGGAGTGAAAGCAATGAATGTAACCATAGAGGCAAGCGGAACAGTAGTTATTGCCTACCTTATAGGTGAAATTGACCACCATACAGCCGCAGAGGTCAGAGAAAAAATAGACGGCATAATTAGTTATAAAAAGCCCGAGCATCTGATTATAGATTTCAGAAATGTTACTTTTATGGATTCATCGGGAATAGGACTTGTTATGGGCAGATACAGGCTTCTGCAAAGCATAAACCCAAAAAGCACCCTTGAGGTAAAAAACGTCAGCCTGCAAACAAGAAAAATTATGGAAATGGCAGGTCTTGGAAGGATAGCAGATATAAAGGAGATTGAAAATGAATAAGATAAATGAATTCAGAATGACAGTAGACAGTAAAAGCGTTAATGAAAGCTTTACGAGGGTAGTTGTTTCGGCATTCGTTACACCTCTTGACCCAACACTTGAAGAAATTGCAGATTTGAAAACTGCTGTCAGCGAGGCTGTAACAAATTGTATAGTCCACGCTTATAAGGATACATACGGAAAAATATTTTTGTCAGGTGTAATTGATGACAAAAATAATGTGAAAATTGTAATTAGAGATAAGGGTTGCGGTATTTCGGATATTGGACAGGCTATGACACCGCTGTTTACAACAGGTGAGGGAGACAGGGCAGGTCTTGGCTTTACCGTAATGGAAAGCTTTTGCGACAAGGTTACTGTTCGTTCAAAGCAGGGAAACGGTACAACCGTAACTCTTTTCAAAAAAATCGAGGGTAAAACCAAATGGTAACTGATACCAGAGAAGAAATGATAAAATCCAATATAGGTCTTGTTCATTCTATAGCAAACCGTTTCAGAGGCAGGGGAGCGGATTATGAGGATTTGTTTCAAAGCGGATGCGTAGGGTTGATAAAAGCGGTTGATAATTTTGATGAATCAAAGGGCTTTGCCTTTTCTACCTATGCCGTTCCGGTAATAATGGGAGAAATCAGAAGAATTTTCCGTGACGGCGGTGCTATAAAGGTAAGCCGTTCACTTAAGGAAAAAGCAATAAAAGCTCAGGCGTTAAGAGAAAGATTTATTAACAAAGAGCTTAGAGAGCCGACTGTCAGTGAATTAGCAAGCCTACTTGATTGTTCCGAGGAGGAAACGGCAGAAATTCTTAATGTCATCACCCCTATGATTTCTCTTAATTCATGCGGTGATGACGGTGAAGATACACTTGATATTCCTATTGATGAAAGCGAACAGCTTTTTGACAGAATTTCTGTTCATCAGCTTGTATCACATTTGAATAAAACAGAACAGCAGATTATTGATATGCGATACTATAAGGGATATACCCAGTCAAAAACCGCAAAGGCTCTTGGAGTTTCACAGGTGCAGATTTCACGAAAGGAAAAAGCAATCCTCCTCAAGCTTCGAAAACAACTTGAATAAAAGTATTGAAATATACTCCTTAATAATAGTATAATAAATAAACAAGAATTAAGGAGATGTTATTAATGAAAAAGTGTTTAAAGCAATTAATATGCATTGTTCTAACGATTTTATTATTGTTTTCAACTATTAGCGTAAATGCATATACTTCACATTCGGCTGCCGAAGCAGTAAGTTGGGCAAATTCTCAAGTTGGTAAATCAATAGATTATGATGGTGCTTACGGTGCTCAATGTGTTGATTTGATTGCATATTATTACCAATATTTAGGAACACAAACACCTGGAGGTTCTGCCAACAAGTATGCAACTAATCAGTTGCCTGATGGATGGAATCGTATACCTTATTATAACGGATTTGTCGCTCAACCCGGTGATATTGCTGTTTGGACATATGCAGCAAGCGATTCGGGTCATGTGGCTATTGTTATTTCTGCAGATGAATATGGTATGAATGTTGTTGACCAGAATGGTCAGAGTTCTCCTGCACATATTGTTAAATCAACTAGCTTTAAGTACAGTTATGGCACATTTTATGGAGTAATTAGACCTGATTTTGATAGAATACCACCGGAAATATTAAATGTAACAGTATCAAATAAAACATCAAATGGATATACTGTTACTTGTAAAGTTAGCGATAATGTTGGTGTTACACAGGTAAAATGTCCAACTTGGAACGAATCGGATGGTTCTGATAACTGTATTTGGTATGATGCAGTGAATAATGGAGACGGTACTTGGACTTTTACATTTATTGATGCATTAAAGCCGGGTAATTATATTACACATATTTACGCTTATGATGCTGTTGGGAATTATTCTTCAAAATCAATAAAAGCTCAAACTATATCTAAGAATCTATCAAAACCTACGATAAAATCAACAGATATTATTTCCGGTAAGAAAATTTCAATATCTTCTAAAGAAAATGCGGATATATATTATAAGCTTTCAAAAAAAGGAAAGTATAAAAAATATTCGGCACCATTTAATATTAGTTCGACAAAAACAATTTATGCATATGCAAAATCTAAAGGATGCAAAAACAGTAAGACATCAATAAAAAAAGTCAGTATTCCAAAGCTTTCCAAACCTTCAGGATTGAAAGCAAAAAGTATTAAAAGTACATCTGTAAATTTAACTTGGTCTAAAGTAAAGGGAGCAAGTGAGTATATTGTAATGTACACGCAAAATGGAAAAAGTACAAGTAAGTCTGTAAGGACCAAATCAAATTCTGTTACAATTAAAAATCTTAAACCAAATAAAAAGTATTCTTTTAAAGTGTGTGCAACTGCTGTGGGTAAGCAGGCAAGCAACTATTCAAAATCTGTAAGTGTTATAACGAAAAAATCAAATAAATCAACAAAAAAGTACAAAACCACTATTGAAAACAGAATCAACAGTGGAGAATGGTTCAATTTAGAAAGCTGTATTTATCCCGGAGATGCTTTTCAAATTTTGAAATTTAATAACGGAACAGTGACAGTAAAAACCTCCGATAATAAGGAAGAAGTTGTAGACAAGCACAAATATACAGTTATTAATGATTCTTCTGTAAAGTTCACATATACAATTAAGAATTATGATACGGTTACCTGTACAATTTCAACAATTGACGGCAGTAATTTGCTTAAGGTTAAATATTATTATAAAAAACACGCTGAAACCTATTATTCACTTTTGACAAGTGAAAAATATTCAGGCTCGAATGTAACTAATACTCCGATAGTTAATACCTTCTACAATAATTATTGGTATTCAAACTATTTTGATAATAAATATTTAACATTTCAGTGTATATATGCTCATGGTGTAGACGAGGGAACGGCTTATATTGCAGTTAACCGCGGCGGATATAATGCATATACTTCGTTGATATCTAAATCTCTGCTTTCCTTTAGACTTGATGAATATGATGAGACATTGAGCAGTGTATTAGTCGAGTATGTCGGAGATAGCAATTCACTCAACGCATTTATTTTTGAAGAAGGAAACGAACCTATTATTGAAAAGTGGGTGCTTGTATAACAAAGCTAAATTACTGCACAATAAAAACCACCACTTGATTTAATCAAATGGTGGTTTTTGTTACAATGTACTTAAATCATATGGCGTTTTCTGATATACGAAATAGTTGAGCCAGTTTGAGAAAATAATACTTGCACTGCTTTTCCAATTCATAATAGGCACAAGCCTTTCATCATCATTAGGAAAATAGTTGTACGGAACCTCAATATCAAGTCCCTTTTCCTTATCTCTGAAATACTCCTTGGCAAGAGTATCTCTGTCATATTCGCTGTGACCTGTTACAAAAAACTGCCTGCAATCCATATCTGAAACAATATGAACTCCTGCAATTTCACTGTAAGAAATTATCTGTAACTGCTTAACCTTTGCGATATCCTGACGTCTGAATTCTGTATGTCTTGAATGGGGAACATAGTATTCGTCATCAAGACCTCTCATCAAAGGATGTGTAATATCAAGACTTCTGTGAGGGAAAACACCAAACATCTTTTTATCAAGCCAATGCTTTTTTATTCCGTAGTGATAGTAAAGTCCTGCCTGAGCACCCCAACAAATATGAAATGTGCTGTAAACATTCTTTTTGCTCCACTCCATAATCTCGCAAAGCTCATCCCAATAGTCAACCTCTTCGAATTCTAAATGTTCAACAGGCGCTCCGGTAATAATCATACCGTCATATCTGTTTTCCTTGATTTCGTCAAAGGTTTGATAGAATTTATCCATATGGCTTTTTGAAACATTTTTTGATTCGTGACTTTTTACCTGTAAGAATTCAATATCAACCTGAAGAGGACTATTACTTAAAAGTCTTAACAGCTGTGTTTCTGTTTCTAACTTTGTAGGCATTAGATTTAGTATAATGAGCTTGAGAGGTCTGATGTCCTGCATATCAGCCCTTTTATTACTCATAACAAATATGTTCTCAATTTCAAGACTTTGCTTTGCCGGTAATTCATTGTCAATTCTGATTGGCATATTATCAGCTCCTCTCTTACTAATGTTTATACATTATAGCAAAAGCCGATTAAAATATCAAGACAATAATATTTGGATGTTTTTAGACGTATAACTAATGTATTAATATATAAAATGTAACAGTTATTACATATTGTTTTTTATTGGTGTAAAAAATACACTAAAATGACACCGTTTTCTAAAAATTTCTGACAAAACTGTGAAACTTGAAAAAAATCAAAAAAACTTAAAAAAAGTTGTTGACAAAGTCGTTTCGTTGTGATATTATGTGTAAGCACTCGCGAGAGAGGGGCCGAGAGGAGCCGAACTCAAGAGGGCAAAAGGACC
>JBJFGE010000051.1:0-8460 GCA_051892435.1 Eubacterium sp.
AATTATCGTATTCAAACAAAAACAAAACTGACTCCGCTTGAAAAACGAAATCAGTCTGTTGCTTAAAATTTAATTTTCTACCGTAGGTGTGCCTTTTTTTGTGCTGTCTGCACAACTTGGGGCAGTTCATTTCCTGAGAGCCTTGTTTTTATGCTTTATTTTCTTTTTTACCTGTGTTGACAATAAATTTATTATTGCAATATGGGCAGGTGACGTTAATTTTTCCTTTATGCTTGGGAAGTCTTAAAGTCTTTTTACAATTTTTGCATTTTACGAATTTATGTGTTTTTCTCTGCTTCCACTTGTTTTTTGTAAGCATATTTCTCTGCCTAATCTTTCCGGCAAAGGAAAGCCAAGCGTTGTTTTCGTTTCTTCTTGCCTCGATATTCTTTGAAAATACTCTGAATACAGCAAAAATTATAAGTGCTGTTGCAAGGGCAAAAATTGCGTAGTAAGAAATTTTTGAAAATCGATAGAGAATATTAGCAATAACTATCAGTATCATATAGCACACGAGAAGAACGGTCCAAAGCCTGTCGATGCCGTATCTTCCTACCATAAATCGCTGGAGCTTACTGCCTAAATTTTGAAAAAACTTTTTCATTTCATCACCTGATTTTATTGATTAATTATTTCTCCGTCGCTGTTGCCGAAATAATCTCCCGGCGAGGTAGGCGAATTATAGTTATATTCCTCTGAATAGCTTTGAGTCGGATATTGACTGCTTCTTGAAGGTTGGCGATAGTAGTAGGTCGTGCCGAAAAGTGAAAGGATAATTCTTATAACAAATCTGATTGCAATTATTATCAGAATAGTTTTAATTATTTTTGAAAGACAACCGCCCTTGTATGTCCTTGTGTAAACCGTTCTGCCGTTGTCACTTCTTGTGTCATAGGTGTTTGTACCAAAGTCGTAAAAGGAGGAAAACGGATTTTCATTTATCGGATTTACACCGTTCATTATATTTCTGTATGCCTGCTCATAGGTAGCGTTATTAGGTTCTTTTGCATATGCTGTCCTAATATAATCTTCGGCAATTGATTTATTTCCGACATTAAAGCTTGCAAGTGCTGAAAGATAGTACCAACGGGCATTTCTGTCCTCAATATTGTTTAGCAGATTTAATGCCTGCTGATATTGACCTGACCTGATAAGCTGTGCCGCGGAGGAAAGATAATCCGGGGCTGAGGTACTGCTCTGCCTTGAATTGCCGTAATATCTTGTATAAGGGTTAGAGCTTTGTGCTTGGGTTGTACCGTTTTTTATTTGGTCGTAGGCGGCATTGATTTCCGCCATTTTTCTTTCTGCCTCTTTGTCGCCGGGATTAAGGTCGGGATGATATTTTTTAGCAAGCCTTTTATATGCCTTGGTGCATTCCTCTTCGTTTGCACCGTCAGGCACTCCTAAAACTTTGTATGGATTAGTAATCATACTCATTCCTCAATTTGATTTTGTAAATATTAACATACATATTTTAAGCAGATATTAACAAAGAAAATCTAAATAATGTCCGATTTGATAATTAAATATGTAAGAATTTAACAAATGATGTTAGATTTTTTCAGGCAAGAGGGCAATTCCGTTAGATACAATATCTATCATACCGTATTCACCACTTGCCACAGAGCCGGGATTCATAATGTAAAGCCCGTCATCATAAGCCGTGTACTGCAAATGGGTATGTCCGAAAAGGCAGATATGGGCACCCCTTTTTTTAGCTTCGCTGATAAGCTCACTGTAGCCGAACTTTACGTGGAAGGGGTGACCGTGGGAGAAAAATATTTTTTTGCCGCCGAAATTTATTTCTTTGTAGAGTGGATAGGTTGAATACCAATCGCAATTTCCCGATACTCTCTCATATTTTAGATTAGGATAGAGCATTAAAGCCTCGTCGAAATCATCCTCGCCGTCACCGAGAAAAATATAAAGGTCAGCAGTGTCCATATGCTTTTCAACAATTTCAAAGAGATTTCTCTTTGCACGGTGGGAATCTGACATAACAACTATTCTCATTCATATTTTCCTCGCTTTTTCATATAATGTATCAGATGTAATTATACAATATAAGGGAGATTTTTGCAATGAACAATAGAAATACTGATAGCTTTATCAAAAAAGCCAGAGTAAAATCAGGAATAGATGTTGATAAAATGAAGCAGGCGGCAGATAACGGAATGCTTGATGACTATATAAACCAAAATCTTTCAAATGATGTTTCAAAGCAGTTAAAGGATGTTTTATCAGACGAAAACAAGACAAAAGAGCTTCTTTCAAGTCCTCAGGCACAGGAGCTTATGAAAAAGCTCGGTATGAAGTAATATTATGTAAAGGTAGTATTTATGGAAAATAATATCAATGATATAATTTCAAGCCTGACAGATGACGATATAAATATGCTTAAAGACGTGGCATCATCTATTCTCGGTGGAGGAAATCAGCAGTCAAACAATACGTTTAATCAAAATAATAATCAAGAAAAAGACCAAACCTCACAAAGCAGTAACCAAAATAATACCGCTTTGCCTGCAAATTTGGGGTTTGACAATATTGATTTTGATATGATTATGAAAGCAAAGAAAATTTTTGATACGATGAATAATACGAAGGATAAAAATGTTGATCTTATTCTTGCCCTAAAGCCTCATCTCCGTCCCGAAACACAGAATAAAGCGGACCAGGCAATGAGAATTTTAAAGCTGTTTGATGTACTGCCTTTACTTAGGGAGCTGTTTTAATGCCTTATTTTTCTGAGTCTGACATAAATGACGCTAAAAGACGTGTTAGGGAGATGCAAAATAGGGCGAATAATTTTGTGACCGATGAGCCTCGAAGAAATAGCGATGGCTTTAATATTCCGTCGCAAAATCATCGCAAAAATGAGGAAAACACACAGGAAAATAATAAAAACGAAAAAAATTCCAATGATGACGGAGAAGATAACAAAAGCGGTCAAAACGGTATTTTAGATTTGTTTGGCGACGGTGATAAATCCCAAATAATTATTCTGGCTTTAATCCTTGTTCTTTCAAGAGAGGGTGCAGACAATATGCTTATTCTTGCCCTTCTCTACCTTTTACTTTAAATAATATATGGAAATTTTGGTAATAATATGTTATATTATCATTTGATATATTATTCGGAGGAATTGTAGTTGGAATTTTTAAACAAAAATATCGCTCAGGGAGTTGACTTAATCAGCGTTCCTGCAAGTAGATTTAAAACTAATGAAATTGCAATAAGCTTTGCTTTGCCCCTTGATGCAGAGAATGTATCGGCAAATGCTTTGACCGTGGGATTGCTTTCAAGAAAAAGCAGAGAATATCCCGATATGAAAAGCCTTAATAAAAAGCTTGCCCGACTTTACGGTGCCGCTTTGTCGGCATCTGTCAGCAAGGCGGGAGAATGTCAGGTGTTAAAGCTTGGCTTAACTGCTCTTGACGATCGCTTTTCTCTTGACGGAGAAAGCATCGCATTCGAATGCGTTAAGCTTTTAACCTCACTTGTTTTCCGTCCAAGGCTTGATGAAGACGGATGCTTTTATGATGAAGATTTGGCATCTGAAAAGAGAATTCTTATTGAAAAAATTGCCGCAGAAACAAATGAAAAAAGAGTGTACGTCTTGAGAAAAGCCGAGGAGTTGATGTTTGAAAGTGAACCCTACGGCATTAATAAATACGGCACAGTAGCTCAGGTAGAAAGGCTGACAACAGAAGATGTATTGGCATCTTGGAATAATATTTTATCTTCTGCAAAGGTACTTGTTACTGTTGTGGGAAATTCCGATTTTGATAAGATTTCACAGCATTTAACAGAATGCTTTGCAAAAATTGAAAGGAATTTCAAATCCCTTCCATCTGCTGTATTTGTGCCTGAATGTAAAAGCGTTAAGGAAAAAACGGAGCGTATTGACGTAAAGCAGGGTAAGCTTGTTTTAGGCTTTCGTGTAAATCTCAAGCCTGATGACAGCCTTGCTCCTGCAATGAGAACATTTTGCGATGTTTTCGGCGGCGGTCCTTATTCTAAGCTTTTTGCCAATGTCAGAGAAAAAATGAGCCTTTGTTATTATTGCTCTGCAAGATATACAAGACTTAAAAGCTGTATTATGATACAGTGCGGATGTAACGAAGAAAATATGGACAAGGCTGTAAATGAGATTTTAAATCAGCTTGAGGAAATCAAAAAAGGTAATTTTGATGAGGAGCTTGCTTCTTCAAAGCTTGCTTTGCGTGATGCTTTAATGTCTGTAAACGATGCTCCAGAGATTATGGAAAATTGGTACTCAACTCAAATTACCGATAGCATTGTAAAATCTCCTGAAATGTCAGTGCAGGAGAATAATTCCGTAACAAAAGAGCAGGTGCAAAAATGTGCCACCCTTTTGACCTTGGATACTGTTTATAAGCTTGCATCTGAAAAGGAGGCAGAGTAATGAAAGAAATTAAATCTTCGGCACTGAACGAAAAGTATTATGAAATCGACCATAAATCAGGTCTGAAAATCTATGTTATGCCTAAAGAAAATTATTCCTCTGCCTATGCTGTTTTCGGTACAAATTACGGCTCTATTGACACACGCTTTAAGCGTTCTGACAGCGATGAATGGACGGTTGTTCCCGAGGGTATTGCGCACTTTCTGGAGCATAAGCTTTTTGAAAGCGAGGATTTAGACGCCTTTACAAGATATGCAAAAACAGGTGCGTCTGCAAATGCCTACACTTCATTTGATAAAACCTGCTATCTTTTTCAGTGCAGTGACAATTTTGATGCTTCTCTTGAAATACTCCTCGATTTTGTAACACATCCGTATTTCACCAAGGAAACGGTTGAAAAGGAGCAGGGAATTATCGGTCAGGAGATTACAATGTATTATGACGTTCCCGGTTGGATGAGTACCTTTAATCTTCTCAAGCTTCTTTATCATAACCATCCTGTAAGAATTGATATTGCAGGAACAGTTGAGTCCATTGCACAGATTACCGATAAATTGCTTTACGATTGCTACAATACTTTCTATAATCTCAACAATATGGTGCTTGCTGTTGTGGGAAATGTAACCCCTGAGCAGGTAACTGCCGTTTGTGACAGAATGCTGAAAAAGGCAGAGCCTCTTGAAATTGAACGTTCATTTGAAGAAGAACCAAGAGATATTGTCGGCACATATAACGAGTATAATCTTTCAATGAGTATGCCTGTATTTTCCTTTGGATACAAGGAAAAATGCGAAAAGCCAAAGCAGGATGTAAAAACTATTGTTGAAACTAATATTCTTCTTGAAATTCTTGCAGGTGAAACATCAGATTTGTATAATTCCCTTTTTGAAAAGGGACTTATTAATTCAAGCTTTTCCAAGGAATATTTTATCGGCTACGGCTACGAGGCTATAACCTTTGACGGCGAAAGCGAAAACCCAAAGGCTGTCTGTGAAGAAATAAAAAAAGAGGTTGCAAGGCTTAAAAAAGAGGGCATAGACGAAAATCAGTTTGAGGCTGTAAGACGTTCTCTTTACGGCAGAGAAATTATGGAATATAATGACATTGACTCTATTGCAAACGGATTTGTTTCTGCCCATTTCGGCGGATACAGTGTGTTTGATGCTGTGGAGATATTTAAGTCTGTTACAAAGGAAGATATTGAAAAGAGACTGTCGCAGGTTATGGACGAGCAGTATAGTGCACTGTCGGTGGTCAAGGAGAAATAAAATGAGTAGTTTTACAAGAGTATATTTTGAAGGGTTGGGAATTGATTTTGATTTGCCGTCGGTGGCTTTTTCAATCGGTAGCTATGATGTCCACTGGTACGGAATTATAATCGCATTCGGATTTGCCCTTGCCGTTTTGTACGGTGGCAGAATGGCTTATAAGTGGAAAATGAGCCTTGACGGTATGACAGATGTTCTTATTTGGGGAACAATTCTCGGTATTATCTGTGCAAGAGCCTATTATGTCATTTTTGAGTGGTCATACTATAAGGACCATTTGATTGAAATACCGCAGATTTGGAACGGCGGTATTGCCATTTACGGCGGTATTATCGGAGCCTTGATAGGTGCTGCCATAGGCTGTAAGATTGGTAAGGTTAATTTTCAAAATCTTCTCGATTTAGGTGCTTTGGGACTTCTTATCGGACAAGGCATCGGCAGATGGGGAAATTTCTTTAACCAAGAGGCATTCGGCACAAATACAACGACTGCCCCCTTTAGAATGTGGAGTCTTAAAATCCACGATACCCTTGAGGCGTCGGCTCAGACTCTTGCCGCAAAGGGCATAGATGTTGACCCGAATCTTCCTGTTCACCCCACATTTCTTTATGAAAGCGTTTGGTGCATTTTAGGATTTTTTATTCTGCATTATATCGTTAAGAAGAGAAGACAGTATAAAGGTGAAATTTTCTTCCTTTACGGCATTTGGTACGGACTTGAGAGAATGGTTGTTGAGGGTATGCGTACCGACTCACTCTATATAGGCGATACAACTATTCGTGTAAGCCAAGCACTTTCTGCAGTTGTGGTAGTGGCTTTTGCAATTTGCCATATTATCAATATGGTTAAAATTAAAAAGGGTACATTACCTAAAAGGCTTACTATTTATGCAGACGCCCCCGACGCTTCTGCATACATTAAAAAGCACGGTGAAAAATTAAATTCAGAAAGTGACGAAAAAGTAAATTCAGACGTTATAACAGATAATGCGGAGGAAAAAGATGTATCAAATAATTGACGGAAAGGCTGTTTCAAAGCAGGTAAAGGAACAGGTTAAAACCGAAACGGAAAAATTGAAGAAAAAAGGTATTACACCCGGACTTGCAGTAATTATAGTAGGTGAGGACTCGGCATCACAGGTTTATGTAAGAAATAAAGAAAAAGCCTGCGATGAGGTAGGCTTTTACAGTGAAAAATTTGCTCTGCCTGAAAATACAACTCAGGAGGAGCTTAATAATCTTGTTAAGGAGCTTAACGGCAGAAAGGAGATAAACGGTATTCTCTGCCAGCTTCCTTTGCCAAGCCACCTTGACGATAAAGAGGTTATAAATCTCATTGACCCTATCAAAGACGTTGATGCTTTTCACCCTGTGAACGTGGGTGCTATTATGATTGGAGATTACAGCTTTCTGCCCTGCACACCGGCAGGTGTAATGGAGCTTATCCATTCAACAGGCGTAGATGTTTCGGGTAAAAAAGCAGTTGTAATGGGCAGAAGTAATATTGTAGGTAAGCCTATGGCAATGCTTCTTCTTCATGAAAATGCGACCGTTGAAATTGTCCATTCAAAAACAAATGACCTTGCTTCTGTTACAAAAGAGGCAGACATCCTTGTTGCCGCAATCGGTAAAGCAAAGTTTGTTACCGCCGATATGGTAAAGGATGGTGCAGTTGTCATCGACGTCGGTATGGATAGGGACGAAAACGGTAAGCTTTGCGGTGACGTTGATTTTGAAGGCGTTAAGGACAAATGCTCATATATTACTCCTGTTCCCGGTGGAGTAGGCCCTATGACAATTTCAATGCTTATGAAAAACACTCTTACAGCCGCTAAAATTCAAAACGGTATTAAATAATTAGGAAGTTGATACAATGGCACTTGAAGAACAGGTAGTAGATAAGCTTATTGAAAAGGGATATCATATATCCTTTGCAGAATCCTGTACAGGCGGTCTTTGCTGCGGTAATCTTGTGAATGTAACAAATGCGTCAAAGGTCCTTGACGTATCTTTCGTAACCTATGCTAATGAGGCTAAAATTGAATTTATCGGTGTCAGTGCCGATACGATTTTATCCCATGGAGTAGTCAGCGAGGAGGTTGCCTGTGAGATGGCAAAGGGTGTTGCAGAAACTGCAAAAAGTGAAATAGGAGTGGGCATAACAGGTGTAGCAGGTCCCGGTGGAGGAACTGCTAAAAAGCCTGTTGGTATGGTCTGTTTCGGCTTTTATGTTAATGGTGATGTTAAGACTTATACTATGCAGTTTGGTGAAATCGGACGTAATCAGGTCAGAAAATCAAGCGTTGAATTTGTTTTTCAAAAATTACTTGAGCTTTTGTAAGCCATATGTTATAATATCTGCACTGTGTGTGAAAAGAGGATGTATATGAAAAAATTATATAGGAGTAAAACTGAGAGAAAGCTTGCAGGAGTATGTGGCGGCATCGCTGCTTATTTCAATATTGACCCGACTATTGTAAGACTTATATGGGCTTTTGTTTCCCTTATGTCTGCAAGTATTCCCGGAGTTTTGATTTATGTTGTCTGTGCACTTGTCATTCCCGACGAGCCGGATGCATACGAAACAACAGCACAGTATTACGAAGAAAAGTAATGCTTTAAGAGGTTAATAAGCTGGTGTGGCGCAGTTGGTAGCGCAATTGATTCGTAATCAGTAGGTCACCGAAATCACATCAAAATAAAAAAGTTAATAATTGCTGATATGGCTCAGTAGGTAGAGCAGTTCACTCGTAATGAACAGGTC
>JBJFGE010000052.1:0-2069 GCA_051892435.1 Eubacterium sp.
ACAATCTTCGGTAAGATTATCGCAGGCGGTTATCCGGGTGCAGGCGGTATCGGCGGTCACAAAGAGGTTATGAAATATCTTGGTGCCGGTCTTGATAAGGCTGAAGGCAAGAAGATTCATAAGGCTATGTGCGGCGGTACAATGGCTGCTACACCTATTTCCTGCTGTGCAGGTTACACAGTAATCTGTGAGATTGAGAAGAGAAATGCTTGTCAGGTTGCAGGTCAGATGGCAGACAGACTTGTTAAGGGCCTTAACGAGTCAATTAAGAAGTATGACCTTCCATTCGTTTGCTACAACATTGGTTCAATCTGTCAGTTACATACAGTTGCTACAATGCACTTCAGAGTAAACTGGAAGAAGCCTTGGACTATTCCTACTGTTCTCAAGCAGACAAGTATCCGTCAGACAGAGATGCAGTATATGGGTGCTGCTTATATGGCAGAAGGTCTTGTAACTCTTGCAGGTTCACGTCTTTATACTTCAAGTGCTTACACTGAAGAGGACATTGACGAATGCATCAGACGTTTTGATAAGGTTCTTGCAAAGTGCGAGAAGATTGACTACTAATTAAATATTTCAGGGAGCGGTTTTTATCGCTCCCTTTAAGCCTATTAATGTATATTAAATTTAAGGAGAAAGCTTATGGCTTACACAGTTGAAGAAGCTAAAAGACTTGTAGTTGAAGCCGGCAAAAAGCTGCTTGAAACAGGTCTTATCGCACGTACTTGGGGAAACGTTTCTGCAAGAATAAGCGAAACTCAGTTTGTAATTACTCCGTCAGGACGTGCTTATGATACACTTACACCTGATGAGGTTGTAGTTGTAAATATTGATGATTGCTCCCACGAGGGCGATATTAAGCCATCGTCTGAAAAGGGTATTCATGCAGATGCTTACAAGCATCATCCACTTGTTAATTTTGTTATTCATACTCATCAGAAGGCTGCAACTATTGTCAGCATTACAGGTATGGAAATCAGAAACGTTTATAACGAGTTCAGACCTGTTTTGGGCGATTATGTTCCCGTTGCAGATTATGCAATGTCAACAACAACACCGCTGAGAAAGAATGTTGAAAGATGTATGATGATGAATCCAAGCTGTCGTGCATTTTTGCTTAAGCATCACGGTACACTTTGCCTTGGTGACAGCTATGAGGGTGCATTTGAGGTTGCAGATGCTCTTGAGAGATGCTGTGAGAAGGTTATTAAGGATAACTACCTCCGTCATTCTTGGGCAAAGGAATATTCAGACGAGGGCAGAAGAAATTACTTCCTTGAAAAAGAGGATGCAGGTAAAATGCCTGAAGCTATTTGCGATTTGGGAAGCTCAGTAAGAAACGGCAGTGTTTTCACTCTTACATATGAAGGCGGCAAAAAGGTTGACGTTGATATGACAACAGGTCTCGGAGTAAACGGTATTGCTCCTAAGTGTGCAAAGATTCATAAAGCAATTTATGAAACTGAGGACTGCACAATGATTAAGCATATTGCAGCTCCTGATGTTGTGGCTGTTTCCTGCCTCGGTGAAACAATGCTTCCAATGATTGACGATTTCGCACAGATTGCAGGTGTTGATATCAAATGCTGTCCTTGGATTGACGGTGACACAGATGCCTGTGCAAAGGAAATCGGAGAGGCTATTGATAACAGAAATGCCGTTCTCATTCAGGGCAACGGTGCTCTTGTAACAGGTAATAGCGACGGAGATATGAATGCTCTTGAGCTTATTATGGAAAAGGGCTGTGAGGCTCAGGTTGATGTTAGTATTTTCAATCGTCCTCATTATGTTCCAAAGGCTGAATGCTTCCTTATGAGAACTGTTTATCTCGCTAAATACTCAAAGCAGATTAATAAATAATCAAATATAACAAACAAGGCCTCGGATTTTCCGAGGTCTTGTTTGTTGAGGTGAATTTGGGTTTATGGAGATGTTGTTGCAAGTAATCACCGTAGGGGCGACCATTGGTCGCCCGCTTATAACGGGCTTGCAGTGCAAGCCCCTACGAAAATTTGTTGCAGAAACACACTGATAAACCCTAACTTTTAAAACTATTCATTGTCGGG
>JBJFGE010000053.1:0-85798 GCA_051892435.1 Eubacterium sp.
AAGGTGTTCATTATTACACTACCTATCTTCTCGTCTGCGTGCAGGCTCAGCCTGCAAATCATTTTATAATATTTTCCATATTCATCAGTTGCGGTTTCATATACAGCAAAACCGTATTTTTGATATATGTGGAGTGCATTTTCATTATCTGTATCAACTCCGACAGTGATTTGTTGATACTCCTTTTCTTTGCACAAGTCAATCATAAATTTTAATAATTCCTGTCCTATGCCTTGATTACGGTATTCCTTTTTGACAATCAATCTTGACAGATAAATTTTAATGCTTGCTTCGGTATATTCTCCATAGTCATAAACTAAATCACAGCTTGCAACATATTTACCATTGCATTTCATCAAGTAAGCATCACGGTTACCGCAAGCAATTTGCTCCTTGAATTGTTCTGTAAAAGGATAGCCTTTCATATCCCATACATCATTGCTTTTATCGTAATTTGAGATGCTTAGTTGTTCAACAATGTAATTCATAATTTATTCCTCGTTACAAATCAAATTTTTCTTTTATCATTTTTGCGGTTTCTTTTGCAGAAAGATTAGAATTATCAATTCTAATATAATTATCAAACGGTATTTCTCCTTCAAAACTAACCAGCCTATGATTATTATCATCAGCAATCAGTCTTTTGTTAGACCATTCTATATCTCTTTTTGACGGCTTGTTTTTTAACCTGTTTTCCGAAACGTTACGCTCTAGTCTTATATGTTGCGGAGCAACAAGCTCTACATAATAAAACTCTGTGTTATAGGGTTTGAATATATCTTTGATATGTTCTACATAATCCCAATCATCTTTGTAATCAAAAGCCCACATATATGTAAAAATCAAGCCATAGTTATCAGTTTTAGAAAACTCTTCAAAAACAATTTCCCTGAATCTCTTTATTGCTACACCGTTAAATGAGCCAAATATTTCAAGAATTGGCTCTATACTCATATGATTATGAAATAACCTTAAATCAGTTATTTTTGTAAGCTCCTGACCAACTGTCATTTTACCGACAGCTGTATCTCCAAACAGTAATACTAATTTCATTTCTTTACCTCCTAAAATAAAAATAACCCGTTGATGATATGTTCATCAACGAGTCTGTTAATATGGTTATACATCTACACCGAAAATGAACATAGCAAAGCAAATCTATGTGCTCTACGCATAGATTCCATAGCTCTGTTAAGTTCGAAGCTCTGTGTAAACATAGTATTATTTCCTTTCAAATATTGAATACATACTAACATCAAAAGAAATTTTTGTCAAATGGTTTTTGATGTTATTCCTCTGCGTCCTCTTTGACAGTAATAATACAGCCGAAGTTTACTGCATTGAAAAATACATAAATGATACTGCAAAGTGCAATCCAAATTTTGTCTGCGACAATGGATGCATTAACAGCATTAAATATTCCAAGAAAAAGAATGATTACGGGAATTATCAAAAATGTACCCGGGCAGTTTGATAAAATCTCTGCAGGTGAGTAGGGAATATCGGTAGTCAGATAAGTAGTTATAATACTGATAAGAAAGATTATTGCCGAGACACACATAAAGTTTAAAAGCAAAATCTGATTAACTGTCATTTCCGACCTGATAGGAATTATTGATGTTACGTCACTGCCTGTAATTATTTTTATCTGCGTTATTATTCCTGCCGCAAGATTCATAATGTTGATTGCCGTAAGAAAAGCTACAACAAGCTTTTTATTTATGCTCATTTATATACTCCTTAATTTCCTTTAAAAGAATATCCATTTCTTCATCTGTACCGATTGTAATTCTTACGTAATTATCAATTTTCGGAAGATTAAAATATCTAATAAATACGTTTTTAGTTTTAAGATATTCAAACATATTCTTGACTGAAATATCATTATGTGTTGCAAAAATAAAGTTAGTTGATGAATTAAGAACCTTAAAGCCAAGCTCTTTCATTTCCTTGGTAAATCTTTCTCGTGTATCAATTATCCTTTTGCAGATAGACTTAAAATATTCATCATCATTTATGCTGGCAGTACCCATTGCTATTGAAAGGGAGTCTATCGTATAAGAATTATATGAATTTTTAACGGCCTCCATAACCGAAATAAGCTCTTTACTGCCGATAGCAAAGCCTATTCTAAGTCCTGCAAGAGAACGTGACTTTGAAAAGGTACCTGTTACAAGGAGATTTTTGTATTTCTTTGTAAGCTCAACTGAGGATATACCGCCGAAATCCACATATGCCTCATCAATAATTACAACGCTGTCGGAATTGTATTCCATAATTTTTTCGACGAAATCAAGACCTTCGCCGATAGATGTGGGAGCATTTGGGTTTGGAATAACAACACCGCCGTTTTCCTCTTTATAGTCCTCGGGAATAATTCTGAAATCATCATCGACAGGATATGTTTTGTAAGAAATACCGAAAAGGTCGCACCATACAGGATAAAAGCTGTAGGTCAGATCGGGATAAACTATAGGCTTTTTACTGTTGAAAAATGACTGAAAGGCAATGGCAAGAACATCGTCGGAGCCGTTTCCTACAAAAACATTTTCAATACCTACGTTATAGTATTTTGCAAGAGCTTCTTTTAACTCAGTTGAATTTGCGTTAGGATAAAAACGGAGTCTGTCAGAGTTAAAATTTTTCAATGCCTCCATTGCCTTAGGTGAGGGCGGATAGGGATTTTCGTTTGCATTAAGCTTTACGATATTCTTTTCTTTGCTCTGCTCACCGGGAACATAAGGTGTGATTTTTCTTAAATTTTCTTTCCATAAATTTTCCATAGCTTGTACCTCGCCGACTATTTTAGCATATTAAAGCACTAATATCAACCATTAGAAAAAATATTTGGAAATAATACTTAATTGACTTTTAGTTTTTGTATGGTATAATTTTAGTAATAACCGAAAGGAAGTGAGAAAATGGATAAGAAAAAAAGATTAGTAACTGCGATTGTTTCAGCAGTTTATATTTTCATTCTCCTTTTCTCAATTTTCTTTATTGCGGCTGAGGCTGACCATATCTGCTGTGTTAAGGACAACTGTCCTGTATGCTGTCAGATTAACGCCTGCAAAAATAATATTAAAAATGTTAATACCGCAGGCGGTTTGGTTTTTGCTTCTGCGGTAGCGGTATTTGTTGTTATATTAAGCATAGGAAATGAAGAGCATGTCAGCTCCTCTACTCTTGTTATGCTGAAAATTAAGCTTTCAAATTAATTACATTGAAGGTATAAGGTAACTCACAGAAATTTTTTTCACACGGGCAATCGTGTGTTATTTGTGTTGCCGAATATACCTTCTGCTTTTATACCCTTTTTTTAGGTCAATGTAATTAATTTTGGAGGCTTTTTATTATGAAAAAAATTATAGCTTTTTTAATGGCTGTATGCATTGCATTATTTGGTTTTACAGCTTGTAGTTCTAACGGTAAAACAGATAGTAGTGATAGCGATAAACTCAGTGTTGTTGCAACAATTTTTCCTGCTTACGATTGGGTAAATCAGATTACCGCAGGAAGTGAAAGTATTGATTTAACACTTCTCTTTGATAATTCGGCAGATTTACATAATTATCAGCCGACTGCTGATGATATCATAAAGATTACAAATTGTGATATGTTCATTTATGTTGGCGGTGAATCTGATGAATGGGTAGAAGATGTCTTGGAGCAGTCAACTAACGAAGATATGATTGCAGTAAATCTTCTCGATGCAATAGGAGAAAATGCAAAGACCGAAGAGCATAAGGAAGGAATGGAGGAAGAGCATTCCGAGGGTGAGGAAGAAGAGGAGGAATACGATGAACACATCTGGCTTTCTCTTAAAAATGCTCAGATCCTGTGTAGCCATATAGGAGAAAAGCTGTCATCTATTGACAGTGAAAATGCTGATTTATTCAGCAAAAATACAGAGGAATATATCTCTTCACTTAAAGCACTTGATGAAAAATACCAATCTGTCGTTGATGGAGCAGGAAATAAAACTCTTGTATTTGCCGACAGATTCCCTTTTAGATATATGACATCTGATTACGGACTTGACTATTATGCTGCTTTTGCAGGCTGTTCGGCTGAAAGTGAGGCAAGCTTTGAAACAATCAGCTTTCTTGCTAAAAAGGTGGATGAGCTTAGCCTTAAATACGTAATGACCATTGAGGGTACTAACCATAATATTGCCCAAACCGTTGTTGATAACACTGCCGAAAAAAATCAGCAAATTCTTGTTCTTGATTCTATGCAGTCAAAGACACTTGAGGATGTCGAAAACGGAGAAACCTATCTTTCTGTTATGGAAAAGAATTTGACTGTTTTAGAGCAGGCTTTGGCATGAGGTGATAAATTATGAAGCTTTTGTCTTGCAATAATGTCACATTGGGCTATGACTCTAAAACAGTTCAGGAAAATTTGAATTTCTTTGTTGACGCAGGCGATTACCTCTGCATAGTCGGAGAAAACGGTGCAGGAAAATCAACTCTTGTAAAAACGCTTTTAGGCTTACAGCCTAAGCTTGCTGGGGAAATTCTTTTTGAAAACGGACTTAAACAGACGGAGATAGGATATCTTCCTCAGCAGACAGATGTTTTGAGAGACTTTCCTGCGTCTGTTTGGGAAATTGTGCTTTCAGGCTGTCAGTCAGGCTGTGGACTTCGCCCCTTTTATTCAAAGGAGGAGAAAAGCCGAGCAGAGAAGAATATTGAAAAAATGGGTATAACTCATTTGAAAAAGCGTTGCTATAGAGAGCTTTCAGGCGGTCAGCAGCAAAGAGTTCTTCTTGCCAGAGCCTTGTGTGCTGCAAAGAAAATGATTCTTCTTGACGAGCCTGTTTCAGGTCTTGACCCAACGGCAACAGCCGATATGTATTCTCTTATTAATGATGTAAATAAAAAAGACGGTATGACGGTTATTATGATTTCCCACGATATTCCGTCAGCCTTAAAATATTCAAGTCGTATTCTCCACTTGGGTAAAAACACATTTTTCGGTACATCTGATGAATATGTTAAAAGTCCTGTGGGAAGAGCTTTTGCACAGGAGAAGGGGGATGACGAAAATGATTGAAAAATTATCTCTTTATCTTGAATATCCTTTCGTTAGATATGCTCTGATAGTTGGCGTTATGATTGCTCTTTCGTCATCACTTTTAGGTGTTACCCTTGTGCTTAAAAGATTTTCCTTTATTGGTGACGGATTGTCCCATGTAGCCTTCGGTGCAATGGCTGTGGCAACTGTTTTGGGGATGACTAACAATATGATTCTCATTATGCCTGTCACTGTGATATGTGCGGTTCTTTTGCTTCGCACAGGTAATAATGCAAAGATAAAAGGCGACGCCGCTGTTGCTATGATTTCCGTAGGTTCACTGGCATTGGGCTATTTGATAATGAATGTTTTTTCAAAATCAAGTAATTTGTCAGGTGATGTGTGCAGTACCCTTTTCGGCTCAACATCAATACTTACTCTGACTAAAACAGAGGTTTGGGTTTGCACAGTAATGTCTCTTATTGTAATAATGGTTTTCGTCTTTCTTTACAATAAAATTTTCGCAGTAACCTTTGATGAAAGTTTTGCAAGTGCAACAGGAACAAAGGCTAATGTATACAACCTGATTATTGCAGTTGTAATTGCGGTTATCATTGTCCTTGCAATGAATCTCGTGGGCTCTTTGCTGATATCGGCACTTGTTATTTTCCCGGCACTTTCAGCTATGAGAGTGTTTAAAAGCTTTAAGTCAGTAACGATTTGTTCGGCACTTTTTTCTGTTGTTTGCTCACTTTTAGGAATACTTATTTCAGTTCTTGCAGGTACACCTGTAGGTTCAACAATAGTTGCAGTCGATATAGTAGGTTTTGTTTTATTTACCATTGCAGGTAAAATTGTAGGAGGAAAAAGATGAAAAGGTTTCAGAAAATAATAATTCCCGTTTTAGCTTGTGTACTTATTTTTACATCTGTTTTTGCAGGCTGTTCAGGAAAGGAAAGCAGTGAAAACAATAATAACGTCGATACTGCAGAGGCTACCACAGTAAGCCAAAAAATTGATTTGGATTTGTCAACAATGAATACAACTATGGTTTATTCGCAACTTTCCGATATGATGCAAAATCCCAATAATTATGTTGGTAAGACAATCAAAATGGCAGGTCAATTTTCATTATCACAAAATAATGAAACAAAGCAGTTATACTATAACGTAACTGTTATGGACGCTACTGCCTGCTGTCAGCAGGGACTTGAATTTATCTGGGAGGGTCATACATATCCCGATGATTACCCTGAAGTAAACAGCAATATTGAGGTCATCGGAGTATTTGAAACATATGATGAAGACGGAACAATGTATTGCCATCTCATTTCAAATGATGTAAAGGTTATCGACCAATAATTAATAGAAAAGTTTTCCTTACTAATTTGTATTGCATTTTTATATTTTTGTGATATTATACTATCGATGAAAAGAGATTTTGTGATGCGGATGCAAAATCGTTAGTATTTTATTTATTAATTATTTTTGGAGATTTCTGTTACTATGAGGAAAACGAAGATTATATGCACATTGGGACCTGCTACCGACGATGACAGCGTTCTTGAAAAAATTATGCTTGCAGGAATGGACGTGGCGAGATTTAATTTCAGTCACGGAACATACGATGACCATACAAAAAGGCTTGAACGTGTTGTAGCTATGAGGGAGAAGTTAAATCTTCCTGTTGCGACACTTCTTGATACAAAGGGGCCTGAGGTTCGTCTCGGTGTTTTTGAAAAGCCTGAGGGCGTTATGGTTTTTGCGGGAGATAAATATATTCTCACCACTAAGGAATGTGCGGGTAATGATAAAAAATGCTTTGTCAACTATGATGGATTGCCGGGTGATGTTAGGGTAGGAACAATTATTCTTATCAATGACGGACTTGTTTCTATGAAGGTTGACAGCGTTAGCGGAAACGATATTTACTGTACTGTTGTTGACGGCGGACTTCTTACTGACCGTAAGGGAGTAAATGTTCCCGGTGTAACTCTTAATATGCCTTATCTTTCATCAAGAGATATGGCTGATTTGCAATACGGTAAGGAGCACGATTTTGACTTTGTTGCCGCTTCCTTTGTAAGAAATGCCACAGACGTTACAATTCTGCGTAACTATGTTGAGGCTATTGGTTGGAAAAACGTTAAAATCATTGCTAAAATTGAAAATGCCGAGGGCGTTCAAAATATCGATTCAATCATAGAGGCATCCGACGGAATTATGGTTGCAAGAGGCGATATGGGTGTTGAAATTCATTTTGAGCTTATTCCGTCAATTCAAAAAATGATTATCCGTAAGGTTTACGAGGCGGGTAAAATTGTTGTTACTGCAACACAGATGCTTGAATCAATGATTAATAATCCAAGACCTACAAGAGCGGAAATCACAGATGTTGCCAACGCTATATATGACGGTACAAGTGCAATTATGCTTTCAGGTGAATCTGCTGTGGGTAAGCATCCTGTTGAGGCTGTTGAAACAATGGCGTCAATAGCAGTTACCACTGAGGCTGATATAAATTATATAAACAGATTTAACAAGTTTTACGAGAAAAAGGATAATATCGGAGTTACTTCGGCTATCAGCCACGCTACCGTTACTACTGCCCACGACCTTTCTGCCACCGCTATTATTACTGTAACAAAAAGCGGAACAACAGCAAGAATGATATCAAAATTCAGACCGTCCACACCTATTGTAGGTGCTACTGTTGACGAAAAGGTTTGGCGTCAGCTTAATCTCAGCTGGGGTGTGCATCCTGTTAAATGTGAGATTAAAAACAACACCGATGAGCTTTTTGACCACGCTGTTGAGGTTTCTGAGAAAGCGGGAATAGTTAAAAAAGGTGATATTGCTGTTATTACAGCAGGTATTCCTCTTGGTATCTCGGGAACTACAAATATGCTAAAGGTACACGAAGTGAATGAGTAAAATAGTATTTATCACATCAGACTGTGATGATTTTCAGCTTGTGAAGAATATACGTACATCGGTTTTCACTATTGAGCAGGGTGCGGAGGCTCAAACGGAATTTGATTCCTATGACGAGAAGGGCAAAGGGACTCTTTATGTACTTCTCTATGACGGAGAAAATATTGCCGCAACATCACGCCTTGCCAAGACCGAAAAGGGCTATAAAATAGGAAGAATAGCCGTTTTAAAGGAATACAGAGGAAAAGGCTACGGAGATAGAATTGTCAGAGCAGTTATTGAAAAAGCATTTGAAAAGGGTGCTGAAACGGTTTTAGTTGACGCACAAAATTATGCTGTACCCTTTTATGAAAAATTTGGATTTAAGGTTATAGGTTCTCAAATTTTTGACAGGGGACTTCCTCATATGCCTATGAGCCTCGATAAAAATAATTACAGGTAGATTTTATATGTCTAAGAAGAAAAATAACGGATTAATTGCAGTTATTGCCGTGCTTGGTGTTGTACTTTTATGTATTGTTGGCTTTATCGGTTATACATATGTGGAAAAGGATATCAGCGGAAACGACGGCAGTAACAGTGAATATACTCTAAATATTGAATCATCTGATTTTCAGTATCAGGTTGCCGCAAAGCTTATGAATAATAAGATTATTCTAAATGATACCCTGTGGTGCTACTGGATGGATAAGCATTATCCCGATTTTACTTACATTAACGGAGAATATTATCTTAATAGCTCAATGAGTTATGAGGAAATTGCACAGAAGCTCCAAAACCCCGATATATCTCATAAAACTGTTACCGTTTGTATTCCTGAGGGATACAATGTTTTCGATATAGCCGATACAATGGAAAATAACGGGATATGCTCCCGTGAAGATTTTTTAAATGCCTGTAAGGACAAGTCGGAATATGATTATGATTTTCTCAATGGTGTAACCCCGTCTGAAACGACCGCATATCAGCTTGAGGGCTATCTTTTTCCTGCAACATACGATTTAGGTGAAAATACCGACGCTAAAGATGTTGTTTCAACTATGCTTGAAACCTTTGACGGAAAAATCAAAGACAGCTGGATAAGTTATTGCGACGAAAATTACATAACCTTAAATGAGCTTATAACCATTGCGTCAATAGTTGAAAAGGAAACATTGGGTGAGGGTGTTGCTGAAAATATTGCATCTGTCTTTATGAATAGACTGAATGTTAATCATAAGCTTCAGTCAGATGTTACCATAGATTACGGAAATGCCCTTAGGGAAAACGGTTTTGACGATGATGTTGTAGTGTCATATAATACGTATAAATGCGACGGATTGCCCAGCGGACCTATATGCAATCCCGGTGTGGCAAATATTGATGCTGTTATAAATCATCCTGATACAGAATACTTTTATTTTTTCTCATACAACAACGGTGATGATTTTTATTTCACCGATACATATGAAGATTTCCAAGCTAATTGGAATAAATTGAAGGATACAAATACATATTAGCTTAATTTTATTTATGAAAGAGGAAAGTATGAAAAGTAAAAGAAACGGAAAAATAGAGCTTCTTCGCTTTGTGTTTTGTATATGTGTACTGCTTTATCATTTGAATAATGACCTGTGGGGCGGTGAAAAGGCTATAACTGACGGTTTATCCTTTTTCAGCCATGGAAGAACAGGCGTAGAATTTTTCTTTCTCGTTTCAGGCTATCTTGCTGCCAAAAGTGCATCAAGGTATAGGACAACCGAAAACAGACTGCCTATCGGTAGCGCCACATATGACTTTATGCTTAAAAAGGTAAAGAGTGTATTTACACCGCATATAATTCTTTGTGCCCTGACAGTTGTTTTACTTATATTGAACGGAAAAATGACTTGGGGTAAATTTCTTGATAAACTACCCAGCCTGTTTTTCTTACAATCAACAGGAATTTCGGATAATTATTTTATAGCGGTTGAGTGGTATATTTGCGCAATGCTTTTTGCCCTTGTAATAATTTATCCGATGCTTTTGAAAAACTTTGATTTCACATCAAAGGTGATTGCTCCGGTTGGCTCTTCACTTATGATCGGATATATGATTTCAAAATATGACAAGCTTCCTTCTTCACTTATTCCCGACCCAATTATTTCTCCGAATAATTTAAGAGGATTTGCTGTTATACTTCTTGGCGTTTTTTGCTATACGCTTAGTGAAGAAATTAAGAAAATGAATCTAAATAAAGCAGGAAGATATATTCTGATTGCAACAGAAAATGTTTGCTGGATAATTTCTTTGTATTTTATGGTTTCCACTGTTCAGAAAAAGTACGAAGGAATTATAGTTTACGTATTAGCATTGGCGGTTGCTATAACATTCAGCAGAAGCTTTGATAATAAATTCTATAATAATCCTTTTGTTATGTACTTAGGGAAAATCAGCCTCACTGTCTATCTCAGCCAAAACTTAGTACGTAATTTTGTAAAGTTTTATTTCCCGTCCTTCAGCAATATTCAATACGTAATTTCAGTAACTGTTTTGACTGTTTTGTTCGGTATAGTAATTGATTTTCTTTGCGAGAAAATACAAAAAATCAAATTGACAAAAAAATGTTGACAAATGCAATGTATTGTGTTAATATATTGCCACAACAAAGAAGAACTTGCGTTCTCCCCTTCAGTTAAGACGAAAAGGGCAATAATTTATTTGTTAATTAATTATTGAAATACGAACGCAAATTCTGTGTTCGTATTTTATTTTTATTTTAAGAGGTGTTTTTTATCAGCAAGGAAGCTCAACAGATTAATAATGAAATCAAGGACAAGGAATTGCGTGTGATTTCTGCCGAAGGTGAGCAGCTTGGAATTATGAGTGCGGCTCAGGCACTTAAAATTGCAGAGGACAACGATCTTGACTTAGTTAAGATTGCCCCTCAGGCAAAGCCTCCTGTTTGCAAGATTATGGACTATTCGAAGTTCCGTTACGAGCAGGCAAAAAGGGAGAAGGAAAACCGCAAAAACCAAAAGCAGATTGAAACGAAGGAAATTCGCTTATCCGTTACCATTGATGTGGGAGATTTCAACACTAAGGTTAATCAGGCAAAAAAGTTTCTTGCTTCAGGTCATAAGCTCAAGGTTTCTATTAGACTTAAGGGCAGAATGATGACCCACTCTGATCTCGGTATCGAGAATATGAAGCGTTTTGCTTCACAGCTTGAGGAAGAGGCAAATGTTGATAAGGCTCCTAAGCTTGAGGGCAGACAGATACTTATGTTTATGTCACCTAAGAGCAAGGCAAGTAAATAATCATTACGGAGGAATAAATTATGCCAAAGATTAAAACTCACAGCGGCGCTAAAAAGCGTTTCAAGACCACAAAAAGCGGCAAGGTAAAGCGTGCTCATGCTTATACCTCACACATTCTTACAAAGAAGTCAACTAAGCGTAAGAGAAATCTTCGCAAGACTGCAGTTGCTGACGTTACAAATCAGAAGCAGTGCAAGAGACTTGTTCCTTACAAATAAGAAGAATTTGCTCATATGAGCAATTAACATAAACTCGGAGGTATATTGATATGGCAAGAATTAAGGGTGCTATGGCAACTCGTAAAAGAAGAAAGAAAGTATTAAAGGCAGCTAAAGGTTACTACGGCGGAAAGCACCGTCTTTTCAAAACAGCTAAGCAGGCTGTAATGAAGAGCGGTCAGTATGCTTACATCGGCAGAAAGCAGAAGAAGAGAGATTTCAGAAGACTTTGGATTACTCGTATTTCTGCTGCTTGCAAGGCAAACGGCACTAACTATTCAACCTTTATGAATGGTCTTAAAAAGGCAGGCATTGACCTTAACAGAAAGATGCTTTCTGAGATTGCAATTTCAGATCCAACTGCTTTCACAACACTTGTTGAGACTGCAAAGGCTGCATTATAATTTATATATAAATCTCGAAATCAAAACGGTTTCGAGATTTTTTATTTTTAATATAGCATTTTAAATAGACTTATGCTACAATAATAAAAAATCAGACGAGGTAGTTTCTATGGATTATAAGGAAAAGTATAATGAGTGGCTTTCCTTTGCCGATGAGGCAACAAAGGAAGAACTCCTTTCGGTAACTGACGAAAAAGAAATTGAGGACAGATTTTATAAGAATTTGGCTTTCGGTACAGGAGGTCTGCGTGGCGTTATGGGTGCAGGCTCAAACCGTATGAACAGATATACTGTAGGCAAAGCAACCCTTGGTCTTGCAAGATATTTGAAGAGCAAGAACAATGGCAAAATTTCAGTTGCACTTGCATATGATACAAGGAATAATTCACAGTATTTTGCTAAGACTGCGGCAGGAATTTTTGCTTCGCAGGGCATTAAGGTTTATATTTATGAAACAGTAGTTCCCGTTCCTGTGCTTTCATTTACAACTCATTATCTCGGATGTACCGCAGGCGTAATGATTACTGCTTCACATAATCCAAAGGAATATAACGGATATAAGGTTTATGACAGTAAGGGATGTCAGTTTTGTACTGAGGACGCAAAAAACGCTATAGGCTTTATTAATGAAATTACAGACTATTCGTCAATTCCGTTTACTGATGATAGCGAGCTTATCACATATATCGGGGAAAAGGAGCTTTCAGCATTTCTCGCTGAGGTAAAAAAACAGTCACTTTATGAGGAAAAAAACGACCTTAAAATCGTTTATACACCGCTTCACGGCACAGGTAATATTCCTGTCAGAAGAATGCTTGAGGGACTTGACGTAACAGTTGTAAAGGAGCAGGAGCTTCCGGACGGTAATTTTTCAACTGTTCGTTCTCCTAATCCGGAGGAAAAGGATGCTCTTACAATCGCCATTGAAAAGGCTAAGGAAATCGGTGCTGATCTTGTATTAGGTACTGACCCCGATTGTGACAGAGTAGGTATTGCCGTAAAGGACGGCGACGATTATAAGCTATTTACAGGCAATCAGACAGGTGCACTTCTCGTTAAGTTTGTGCTGACTATGAAAAAGTCACAGCTTAATTCAAAATCAACCCTCGTAAAGACTATTGTTACCTCTGATTTAGGTGCGAATATCGGAAGAAGCTTCGGACTTGATATTGAAGAGACTCTTACAGGCTTTAAGTATATCGGTGATAAAATTAATAGATATGAGGAAACAGGGGAGAAGGAATTTATTATAGGCTATGAGGAGTCCTACGGCTATCTTGTAGGAACCCACGCAAGAGATAAGGATGCCGTTGTTTCATCAATGCTTATTTGTCAGATGGCGGCTTGGTATAAAAATCAGGGTAAAACTCTTGTTGACGGACTTAACGAAATATATGATGAGTATGGCTATTTCCTTGATTACCTTGATTCATTTGTGCTTAAAGGTAAGGACGGTGCAGAAAAAATACAGAATCTTATGACCTATTTCAGAGAAAAGGGCAAGAACCTTTTTGATGGAATTGAAGATGTCATAGACTTTTCAACAGGTATCAGAGATTTGCCAAAGGAAAATGTGCTTAAATATGTATTTACCGACGGTTCATGGATGGCAGTCAGACCGTCAGGCACAGAGCCTAAAATTAAGGTTTACTACTCCATAGTTGACCCGTTAAAGGATAATGCATCAAAGAGACTTGATATTATAAGAAAAGACATAAAAGAAATTATAGAGGGATAATTTACGGGAGAAAAGTATGAGTAAGGTTCAAAATTATGTTGAAGCTGTTTTACAGCCAAAGCTTCAGGGCGACGGCGGTTGGGTAGAATTTGTATCTCTTGAGGGAGATAAGCTTACCCTTATTTTCAGAGGCGAATGTTCAAAATGCCTTATTCTTCACCGTTGTACAGAGTGGATAGAGGAGCAGATAAAAAGAGATTTGAAGAAAAACGTTAAGGTTGTTGCCATTCGTAAAAAGCCTTATTTTCAGGACGTATAAGGAGGGATAACTATGGCACATATTAAAGTAGTAAGACGTTCTATGCGTCCGGAGGAATGGACCGATTTACGCTTCGGCTGGCTTAAAAGATATATTTACAGCAGTAAGTGGGAAATTGAGAATCTTATGATAAGAGACGCCAGACAGGTGTCTGAAATGGAGTTTGAGTATTACACCGATGATTACAGACCGCTTAATAAGGGCGATATGTACTTTACTCCCGATGGTACTGCATTTATTAAGGCTGATGTTGATGTTCCAAAGGAGCTTCAGGGTAAGGAGCTTTGGTTTTCTCTTAAAACCGCTGCTGAAATATGCGTAAAGGTAAACGGTAAATATGTAGGCGGTGTTGACCCCAACAGAGAAAGAATGCTGCTTTCTCCTTATGTAAATGATAAGGAAACGCTCCATTTTGAAATGATGGGCTATAACCGTTCAAAGCCTGATGATGAGAGAAATCCCGAGTCTCTTTCGGTAAGAGGCTGCCGTCAGATTTTTGAGGGTGCATATATATGCACGGTTAATCATAAGGTGCAGGATCTTGTTTGGGATTTTGAGCTTCTTCTTGATATAGCAAAAAGTGACTTGTTTAATGAGGATTACAGAGCATTTCTTAACAGAGAGCTTAATAACGCAATGAATCTTATTGATTTTGACAGCGATGAGCTGACAGGTGTTGAGGAATGTCAGAAGTATCTTGATGAGGTTGTCTTTGCAAACGATAATTATAAAGGCAACGGCGATGTTGCCCTTATTGCTCACTCACATCTTGATATTGCTTATTACTGGAGAAGAATTCATGCAGTGCAGAAAAATCTGCGTACAGTTCTTATTCAGCTTCGTTTGATGGATAAATATCCTGATTTTAAATATACTCATACTCAGCCCTATGTTTATGAAACCTTAGAGAAATACTATCCCGATGTTTTCGAGGAGCTAAAGGAAAAGGTTGCAAACGGTCAGTTTGAGCCTGTAGGGGCAATGTATGTTGAGCCTGATTGCAATGTTCCATCGGCAGAATCTCTTATTCGTCAGTGCCTTTACGGTCAGCAGACCTACGAGAGAATGTTCGGAAAGAGAGTAAATAATGCTTGGCTCCCTGACGTTTTCGGCAACAGCTGGATTTTGCCTCAAATTCTTAAAAAGAGCGGTGTTGATTATTTTGTTTCAAACAAAATGTCAACATGGAATGATACAAACAGATTCCCCCATAATAACTTTATTTGGAAGGGTATTGACGGTTCATCGGTTCTTGCCTGCGTTCCGCCTACTCATTTTATCACTTGGAATATGCCATCACAGATTCAGGAAAACTGGGAGGCTTATATTGACAAAGACAAGGGCGGTCAAACAATGAATATGTTTGGCTACGGTGACGGAGGTTCAGGCTGTACCGAGGAAATGATAGAGCTTATGCACCGTTTTGACAAGCTGTCAATTATGCCTAAATGCGAGCATATGGGCGGAGCAGAATTTCTTGAAAGGAATCTTCAGGATAACGAAAATCTTGAAACCTGGGACGGTGAGCTTTATCTTGAGATGCACCGTGGCACATTCACAACAAAGTCAGATTTAAAGCGTGCTAACAGACGTCTTGAAAATAAGTTCAGAAATGCTGAAATTCTCTCTGTTTTAAGAGGAGAAAATAATACCGAAAAAATTACCGAGCTTTACAAAAAGCTTCTTATAAATCAGTTCCACGATATCCTGCCGGGCTCTCATATTCATCCTGTCTATGAGGATGCAATGGCAGATTATGATGAAATTGAAAGAGGTCTTGATGAAATTATCGGCTCAGGCTCAAAGTATTTCAACACACTTAACTTTAAGCGTGATGCTTTGACCTTTGTGCCAAATAAAAAGGGAACATCAAGTCGTTACGGTGAAAGGGGTAACTGGATTATTCCTAATATTCCTGCAATGTCATCAGCAGCTCTTCGCAGTACAAAGAGCAGTAACGACTGGTTTACTGTGGGCGATACTCTTGAAACCCCTTATTATTCAGTTAAATTTAATTCCGACGGCTCATTTGCCTCTCTTTATGATAAGGAGCTTGACAGAGAATGGGCTGACGGTGATTTTAACAAGCTTAAAATATATACCGACTGTCCCGGAAACTATGACGCTTGGGATATTCTTCCTAACTACAAGGATAAGCAGATAGATATTGAGGTTGAAAAGCCTCTTGAGCTTACCGAAAGCGACGGAGAATGTGCAAGCTTTACTGCTGTTTTAAAAACAGAAAAATCAACCTGGAAAATGATTGTCAGACTTTTCAGAAGAAGTCGAGGTATTGAGGTTGAAAACGTAGTTGATTGGAACGAAAAGCATAAGCTTGCAAAGGCTGAATTTTCCTGCAACATTCTCACACGTAAGGCTCTTTGCGATACATCGGCAGGCTTTATCGAGAGAGATACTCACAGAAATACAACCTGGCAGCAGGCTCGTTTTGAAACCTGTCATCATAAGTGGGCGGACCTTTCACAGACTGATGGCGGTGTAGCCATTGTAAACGACGGCAAGTACGGTATCGGCTTTGATGAAAACACAATGTCACTGTCGCTTCTTCGTGCTACAATCAGACCTGATGTAACAAGTGATATGGGCGTTCATAATTTCTGCTATATGATAGTTCCACATAGTGATGACGCAGTAAGGGCAGGTATAAATAATCTTGCTTTTCAGTACAATGTTCCGCTTGTTAAGGCTGATGTTGACTATGACGGCGACACATTTGAACCGCTTTATCTTCAGGCAATGAAAGCATCAGAGGATGGCTCTATGACAGTTATAAGACTTTCAGAGCAGGATGGCAAAAGCGGTAAAATAAGACTTTCTAAAAAGGTTAAACTGCTTAATATGCTTGAGGATGTAATAGGTGAAACAGACGTTATCGAGTATAAGCCCTTTGAGATTATTACAATCGGGGTGAAATAATGACAGCAACACAGATAATAATTATAGTTGCGATTGTTCTTGTTCTCGGTATAGTTGTTTTTCCTCTTATCAACAGACGGCAGTTTCGCAATCTTCCTCCCGACCAGCAGATAAGGATTCTTATGAAAGAGGCAAAGGGGCTTATCTATTTTAAAAATGTATCTAAAGGAACTACAGGAGTTTTGTTTTACGTAAAAAATAAGCGTAAAATTCTCGCTTTTCCTTGGGTGCTTGAGGACGGCAAAATGGTTTGCAAAAGAGAGAAACCTTTTGAACGCTGGGATTATCCTGAGGAAAAGCAACCGCTTAATGCTGACGAGCTGAATCAGCTTTCAGAGGAACTTGAAAAATATAATAAAAAAAATCCTGTCAAAATCACATTTGACAGGAAATAAAAAATCCGAAAGAGTAATCTTTCGGATTTTTTTATGTATTGAATTACTGTTTAGCACCATTATCAAATTTCTCAAGAACCTTTACGCTGATTGCAAAGCAATCTGCAAGTCCTTTAAGGTTCATATTGTCATATGTATCACGTCTTGTGTGATAATAGTCCTCAAGCTTGTGGTTAAGACCCGTAACACCTGTAGCACGGAAGCCTGCCTGAGCAAATGCTGCTGAGTCAGTAGCACCGCCGAGAGGAGGAACCCAACCCTTTTTACAAGGAATATTGAGATCCTTTGCTGATTCCATAAACAAGTCTGAAACGTCCTTGTCGGCTTTAACCGTACCGTTAAGGTCACGGTAGTTAGTCATAAGATATTTTGGGTCGTGAATTGTATCGTATGAGAAGATAAATGTAGGAACGTCGTCAAATTCACCCTTGTGAGCCTCGCACCAAGCCTTAGCACCTCTAAGTCCTGCTTCCTCAGAGCCTGAAAGGATAACGCCTACCTCTGTGTTTTCAAGAGTGATACCCTCGTCCTGAAGAGCCTTCATAACAGCGATACCCATGTAACAGCCTGAAAGGTTGTCGTTAGCACCGTCAACTACTCTGTTCTTGTTCCACATCCAGTAAAGACCGATAAGGAAAGGAACAAATACAAGACCGCCGAGAGCCATTTTGAAAAGTGTTGTGCCCGGAGTAATTGCACCGATTGCACCGTATTTTACGATTGCAAGGATAGAAATAACAAGGTAGTAAATTGCACCTACACCGCAGAGAATTGCGTGACCCTCAAAGCCAACACCGCCTAAAGCGTAGTTTACAGGCCATTCCCAAGCTGCATCAGGGTGACCGTTGAAGAATATACGGCGCTTAACCTCACCTGTACATTTTTTAACTGCGGTTACGTTGTGACCGGTTTTTTCAGGGAAAAAGCGGTCAACGCATTTTTTATAAACGCCGAACTCAAGAAGTACAATGGCAAGTCCTGCAACGATGAGAATTACCGATAAAATTGGAGCGAAGAAAAAGAGTACAATAGCGGCTAAAACAAATGATATTGTAAAGTAAATCCAGCCGTAGAAGGCTCCGGGATTCTCCTTAAAGGATTCAACGTCTGCTCTTTCACAGCCACAATCCTTTTTCAACACCTCAGCCATGTATTCACATGCCTGCTGTTCTCCCTTTGAGCCGGGATCGCGCTTTTCCATATCTTTACAGATATGCGTGATTTCGTCAAGCATATACTTGGCATAGTCGTCTTTCTTGCTTATGATTTTTTTAAAGTCCATAAGTCTCCTCCTTAAAATAATTATTTATAATTATATTTTAGCACAACATATTTTAGCTATCAAGGGCTTTACTTAAAAAGCTTTTTAAAATTTCACTCTTTGGGCTTTCAAAAATCTCCTTAGGAGTACCCTCCTCCTCAATAACTCCATTTGCCATAAATATTACCTTGTCTGCAACATTTTTAGCAAATTCCATTTCATGAGTTACAACAATCATTGTGCTGTTTCCTGTTTTAAGATTTCTTATAACGTTTAAAACCTCTCCTGTAAGCTCGGGGTCAAGTGCCGAGGTAGGCTCATCAAAGCAGAGTATGTCCGGACTCATTGCAAGTGCCCTTGCAATTGCAACTCTCTGTTGCTGACCGCCCGAAAGCTGACATGGATAAGAGTCTGCCTTGTCTGTAAGGCCTATCCTTTCAAGCAGTCCATCAGCCATTTTATCAATTTCCTCAAGACGCTTTGTTTTGTATTCCTTTGCGGAGAAATTCTTGCTTTCTTTTTTTGCGGTTTTAATTTCCTCTTTAAGTGCAAGAGTAGGGGCAAGAGTAAGATTTTTCTTAACCGTATACTGCGGGAAAAGATTGAACTGCTGAAATACAAGACCGAAATGCAGTCTGTTTTTCCTTATCCTTTTTTCCGAAAGAGATTCCTTATCCTCTCCGTCAATAAGGGTTTCACCCGATACTGTTATAGTGCCCTTATCAGGAGTTTCAAGAAAGTTCAGACAACGAAGAAGAGTTGTTTTTCCGCTACCCGAAGAGCCGATGATTACAAGAACATCACCTTTATCAAGTGTAAAGTCAATTCCTTTTAAAACCTCGTTATTGCCGAAGCTTTTATGTATATTTTTTACTTCAATAATAGCCATGGCATTAACCTCTGTAGTAGTCTAATTTCTTTTCAATCTTACCGAAAAGAACAGTAAGTATACCGTTGAATATCAGATAAAATGCACCTGTGTAGAACAGTGGCCAGATAAGACCCTCTGATTTAATAAACATCTGTCCTGCCCAAATCACCTCGTAAACGGCGATAATTCTCGCTAGAGATGTATCCTTTACAAGTGTAATAATCTCGTTGCTCATAGGCGGTATAATTCTTTTTACAACCTGTAAAAGAATTACTCTGAAGAAAATCTGATTCTTTGTCATACCGAGAACCTGACCTGCTTCGTACTGACCTATTGAAATACCTTCTATTCCGCCTCTGTAAATCTCTGAAAAATAGCAGGCATAATTTATTACAAAAGCAATAAGTACTGCCACAAATCTGTCGAAAACAGACCAGGTTGCCACCCAAGCAACTAAAGCATTTGGATTTTCAACCTTAGCCGCATCTGCTGCCGCAAGACCGGGACCGAAATAGATTACAAGCATTTGAAGCATAAGGGGAGTACCTCTTATAATCCAAACAAATACCTTTACAAGATATTTTAAAGGCTTAAATTTGCTCATTGAGCCAAAGCTCAGTATAAGACCGAGAGGCAGAGCAAAAACAAGTGTCAAAGCAAAAAGCTCAAGAGTAGTGCCAAAGCCTTTAAGCAATTCTAAAGTGACCTGCCAGAACATTTTGTTTCTCCTTAAAATTTGTGATAAGAAATCAAACAGGAATCGGCAAATTGCTTTACCGACTCCTGCTTTGCGGTTTAGTATAAATCAATTATTTTACAAGAACAAGCTCATATTTTTCAGCGAGACTGTCAAGTGTACCGTCAGCCATAAGCTCGTCTGTAATCTTGTTAATTTCTGCAGTAAGGTCAGAATCCTGTCTGCAAGCAATACCGTATTCCTCTTCGTTGAGTGATTCAGCCTGTACAAGATCCTCATAGCTTGTACCTTCACCTGTCATAGCGTTAGCCATTGTAAGGTCGATAACGCAAGCATCTGATGAGCCTGAAGCAACCTCCATAAGAGCTGCTGCCTGGTCTGATACTGCTGTGTATGCGATACCTGCATCGTCAAGTGCACCTGCGCCTGCTGAACCTGCTTCTGCTGTAAATGCAAGGTCTGTCATCTCAGCAAGAGTTGTGTAGTTAGCCATAACCTCCTCTGTTGTAACAACAACCTGTGCGTTTTTAACGTAAGCATCTGTTACGCTGGCATTAAGCTTAACCTCATCTGTGATTGTCATACCGTTCCAGATACAGTCGATTGTCTTTGCATCAAGCTCAAGGAATTTGTTATCCCAGTCGATAACGATAAATTCAGCCTCAACACCAAGCTTTTCGCAAACTGCCTGAGCATATTCTGTATCAAAGCCGGTCCATTCGCCTGTTTCCTTGTCTTTGTAGTTCATTGGCTCGTAGTCTGTGATACCGATAACAAGCTTGCCGTTTTCCTTGATAGTAGCAAGATCGCTGACTGTTGCGGTGTCATTGTTTGCAGATGTATCATCTGCTGTGTCATTTGTGTCTTTTGAGCAAGCAGCAAAAATTGATATAACTGAAATTGTCATAATTGCTGCAAGAAGAACTGATAAAAACTTTTTCATTGTTTTCGTTTCCTTTCAAAATTACTGTTCTTTTGCAAATTAACGCTTTGCCACGCTAAATTGTTTAAGCCTATTATAACAAACAAATCAGCAAAAAGCAATATTTTTTGTAACAAAAAAGGGAGACGTTATGTCTCCCGATTTATCAATTATGCCATATTTAATTGGTTTTATTCGATAGAAACGAGATTTTTGAGGCTTACATCCATAATAGGTGCTGAATGTGTCAGAGCACCGCAGGAAACGAAATCAACGCCGATTTCTGCAATTTCTTTAAGTCTTTCCTTTGTTACGTTTCCTGAGCATTCGGTTTGAGCTCTTCCGTCGATAATTTCAAGAGCCTTTTTCATAGTGTCATTATCCATATTGTCAAGCATAATGATGTCTGCTCCCGCTTCGATAGCCTCTTTAACCTGCTCAAGAGTTTCTGTTTCAATTTCAATTTTACGAACAAAAGGAGCATATGCCTTTGCCATTTCTATAGCCTTTGTAACAGAGCCTGCAGCACCGATATGATTGTCTTTAAGAAGAACACCGTCGGAAAGGTTGTATCTGTGATTTGTAGCACCGCCTACTGTTACAGCATATTTTTCAAAGGGACGCATATTCGGAGTTGTTTTTCTTGTGTCAAGGAGGGTAGTTGAATATCCCTCCAGCTCTTTCATATATTCTCTTGTAATTGTTGCGATACCGCTCATTCTCTGTAAATAGTTAAGGGCAGTTCTTTCTCCGCTTAAAATCGCCTTGATATCGCCGTAAATCACGCCTAAAAGGTCACCCTTTTTAACAAAATCGCCGTCCTTGCAGTTTGCCTCAAAATGACTTGTGCTGTCAAGAAGCTCAAAGGTTCTTTTGAAAACATCCAGACCGCAGATAACGCCATCTTGCTTGCATATAAGTTCAGCCTTACCCTGTTTGTCCTCGGGCATAACTGCATTTGCGGAAACGTCCTCGTATGTTATATCCTCACGCAAAGTATTCATTATGTAGTTGTCAACATTAACCTTCAGTGTTACACCATTTATCATAAAAATCCTTGTCCTTTTCCTTGATGTTATCCATTATAAGCTTTTTGAATTCTGCCTCTCTTACTGACTTTTCAGGGTATTGTGAAAGGTCGATATTAGGCAGGTCAACCTTTTTATCCTCTTTGTCATCAGAAATCAAATCAGCGGCTCTTTTTGCAAACACAAGGCTTTCAAGAAGAGAATTCGATGCAAGTCTGTTTTTGCCGTGAACTCCGTTGCAGGCAGTTTCACCTACTGCAAAAAGATGCTCCATTGATGTCTTACCGTTAATGTCTGTTTCAACGCCGCCCATCATATAATGCTGAGCAGGAGTAACAGGAACTTTATCCTTTGTAATGTCGTAACCCTCATCCTTGCAGGCTTCAAATATGTTCGGAAAACGCTCCTTTGCCTGTTCACTTGTCATAGTGGGAAGAGTGATGTATACGTGGTCTGTGTTATACTTCTTCATTTCCTTAACGATTGCGTTTGTAACAACATCTCTCGGCTGAAGCTCATCAGTAAAGCGTTCACCGTCTTCGTTAAGGAGAATAGCACCTTCACCTCTGACACTTTCGCTGATAAGAAAGCGTCTGCCTTTTTTCTTGCTGTAAAGGGTAGTTGGATGAATTTGAATATAGTTCATATCTTTAAGCTTAATGCCGTGCTTTAGTGCCAAAGCAAAAGCGTCACCTGTGATATGTGAATAGTTGGTTGAGTTCTTGAAAAGACCGCCTATACCGCCTGTTGCAAGTATGATATTCTTTGCAAGGATTGCACCCATTTCTCCGTATTCGTCCTCGCACACTACACCCTGACAGATATTGTCCTTTTCAATAATGTCAATCATTGTCGTTTGAGCAACGATGGTTATGTTATCTCTTCTTTTCGCAATTTCCAAAAGTGTGTCGGTAATTTGCTTGCCTGTTTCGTCCTTGTGGTGGAGTATTCTGTTTCTTCTGTGAGCACCCTCTCTGGTGTAGTCAAAATCACCGCTCTCGTCGGTATCAAATTTAACTCCGAGGTTTACAAGGGTTTGAATTATCTCGGGAGAGGATTCAATCATTACTTTTACAGATTCGGGATTGTTTTCGTAATGACCTGCTTTCATAGTATCCTCGTAATAGCACTTGAAATCATTGATGTCCTTTAGAACACAAACTCCGCCTTGGGCAAGAAAGGAGTCACAGTCGCTGTAATTTTCCTTTGTAATGATAAGAACATCCATATTTGCGGGAAGGCAGAGTGCCGCAAAAAGTCCTGCCACACCGCTTCCGACAATTACTGTATCGGTTTGTATAAAATCGTTAGTCTCCATAATTTTTATAAAGACAAATGTCTTTATCTCCTTAAAAATTGGGCTTGTATATTTTAGATATACTTATTCTAATATATATCCTTTTTTTCTGCTTGTCAAGATTGAATAAAGATATATATTGTGATAAAATGAAAAAAATGGGGGATTTTTATATAATTATGAATGTTTATGATTTTGACAATACAATATACGACGGTGAAACCCTTGTGGATTTTATTCTTTACTATGTCCGCACCGACCCGAGAATTTGGAAATATGTTCCCAAGCTTCTTGTAATATGCTTTAAAGACGCTTTTCATCTTTTTACTGTTGAGGACGCAGTTGACGCATATGCAGGCTTTCTTGAGGGCTACTATACTAAAATTGATACCATCGAAGAGGACGTAAAGAAGTTTTGGGATAAAAATGAAAACAAAATTAAGCCTTGGTATGAAAAAGTCAGAAAGCCCGATGATATAATAGTTTCCGGCTCAACCGATTTCCTTCTAGATGAAATTATGCACCGTATGGGGATTAACAATTATATCGGCTCTTCAATAGATAAAAAAACAGGAAAATTCAAAAGACTTTGCTTTCTTGAAAATAAGGTTAAGTTCTTTTATGAGTCTTTTCCAAATGCACACATAGATAATTTTTATACCGACTCAATGAATGACAAGGCAATGATGGATATTGCCGACCACGTCTATTTTGTTTCCTCAGACAAAATAGAGCAGATAAAGTAGGATTAAAAATGACAAAATTAACCTTTATTGCAGATACACATCACTACAGTAAAACTCTGGGTACATCAGGCAGACAGTATTTTCTGCGTTCGGGCTCAGACCAAAAATGCCTTGCTGAGACAGGGAATATAATAGATGCCGCATTTGAGAAAATCGGCAAGTCCGATACCGATGCCGTTATGATTGCCGGCGACGTGTCAAACGATGGAGAGCTTGTTTCTCACATTGAATTCAGGGAAAAGCTTTATAAGCTTAGCAAAAAGAAAAGGGTGTACCTTATAACAGCCACTCACGATTGGTGCTGTGACGGAAATCCCAGACGCTTTAGAGGCGGTGTCGTTACTCACGATGTGGAGACAATGCCAAGTGACAAGCTACGTGATTTCTATTATGATTTCGGACCTAAGGATGCTTTAAGTGAATATATAACCCATATCGGCACTTGTTCGTATGTTGTTCAGCTTTCCGAAAATGTGAGGCTTCTTGCATTAAACGATGATAAGAATGAAAATGACCACGCAGGATTTACGGAAGAGCATTTTCAGTGGATTGAAAAGCAGATTGCAAATGCAAAAAATGACGGCTGCTTGATGATTGGAATGGAGCATCATCTTCTGACTCCTCATATCAATCCACTTATTACAGGCGGTGGCACATGCGTTGAAAACCGGGAATATGTTGCATCCCGTCTTGCAGATGCAGGGCTGAAATATATGTTTGTGGGACATTCTCATATTCAAAGCACAACAGATTTTGTTTCTGAAAAGGGTAACAAAATAGTAGAGATAAATGTTGGCTCCCTTGTAGGATATCCTGCACCCATAGTGAACGTTACGATTAACGACGATATGTCACTTACATACAATGTTGACCACCTTGAAAAATTCTATCTTGACGGAAAAGAAATTGATGCACAGAAATTTCTTGCCTCTCACGCAACAGCCCTTGTTCACAGAGTATTGGACTGTACAAATAAGCAGGAATTTGAAGATAGGCTGACAGCACTTCAAATTGACGGAGAAAAAATGTCAAATTTATTTTTTGCAGTTAAGCCTATATTAAACATTATAAAAAAAAATACTGTAGGTGAGGTTTACAAAAAGCTTAAATTTTTCGGCATATCTCATTTTGTTGAAAAAAGCCTTGTTGAAAAGTTCCAAAACGAAAAGCTTATTGATTTTGTTGACAGTATTTTACTTTCGGTATTTGACGGCAGTCAGGTCACTTACAGCAGAGAGTCGGATTATTATAAGCTTGTGATGTCGTTTATTTCAATTCCAAGTAAGCTGCTTAAAAGTAATAACGATATGAAAAAATTAGTGTTCACTGCTGATGCAATTCTTACCGGGGGAAGATATAATAATCAAAATGATAATATCAAATAATTTCCTCTTGACTTTTTATCTATACTGTGTTACTCTTTTGTTACCTTTTAAAGACACAATATTTTGTCAAATAAACGTAATTTATCAGTGATATACAATATATTGCGTGAAAAAACACGAAAAAGCCACTTTGACACACAATTCAAAGTGGTTACATTTTGGAAAAAATCTTTAATATTCCATTCCTTTTATAGATTTTTTTGATATAATAGTTGAGGTTTTTGGAATACATATTTAAGTGCTTACGACAAACATTATATATAGAACATAATACAGATACTCTGTAAGAGAGGTGAAATGTACTTGGAGAATTTTGTAATTCGCGGCGGTCATGAGCTTTTCGGAGAAGTAAATATCAGCGGAGCAAAGAATGCTGCAGTAGCCATTATACCTGCCGCCCTGCTTTCAAATGACATAGTACGTATTGAAAATATCCCTAACATTAGTGATGTTAGTTTAATAATTCAGATTCTTGACCGTATGGGTGCAGGAATTAAAATGATAAATAATAATACAATTGAGATTGACTCAAGACCGGTAACCTTTCAAAGTGTACCATATGAGCTTGCATCTCATTTCAGAGCAAGCTATTACCTTATCGGTGTTATGCTTGGAAGATTTAAGAGAGCCGAGGTTGCTATGCCCGGTGGCTGTGATTTCGGAGTAAGACCGATTGACCAGCATATTAAAGGCTTTGAAATGCTTGGTGCTAAGGTTGAAATGATTAACGGAATGGTTTGTGCTAATGCAGATAAGCTTGTAGGTGCATCCATCTATATGGACGTTGTTTCCGTAGGTGCAACAATGAATGTTATGCTTGCGTCAGTTCTTGCAAGAGGTCTTACGATTATTGAAAATGCCGCTAAAGAGCCCCATATCGTTGACCTTGCAAACTTCCTTAACTCAATGGGTGCAGATGTCAGAGGTGCAGGTACAGACGTTATTAAAATCCGTGGTGTTGAAAAGCTTCACGGTTGCACATATTCAATAATTCCCGACCAGATTGAGGCAGGTACTTATATGGTTGCCGCCGCTACCTGCGGAGGAGATGTACTTGTTAAAAATGTTATTCCAAAGCATCTGGAGTCTATCAGTGCAAAGCTTGAGGAAGCAGGTGCAGAGATAATTGAGTATGATGATGCGGTTAGAGTAACTCGATTTAAACCACTTACAAGATGTAATGTTAAGACTATGCCTCATCCCGGTTTTCCCACAGATATGCAGCCGCAAATGGCAGTTTTGTTGTCTGTAGCAAAGGGAACAAGTATTCTTTCTGAGAGTGTTTGGGATAACCGTTTTCAGTATGTGGGACAGCTTCTTAGAATGGGAGCAGATATTCAGGTTGACGGTAAAATTGCCGTTATTGAGGGAGTTAAGGAGCTTACAGGTGTAACTGTAAAGGCTACCGACCTTCGTGCCGGTGCTGCAATGGTTATTGCAGGACTTATAGGCAAGGGCGAAACTGTTGTTGAGGATATTCAGTATATCGACAGGGGTTATGAAGATATTTGTGAAAAGTTTTCTTCCCTCGGTGCTGATATTAGGCGTGTTGTTACTAATGATGCGGATACAGTAATTCCCGACGCAGGATAATATGTGAATTATAAAAGGCGTATCATTTTGGTACGCCTTATCAATTTTGGAGAATATTTATGTCAAAGGTTTGCCAGCTGTTTTCAGGAAGTAGCGGAAATTCAATATTGATTTCGTCAATGGGGCACAGCTTTCTTGTGGATATAGGCGTATCTGCTAAAAGATGCGAAAATGCTTTGCTGTCGATAGGTGTTGATCCTGACAGTATCGACGGTATTTTTGTTACTCATGAGCATAAGGACCATTGCAGTGGAGTAAGAGTTTTTGCAAATAAGCATAAAACGCCTGTGTTTGCCACACCTCTTTGTCTCGGTCAGATGCGACTTACCGATGTTCTTGCGGAAAATAATGATACCTGTGAAATAGATGGAAATATGGAAATTTTCGGAGTTGATATTTCAGTATTCCATCAAAGCCACGACAGTGTGGATTGCGTGGGATATCGCTTTAATCTTCCTGACGGCAGGTCGGTTTCGGTTTGTACAGATACGGGGTATGTTACTGATGATGCCAAAAGAGTTTTAGTAGGCACTGATTTAATTTTTATTGAGTCAAATCACGAGATTTCAATGGTTAATACAGGACCGTATCCATATAATCTTAAACAGAGAATATTAGGTGCTCAGGGGCATCTTTCAAATTTTGCCTGCGGTGAATACATAAAGGAGCTTGCTCAAAGCGGCACAACGAGATTTGTTCTTGCTCATCTCAGTGAAGAAAATAACTTTCCTCATCTTGCACGTCAGACCGCTATTGCGGCACTTGATGAAATCGGCTTAAAAGAGGATTGTGATTACCGCCTTTTTGTTTCACCAAAAGAAAATAACGGCAGGGGGATTGCTTTATGATAAGTGTTACGGTTATTGCGGTAGGTAAGCTGAAGGAAAGCTATCTCCGTGATGGATGCAACGAATATATAAAGCGTCTGGGTGCATATTCCAAAATTAATGTTGTGGAAATAGACGAGGAAAAAATTTGCGATAATCCTTCTCAAACGCAAATTGATTGTGTTATAAAAAAAGAAGGGGAGAGAATTTTAAAAAAAATCCCGAAAAATTCAGCAGTAATTCCTCTTTGTATCGAGGGAAAGGAATATTCAAGCCCTGAATTTTCATCCCTGCTTGAAAGAATTTCTCTTGAAAATTCGTCAATTTGTTTTGTTATCGGTGGCTCATTTGGTCTAAGCGAGGATGTGAAAAGGCTTGGAAAGCCAAAGCTTTCCTTTGGAAAAATGACCCTGCCCCATCAGCTTGCAAGAATGGTGCTTTTGGAGCAGGTTTACAGAGCATTTTCTATTTCAAATAATTCAAAATACCATAAGTAAACTATTTTCTAACACAAAGGCAGTAATTTACTCCGGGTTGCGCTTTTATGGGATTTGATTTATAAACCGTGTTAAAGGGTAGAAAAATCTGCTCATTTATATCCTGTTGAGACATATGCTCATATATAGCAAAGCCACAGTCACTCAGCAGTCCTTCAAGCTCTTTGTAAGTATATTTCGACTGCATTTCTTCTCCTGCACCCTTTGCGAGAGCTTGAATTTTGCTATGATATTCTTCGGTTGGGTAGTCGAAAACTAAGGTGCTCCCGTTTTGTGTAATTTTTGCAATGCTCAGCAAAAGATCCTGTAGATCTTCTTTGCTCAAATAATACACAATTCCGAGAGCGGATATGAAAGAAATCTTATCTTTATCAAAGCCGTTTGAAATCATAATATTTGACAGATTGCCGTCGGTTAAATCTGCTGAAATAAATGTTACATTTGAGTAGTCGATTTCAGCATTTTTAAGACGGCTTATTTTATCTGAAATCATTTCTTCTTTGTCAATTTCAAAGGCTTTTACACCGTCAAGATTAATACTGTATGCTGATGTGTCATATCCTGATGCTAAAACCATATATTGCTTTGTGCCTAATTTAACAGCAAGCTGAAGACTTTTTTCTGCGAATTTACTTCTCCCGATAACGGTGGGGGATATAATACTGTTCATAATGGTATCAAGGTCTGCCATATCATTATGTGAAAAGAAGCTTGCACCGTCGATAAGGCTTTTGCTTACGGTTTTGTACTCAGCATCTGTAATCAGTCTTTCGGCAATTTCGTCTTTTAAAATTTTATACACGTACTTTTGATGATGAGCCCTTGCAAAAAGGCTCATTAATGCTGTCATACTTGTATTGTTCATTTTATCAACCTCCTATATACCTAATACCACACCTGTGAAAGCATTACAAGACTTGAAAAAAAGCCCAAAATGTGGTAATATAATAGGGAAGTAAGAAAAAATTTTTCACGTAGAATGATAGTGATAAGAGAAAATGATGATTACTTTTGTTAATAAGATGGGTATTCCTGTTTTAGTTAGCTTCTCAGCGTGGTGATATTGAAAGTAAAAAATATAGTTGCTTATATCGTTATAGCTGTAATAGTTGCATTTGCTCTTTATTCTTGGTATAGCAATCATAAAAATATATTGAAATTTAAAAATGTCCATTAAAGCATATAATAAGAGGCTCAAGTGTTATAACTCAAGCCTCTTTGGTTTTTGTCCTATAACCAGTAAAAAAGCACCGTTGAGAACAACAGTGCTTTTTGAATACATATACAGTTGTAAGATTATCTCTTGGAGAACTGTCTAAGTGTTAAGAAAACAGTCCGGTGGACTGTTTTTAGCTTAGACCGCAGTGGCTATGCCACGAGGACCCACAGTGAAAAAGCACCGTTGAAAACAACAGTGCTTTTTGAATACATATACAGTTGAAGATTATCTCTTGGAGAACTGTGGTGCACGACGAGCTGCCTTGAGACCCGGCTTCTTTCTTTCCTTCATACGTGGGTCACGAGTAAGGAATCCGGCCTTTTTAAGAGCAGGACGGAGAGATTCATCATACTGAAGAAGAGCTCTTGCAATACCATGACGGATTGCACCTGCCTGACCTGTAACACCGCCACCGTTTACACGGCAAACGATATCAAACTTCTCAGTTGTCTCAGTAAGGTTAAGAGGCTGACGAACGATGAGCTTGAGAGTCTCAAGACCGAAGTAATCGTCGATGTCTCTGTCGTTGATTGTAATTTTACCGGTACCTGCGTAAACACGTACACGAGCTACAGATTCTTTTCTTCTGCCTGTACCGTAGAAATATGGATTAGTTTCATACATAACTCAGATACCTCCTGTTAAATTTCGTAAGCTTCAGGCTTCTGAGCCTCGTGCTTGTGGTCTGCGCCCTTGTAAATATGGCATCTTGTAAGCTGCTTTCTGCCCAGTGTAGTATCAGGAATCATACCCTTAACTGCAAGCTGCATAGCAAAGTCGCTTTTTTCATTCATAAGAGTGCCGTACTTAACTGTCTTGAGGTTACCGATGTAACCTGTATGATGCTGATAAAGCTTCTTGTTAAGCTTGTCGCCTGTAAGAACAGCCTTGTCAGTGTTTACGATAATAACGAAATCGCCGCAATCAACATTTGGTGTGAAGATTGGCTTATGCTTACCTCTGAGAAGAACAGCAGCTTCAGCAGCTACACGTCCGAGAGGCTTGTCAGCAGCGTCAATAACATACCACTTGCGTTCGATATCGTCAGCCTTTGGCATAAATGTTGACATAATCAATATCCTCCATTAATAATTCTGTGACTTAGTAAAAGCCTTTTTTCTTTTGCCCGAATATAATAACATAGAGGCAATGGATAGTCAACAAAAATTTTGAAATAATTTTATTAAATACGTGTGTTTCTCTTAAAAACTCACTTTTTCTCACTATTTCATATCAAAACCTAATTTATTATTTACAAAAAGGAGGCGGTTTTTACGGATGGTTGCTCAATTAATATGACTGTTTCTGCCCTTGCCTGTGCTATCGCTAGGGGAAAAACAGATAATGAGCTTGCACTTCTTTCTGCATTTTTTACTCAGCTTGGAGATTCCTTGGCAACGATAGAGGCAGGTAATATTCTCTGCTGTGAAAATAACAGCAATGAAAATTCCGGTAATGTTAATGATACAGTAAATATAACTTGAATTCCTACCAATTTGGTAGTATAATATTTGCAGTAATTTTTTCAGGCGGTATATGTAATGAAAATAAGCGAAATATTAAAGAATAATAAGGTAACAATTTCCTTTGAGATTTTTCCGCCAAAGGAATGGGCAAAAATTGCGGATACAAAGGCGGTCATAAAGGAAATGGTAAAGGATAAGCCTGCTTTTATGAGCGTAACCTACGGTGCGGCAGGTACAACAAGCGGATACACAACCGAAATCGCAAACGCAGTTAAAAGCGGTGGAGTTACTCCTCTTTCACATCTTACCTGCCTTACTTCTTCAAAGGAAAAGATAAATTCCGTTCTTGATGATTTAGAGGCAAACGGTATTGAAAATGTTTTAGCTCTTAGAGGAGATATTCCAAAGGATTTTCAGATGACAGATAAGCAGTGCTACCATAATGCCTATGAGCTGGTTAGTGACATTAAAGCAAGAGGTAAATTTTGTATCGGCGGTGCATGCTATCCTGAGGTTCATCCCGAATCACCTAACAGAGTAGAGGATATAGCAAGACTCAAGGAAAAGGTTGACTGCGGTGTTGATTTCCTTACATCTCAGATGTTTTTTGATAATGAGAAATTTTATAATTTCCGTGAGATGTGTGCTATTAAAGAAATAAATGTTCCGATAATCGCAGGTATTATGCCAATCACAAATGCAAAGCAAATTAAAAGAAGTGTTGAGCTTTCAAACTGTTCTCTTCCCAAAAAATTTGAGAAGATTATGGAAAGATTCGGCGAAAATCCCGACGCAATGAAGCAGGCAGGAATAATCTACGCTACAGAGCAAATTATCGACTTAATGGCAAACGGTGTAAATAATATCCATATTTACACTATGAACAAGCCTGACGTTGCCCATAAAATTATGGAAGGACTGTCTGAAATAGTAAATGAACAGAACTGAAATTCTCCATTATCTTCGTACAGCGTCAAATACAGATGATGAAAGACTGCTTTCACTTATAGACGATTGCTGTGACGAGGTCAATGGCTGTGTCAGACCTAAAACCATTCACAGAATTTTTGACTGTACGGTTACAGAGGACAAGCTGATTATCGGGGATTATGCTTTTGACAGTAAAAGGCTTGCAGATAATCTTTCAGGCTGTAAAAAAGTATGCGTTTTCGGTGCAACCTTGGGTACAGAGAGCGACAGGCTTTTAAGAACCTATGCACCAACTGATATTACAAAAGCAGCAGTGCTTCAGGCTTGCCTTGCTTCGAAAATTGAAGAGGTTTGCGATAGCCTTGAGGATGAGCTGAAGGCACAGGGAATGACATTAAGACAACGTTATTCTCCCGGATACTTTGACCTTGATATAAAAGAAAATAAAAAGATTTTTGAAATGATGGATATAACGAAGCGTATCGGACTTACTCTTACGGATACCTACCAAATGGTGCCAACAAAGTCTGTTACGGCTTTTATAGGAATTGAAAATGATTAGATTTTTTGACGGCGGTATGGGCAGTATGCTCAATCTTGTGGCAGGAGAGCTGCCCGAAAAACTGAATATTAGCGAGCCTGATAGAGTATTTGCCGTTCATAAGGCATATGCCGAGGCAGGTGCAGAATTTATCACAGCCAACACCTTCGGTGCAAATGCTCTCAAGTATGACAATGTGGAGGAGCTTGTTAAGGCAGGCGTTTCCCTTGCGAAAAAGGCAGGAAAGAAGGTTGCTCTTGATTTAGGTCCTACGGGAAAGCTTCTTAAACCTATGGGCGACCTTGATTTTGAAAGAGCAGTTGAGCTTTATGCACAGGTTGTAAATGCAGGCAAGGACGGCTCTGACGTTGTTATAATTGAAACAATGAGCGATACCTATGAGCTTAAAGCTGCTGTGCTTGCAGTTAAGGAAAACTGCGATTTGCCTGTTATTGCATCAATGATTTTTGATGAAAAGGGCAGACTTCTCACAGGTGCAGATGTTCAGTCAGCTACGGCAATGCTTGAGGGACTTGGCGTTGATGTTATAGGCTTTAACTGCGGTTTAGGTCCAAAGCAGATGATTCCTCTCTTAAAGGAGTTAAGAAAGCATACATCCCTGCCTATTATAGTAATGCCTAATGCAGGACTTCCCGAGGCAGTTGACGGTAAGACGGTTTATAACGTATCTCCTGATGAATTCGCACAGGATATGTACGAGATTGCTAAAATCGGTGTATCTTATTTAGGCGGCTGTTGCGGTACTACTCCCCAGCATATCAAATGTATGATAGAGCGATGCAAGGATGTTTTCGAATCAGTCCCTGAAAAGAAAAACAAAACGGTTGTTTCCTCCTATTCATCTTCTGTTGAAATCGGTGAGGTACCTGTTATTATCGGCGAAAGAATTAATCCTACCGGCAAAAAGCTTTTCAAAGAGGCTTTGAGAAATAACGATATTGACTACATTATTAAAGAGGGTATGGTGCAAAAGGAAAAGGGTGCTCATATTCTCGATGTTAATGTTGGCTTGCCCGAAATTGACGAGGTTAAAATGCTATCTGATGCTGTATTTAACCTACAAAGTGTTTTGTCGTTACCATTACAGCTTGATTCGTCAAATACAAAGGCGCTTGAATCTGCTATGCGTATCTACAACGGTAAGGCAATGATTAATTCTGTAAACGGTAAGCAGTCCTCAATGAGTGAGGTTTTTCCACTTGTTAAGAAATACGGCGGTGTTGTTGTCTGCCTTTGCCTTGACGAAAACGGTATTCCCGAAACGGCACAGGGCAGAATTGATATTGCCGAAAAAATTATTAATACAGCTCAAAGCTACGGTATTGACAAAAAGGACCTTGTTGTAGATGCCCTTACAATGACAATTTCAACTAACAAGGATAACGCAAAGGAAACACTTAAAGCAGTTAAATATATCAGAAATGAGCTTGGCGTGGGTACAGTTTTAGGCGTGTCGAATATCAGCTTCGGCTTACCTAAAAGAGAAGCCGTTAATACGGCATTTTTTACTCTTGCACTTGAAAACGGATTGTCCGCAGGTATCATCAATCCTTTAAGTGATGCTATGATGAATGCATACTATTCATTTAATGCACTTTCCGGATTTGATGAAAACTGTACGAAATATATTGAGTCTGTTACAGCAACTGATAATAGCAGACCTGCAGCTTCAGAACAGCAGGATTTGAAAAATGCAATAATTAAAGGTATGCGTGAGGATGCAGGGGCTTGTGCAAAAAAGCTTCTTGAAGACACACCTGCAATGGATGTTATAAATAACTATATTATCCCTGCTCTTGATGTCGTAGGCGACGGCTTTGAAAAGAATAAAATTTTCCTGCCACAGCTTCTTATGAGTGCTGATTCGGCAAAAGAGGCATTCGATGTAATCAAAGAATACCTTACCGTTAAGGGTGAGCAGAAAACAGGCGGTCATAAGGTCGTAATCGCAACTGTTGAGGGCGATATCCACGATATCGGAAAGAATATTGTTAAGGTTTTGATGTCAAATTACGGCTTTGATATGATTGATTTGGGCAAGGATGTTAAATGTGAAAGGGTACTTGAGGCGGTTAAGGAAAATGACTGTAGGCTTGTAGGCCTTTCTGCACTGATGACTACAACCGTGCCGAATATGGAAAAGACAATTAAGCTTATTCACGATAATACAGATGCAAAGGTATTTGTAGGCGGAGCAGTATTAACAAAGTCTTACGCAAAAATGATTAACGCTGATTTTTATGCTAAAGACGCTATGGAAAGCGTTAGAATAGCCAAGGAGTTTTTCGGAGGTGACGAGCAATGATGGTTTCAACAAAGGGTAGATATGCTTTAAGGATTATGATAGACCTTGCCCTTTACGGAAAAGACGGTCCTGTTTCCTTAAAAGACATTGCCCAGAGAGAAGATATCGGAATTAAATATCTCGAAATCATTGTGGCATCTCTTAATAAAAACGGACTTCTTGAAAGCTCAAGAGGGAAAAACGGAGGATATAGGCTCAACAAATCTCCTGAGGAATATTCCATTTCTTCAATATTAAATGCCGCCGAGGGTAGCTTAGCACCTGTTGCCTGTGTAGAAAATGACAGCTGCGAAAATGCTCATTGCTGTAAAACATACACTTTGTGGAAAGAGCTTGACGGGGTTATCGAAAATTTCCTTTCATCTAAAACATTGGCAGACATAATTTAATATTTAAAAATTTAAAGCTGTATCTTGACTATTACTGTCAGATACAGCTTTTATATTTTATGATGAAAAAAGCTCCCTCCCATAAGGGAGAGAGCCAAATATCTGTTTCTTGAAAAGGTTATTATTTATTTCTTAATTTTAATACTTTTAACAGGTGTGTATTTACTGTAAACAGTCTTGCCATTTGCGTTTACGCCTGTAGCACGAACTCTTACATAATACTTTGTTCCACCCTTAAGACCTGTGATAGTCTTGTTGAGAGCCTTTGTTGTCTTAACAGTAACCTTCTTTGTTGTCTTTGTTGTGAACTTCTTAGAAGTTGAAACCTCAACAACATAGCCGGTAATTCCTGCCTGAACAGGAGCCTTAACTACGAGAGTGTTTTTCTTAGAAGATTTAACAGAGCTAATCTTGAAAGTCTTTTTGCTGATTGTAGTTTTTACTGTGTTACCGCAAACAGGACAAACACTTGTTGTTGAACCTGCAGCAAACAATGTAGCATCAACAGTTGTAACTGCATAAGGATGATTTCCTGCTGCGCAGTTAACTCTGTCATAAGCGTCAAAACCGTTGTTTACAGCATACTTAGCAGGTAAAGAATTAGCAGGAGCGATTACAAAGAAACCGTCAACCTTTCCTGTAGTTGTGTCTGTAGGATCATCTGTTGTTTCATCAAGAATAATGTTGTATCCAAATGCCTGTGCGCCTACAGATGTTTCATTACTAAGGAATTCAACAGATGTAATGCCTGTATCGTAGAATGCATATGAACCTACAGATTTTACGCTTGCAGGAATAGTGATTTGGCCTGTAAGTGAATGACATCTGCTGAATGCAGAAGCACCAATATATTCAAGAGAAGAAGGGAAGTTTACTGATGTGAGTGCATAGAAACCAAACATACCATCGATTTCCTCAACACCCTCAGGAATTGTAACTGATGTAATTCTCTTTGCTAAAGCTGTAGGAGTTCCTTCAAGTGAAACCTCTTTTACAGGATATCCGCTGATAGAAGCAGGAATTGAAACAGTAGTGCTTGTTCCCTGATATCCGTAAACGTTAGCACAAATACCTACTGTATAATTGCCGACTCTTCTTGTTTCGTAATCCTTGATAACTTCTACATATTCACCCTTCTCATCGTCCCATTTTTCGTATGTATACTTTCCGTAGCTGAGCTCAGCAGTATAAGTGGAAATATAGAATAAATAATCAGAAGCTGTTACGAGAAGATTAGCATTGGTGTTATCGTTAAATGAATTAACAGTGATTTCGTATGTTTCGCCTTTTACAAGCTTAACCATATCCTGAGCAGGAAGGTACATCCTTGTTTCAACAAGAAGATCATTCTCTACTTTGTAGGAATAATAAGTTGAATAGTAATACTCGTCGTCATCATCCCAATAATATCCTGTAGAAGCTGAACCAATGTATTCGTAATCTTCATCTTCAGAATTTGTTTCATTAGGTTTGACAACACGGAAGCTTCCGCCGGGAGTAGACTTTTTCTCATCCTTAGGTGCTACTGAAAGCATTACGCTGTACCAACCGGTTTTAGGAGCTGTGTATGTGAAAGTAGTAGTTCCCTTTGTACTGATTGAAGCATTGTCAGTATATGGTGTTTTGGCAGTGTCGGCAAATGCAGACATAGCGCCTACTGTTAAAGTAGAGAGAGCCATGAGCATTGCAAGAACAACTGATAATGATTTTTTAGTAAATGTTTTCATTGTTCAATCCCTCCTTATTTAACTTTAACGCTCTTAACAGGTGTGTATTTGCTGTAAACAGTCTTGCCATTTGCATTTACGCCTGTAGCACGAACTCTTACATAGTACTTCTTGCCGCTCTTGAGACCTGTGATAGTCTTATTGAGAGCCTTTGTTGTCTTAACAGTAACCTTCTTTGTTGTCTTTGTTGTGAACTTCTTAGAAGTTGAAACCTCAACAACATAGCCTGTGATGCCTGACTGAACAGGAGCCTTTACAACAAGTGAAGCCTTCTTAGCTGTGAGAGACTTAATCTTAAATGTCTTCTTAGCAAGAGTCTTTGTTGTTGTTACACCGCAAAGTGGGCAAGTACTTGTCTGTGAGCCTGCTGCAAAAAGAGTAGCATTAACTGTTGTTGTGATATAAGGGTGAGGACAACCTGCTGTTACATCGTAGTAAGCAATACCATTCTGAGCAGCATATATTGAAGCCTCTTCACTTGAACGTCCACCCAGTGTAAAGCCTTCTACAACTGTTTCTGTTGTGTCATATGGGCTAACGGTATTTGTATTAAAATTATTTTCATAACCTAAAGCATATGAACCGATAGATACTACGGTAGAAGGAACAATTGCTCCCTTGAGAGCGGTGCTGTAAAATGCATATTCATCTATTTCTTTAACACCGTCACAAATTACAACGTTTGAAAGAGATGTACAATAAGCAAATGCACTTGAGCCAATAGTTTTAACACTTGCAGGAATTGTTACTGAAGTGAGAGCAGTATCTTTACCGAAAGCATAGCTACCGATGGTTTCAACTGAGTTAAGGTTTACAGATGAAAGGCTCTTTAACTCAGAGAATCCGCTTACAGATTTGGTGTTTGCACCGAGAGTAAGAGAAGTAATGTTCTTGTTAGATGTACCTGTTACTGATGTAACAATAGCACCGAGTGCAGAAATTGTATCAGGAACTACAACGTCTTTAGCTGAACCTGTATATGAAACAGATGCTTCTATTTTGTCAAAAACATATTCGTTCTTATAGTGCTTATTTCCGGCTTCATCCTTATATGACCATTCTTCTGCATCAGCAGGAAGAACCATATCAATTTCCTTATACTTGGTGCTAGTATATACTGACCAATCTGAAGGAACAATGCTGAAGCTTGCCTGTGTTTTGTAGTAATCATAAACAGGTGTTCCGTCTGATGCTGTTTCCTTGTATTTCGAACCCATATTTGCATAAGCAGAAATATAATATGTTTTACCGCCGATAAGATTGAAAGTTGCATATCCCGGGATATATGCTTCAGATGATCTGTCAGCATCAACTTCCTTAGTATTCTTGTTGTATACATAATTTGTTGTGCGTAAATCAGTTGATACTGAAGAAACTGATTTGTTTAAGTTTTCGTCTTCATAAACGTCAACCCAAGCATAATCACAACGTCTACTACCATCAACATAAGTGTCGCTGTAGTTGGTCTCGTAATAGTACCAATCTTCTTCGTCATCGTAATAATGACGTGTTTCTAACACATATCTTGGAGTTGTGTTAAGTACCAATTCATATGTGCCTGTTGTTGCAGGTGTAAATGTGAAATAAGAATCATTATTATCAACACTATAATAATAATCGTCATCATATTCTACCTTTTCGACAACAGGATTTGCAGTGAATGCTTGACTAACGCCGGTAGTAGGAGTATACTGCGGAGCTGCTGCAAAAGCTGTAGTTCCCACAAACAAACTCGAAGCTGCCATTACGGTTGCCAAAGCAAACGAAATAGATTTTTTTGCAAAATTCATTTGCAATTCCTCCTTACATTGTCTTATCAAGACATTATTTTTGCAGAATATACTGTGCCAAGAAACAGAAAATGCACTGTCATTCATACACCATAATTATACATTTATGGAAAAAGTTTGTCAACAAGCTTTTTATGGAATATGCATATTTTTTTATTGCAATAATATTACAAAAATTAACAAATCTGTCAAAAATGAGACGGTTTTCTTTTTGAAAACCGTCTCGAACAGATGTAAAACATATGTTAGTTTTTGAGGCTGTGAAGAGGAGCGGGAATTTTTCCGCCTCTGTTAATAAACTGCGCAGGTGATTTTGTATTCACATTCATAATAGGTCCGCTTCCGAAAAGGCCGCCGAATTCCAATTCCTCGCCTGCCTTTTTACCGATAGCAGGGATAACTCTGACAGCAGTGGTTTTGCCGTTTACCATGCCGATTGCTGCCTCATCTGCAATTATACCGCTGATAACCTCCGCAGGAGTATCGCCGGGAATAACAATCATATCGAGACCGACAGAGCAAACAGCAGTCATTGCCTCAAGCTTTTCAATAGATAATGCCCCGCTTCTTGCAGCGTCAATCATACCTGCATCCTCAGAAACAGGAATGAATGCACCCGAAAGGCCGCCGATGCTTGATGATGCCATGACACCGCCCTTTTTAACTGCATCATTGAGCATAGCAAGACAGGCTGTCGTACCTGCAGCACCGCATTGCTCAAGACCGATTTCCTCAAGAATGTGTGCAACCGAGTCACCCACAGCAGGAGTAGGAGCGAGGGAAAGGTCAACAATTCCAAACGGAACGCCTAATCTTTCGGATGCCTGAGTTCCTACAAGCTGACCCATTCTTGTGATCTTAAATGCAGTTTTTTTGATAAGCTCAGCAATTTCGTTTATTGAATATTCAGGATGCTTTGATACGGCGCTTCTAACAACACCGGGACCGGATACGCCTACGTTTATAACGCAGTCAGGCTCGGAAACGCCAAGGAAAGCACCTGCCATAAATGGATTATCCTCGGGAGCGTTGCAGAGAATTACAAGCTTGCCCGCACCCATACATTCCTTATCCTTTGTAAGCTCAGCCGCTTCAATAACCTTTTGTCCCATAATTTTAACGGCGTCAAGATTTATACCTGCTTTGGTTGAACCGATATTTACAGAAGCACAAAGATGTTCTGTTTCGGCTAAAGCACGGGGAATAGAGTTGATAAGGTCTAAATCACCTGCAGCAAAGCCCTTTTGGACAAGTGCACTGTATCCGCCTATGAAATTTACGCCGATAGTTTTAGCTGCCTTTTCAAGAGCAAGGGCGTATTTAACAGGGTCGCCGCCGCTTGCACCTGCAAGAATAGCTACAGGAGTGATGCTTACTCTCTTATTTATAATAGGTATGCCGTATTCCTTTTCAATCTGTTCTCCTGTTGAAACAAGCTTTTCAGCCTTTTTGCAGATTTTGTCATAAACCTTTTGACAGGAACGGTCAATATCGGAATCAGCACAGTCAATCAGTGAAATGCCCATAGTGATTGTTCTGATATCAAGGCATTCATCCTGAATCATTCTGATTGTTTCAAGAATATCGTTAGTATTAATCAAGGATTGTTCCTCCTAAATTTTGTGCATAGAGTTGAATATATCTTCGTGCATTGCGTGAATTGACAGTCCGTTTTCCTCACCGTATTTTGCAAGCACATCGGCAAATTTTGTAAATTCAACAGTGCTCTGAGAAATGTCCGCAAGCATAATCATGCAAAACATATCCTCAAGTACAGACTGAGTGACCTCTGTGATATTGATTTTGTTTTCAGCACAGATGCCTGAAACCTTAGCCAAAATGCCAACGGCGTCTTTTCCTACAACCGTAATAACTGCTCTCATATGTATGTACCTCCAAATATTTGCAATAATTATAACAGAGTAGTAAACTTTTTTCAACAAAGTACAGAAATATATTTTATTTTTTTTGAATATGTGTTAGAATATTTGCGTAATGAGACGTTTATGCATTTAAGGAGAACTAAGAGTTGGGATATAATAATATTGCTGATATGCATACTCACAGTATTCACAGCTTTGATGGTAACGACCCTTGCATTGCCCTGTGTGAAAGTGCAATAAGAAAAGGAGCAAAGGCGATTGCAATTACAGACCATTGCGATATAGACGGAGAAGATACGGATATAGATGTTCTCTGTCCTGCACAGCTGAAGGATATAAACGAGTGTAAAGAAAAATTAGAAAATGATATAAAAATTCTCAAAGGCATAGAAATCGGTCAGGGGATTTACAGAAAAGAGGAAACAGAAAGACTGCTTTCTTCATATGACTATGATTTTGTTTTGGGCTCTTTGCATAATCTTGAAAATATGGAGGATTTTTATTTCCTTGATTATTCGCAGTATGATATATACGAGCTTTTGGGCAGGTATTTTGACGGGCTTATCGAGCTTTGCCATTGGGGTGCATTCGACTCTCTTGCACACCTTACATATCCTTTGAGGTATATTGTGGCAAGAGAAAAAATTGACGTTGATATGACAAGATTCTCTGACAAAACAGACGAGATTTTTTCACTTCTTGCTGAAAAAGATAAAGCACTTGAAATTAACACATCAGGTCTTTTTATGGATATGAGGGATACCTTGCCGAATATATCTTTTGTAAAGAGATTTAAGGAGCTTGGCGGAAAGTATATCACAGTAGGCTCTGATTCTCATTATGCTGAAAAAATATGCCGGGGCATAGAAACGGGATATGATATAGCAAAGGAGTGCGGCTTTGACAGCGTTGCTGTATTCGAAAAGCGTCGGCCGATTTTGCTTCCCTTACATTAATTACATCAAAATAATCAGAAAGGTTTATGCAGTATGGATAAGCTATTGGTTTTACTTGAAAAAAATCCGAGACTAAGTAATAAGGAAATTGCCGTAATGCTCGGCATTTCAGAAGAAGATGTTGAAGAAAAAATCCGTCTTTATGAGCAGACGGGAATTATAAAGGGTTACAGAGCAATTATTGATAAAAATAAAGCCTACGCTGAAACGGTCACGGCTTTAATAGAAATTAAAGTACAGCCGAAATTCGGTCACGGCTTTGATGAAATTGCAAATAAAATTGCACAGCTTGAAGAGGTTGAAAGCATTTATCTTATGAGCGGTGGCTTTGACCTTTGCTGTATGGTGTCAGATAAATCCTTTCAGGAGGTTGCAATGTTTGTGGCAAACAGGCTTTCTCCCCTTGACGGCGTTGTTTCAACTGCAACCCATTTCATTTTGAAAAAATACAAGGAGCAGGGTGTGTTCTTTACTGAAAAGAAAAAGGATGACAGGGGGACAATCTCACTCTAATGAATTATGATGATTTTTTAAACCCTGCAATTTTAGATGTTAAACCAAGCGGAATAAGAAAATTCTTTTCCATTGCCGATGAGATGGAGGATGTTATTTCTCTCGGCGTGGGTGAGCCGGATTTTCTTACCCCTTGGCACATCAGACAGGTAGGCATTGACAGCCTTGAAAACGGCTCAACACGTTATACTGCAAACGCAGGTATGGCAGAGCTTAGAAATGAAATTTCATCTTTTTATGCAAGACACCACCTGATAAAATATAATCCCGATAGTGAGATTTTAGTAACTGTGGGAGGCTCAGAGGGTATTGATATGTGCCTGCGTTGCCTTGTGCAACCTTATGACGATGTTTTGGTGGTTGAGCCGTCATTTGTTTGCTACAAGCCGATTATTGAGGTTTGCGGCGGAAAGGCAGTGCCACTCGTTACTAAAAGAGAGGATAATTTCAGACTAAAGGCTGATGACTTGAAAAAAGCCATAACAGATAATACAAAGCTACTCGTACTTCCTTATCCAAATAATCCCACGGGGGCAGTTATGCGCAAGGAAGATTTGGAGGCAGTTGCAAGGGTAGTTATTGAAAATGATTTGCTTGTGCTGTCAGATGAAATCTACAGCGAGCTGACCTTTGGTGCTCAGGAACATATGAGCATTGCCTCGATAAATGGTATGAAGGAGAGAACTGTTGTTATAAACGGCTTTTCAAAAACATATTCAATGACAGGCTGGAGGCTTGGCTATGCTCTTGGTCCTGCACCGATAATTAAGCAAATGACAAAGCTTCATCAATTTGCAATTATGTCTGCACCCACCACATCGCAGTATGCGGCAATAGAGGCTTTGCGAAACGGTGACGATGACATTAGCAAAATGAAGTCGGAATACGATATGAGAAGAAGATATATCGTAAATGCTTTTAGAGAAATAGGACTTGATTGCTTTGAACCTGAGGGAGCTTTTTATGTTTTTCCCTGCATAAAGTCCACAGGACTTTCCTCCGAGGAATTCTGCGAAAGGCTTATTATGAGCAAGCATGTTGCAGTTGTTCCCGGTAATGCATTCGGTGAATGCGGGGAAGGTTTCATAAGAGCTTCTTACTGCTATTCAATTGATAATATTAAGGAAGCAGTCGGAAGAATAGGAGAATTTGTTAAAGAACTTGGAGAAAATAATGGAAATTAAAGTTAATGCCTATGCAAAAATAAATTTAATGCTCGATATAGTCTATAGAAGAACAGACGGCTACCACGATTTGTTTATGATTATGCAGAGCATAGATCTGTATGATACGATTACGGTTACCCAAACTAAGTCAAAAAAAATAACTATTACCTGCAATATTGACGATATTCCTCTTGATGAAAAGAATATTGCATATAAAGCGGCGTCGGCGTTTTTCAATGCTACTAAGATAAAAAATAAGGGTATCAATATTGATATAGTAAAAAGAATACCCCACGCAGCGGGACTTGCAGGGGGAAGTGCCGACGGTGCAGGAGTATTAGTTGCTCTTAATCAGATTTGCAACGCAGGACTGAGTGATGATGAGCTTTGCAAAATAGGTGTAAAAATCGGAGCAGATGTTCCGTTTTGTATAAAGGGCGGTACGCTCCTTGCTCAAGGCATAGGAGATGTACTCAATAAGGTTAAGCCATTGAGAAAATGCTGTATTCTTATAGCTAAGCCTGATTACGGTGTTAATACAGGCTCAGCCTACAGTCAGTTTGACAATTTCGGAAAAACGCATACGCCCGATAAGCTTGGTATGCTCTATGCTATGCAAAGCAGGGATTTGAAAGAAATCTGCTCAAAAATGGAAAATGTTTTTGAACAGTTTATTGAAGTTCCAAACAAGGTTGAAATAAAAGGAATTATGAGAAATAACGGAGCCTTGGGCGTTTGTATGAGCGGAAGCGGTCCAACTGTTTTCGGAATATTTGAGGATAAGAAAAATGCGGATAAGGCAGCAAGTGAGCTCAAGGGCTTTGCGAAGGATATTGCCGTTACGATGCCTGTTAGCAAGGGCTGTAAAATTTGCGGATAAAGAGGTAGTTTTATGAAGGTTTATGAACAGGTGGAGACCTATATGCAGAAAATCGGTCTCAAATACATAAAAAATTCTAATGAATTTATTGCAGGTCTTGCATACAGAACAGATAAAAATTATGCCACCAAGGTTGCAACCGAGCTTAACGCAAGAGGTACAGGGCAGTCGGCAGGTAATGCAGTTTTCTATAAAATGAAAAATGAAAGCCTGGAGGCTTCAATTTATATTTCTGCGGCATTTGACGGCGGGCTTTTCAGACATTTAGGAAATATGATTATCGATAATCCCGAATTATTTTCGGGAAGAGTTATTGATATGGGATGTGACTGCGGAATCGTTACCTGCTTCATTGCCAAAATGTATCCTGAATGTAAAATTACAGGTGTTGACATTAATGAGTCGGCAGTTGAAAATGCAAGAAAGCTTGCTCAAAGGCTGGAGCTTAGTAATGTGGATTTTGTGTGTTCAGATGTTTACGAATACAAAGCAGAGGAAAAAGCTGATACCATTTGCTCTTTCAGAGGACTTTTGGATATCTGCTATGCAAAAACTACCTCACTTCCTTTCTTTGGAGAAAGAACTAAGAGGGAAAATATGTATTGTGAGGCGTTTTCGGATTTTGCAAAGGCTATGAGTGATAATCTGAATGATAACGGAAAGGTAATTTCAGTAGAAAGATATACAGCAGACTATGGCTGGCTTGGATGGATGCTTGCTCTCCAAGAGAATGGTATTTACACTGTTTCTGAAAAATGTATGGAAATGAGAGCGTCGGATATTAGCTCGGTCAAAGATTATTCTGTCACTTTTGCACAAAAATCAGAGGGTGATAAGGCAGTAGATACGCTTAATTCTGTTTTGTCAAAGAGCTTCAAAAGCGGTATAGGCTATGACGGCTATATGGCAGAGTTTACTCTCTATTACGATGCAGACGGTGAAATTGAATTTTTTGATGCTTTTGACGGAAAAAAGATTATACATCAGTTTGCCCGTGCAAAATCAAAAAACGGCAAATATATGTACTATGATGCTAACTCGAACAAAAAGAAAATTAAATATGTAAATGAAAAGAAAAAGGAAAATGCCGATAAGAATTTGACAGACAATCTTTCTCTTTATAATAATGATAAATATAAAATTGATGAATATCGTACATTTGTATAAAACTACGTTAAAGTACATCGGTGTTTAATTTGTACTCAAACTTTATTAACAAATGTTCATAAATGAACTATTGTTGTGCAATTTGTTAAAAAAATAACAAAATATTAGTGGAAACACACAAAAAAAATAAAAAAACTTGAAAATTTTGTATAATTGTGATAAAATTCAGTTGTAATCAAAAGTTAAGTGCTTCACTTAACATAGCAAATGGATAAGTTAATATGTCGGATGTTTTAGTTAAGATTTTAATTGGAGTTTTGTTTGGAGTCCTGTTAGGACTTGTGACGATTCCATTATCAAAGAAGCTAATCTTATCAAGAAGTGAGGATCCCGGTGATACAATGCTTCTCAAGAATAAACTTTTGATTGCTTCTTTGCTTATTGCGGGAGTTCTTTCTGCGGTGGGTGTGATGCTCACGGGAGAGGATGCAGCAGTGATAGTAAGAAATTTGGTTCTTTTGATTCCTATTTTCAGTATTGCTGTTGTTGATTCGATAATCAGAAAGATTCCTAACCCATTGCTTTTAGCAATGATTTTAACACAAGTCGCTTATGTGGCGTATGTCTCAATAACTCAGCATAGCACCCAGTTGCTTATAACGTCTTTTATCGGGGCGTTTGTTGGACTTATTGCCTGTACCGTACCAAGCATATTAAGAATTCCCGTAGGTGCGGGGGACATAAAGTACAGCGGAGTAATCGGTTTGTGCATTTACTTTGGTGGATATTTTCAGGCAATGGTTATTATGGGACTTTTGGCATTAGTTGCCTATATCGTTCTTAAAGCTACCAAAAAAGGCGATATGAAAACTATGGTTCCGATGGGTCCGTTCCTGTCGGTGGGTACAGTAATTTCAATGTGCTTCCCTTTGATTGATTCTCTGGTGTCAGAGGTCGGCATATTTTAATTAACAAATAAATTATTTTTATTCTAAACAGGAGGAAAAGATTATGATGAGATTTATCAAGGACGAAGATGGACAGGGCATGCTTGAGTATGTACTTATCATCGCACTTGTTGCAGTGGTAGCTATCGTTGCAATTCTTGCTGTACGTACAGTATTGCAGAATAAGAACACTGAAATTTCTGATCAAATGGAAACAATGCCGTAATCATTTGAATTCAAAAGAAAATAAGGGCAGGGAATCCTGCCCTTATTTTTTTAAACGGGGATATGGGGTGAAAATCTCTATGAAAATTAAGCGAAAAAATAAAAAAGAAAGCGGTCAGGCAATGCTTGAATTTGTTCTTGTTCTGCCTGTTTTTCTGCTTATTGTGTTCATGATAATTGATTACGGTTGGTTATTCTATAATAATCTTGCTGTTGAAAATTCAGCGAGAAATGCCGCCAGAATTGCCTGTGTTGAATATCAGGAATGTTCTTATGATGAGACAAGCGGTGAGCCTATTGTTGATGAGGTTTTTGGGCTTGAAGATGCCGAACCGTTTTTTGATACAACGGGTATGGACCCTAATGATATTCCGTACACTGAGCAGGAATTAGATATTTTAAGGTCAGTAGCGCTGACTCTTCCTGATTCGGTTAAGGACGTTACAGTGAAAATCAGCTACTCCTATGACAGCGACCCATCTACAGGATTGGGATATGATGTAAATGACCGCAGTAAGGGAGATGTGACTATTACTGTTAAAGGTACTATGAGGGTGCTTACTCCTGTGCTGGGTAATGCCGATAATCATATGCAAAGGGTAATAGGCTCTTCTTCTACATATAAGGTTGAAAAAAACAGCTCCTCAACTGATTAAGATTAGTTTTGTGAGCTTTGATATATATTTAAAACTTTAAATCCTGAAAATTTTTCTAAAGAAAAGAGGAAATGTACACAAAATGAAAAAGGTTTATCTGATAGCAGTAATATTTGCTTTGATTGCAGGCTTTGCAACATATATGTTTGCAAGTGAAATTGATAAAAAAACAACGATTAAAGACGCCGATACAGTTACGGTTTATGTTCCCGTGGAAGATGTTGAGGCAAATACATCAATTACAGAAGAGATGTTTGCTGAAGATGCAAATTATTTTACAACAAAGACAGTTCTTGTTGCAGACCAAGCTCCAAACGCAGTTACCTCAACTGATCAGCTTATCGGAATGGTAACGGTTGACAATCTTTACGCAGGAGAGCAGATTAATTCTGCAAGACTTCAAAGCATTGACGGCGAAGATGTAGCACTTTCATTAAAGCTTCCCAAAGGCAAGGTTGCCTATTCAATCAGTGCAGCATCGGTTACGAGTGTTGATGGTTATATCTGTGAGGGAGATACAGTTGACGTAATCGTGTATAAAGACGATGATGAAGGAAATGAGAAGTCTGAGATTGCGTACAAGGGTCTTAAAATTCTCAAGGTTTCAACAAACACAGATAACGCAAAGGCGACAAAAGACGGTTCTGCTGTTACCGAATACAGTTCTCTTACGGTTGAAGTAACAAAAGAGCAGGCACTTGAGCTTTATGATATTGAAAATACATACAGCTACAAGCTTATTTTGAACCCAAGAGGCTAATCGGCAAAGGTCATAAGGAGTTGATGTTGAGATGGATAAGATTAATATAGTTGTTTGTTCTCAGGAGACCGAATATAAAGTTTCACTGAAAAATAAACTTGAAAATAACGAAGAATATGCCATTATCGGATATTCCGACTTTGCTCCGGATGCTAAAACAAGGCTTAAAGGCTTTGTCCCGGATGTTGCCGTTTTTGCTCTTGACAGCGTCGATATTACAGATGAATTTTTAGAGTATGTCGATGATATGAATTTAGGCTCTTTCGGCTGTTCATCAGTTATTATGACTGACAATATAACAGTTGATTTGGTAAACCGTGCTGCACAACACGGTATCAGACAGGTAATGTCTCTCAGTGTCGGCGGAGAGGAATTTTGCAAAAACATAGGCAAGATTGTTACCAACGAAAGAAAATTCAGCCAAAAAATGAATTTGGAAAAGAAAGAGCGTTCCCGAGTTTACGCATTTTTCAGCGGAAAGGGCGGAGTAGGCAAAACTACAATTTGCACAAATACAGCAGTTTGTCTTGCTTCAATGGGAAAGAAAACTCTTTTGGTCGATTTAGACCTGCAGTTTGGCGATGCAGATATGGCACTTGACCTTGACCCGACAGAAACTATTGTTGATTTGGCAAGAGATACAAACGGTATTTCCATTGACAATTTAACATCTTGCTGTACAACTCATTCCTCAGGCTTGTCAGTACTTGCTTCTCCAAGCTCACCTGAGCTTGCTGAATATGTACGTTCAGAGCATACAAGGGCAATAATTGATGCTGCAAGAAACTATTTCGAATATGTTATTCTCGACTGTGGCTGTGCTTTGACTGATCCGGTTATTACGGCTCTTGAGTCATCTGACGACATATTTATGGTAAATGACGTAAATATCTTATCACTTAAAAGAGCTAAGCTTTGTCAGAATGTGCTCCAGCAGATTAATCAGCAGGATAAGGCTAAGTTACTTATAAACAAAAATGTTAAGAAGAATAACATCAAAATATCAGACTATGAAAATCTGCTTGGTATGGAAGCATATGCAGTAGTTGCCAGCGACCTTAAAACAGTAAATAATTCTCTGAATAACGGTCAGCCGTTTGTAACCTTTAAGCCAAGGGCGGTTATTGCAAAGGATATTAAGGCTTTTGCAGATAAGCTGATAATTGAAAGAGAAGGAAAAATAGAAAAAACAAATACAAAGAGCAAGCGAAAGAAGTAAAATATTAAATGGGCTTATTAGACAGATATGCCTCCTCGTCTCCAGAGGAGAACACAAATGATAGACAAAGACAATCCTTTAGGGGAAGAAATGTTGAGCACGTTCAGGAAGACCCGTATGAGGAAACTAAATCAAAAATACATAATGCGATAATAGCTCAGCAGCTAAATAGCGATGCACCTGTTACTGAAGACAGTATGCGAAAGCTTATTGAGGAATATGTCAACAAAACTGAGTACAATATTCCGAGAATGGACAGAGGTAATGTTCAGGAGGAATTGTATGATGATATTATGGGCTACGGTCCGATTCAGTGTCTCGTTGACAGCGATGCATATTCTGAAATAATGGTTAATGGTCCATATCAGATATATGTTGAGTCTCGCGGTAAGCTTATTCTCACAGATATAAAGTTCAAGGATAATGCACATCTTATGCAGATTGTCGACAGAATTGTAACTAAGGTAGGTCGTCACGTAGATGAGGCAAGCCCAATGGTTGATGCAAGACTTCCTGATGGCTCCCGTGTAAATGTTATTATTCCGCCGGTATCCCTTGTAGGTCCGATCGTAACAATACGTAAGTTCGGTAAAACACCTATAACAGCAGAAAATCTTGTAACTTGGGGTTCAATCTCATCAAGAATGTTGAATTTTCTTGAAGCTGCTGTTAAAGGAAAGCTTAACATTATCGTATCAGGCGGTACAGGCTCAGGTAAAACAACTCTGTTAAACGTTTTGTCCTCATACATTCCGGATGATGAAAGAATTGTCACCATAGAGGACTCGGCAGAGGTTCAGCTCCATCAGGAGCACGTTATCACACTTGAAAGCCGACCTGCCAATATGGAAGGCAAAGGACGAATCAGTATACGTGATTTGGTAGTAAATGCTCTTCGTATGAGGCCTGACAGAATTATCGTTGGTGAGGTACGTAGCGATGAAACACTTGATATGCTTCAGGCTATGAACACAGGTCACGATGGCTCGCTTACTACAATACACGCAAACTCACCAAGAGATTCTATCTCCCGTATTGAAACCATGGTTATGATGTCAGGCTCAGAGCTTCCGTCGAAGGCTATCAGAGATCAGGTTTCTTCGGCGATTAATATAATTGTTCAGCAAGCTCGTTTGAGAGATGGCTCAAGAAAGGTTACTTCCATTTCCGAAATCGTGGGAATGGAGGGCGATACAATCAGAATGCAGGAAATTTTCACCTATGAAACAGCAGGCGAGTTAGATGCAAACAATAAGTTCAAGGGAGAGTTCAAGGCAACCGGAATCGTTCCGAGATGTGTTGAAAAAATTCGTGAAAACGGAGTGATTGTAAATAATGACTGGTTCAGTAATTAGTATCATACTTATAACAGTTTCTTTTACGCTGTTAGTTTTTATAGTAGCTTTCATTATTGCGTATCTTACTTCTTCAAACAAAATTGCCTCCGACAAAAGACTTGAGGAGCTGAAGAAAAAAGAGGGCGAAAGTGATGATGTCGCTCTTGTAAAAAGTGAAAGCAAGCAGACATTAAGAAGAAAAAACAGGAAAAACAAGAATAGCTTTTTTGAAAAAATGGGCTCTGCTCTTTACAAGGAGCTTCAGGCAGCCGATATTAAAATGCGTCCGGAAGAGTTTATGACTATTTGGATTATTGTAAGCGTAGTTCCTGCCGGATTGGTTGCAATGTTCATTAATAATGTTACTGTTTCTCTTGCACTTGTTGCAGCCGGCGTTGTTCTTCCTTTCTTTATTATAAAAAACAAGCAAAAATCAAGAGTTAAAAAGTTTGACAATCAGCTATCAGATGCGTTGATGATTGCCTGCAGTAGCCTTAAATCAGGTCTTAGCTTTACGCAGGCAATGGAAACTATTGCAAAGGATATGGACGACCCTATAAGCTCTGAATTTACATATGTAATTCAGGAGATTAATATGGGTACTTCTATGGATGAAGCTCTTGAAAATATGGGAAAAAGAATTAAGAGCAGTTACCTCTCTCTGATGATTTCTGCAGTCCTTGTTCAAAGACAGACAGGTGGTAATCTTTCACAGATACTTGAAAATATTGCCAAATCAATTAAGGAAAAAATGAAGATTAAACAGGAGTTGAAGTCGGCGACTGCTTCAGGAAAAATGTCGGGTATGATGGTCGGTTGCATGCCGGTAATTATGCTTGTGCTTTTCTCGGTAATTAATTTTGAATTTATAGAACCTTTATTTACCACATCTTTGGGGCATATCTTTTTAGGTATAGCGGCAGGTCTTGAGGTAGTCTGTTTCGCAATTATCAGAAAGATTACAAACGTTAAGATGTAAGAAAGTGTGATTTATATGAGCAGTTATTTAATACCTTTTGTGGTTATATCCTATGCGATTTTTGCTATGCTGATTGTAATTCTTCTTCTTCAAAATAAGGGTAGAGAAGAGGATAATAATCTTAGAAGAATGAAGTCAATAGGCAAGGAAACCGTTAATGTTGATTACAAAAATGTCGACACAACGTTTTATGAGAGAGTTGTTAAGCCGTTTGTAAATAAAATCAATAAAGTTGATGAAAACGGTAATAAGCCTAACAAAAACACCAAAAAGAGAAAAGAAAATGAAACACTCAAAAAACAGCTGCGACAGGCAGGAATGCATGTTTCCACAAGTAACTTCCAGTTCTTTAAAACAGCATTTATGCTCGTTACTATAGTTGTTTCGGTTGGTTTGGGAATGGCTCTCATTAATGTTACAAATTATTTTTATCTTGTAATTCTTATAGGTTGTATAGTTGCAATTCTCGGACCGACAATGTTCCTTAAAAACAAAATCAAAAGCCATCAGCAAGCTATTAGGTCTCAGCTTCCGGATACTCTTGACCTTATGAGTGTTTGTATGGAAGCAGGACTTAGCTTTGATGCTTCTCTTGTAAAGATTTCAGAGAGAATGGAAGGTCCGCTGATTGATGAGCTTGTTACTGTATTCAAGCAAATTCAGCTTGGTAAAAACAGAAACGAGGCGTTAAAGGAGCTTGGAGAAGCAACTGAGGTAGCAGAGCTGAAGACTTTTGTCTCTGCTGTAATTCAGGCAAATCAGCTTGGTATTCCGATTACAAATGTACTTGATGCACAGGCAGAACAGCTTCGTGTGGCTAAAAGAGAGGAAATTAAAACAGTTGCCGCAAAGGTTCCTACAAAAATGACTATTCCGACAGTTCTTTTTATTCTTCCGGCAATTATTATGGTTATTATGGGGCCTGTTATCATTCAGGTTAAGGATTCTCTTTCAGGAGTTTCATTTTAAGTAAAGCTATGGAAATTTTGAAAATGTATAAAAACGGCGAGCTTCTTATTCAGGAAGTTGAAAATGCCAACCATTTTTTTAGAAGGTTTATGGGTCTTATGTACCGCAAGGGAATGAACAGTAATCACGGTTTATTGCTAACTCCCTGCAATGAAATACATACATTCGGTATGAGGTTTGATATAGATGCAATCACACTTGATACAGATAACAAGGTGTTGCTTGTAGATAAGTGCATTCCTCCGAATAAGGTTCGTTCAAAGGTTAAGGGCGGTCATAAGGTGCTTGAGCTTTGTGCAGGATATGCTGATAAATTAGGCATAACCGAGGGAGATTATTTAACATTTTCATAGAAAACGAACATTCCAATGTTAAATAAGGCATTGGAATATAGTTCGTTATTGGCAAATGTACACTAAAAAGTGCGAAACGCAACATATTTGAAAATAATCACACCTTGTTTGGCTACAGCAGGGTAAATTGTGATTTAGCATTTCTATTTGTAGCCGGAAAGGCTTTTTGAGTTATGAGTAACAACGATATTGTAAACAGAAATCAAATATTAGGCAGTGAGGCTCAGGATTTTGGTTTTGATAGGGCTTTGCGCGGATATGATATTAAGCAGGTAAACGAGTATATTAATAATTTACTCAACGCTAATAAAAATGCGGGAGAAATTTTTGATGAGCGTTTTAACGAAATTAAAAATGCGAATAAAATGCTTTCCTGCGAGCTTTCGCAGACTAAAGGTGAGCTTGATAAGATCAGCGAGCTTTACGAAAAATGCAGAAAGCAGAGAGACGAATATAAGACTCAGCTTGACGGACCTGTTGTTACACAGGCTGAAGCAGTTCAAATCAGCGAGCTTCAGGAAAAGATTAACAGTCTTATATCTAAAAACAGAATTTTAAGCGAAGAAAATAGAAAGCTGGAGGAAAAAAACAGAGACCTTCAGCGTGATGTTGCTCATCTTACTAAAAAAGCAGATAAAAACAGATTTGAAATTAAAAGTCTCAAGGAGGAGCTTGAAGCAGGTATGTCCTCTGATGCTGCAAAGAAGTATTCGGCAGTTGCTCAAATATATGAAAGTGCAATTGATAGAGCAGAGGATTTAATTTACAGACTTCAGACTGAGCTTTCGCTTGCTCATTCAAAGGCTGAAGATGTCGGCTCAAATGAAGAAAATCAGTAAGTTCTTTTAGTAGATTATGTACATCAGGACTTAAATGTAAACCGTCTTACTTATTTTAAAGGAGTGAATCACTTTGAGTATCTCAAAACCCAAGAAAAAAGATAGACAAAAGAGAGAAAATGGTGCAATTGCACTTATTTCTGCCTTTTTAATTACTCTTCTTGTTTGTTTTGCGGCATTTGTTATAGACTACGGACTATATTATTATCAAAGTGCCAAACTTCAAAATGCAGTTGACGCGGCAGGTACAGCTGTTGCGGCAAATATCGGAAGCACAGATACCTCTCTTGAAAGCATTGCTTTGTCATATCTTCAGAAAAACGGTATCGATGTTCAGGATAAGTACAAGGACTCAGTTGATGTTAAGATTGAGAGAAAGGGTGTGCTTGATTCTGAAACATTAAACGAGAATGAATATATAACTACCGGATATATTAAGCTTACGGTATCCATTGACGATGACGCTGTTCTTGCAAATATATTAGGTATTAATACTTGGCATTTGAAAAAATCGTCATTTGTTAAGTGCGATGCAAACTATGTTGAAATGCCGAGAGCACTGAAATATACACTTTTTGCAGGTTCGGTTTCAGGAAGTGATGCAGACCCTGCTCTTGAAATTCAAGGCAGAACAGGAGATGTAACTAACTATATCATTTCAACACTTGAGGGTGTAATTAACGGTATTAATGAAAAAATTGTTCAGCCGATTATAGGGATTTTCGGCGGTACACCTAATTTAACCGATTTAGTTCATATTAATCTTTCAGAGGCTATCACAAACGGTGATGTACATTCAAATTCAAATATTGAAATCGGCGTTCAGGCACTTAATGCAGCCCGTGCAAAGGACCAGGATTATACGGGAACTGAAACAAATGATGAGGCCTATGAAGAGACTATCCTTGAAGATGATAATGATTATGACGATTACGGTCAGGTTACGTACACAGCAGTAGATTCCATTGAGTTTACAAATACAAGCCGTGATACCTCCACCCATGTTTATGTTCAAAATCAGCATTATCTTGAGCAGACTCAGAACGCACTTACAATTTTAAATGAAATGAACCTCAATTCTATAAGCAGCACTTCACAGCTTCAGTCAGAATATGAGGAAAAAGCCACACATTATCTTGAAAACAAAAATACTATTACTGCTGCTCAAAAGCAGGATATAATCAATCAGTCTGCAAATCTTACATTTAATGAGGACGGAACAATAAGCCTTAACAATCAGGCAATGATTGTCTATGATGTAAGCCAGGACGAAGCAACACAAATGCTTAATATTGTTGAGTCTCAGACTTTAAGCGGCGTTGTTGAAGAATTCAATACAGTGGGAACAGATAAGCTGTACTCAAGTGATTCAACTCTTCTCTTCCAGAATGTTGCCGACAAGGCAAGTTCCGGCGGTATAAAGTACAGCATTAAAATTTCACATGAGGATTCAGAAGGAAACGCTTTGCCTGATATAGGTGTAAGTGTAAACGGAACTCAGGTAAACAGAGACATCGGTAAAACAGGTATTTCCGTAAGCTCTGATAACAGTGCTACTATTACAGGTGCAAAATTTGCCCTTGCAAGAACATTCCAAGAAAATCTCGGCGAGGACGGATATATTGCTGTCCCCAATATGAAGCCTTATTTTGTACGTCAGGTTAATCAGTCCATCAGAAACTCAACAAAGACAAAAGAGGAGCTTGGTGATAGCGAGGCAACAGGCTCTAAAACAGTTAAAGCAGCAGTTAAGGATATGTCTGACGATTTGACTGATATTCTTGATAAAACCTCATACGAGGATAATACTTATAAGGATACAAGCACCTATACAAATAAGGATACTACTCTGCTTTTTTCAAAGTATAAAGAAACTAAAAACAGCGGACTTGCTAAGCTTACAGGAGATGCTCATACAACCTTTATGGGAGAGTCCCTTTATAACAGTAATGGTGTGCTTAAAACTCCTTCAGATTTTATAAATAATTTTGCAAAGGAAAATATTAAGCCCGATTCCTTGGGTGAAAGCAATTATTCAGTGGGTGCCGTTAAGGAGTACTATAACAACGAAATTGCTAATAACGACAGCACTACTAAGGATAAGTACGCAACGGTTTACGGAAATGACGCAGTACAGAAAAAGAAGGATGAACTTAACGGTAAATATGCTTCTCTCTTTGAAACAAAGAAAGCACAGGTTGATGCTACTGACGTAAGTGAAAGTGATCTACCTACTCTTCCGGACAGAAAGAAAGTATTCCTCGGTCCTGATATGTCGGATTTCAGCTCCTTGGGTATAGTAGGAGATACAACTGCTTACGCAATCAGAGAACAATTTAACAGCTATATGACATTTGGATTGTCAACAATTAACGGTACAAATGTGGATATAACAATGCCGACCTATACCGCTGTTAGCAGTAGCTCTATAACTGTTAATATGTCAGGCGGTGCAACCTGGGGTGACGGATCGACCGGAGACAGAACATTTACATCAACCAGTGGTTATCCTGAGCTTTCAAATAATTGTTATTATCCGAGCGGTAGGTCACATAACGGTCAAAACAGCCTTTATGTTAAAAGCGGTAACAGCTTCTGCAGTATAGGCGACATTACTGTTAAAGAAGACTGGTTAGGCAGAGGCGGTAATCTGGATGTCGGTCAGGAAAACGGTTCAAATGCAACCTTAGTTGTTTTCGGAAGCATTTCAACCGAAGATGATGTTCAGGTTAGAAGTAATAGTGTTATCTATGTAACAGGTAATATTTCCTGCTACAATCTGCTTGTTGAAAGCGGTGCAAAGATTTATTGTTCAGGTAATATTTCCGTATCAAATAATGCTGACATTTACGATAATGCAATTATCAGTGCAAAAGGAAACTTTTCAACAAAGAATATTACTGTAAGAAGCAACTCTTGTGTAAACGCCTACGGTTCTGTTACTATCAGCGGAACAACCTATAATGATAATTCAGCTTCGTATATTAAAGCTTCATCAATCACTTTTTCTGCCGGAAATACAAATAATATAACTATTTACGGCAATTTAATGTCGATGGGAGATATATACATAAATCCGAGAGTTTACCTCAACGGTACTATTAAGTGCAAAGGTGATTTAACCTTAAATGGTGATAAGAATTGGAATTCTCTCAATAGCTACGGCAAAATTTATGTAACCGGAAACCTTTTGTCAAACTATACTATGGAGCTTCAAAATAGTGAATTATATGTTTGCGGAAATATTGACGGTGCAAATAACAGTTCGTCAGATAGTGACGCTTACAATATTTTCCATATAGTAGGTGCAGATAAGGTTTATATCGGCGGATATGTTGGAACAAATTCCTCCAAAGAACGTCATATTTGGATTGAAGGAAGCGGTGGAGCAGTTTTCAGCGTATACGGCTTTGTAAAAACAAGCTCCATTACTTATGACAGATATCCTTTTAAGAATTTGAAGGAATTCTGTAACAGTCAGAGCAATTCTACTGTATATATCGGTGACGGAAGACTTACTGACAGTATTCTTAACACAACTGTTACTATCTCCTTCCCGAATACCTTCCAAAACTATGGTACTCTTTACTGCTATGATGAGCTTCAACTTACCGGCTCGGCAAAGATGATTTTGAACGGAACAGGCTCAAGTCTTTTTGATAGACCTGTATCTGTAAGTAGCGGTGATACTACTGTTTCCGGAGGTCATACGCTTTACTGCACTGATGCTGCTTCAATGGCAAATCTTATTGTCAGCGACAACTCAAGAGCAGTATTCAAGAGCACCTTCTCCTCAAGCGGAACAATTTCTGCTTCGGGAAGCTCAAGAATTTATTGTCCTTACAGCTTAAATGCGTCAGCTCTTAATATAAATAATAATTCAAGGCTTGTATGTAAGGAAGAAATAACAGTTAATTCAATCAACGTCAGCGGTAACTCAAAGGTTTGGGGCTACAAAACTGTTGAAAGCGGTGATGTAACTATTGCCAGCGATAGTGCAGACACACCTTCTGAGGTTTATTGCGGCGAAGGCTCAAAGATACGTTCAGGTGCAAAGCTGATTATCAGCGGATATTTCTGTACCCCGTCACAGAGCCTTGATGGTCAGGCACTTTATAATCTTGATACACTTAATGTAGGCAGCTACGGTAAGTTTATCTGTCCTGAGGATGTAACCGTAAGTAATGTCCTTTCAGTTGATGCCGGCGTAACTTCAGAATTAGGTATCCTCTATGTTGAAGGAAAGACAACCTTTACAGGCTCAACCATTAATAATGCTGACAAGATGTATTTGATGGGCGGTCTTAGTTATTCAGGTAGTAGCGATACTGCTTGCGGATTTAATCTTAATTCATCGTCTGATACATTCATCGGAACAAATGTTGATGGTGGTATAGGCACACTTGAACTGACAGGCTATTATTTGGGCCAAGGCAATATGTATATCGAAAACAACCTTGTAGTCAACGGTTATTATAGTGGTTCATCTTCGGATTACGTTGCAAACCGTGCTGAAGCGTTTATCATTTCCAATGGTAATACTTATGTAAGCGGTAACGTTACTCTTTCCGATGGCAGAAGAGCCTTCTATATTTCAACAAACAGTTCACTCAGTTGTAGAAATCTTTCATTGGGAAGTGCAATTTACAATTTAGGTAAGTTGATTATTTTTGATAATCTTGACTTTAGAAACGACTTCCCTAATTGTGAATTCAGTGATAAGAAGGAATACGATTCAGTTGCAAATCTGAAAAAAGGCTTTTCAATCCGAAACGGTGGTAAGGAAACCGACAAGGTTACGGATGCGGTGCTTTATATAGGAGGTTCAAACGGCTTTACTGTAGGCGGAAGTCTACAGAACTGGGGTAAGATTTACTGCAACGGCGGAGTAAATGTTCAGGGATATTATTCTTCAAGCTCAGCTCCTGCGGCAGACATTGCCTTTCTTAATCAGGATGGAGCAATAGCTCATTTCGGAGGAAATGTGTTCCTTAATTCAAACGCAATGCTCAATGCTGTTGACGCGATCTTTGCAACCGACGGAAATCTGAAATTCGGATATTCTCTTTATAACTGCGGTCAATTTATCGTTACAGGAACAATCACCAATGATGAGCAGACTAATGAAACAGTAAATAACAGGTCTTATCGAGATTCCAGCAGTACTTCAATAAGAAACGGTTCGTACAATATAACAAGCGACCTTTCCTCAAGTACATATCCGAATTCCCTTCTTTACTGTGGAGGAGACTTGAAGCTTGGAACATCTGAGTCAGCAGGTAATGCAGGCTCATTCATAAACTTCGGTACAACATATGTAGGTGGAGATTTGCTCGGATATACAAATGCAGATAACTCTTATTACAGAACTGCACTTTGGATGTTCAATAATACAAAGACCTTTGTAGGCGGAAATGTCTTCGCAGGCGGCGGTGTTGTTGTTGGTAACGACAGCATATTTATGTGCGGTGGAGATTATCAGTCGAAGCGAAGCACAAAGCTTAACGCAGAGTGCGGAACAGATTCTGATGTCGGTAAGGCTTGCTATACCTATTTTGACGACCAAAAGGATTCTAAAGATAAAACCCTTTCAAGTGCTTATATATATGTAGGCGGAAATATGCTTGTCAATACTCTCGGTAAAACCGTAAGAGCATCAAGCATTACAACGGTTCCGAAAAACAGCTCTCGTGATATGGATATTTATTCAAATACAAATATCTATGTTAGCGGCTCTGTTTATGCAAACTGCAAGATTTATATGAAAGAGAATGTAACAATGCTTGTTGAAGGAAATAAGAGTATTTCCGACGGCAGTACATTAAATACAATTCTCAATTCTATTGAAAACGGAACTGTCAAGGCAACTATTCAAAGTCTTCTTGACGGCACGGATTATAAATTCTTTATTTACCAGTGTCTTGATGAAAACATCTGCTCAAAGCTTGCGGTAAACGGAAGTATGTTTGTTCGTGATACCTGTAAGATTCGTGATATGGCAAAGAATTACGTTTACGGTAATTTTAAATGTAATGACTATGTTGAAATAGGTAAGTCCCTTTATGATGACGACAGGGACGAGTCCCAGGCAACTGAGGCTATATACAGGGAAGAAGGAGAATCTAAGGTTAAGTATAATTTCTCGAATGCCGGTTATATGTATGTAGACGGTGATTTTAATAGCCTTGGATATACAAAGGTTTATGCCTCAACCACATTGAGAGTTAAGGATGATTTTGTTTCTAACAAGTATCTTACTCTCCGTCACGACGCAAAAATTTATGTCGGTAAAAAGCTTAAAGCTCTCACCTCTATTGAGGGTGGCTCTTATTCGGAATTCCACGTTGCAGGAAGTATGCAGGCTGTTGGCTCGTTTATCAAAATTCGTGATTGTACAACTGCTGTAGTCGGCGGAAATATGACTGCTCTGAGTTATATTGAGCTTGGTAAGTACGGCGACTATACAAGAGAGGTTACAAAGAATTCAGACGGAACCTATACTGTCAATGAATCTGATTTCCACGGTGTAACAGAAGGTACAGAAAGCGAATATAACGGCGATGAAGGCGAAGAAAGCGGCGGCAGTACAGATGCGGGAGACGATTCTTCACCTGAAGAGGCAATCACGGATACCACCACTATTGATACTGAGCAGGAGCTTGCTAATGATACATCAGACCTTGCTAAGGGCGGTCAGTTCTATGTTGGCAAAACTCTTGCCTCCTACACAAGCTATATAAAGGAATTTGCTTATTCACGTGTGGCAGTCGGTGAGTATGTATTTACTCCTAAATATTTAACTCTCCGTCATAACTCTGATATGTGGGTAATGCCTGAAACCTTTGATAATGAAACATTTGTTAAAAAGCAGTATGTAAGTCAAAGTGACGGTACTCTGCTGGGTGATATTATAGATAAGCTTAGAGAGTTAGGATATAATATTCAGCAGACCTTTACTCCTAAAAACGGTAGTGTTTATACTCTCGGAGAGCTTACTCTTAATAAGAATGCTTCACTTATGGGTACCTACGATACTATTGTCCTCGGTCAGTGCGTTCTCAGACAGGATACATTGATTTATCTCGGACATAACTTTGAATGCTCTGCCCCAAGTGCAAATATCAGCTGGGATTCTATAACGGGTAACACATCTGTAGTTGGCTTTGATAGCTATGGTACTGCTTCCAATTCGGATAAGAAAACAACGTTCCCGGTAGTTATCTATGCTAATAACTCAATAAAGATTTCCACAACTATGGATATGAAGCTGACCTATTTAGTTTCAAATCTCGGTAATGTTGAGCTTTACGATATTTATTCAAAGAGTGAAAATGCCGAGAATAATGCAAAGCAGCTTCCAAACGCAGTTGCATCATATTACGGAGATATTAAGTATTTTTCAATGTACGGAAAGATAGGCGCATTGTTCTATGCTCCAAACGGTAATCTTAATATCGACGGATATTATACGGAGATTTGGGGTTGCGGTCTCGGCGATACGGTAGATGTAAATTCATACTATTTTGCAATGCATAGATTCACTAACTGGAGAACAATGAATCTTGAAATTGCAGAGTCCGGTAGTGTATATCTTGTATCAGAATCTGAATACAAGAAAGCACAGGATAATGTGGAGGACATCTATATGTATGACCGTGATACTGCAATTCGCGATATGTCAAACGGAGCAAATTTGTTCTTTAACTTCTCAGACGAAGAATAACCTTTAGGCTGTACCAATCTTTTTTAGAATGGTACAGCCTATTTTCTTTTATTGTCCTTTATTGTGAACGGTGGTATAATAAGATTGTCAAATCAACAAGAGGTGTTTTTTATGAATTATGATAATGAAAAATTTAAAACGGAATTAATTGAAACTCTGAAAAAGGAAAACCCGACAAAAATTTTGTTTGTTGCAAGCAGTGAATATGACAGATACGGTTACAGAAAAGCACTTGATGATGCAGGATTTAACAGTGTAAGCTTTACCGATTTTGAGCCTTGTCCTGAAATCAGCTCAGTTAATAACGGTGTCGAGCTTTTCAATTCCGAAAATTGTGATTTTATTGTTACAGTAGGCGGTGGCAGTGCAATGGATACCGCCAAGGGAATAAAGTATTATTCCGAAAAAGATGTTAAAATTCTTGCTGTTCCTACTACTGCCGGTACAGGTGCAGAGGTTACACGCTTCGCAGTTTTATATAATAATGCCGATAAGCAGTCTGTCAGAAGCTATGATATTATTCCTGATTATCAGGTGTTTGATTATACATCCCTTAAAACATTGCCTTATACTCAAAAGGTAGTAACGGCTCTTGATGCATTCTGTCATAGTGTGGAGGCTTATTGGTCCCTTGATTCAACTGATGAAAGCAGAGATTATTCTGTCGAGTCCCTTGAGCTTTTTAATGAGAATTTTGAAGCCTTTTTAAACGATGATGAAAATACATATGAGCCTATGATGAAGTGCAGTGAGCTTGCAGGTAGGGCAATAAATATTGCTCAAACAACATCACCCCACGCATTCAGCTATAAGCTTCACAAGCTTAAAGGCTTTTATCACGGACAGGCTGTTGCTGTCTGTCTTGCATATATTTGGAAATATATGCTTGAAAATTGCAAGACAGCAGAGCTTGAAATTTTACTTGCCGAAACAGAAATTATCACAGGCTTTACTCCCGATACATTCATTTCATTCCTTGAAAAGTATCATCTTACAGATAACCTTGAAATGACGCAGGCAGAATTTGATGAAACAGTAAAAGGTGTGGATATTAACAGGCTTGCAAATAATCCGACAAAATTTACCGAAGAAGATATCAAGGCAATATATTCTTCCTTTATAGAGATAAAGTAACTGATAAAATTCTTCTGCATATAATATCCAGAGGTGATATTATGTGTGGAATAGCAGGAATTTTATCAAATGACATAGACCTTAGAGGTCAAAGGTCACTTATTGAAAGCATAAGTGATACTCTCAAAATGAGAGGTCCTGACGCAAAAGGCGAATATATCACAGCCGATACGGCATTAATTCACAGGCGACTGTCGGTTATAGACGTTGAAAAGGGCGGTCAGCCTATGCGATTCGGCAAATATATAATTGTCTATAACGGCGAGCTTTATAATACCGATGAGATTAGAAATGAACTGAAATCCTTCGGCTATACCTTTGATACCCATTGTGATACAGAGGTTGTTTTAAAAGCCTTTGACAAGTGGAAAGAGGACAGCGTTAAAAAGCTAAACGGTATTTTTGCCTATGCTGTTTATGATGAAAAGGAAAAAAATCTTTTTGCCGCAAGAGACAGAATAGGTGTAAAGCCCTTTTATTACACCAAAAAGAAAAATACCTTTGCCTTTGCCAGCAGAATAAAAAGCTTGCTTCTTGTACCGAATGTCAGTAGGAGAGTTGACGAAGAAGGGCTTAACGAAATATTTATGCTTGGCCCTGCAAAAACAATAGGTAAGGCAGTTTTTAAGGATATAAGTGAGCTTCCGCCTGCTTATTATCTAACCTATAAGGACGGTAGGCTTGAAGCAAAGCAGTATTGGCAGGTCGAGGCACAGGAGAATAACGAAACCGTCAAGGAGGCACAGGAGCATACCTATGCCCTTGTAAAAGACTCTGTTGAAAGACAGCTTGTTTCCGATGTGCCGCTTGCAACATTTTTGAGCGGAGGACTTGATTCTTCTATTATTTCAAAGATTGCCTCGGATAAATACGCCCAAAGGGGAAAAAGACTTAATACTTATTCGGTAGATTATACAGACAATGATTTGTATTTTAAAAAAAGTGCATTTCAGCCTAATAAGGACTCTGATTATATCGGCTTGATGTCTGATGCAGTTAATTCTGTTCACCACAATGTTGTTTTGGGTAACAAGAATGTTGCAGATGCTCTTGCACAGGCTACTGATGCAAGGGGAGTGCCCGGCTTTGCAGATGTTGATTCCTCTCTTTTGCTGTTTTGTAATGAGGTTAAAAAAGATTTTACCGTCTGCCTTTCGGGAGAATGTGCTGATGAAATCTTCGGCGGATACCCTTGGTATCACAGAAAGGAAATACTCTTTGAGGACTGCTTTCCTTGGTCAAGAACAACTGATGTCAGAAGAAATATTTTGACAGATGGCTTTCTTCCTAACGGTGAGGAATATGCTCGAAATGCATATGAACAAACACTAAAGCAAACATCATACCTTGACGGTGAGAATGATTTTGACAGACGTATGCGTGAAATGTTTATACTTAATATGAACTGGTTTATGCAGACGCTTCTTGTACGTAAGGACGTTATGAGTATGGAATCCTCTCTTGAGGTTAGAGTGCCGTTTTGCGACTACCGCCTTGTTGAGTATGCCTATAATCTTCCTTGGAGCATTAAGGCACTTGACGGCAGGGAAAAGGGTATTTTGAGAAAGGCATTTGAAAATGATTTGCCCTATGAAATCGCATGGCGAAAGAAAAGTCCATATCCGAAAACTCATAATCCTGAGTATTTCAATCGAGTATGTGAGCTTGCAAGCGTAGTATTTGAGGATAAATCAACGCCGCTTTATCAATGGATAAATAAGGATGCAGTTGATAGGCTGATTAAAAATCCTGATTCGCTTTCTGAGCCTTGGTACGGTCAGCTTATGAGAGTTCCTCAAATTGTGGCATATATTTACCAGATTTATGTATGGATTAAAAATTACAAGGTTGAGTTTGAAATATAAATGTGATATAATATCAGCGTCAACAGTAGAGTTGACGCTATATTTTTATTGCAGTATGGGATTTAAAGACTTATGACTAATGAAGAATATATAAAAGCAATAGAAATGCGTCGTTCGAGACGTACCTATCGCCCAAGGGCACTTGACGGAGATACTATTGGAGTTATTAAAAGCCTTGTTGATTTGGTGAATGTTAAGGCAGGACTTAATTTTCAGCTTGTGGAGGACGGCACGTATCCCTTTACAATGTTTACAGGAAAGTTTTCCTACATAGCAGTATGCGGTCCCGATACTGAAAGAGCAAGGGTTTTAAGCGGTTATTGGGGAGAAATGATTGTGCTTCAGTGCGTTTATCACGGACTTGGCACCTGCTGGGTAACAGGCTCCTATGATGAAAATAAGGTTTACAGCACAATTAATCTTCCTAAGGACCTTAGGCTTTACGGTCTTATAGTAATCGGTTATGTTAAGGATAAGCTTAGCACTAAGGAAAAATTAATCTATAATGCAACCCATAAGACTAATAAGCCTTATCAGAAGATGTTTGATGTTTGCGACGAAAAGCTGCCTGTTTATTACGAATACGGTATGAAGCTTGTTGAAAAAGCACCGTCAGCAACTAACAGACGACCTGTTCATTTTAAATATGAAAACGGAGTTATTTCAGCAAGTGTTGATGCTCCGTATTCAGATAAAAGCCTTGATTTCGGTATTGCACAGCTCCATTTTCAGCTTGGTGCAGCAGCAAAGGGAATTAAAGGCGAATGGGATTTTTCGGGAAGGTTTTGTACCGAGGACAGCAAGGTTATAAAATTCCCCGATGTAGAGAAAGACACACAAAAGGAGAATGAAAATGAGTGATACAGCAGTAAAAAATGTAAATAAAAAATGGTCAAAGAAGAAAAAGATAGTTGTAATTGTGATTTCTGTTCTGCTTGCACTTATCCTACTTGTCGTTGCAGGCGGTATATATGCTCTTAATTGGTACTGTGAGACGAAAGAGTATAATGTTGTTTCAACGGATGCTCAGGTAACACTTGTTGCCCATAGAGGAATGCGAAGTGTTGCTCCTGAGAACACAACTGTTGCCTTTGAAGAAGCAGGAAAACACGGATTTTGGGGTGCTGAATGTGATATCTATATGACAAAGGACGGCAAATGGATTGTTTCCCACGATACTCATACCTACAGAATGATGGATAAATCCGCCTTTGTTGAAAAGGAAACATATGACGACCTTATGAAAATGACTGTTGATAACGGCTCTAATATAGAGAATTATCCTGACCTTAAATTCTGCTCACTTGAGGAGTACCTTGAAATCTGTAAGCAATACAATATGGTTGCAGTAATCGAACTTAAGGGTAAAAATAATACAGAGCATTATGATAAGATTATCGATGCTGTAAATCAGTATGATGTTGATGTAGTTTATATTTCATTCCACTTTGAAAATCTTCAGAAATTAAGAGAGCTTACAGATGCACAGGTTTACTATCTCGTTAATGAGATTACCGAAGAGGATATTGAGCTTGCAAAATCTCTTGAAAACTGCGGTATTGATTTTGACGGCAATAAAGATGAAAACTTTGAAACCGATATTATTGATAAATGCCGTCAGGAAGGCTTGCCTCTCGGTGCTTGGACAATCAATACGCTTGAATCAATGGAAAGACTTATCGATAAGGGCGTAACTCTTATCACAACCGACTGTATAACATATTAATAATAAGCTCCCTTGTTAAAGGGAGCTTGATTTTTGTGTAGCAAAAAGATTGAGAAATTAAAAAAGGCAGTTCAAATTTTGAACTGCCTTTAATTTTGTGTTTAAATTAGTCCGGATAGCCGTTAGGATTCTGGCTCTGCCATCTCCAAGAGTCCTCGCACATTTCGTCAATTCCTCTTTCAGCCTTCCAGCCAAGCTCGTTAAGTGCCTTGCTTGGATCTGAATAGCATGTTGCGATATCTCCTGCACGTCTTGGACCGATATTATAAGGAACACTAACACCTGATGCCTTTTCAAATGCGTGAACAACATCAAGAACAGAATAGCCGATGCCTGTACCGAGGTTGTAGATAAACAGACCATTCTCACCCTCAACCTTATCAACTGCCTTGAGATGTCCTAAAGCAAGGTCAACAACGTGGATATAATCTCTTACGCCTGTTCCGTCGTGTGTGTCATAGTCGTTACCAAACACGTTAAGAGCCTCTCTCTTACCGATAGCAACCTGTGTGATATATGGCATAAGGTTGTTAGGAATACCGTTGGGGTCCTCACCCATAGTACCGCTTTTGTGAGCACCGATAGGATTGAAATATCTCAGCAGGCAGATTGACCAGCTGTTATCTGAAACGAATAAATCCTTGAGTATGCACTCAATCATAAACTTTGTTCTGCCGTACGGGTTGGTAACTCCGCCAACCTCCATATCCTCTGTAAGAGGGGAAACATTGTTCATTCCGTATACGGTTGCTGATGATGAAAATACAATCTTCTTGCAATCATATTTTCTCATAACATCAAGGAGAACAAGAGTTCCGTTAACATTATTATCAAAATACTCAAGTGGCTTTTCAACACTTTCGCCGACAGCCTTAAGACCTGCAAAATGAATTACAGAGTCGATATCCTCTTTCTCAAAAACATTTGAAAGACCTTCTGCATCTCTTATGTCGCACTCATAAAATGGAAAATCTCTTCCCACAAGAGCCTTAATTCTGTCATAAGAGCTTTTTTTACAGTTGTAGAGATTATCAACAACTACAACATCCTTGCCTGCATTCATAAGCTCAACGCAGGTGTGAGAGCCTATGTAACCAAGACCGCCTGTTACTAAAACTGACATATGCTACCTCCGTAAATAAAATATTTAACAAGTAATATTTTTATATTTAGTATGCTTTGCCCCAATAGAGCATTGTTTTTGCAGGCTTACCGCAGCAGATACATTTATCTGAAATTTCGTCCTGCTCAAAAGGTATACAACGTGAGCCCACACCTGTAACTTCCTTAACCTTATCCTCACATTCGGGGTCACCGCACCACATAGCCTTAACAAAGCCGTCACCGTTTTCTTCAAGTGCCTTTGTGATTTCTTCAAGAGTTTTGCAGATATACGTTCTTCTTTCTCTGTTTTCAAGAGCCGATTCATAAAGTCCGTCACGAACCTCCTGAAGCTTCTGCGGGATAACCTCGCTAATCTTGTCAAGAGGAACGATTGTTTTTTCTCTGTTGTGTCTTGTTACAACAACGCACTGATTATTTTCGATATCCTTAGGACCAAGCTCAACTCTTACAGGTACGCCCTTCATTTCATACTCAGCAAACTTCCAGCCCGGAGAATTGTCGGAATCGTCAATTTTCGCTCTGCATATCTTCTTAAGCTCGTCTGTGAGAGCGTATGCTTTGTCAAGAACGCCCTCCTTATGCTGTGCAATAGGTATAACCATAACCTGAATAGGAGCAACTGCCGGCGGAAGAACAAGTCCGTTGTCATCTCCGTGAGTCATAATGATTGCACCTATAAGTCTTGTTGTAACACCCCAAGATGTCTGATGAGGATAAACAAGCTTGTTGTTTTTATCTGAATACTGAATATCAAACGCCTTTGCAAAGCCGTCACCGAAATAGTGGCTTGTACCGGCCTGAAGAGCTTTACCGTCGTGCATAAGCGCCTCAATGCAGTATGTTCTTTCCGCACCTGCAAATTTGTCACTTTCTGTCTTCATACCTTGAACAACAGGAATTGCCAAATCCTTTTGACAAAATTCGGTGTATACGCCTAACATTCTTTCTGTTTCATCGATAGCTTCTTCTGCGGATGCGTGGAGAGTATGACCCTCCTGCCACAGAAATTCACGTGAACGCAGGAATGGTCTTGTTGTCTTTTCCCATCTTACAACAGATACCCACTGATTATAAAGCTTAGGCAAATCTCTGTGTGAATGAACGATATCCTTGAAATGCTCACAGAAAAGAGTTTCAGATGTAGGTCTTACACAAAGCCTTTCCTCAAGCTTTTCGTTACCGCCGTATGTTACCCACGCACATTCGGGAGCAAAGCCCTCAACGTGGTCAGCCTCCTTTTGAAGCAGGCTTTCAGGGATAAACATAGGCATATTAACATTTTCATGACCTAAGTCTTTAAACATTCCGTCAAGTATTCTTTGTATATTTTCCCAGATGGCATATCCGTAAGGTCTTATAACCATACAACCCTTAACGCTTGTGTATGAGATAAGCTCTGCTTTTTTGCATACATCTGTATACCATTTAGCAAAATCCTCGTCCATAGACGTAATAGCGTCAACCATCTTTTTTTGGTCCTTTGCCATAAGTTAACTCCTTTTCATAATTTATCGGTACTATATTATAAACTAAATTACATAAGATGTAAACAAAAAGTTTAATAATTTTATGTTGACTTTTAAAATTCTTTTTGCTAAAATAACTGACAAAGAAAGCGGACAGAATAACAACCGCAGAATATAAATGTAAACAAAGAGACAATAAAAGTCGTTTATCCATTGTCAGGCGGGTAGACTTTATTGTCTTGTTTTTTTGTAACAGATTTTTGTATGTAAAATAATATTATAACAGCACAAATGTTACATAATAATTACATATCGTTGAAAATGTACAATTAATTATAAATTTGATAAGAAAATCTATATAAAACTACTATATGTAATATAAAAAACAACAAATAGTATAAACTTTGTTCATTTATACTTGATTTGCCTATGTATTTGTAGTATAATTTATAGGAAATAAAGAAGGAGGTGATTGCAACGTTTGGTCCTTTAACAATGAAGGTTGATTTGCAGCATGAAATCAATGAACAACTTAGCATTAAAGAGGTTTTCAGCTTTAATATCGGAAATGTTAAAATCGGCTTTGACGAATCTACTGTTGTTTCTTGGATTATTATGGCTGTGCTTACGGTTCTTGCAATTATCTTAACAAGGAATTTTAAGGTTACAGGTGAGATAAGCAAGCGACAGGCTTTTATGGAAATGATTTATGAAAAGGCAGTAAATTTCTTTAAAGGAATTGTGGGCGAAAGAGCCGAAAGATATATTCCTTGGCTTATGAGTATGGCACTTTTTATAGGTGTTTCAAATATAATAGGTCTGTTCGGATTGAAGCCTCCAACCAAGAGCATGCAGGTAACGGCTGTAATGGCGATTACAAGTATTGTTTTAATAGAATACGCAAGTATCAGGGAAAAGGGTCTTGTCGGACGAATAAAGGCTTTTGCAAAGCCGGTTTGGATAATAACTCCTATCAATATTTTGGAGCTGGTGACAAAACCCCTGTCTCTTTGTATGCGACTTTTCGGTAATGTTATTGCGGCATTTACCATTATGGAGCTAATAAAGGCTGTTATTCCGATAGTAGTTCCGGTTGCATTAAGCTTGTATTTTGATATATTTGACGGCTTATTACAAGCGTATATTTTTGTGTTCCTGACAGGACTTTATCTCCAAGAGGCAACAGAGCCGCTTGAGCCGAGTCCGAAAAAGGAAAATAAAAAGAAGTTGAAAAGGGCAAAAAAGGAAGTATAAAGTAATCAATAACTGATATTCAGCTTTTGATATAATAATTTTAGAAGTGTTAAGGAGAAAAACTATGACAGGTTCAATTATTGCAATCGGTGCAGGTATTGCACTTTTATGCGGTGTAGGTGCAGGTATAGGTATTGGTATTGCTACAGGTAAGGCAGTAGACGCTATTGCACGTCAGCCGGAGGCTTCGGGTAAGATTCAAACAGCCCTACTTCTCGGTTGTGCACTTTCAGAGGCTACCGCAATTTACGGTCTTATCGGTGCCATACTGATCATCTTTATGGTAAAATAGTATAGATACAGAAATCTGTATGAAAGGAAATACAGTAAATGCTTAAATTTGACTGGAATATGCTCTGGACTCTTATCAATTTAATAATCTTTTTTGTGCTTATGAAGGTGTTCCTTTTTAAGCCGATAAAGAAAACCCTTGATAAGCGTAAGGAGCTCATTGATAATCAATTTAAAGAGGCTGATGATGCGAAGCAGAATGCCGAAAATCTCAAGGCTGAATATGAGCAGAAGCTTGTAAATGCCGAGGATGAAAAGGCTGAAATTATCAGCAAAGCACGTGAGGAAGCCAGAGCTGAGTACGACAAGACTATTGAACGTGCCCATGAGGATGCGCAGAAGATTAAGGATGAGGCAATCAAAACTGCAAATCTTCAGGCTGAAAGCACAAAGCGTGCCGTTAAGGAAGAAATCGCACAGGTGGCTATTCAGGCTGCCGAAAAGGTTGTAGGCAGGGAGGTTTCTGCCCAAACTGACAGCGATATCTTTGATGAATTTTTAAATGAAAGCAGTGATAAATAATGTTTAACATTGATGATTTAGTTAAAGCACTGCTTGCGAAGAAAGTCAGTGTATCTGCTATCGAAGAGGCAGAAAGAATTATTGACTCATCCGATGAGCTTAAAGAGGAGCTTGATAACCCTCTTGTTTCCGATGAAGAAAAAGCAAAGGTTATCGACAACATTTTTTCGGAATCGGTTAAGGGTTTAATCAATGCTGTGGCAGACGACTGTAAAACAGATGTTCTTGATGATATATTGAAAGAATATGTAAATCGGATTGATAAGAAAAACAATGTTGTCAGAGCAACACTTTATTGTGTAACTCCTCCAAGTGATAAACAGCTTGAGGGTATAAAAGCATTTATTTGCAAAGAGGAAAAAGCAGGTGGTGCTGAGGTTGAAATCATTAAAGATGAAAGCCTTATCGGTGGCTTTATCATTCAGGTTGGTAACAAGCAGTATGACCGCAGTATTAAAACAAAATTAGAGCAAATTAAGACAGAGGTTATTGATACTGCCAGAGATTCAAAGGTAGATAATGAGTCTGTTCTTGCTGTTCTTCAGCAGAACATCAAGGACTTTATGCCGAAAAGTGAAATTGAAGAAATCGGAAGTGTTATCCGTATCGGTGACGGCATAGCTGTTATCCACGGACTTACCCACGCAATGTATGGCGAAATTGTCGTATTTGAAAATGGCGTTAAGGGTATGGTTCAGGATATAAAGAAAAATCAGGTCGGTGTTATTTTATTCGGCTCTGATGTCGGTATCCATGAAAATTCCAAGGTTTCCCGTACTCATAAAATGGCGGGAACTCCTGTGGGCAATGGCTTTATCGGACGAATTGTAAATGCTCTCGGTGAGCCTATCGACGGAAAAGGCGAAATCAAAGCAGACGGTTATAGACCTATTGAAAATAAGGCTCCGTCTATAGTTGACCGTAAAAGCGTTGATACACCGATGGCAACAGGTATTTTGTCAATAGACTCAATGTTTCCTATAGGAAGGGGACAACGTGAGCTTATTATTGGAGACAGACAAACCGGTAAAACCTCAATCGCTCTTGATACAATACTTAATCAAAAGGGTAAGGGCGTTGTTTGTATCTATAATGCTATAGGACAAAAGGCGTCAAGCGTAGCAAAGCTTGTAAGCACTCTTGAAAAATCAGGCGCAATGGAATATACAATCGTTGTTTGCTCAACGGCATCTGACTCCTCCTCACTTCAATACATTTCACCATATTCTGCAACTGCAATTGCCGAATACTTTATGCACAGAGGAAAGGATTGCCTTATCGTTTATGATGATTTGAGCAAGCACGCAGTTGCCTATCGTGCATTATCACTTCTTCTTGAAAGAAGTCCCGGACGTGAGGCTTATCCCGGAGATGTATTCTATCTTCACTCAAGACTTCTTGAGCGTTCAAGCAAGCTTTCAGACGAGTTAGGCGGAGGCTCTATTACTGCTCTTCCTATTATTGAGACTCAGGCAGGAGACGTTTCTGCATATATTCCGACAAACGTAATTTCAATTACAGACGGTCAGATATTCCTTGAAAGCGACCTGTTTTTCAGCGGTATGAGACCTGCGGTAAACGTAGGACTTTCAGTATCACGTGTAGGCGGTGCGGCTCAGACTAAGGCAATGAAAAAGGCGGCAGGCTCTCTGAGAATTGACCTTGCTCAATATCGTGAAATGGAGGTATTCACCCAGTTTTCATCAGATCTTGACGAGGAAACTAAGGATGAACTTGCCTATGGTAAGGGACTTATGGAGCTGCTTAAACAGCCTCTCGGTAATCCTCTTTCAATGTCCGATATGGTAATTACTCTTGTTGCGGCAACAGGTAAGAAATTTATTGATATTCCTGTTGAAAAAATAAAGAGCAGTCAGATGGAGCTTCTTGAATTTATCAATGAAAAATACCCTAATATCCCGTCATCTATTGAAAGAGAAAAGGTTCTTGACGAAGATATAAAGGAAGCAATTTTGAAAGCAGCTGATGAATTTATAAAATCAGTTAATGAGTAAAAGAGGTTAAATAATGGCAAATGCTCGTGAAATTCAGGCAAGAATGAAGTCGATTAAGGATACAATGAAAATCACAAATGCTATGTGTATGATATCCTCATCAAAGCTTCAGAAAGCACGAAGAGACTTAAAAAACACAGAGCCGTACTTTTACTCAATTCAGGAAGCATTGGCGAAAATTCTTGAACTGTCTCCCGAAACGGGTAATGAGTACTTTGACGAAAGAGAGAACGTTCCTAAAAAAGAACGCAAGCAGGGATATATCGTTGTTACGGCCGATAAGGGTATGGCAGGTGCATATAACCATAACGTTATCAAAATTGCGGAAAAGGAAGCCCTGTCCGATAACAAGAATATGCTTTTTGCAGTCGGTCAAGTGGGACGCAGATATTTTGAAAAAAAGGGAATCCCTGTTGATATTGATTTCAAATATACGGCACAGAACCCTAATGTAAACAGAGCACGTATTATAAGCGAAAAAATAGTTGATCTTTTCAGAAAAAAACAGCTTGACGAGGTTTATATTGTTTATACAAGAATGGTTAATTCCGTAACCTTTGAGGCTGAAATTAAACAGCTTCTTCCGCTAAAGAAAGCCAAAATTGAAAAGCAGGGTGAAAAGAACAATTATGAATATTGTTGCTTTGAGCCGGATATTAATACAGTTTTTAACCATATTATTCCTAACTATATTTCAGGCTTTGTTTACGGTGCACTTGTTGAGTCCTATTGCTCAGAGCATAATGCTCGTATGATGGCTATGCAGACTGCAACGGATGCCGCCAAGGATATGCTCAAATCTCTGGGCATAGAATATAACCGTGCAAGGCAAGCGGCAATTACGCAGGAGATTACAGAGGTAATTGCAGGTGCTAAGGCACAAAATAATAAAACGAATCAGTAGGAGGTGTCCTTTATGAATAACGGGAAAATCATACAGGTTATGGGACCTGTTGTTGACGTCGAATTTGAGGATGAATTGCCTAATATTAAGGACGCTCTTGAAGTATATGTAAACGGTAAAAGACTTGTTATGGAGGTAAGTCAGCATATGGGTGGCGGCTGTGTACGCTGTATTATGCTTGCCGCCTCCGAGGGTCTTTGCAAGGATATGGAGGTTATTGCTACAGGTGACGCAATTAAAGTTCCTGTGGGCAATAAAACTCTCGGCAGACTGTTTAATGTTGTAGGCGATGCTATAGACGGAAAAGGCTCTCTTGATGATGAGGAGCATTGGTCTATTCACCGTCAACCGCCTACCTTTGAGGAGCAGTCGGGAAAAATAGAAATTCTTGAAACAGGTATTAAGGTTATTGACCTGCTTACTCCTTATCAAAAGGGTGGTAAAATCGGCCTGTTCGGCGGTGCCGGTGTTGGTAAAACAGTTCTTATTCAGGAGCTTATTACAAACGTTGCAACCGAGCATGGCGGTTATTCAATATTCACCGGTGTAGGAGAAAGAAGCCGTGAGGGAAATGACCTTTGGAATGAAATGGGCGAGTCCGGTGTTCTCAAAAAGACAGCACTTGTTTTCGGTCAGATGAATGAGCCACCCGGAGCACGTATGCGTGTTGCTGAAACAGGACTTACAATGGCAGAGTATTTTCGTGATGTGGAGCATCAGGATGTGCTCCTTTTCATTGATAATATTTTCCGTTTTGTTCAGGCTGGCTCTGAGGTTTCTGCACTTCTCGGCAGAATGCCGTCAGCAGTAGGATATCAGCCAACTCTTGCAACAGATGTGGGCGAGCTGCAGGAGCGTATTGCATCAACCAAAAACGGCTCTATTACATCCATTCAGGCAGTTTATGTTCCTGCCGATGACCTTACAGACCCTGCTCCTGCAACAACCTTTGCTCACCTTGATGCAACAACTGTTCTCTCAAGAAAAATTGTTGAGAAGGGTATTTATCCGGCTGTTGACCCGTTGGAGTCAAGCTCAAGAATTCTTGAGCCTGACGTTGTAGGTGAGGAGCATTACGAGGTTGCAAGGAAGGTTCAGGAGTATCTTCAGAAATATAAGGAGCTTCAGGATATTATTGCAATTCTCGGTATGGAGGAGCTTTCCGACGAAGACCAAATAACTGTTTTCCGTGCAAGAAAGATTGAAAAATTCCTTTCTCAGCCTTTCCACGTTGCAGAAGCATTTACAGGTCAGCCTGGTTTATATGTTCCTGTTAAGGAGTCGGTTAAAGGATTTAAGGCAATTGTTGACGGTGAGGTTGACGATGTTCCCGAGCAGGCATTCTTTAACACAGGTACTATTGATGATGTTCTTGAAAAAGCAAATATGCTTGATAAGTAAGGTGACGCTATGAATACCTTTCAGTTAAAAATCATTTCTTCAAACAGAGTTTTCTTTGACGGTGAAGTACAAAAGCTCATATTGCCTACAATTGACGGTGGCTCTGAGGGCTTTCTTGCTCATCACGAAAACTGTGTTGTTCCTGTTGATGCCGGTGAAATGAAAATTACCGATGCCGACGGAAAGGATATTTCAGCCTTTGCAGGAAGTGGGTTTATGGAGTTTTTTGATAACTCTGCACTCCTTGTGTGCATTTCGGCAGAGCTTCCGGAGGAAATTGACGAACGCCGTGCAAAAGAGGCAAAGGAACGAGCAGAGGAAGAGCTTAGAGAACAGCGTTCTCTTCTTGAATATCATCATTCTCAGGCTAACCTTGCAAGAGCAATGGAACGATTAAAAGTCAAAAACCGACATAAGATATAACAAAAAGTGACTTGGGACAATTCAAGTCACTTTTTTGTTTTAGTTGACTAAATATAGGTTTTATATTAAAATGAAATTATATAAAATGCGGTGGTAAAGTTTATGAAATATAGTTTTAGAACAGACAATTATAAAACCTTTGAAAAATACTGTGAAAATATGCTTGCACCAAGGTCTTATTTTATTCCTTTTAAGAGTATTGATGACCTTGTAAGCACAGATATCAGAACCGAGAGATATTCTTCGTCAATGGTGGAGTGCCTTTCGGGTGAATGGGATTTTGCCTATTTTAAAAACTGTAAGGATACCGAAAAAGAAATTGATATAGACAGCATTAGCTTTGATAAAATTCAGGTGCCGTCAACATGGCAGCATACAGGCTATGAAAAGCCTTATTACGTAAATTCAAGATACCAGTTTAAGCCTAATCCTCCTTATTTTCCCGAGGATTGTCCTGTAGGAATTTACAGAAAAAAATTCAGCGTTGATGACTTGTCTTTGATTTATACTATCTGCTTTTTAGGCGTTGCAGGAAGTCTTGACCTTTTCTGTAACGGTAGCTATGTTGGATATAGTGAGGGTAGCCATAATTCATCACAATTTGAACTCAATGAGTTTTTACGGGAGGGCGAAAACGAAATTGTTGTCCTCAACCATAAATGGTCAAACGGTACTTATCTTGAGTGTCAGGATATGTTCCGTGCAAACGGAATTTTTCGTGATGTTTTGCTTTATAAAACAGAAGAAAATTCCATATATGATTTTGAGGTGCGAGCTAAATTTATTTCAAGTGAAAAGTATTCCCTTGAGATTATTCCCGTCTTAAAGCTTTCTGATGAATGTCAGCTTTCTGTGGCACTTTATGATGACGGAAATCTTGTTTCTTCAAAGTCGGCTAATGTATCACCTAAGGAAATCAGTTCATTAAAATTTGACTCCCTTGATGTAAAGGAATGGTCTGCTGAAATTCCTTATCTCTATGACCTTGTAATAACTCTTTCAAAGGGCAGTGATACCATTGAGGTAATCAGAAAAAATATAGGCTTTAAGCATATTGAAATAAATGGAAATATATTTCTGTTTAATGATAAACCAATTAAACTTCTAGGGGTAAATCACCACGATACTAACCCGAAAACAGGATATGTTATGACTGTCGAGGAAATGGAGCAGGACGTTAAGCTTGTTAAGGAATATAACGGTAACTGTATTCGTACATCCCATTATCCTCCTGACCCAACATTCCTCGACCTTTGCGACGAATACGGAATATATGTTGTTGACGAGGCTGATATTGAAACTCATGGCTGTGAAGCAGAAACACGTGACCGCGGGGCATGTTCTCATAATCCAAAGTGGCAGGGACATTATTGGGATAGGGTTTACAGAATGTTTGAGCGTGACAAAAACCATCCTTGTATTACGATGTGGTCTCTGGGTAATGAATCCCACGGATATAAAAATCAGGACTATTGCTACAATAATCTTAAAAATCTATCGGATATTCCTATTCACTATGAGGGAGTTTGCAGAACAAAGCGTTGGGCGTATGACGTTGTGTCACAGATGTATACATTTCCCAATGCTATTGAAATGATAGCCAAGAAAAAAGGTCCTGCACCGAAGTTTTATAAAAAGCCATTTTACCTTTGCGAATATGCTCATGCTATGGGAGTTGGTGCAGGCGAGCTTGAAAGATATGTTCGGGCATTCTACAGTGCAGAACATATGTTAGGCGGTTGTATTTGGGAATTTGCCGACCACGCAGTTTATCACGAAGACGGAAAATATGAATATACATACGGCGGTGATCACGGCGAAGAAAAGCATGACGGAAATTTCTGCGTTGACGGCCTGTTCTATCCTGACAGAACTCCCCATTCGGGTGTTTTGCAGATGAAAGCCTGCTACCGTCCTGTCAGAGCTGAAAAAATCAGTGATAGCAAATTTAGCTTTAGAAGCCATCGCTATTTTGCAAATGCTGATTTTACGGTAAAATACAGATTTCTTGTTGACGGATGTGAAAATTTAAAGGGTGATTTTTCTTTAAACATTTCTCCTCAGGATACTGTAGAAAAGGAAATTCCTGAAATCAAGGCAGATAATAATAAAAACTGCGTGATTATATTTGACTATTATGACGAAGAATTTCTTGTTGCGTCAGAGCAGATTACGCTTTCAAACGGCATTCTTTCATTTGTAAACCCATCGGGACTTGGTAAAGTAAGAGCAGAAACATCTGAAAATAAGCTGTTTGTTTATTTCGACAAGGGTATGATGATTTTTAATAAATCAACAGGCTTTATTGAGTCTTATGTCTATAACGGTAAGGAGCTTATTAATCAGTTACCAACCTCAGATTTCAGAGGCTTTGGTATTCAACTTTACAGAGCACCGCTTGATAATGATATGCATATAAGGTCAGGTTGGGAAAAGGTTAGACTTGATGCGATGATTAATACGACAAAGAACAACAGTTGGAAAATTAATGATACATCTGTTGAGCTTAATAGTACAATTATTGCAAAAGCTCCAATGCGTCGCACAAAGCTTGCAAAGGTTAAGGTAAAATATACAGTATTCTCAAACGGTGAAATTAAAGCTGAGTACACTTGTATTTCAGGTAAAACAAAAATGCAAATGCCACGCTTTGGTGTTCAGCTTGAAATGCCGTCAAGCTTTGATAATGTTAAGTATTTCGGTCTTGGTGATAAAGTAAATTATCCCGATTTTAAGGAGCACGCATTGACAGGCGTATATGAATGCTCTGTATCTGAAATGTTTGAAAATTACATCAAGCCACAGGAAAGTGCGGTAAGATGCGATGTCAGATTTGCCCAGATTACTGATAGTGACGGTACAGGGATTATGTTTGAAGCGATAGATAAGCCGTTTGTTTTCTCGGCAAATCATTTCACTCCCCAGCAATGTGCTAAAGCTATGCATAGAGAGGATTTACCTGAGAAAAATACAAGCTGTATCAATATTGATGCAGAGATGATGGGAGCAGGCTCAAATGCCTGCGGACCTCTTACATCAAGGAAATACCGTCTCGGCGGTCTTAAAGGCAAAAAGCTTTCATTTGTTATTAAGCCTATAGGTGATTAAATGTATAAGGTCGGTACTGATATTGTTAAAATATCAAGAATTGAAAAAAGTATAAAGAGTTATAGCTTTCTTAGAGAGGTTTATACCGATAGAGAGCTTGAGCATTGCAAAACTGCAGAAAATTATGCAGGACTGTTTGCGGCAAAAGAGGCATATTTTAAAGCACTTGGCACAGGAATTAAAAGGCCTATGTGTCAAGTAGAAATACTTTACACAGATAAAGGCAAGCCTTATATTGCAACTGATGAAAACTGCGATTTGTCAATATCTCACGACGGTGAATATGCAATAGCCGTCGTAGTAAAATGGTGATTTTATGAGAGTTTTAACTGCAAAACAAATAAAAAAAGTTGAAGAAAATGCTTTTGCCTCGGAATGTACAGAGGCAGGATTAATGAAAGCGGCAGGTACAGCCTGCTTTCATAAGATAATTAAAATCTTTGGCGATGAAATAAAGAATAAGCGTATAGCAGTAGTTTGCGGAAACGGAAAAAATGCAGGCGATGGCTTTGTTATTGCACAGCTTCTCTGTGAAATCGGCTGTGATGCGTATATTGTTCTTGCAGACAAGGAACCCACCATCGTTGAACCTGTAAAGTATTATAACTTTGCACTCGAGAATAATGTAAAGGTTATTAACTTTACAGAAAACACACTGAATTGCGATGTAATTATTGACTGTATTTTCGGAATAGGCTTTCATGGAGAGCCAAAACCCCCATTCGATAAGGTGTTTGATGCAGTCAACAGTTCTAATGCTAAGGTTGTCAGCATTGATACTCCAAGCGGGACAAATTCCACAGACGGCAGTGTTGTAAATGCTGTACGGGCTGATTATACAATAGCAATTTCCACATTGAAATTTGCCCATGTTCTTCCGCCTGCAAATGCTTATTGCGGTAAGGTTTATACTGTGAATATCGGTATTCCCGAGGATTGCTATGAAAACGGATATGCTTATACAATTACAAAATCAGATATAAGAAATCTCTTTAAAGAACGTGACAAAAATTCCAATAAAGGCTCATTTGGTCATCAGCTTAATATCTGCGGATCATATCTTATGCCCGGTGCGGCCGTGATTTGTGCCGAGGCTTCCCTGAAGTCAGGAGCAGGTCTTGTAAAGTGTGCATTTCCAAAGTCAATTTATCCTGTTATGACCTCTCATATGATTCAGCCCATATTTAAGCCGTTATGCGAAAACGAGCAAAAAACTCTTTCAATGGGTGCTTTGAATGATGTGACAGATGAGCTGAAATGGGCAAACAGCGTTGTAATCGGATGCGGTCTCGGAAATAATGATGATATTCAGGTTATAGTTGACCAGGTAATAAAATCAAGTGAAGTTCCCGTCATTCTTGATGCTGACGGAATAAATGCCATAGCTCCCTTCATAGATATTATAAGGGACAAAAAAGCACCGATAATTATGACACCTCATCCGGGAGAAATGGCAAGGCTTATAGGAGAAAGTGTTGATTACGTTCAGTCGCACAGAGCAGAGGTTGCAAAGGCATTTGCTGCTGAAAATAATGTTATTCTTGTGCTTAAAGGAGCAAATACCATTGTGACAGACGGCGACGAGGTTTATTTCAATACAACGGGAAATCCGGGTATGGCGATGGGCGGAACAGGAGATATGCTTTCAGGTATGATTGGAGCATTCATCGCTCAAAAAATGACTCCGTTTGATGCCGCAAAAGCCGCTGTGTTCATCCACGGATATACGGGAGATATCTGTGCTCAGGAGCTTTCCCAAAGAGGAATGACTGTTGAGGATATGATTTCTATTTTAGGTGCAGTTTTGTCCGAATTTGAAAATCGGGACTGAGCTTATTGAAAAAAATACTGCCTTTATTTTTAGTTTTCCTGCTTTTTGCAGGCTGTAAGGTAAAAGATTATACCCCTGAGATACCACTTTCTTTTGAACAGAATGCTGTGGTAACCTCAGGGGATTTTTCGTTTTCCTGCAGAATTTGTAAAAGCGAGGAGGAGGTTGTAGTTTCCGTAACATCAACCTCTGCGGAAAATATGATAATGCGATATAACGGACAAAAGCTGACCTTTCTTTATGACGATTTTTCATATGATATCGACGGCAGTAATTTTGAAAGAGAAAATATTGCTATAGTCATATACGAGGTTTTTGATTACATAAGCAGTACCCAAGAGCTGAATGTAAGAAAGATAGAGTCAGGCTTTAAATATGAGGGGAAAATTTCCTGCGGAGATTTTATACTGATACAAAATGACGACAATTCCTTCGAATCTCTTGCCTTGAGAAACGGTGAGCTTTCCGTTGAGTTTACTAATGAATAATTCATCTATATCCTAATACTGATCTTTTCAATTATTTTAAATACTGCCCCTGACAGCATAAACCACAACAGCGAAAAGGGAACGCATATTTGCCCCATAAAGTTAAGCGGAACATTAGAATAATCCCAAACATGTTCCCTTAAAACAAGGTTAAACATAATGCCGAATACAAGCTCAACTGCGGTAATAATCAGCATACCTGCAAAGCATTTTGCCCATAAAGGCAGGGAATAATTATCATTGATATATAAGAAAGTGGACATAACAATGGCACCTGCAAAAAACATTGAATAGTGAGTTCTTCCTCTCCAAATAATTTCAAGTAAGCAGTAGCCGAAGCCACCAAGGAGTGCCGCAAACAAAAAGTGATAAAAATTTCTCATAATTGTATTATTGCCGCGGATGTGTTAAAATACATTTAGTAATTTAAGGCAGGCGGTAATATGACATTGCAGGAAAAGGCAGAAATCATTATTTCACTTATTGAAAAAAACGGCTTTGAGGCATATCAGGTAGGTGGATGTGTTAGGGATTTTCTGATGAAAAGACCTTGCGACGATATTGATATAACAACCTCTGCAAAGCCTCATGAGCTTGAAAAAATTCTTGATGAGAATAAAATTAAATATTTTGAAACCGGCCTTAAGCACGGAACAATTACCGCAGTGATTGAAAATGACAATTTTGAAATTACGACATACAGAACAGACGGTAATTACAGCGACAGCAGACACCCGGAAAGCGTAACCTTTGTGACAAGCCTTGAGGATGATTTGTCACGCAGGGATTTTACTGTGAATGCGATGGCATACAACAAAAGCAGGGGATTTGTTGACCTTTTCGGCGGACAGGCTGATATAGAAAATAAGCTTATCAAAACTGTAGGAGACCCTGATAAAAGATTTAACGAGGATGCCTTGAGAATTATGCGAGCAATTCGTTTTGCATCTGTTTTAGGCTTTAATATTGAAGAAAATACAAAAAAATCTATTTTCAAAAATAAGGAGCTTTTGAAAAATATTTCAGCCGAAAGACTTTTTACAGAGCTTTCAAAGCTGCTTTTGGGTGACAATGCTTTTAATATTCTTCTTGAATACAGAGAGGTTTTGGCTGTAATAATTCCTGAGATTAAAGCCGCCTTTGATTTTCCTCAGAGGACAAAGTGGCATCTCTATGATGTTTGGACACATACCTGTAAAACAGTTGAGCAGTCACCAAAGGATTTGGCATTACGTCTTACAATGCTTCTTCACGATATAGGCAAGCCTTTTGTCAGAACTACCGATGAAAGGGGTGTAGACCACTTTAAAGGTCATCAGGCAGTCAGTGCCGAAATGGCTGAAAAGGTTTTGAAAAGATTTAAAATTTCAAATGAGCTTTATGACAGAGTAATGTTTCTCATTCCCATTCACGATATGCATATCGGAACGGACAGGAAAAAGGTGAAGAAGTGGCTTTCCGAGGTTGGAGAGGACAGACTGCTTGATTTAGTATCTGTAAAAAGAGCCGATAAATTAGGTCAAAATCCCGAAATGACAGGGGAAGAGCTTTCAAACCTTGTAAAGACCGAAAAAATGATACACCTGATAGTTGAGGAGGGCGAGCCATTAACTGTCAGGGACCTTGACATTAACGGAAATGATTTGATTTCTCTTGGCTTTAAGGGCAAAGAAATCGGAGAAATTCTATTAAAAATTTTATCTCTTGTCATCTCCGATGAGCTTGACAACAGCAAAGAAAAGATTATTAATTATATAAATTCGAGTTTGTAGAGATGCTGTTGTAGAAATCACCGTAGGGGCGACCATTGGTCGCCCGCTTATAACGGGCTTGCACTGCAAGCCCCTACGAAAGTTTGTTGCAGTAACACCCCTATAAACACTAATTTTTTGCAAAATGAAAGGCTGTATCTGAAAAGATACAGCCTTTTGAAATATACAATTGTAAATCAAACGAAAACCGAAATAACGTAGCCCACATAGCCTGCAAGCATAACTACGCCCTGCCATCTGTTGAATTTCTTTGTAATGATTGTTGGGAAGATAGCAACTGCTATTGCCGCAAGGCAAACAATCATATCTATTGTAACAGAGGATACTGAAACTGCAAGAGCGCCTGTGCCCTTACCCATAGAAACAAATGAGCAGATAGGAAGAATAAGAGTCAGGTCGATGATATTTGCACCGAGAATGTTACCTACTGAAAGTGCACCGACCTTCTTTCTGAGAGCGGTAATTGTTGTTACAAGCTCCGGAAGAGAAGTGCCGATAGCGATAGCGACAACGCTGATAACTCTCTGAGGAATACCAAGGCTTTGAGCAATCTGTGTTCCGTAGTCAACAAGCAAATCTGCACCAACAACAATACCCGCAGCACCGAGAACGAAGAAAATAATGTTCTTTGCCCAGTCCTTACCTGTTGCTGTTGCCTTTGAAGGAACTATATCGTCCTCCTCCTGAAGACCGATATTGCTCGGACTTGGCTCAATATGTGTTTGTTCATTTTTCATAGAGATAAAGTTCTCAATGAAGAACGCAATGAATATTGCAATAAGAACAATTAAGCCAATTGTTGAAAGGCTAAAGTAATCGTTTGTTTCGCCCTCAAATGTCAGTGACTGCTTCGTAGTGAAGATACAGCCGAGAACAAGTGTAGCAGAAGCGGCAAACATCATAAGAGCCTTTGGAGTAAATTCCTTTCGCTTAATAGCAAATGGCATACATACAATGAAAATACCCATAATCATAGCTGTGTTAGCCGTAACGGAGCCTATGGCATTACCTGCCGCCATATCAACATTACCCTTTGCCGTTGCCTGAATACTAACAATCATTTCAGGTAATGTAGTAGCGATTGATACGATAGTTGCACCGATAACAAATTTAGGAACACCGAGCACCTCGGCAATCCAGCTTGCACTGTCAACAAACCAGTCTCCGCCCTTGATAATCAAAACAAGACCGACTATAAACAGCACATACATTAATACTGTTTGCATTTTTTAACCACCTTTGTGTTAGTAATATTTTATCCATTTTATAATAAAGTATGAACCCATATTTTGTCAATATAAAATGTATATTGTGTTAATAATAAAATTATGCTACAATAATAAAAATTGATTAATGGGGTGATATTTTGCCTGAAAAGAATAAAAAGATACTTTCCTTCGTAATTCCCGTAGTTGTGGCTGTGTTAGTTATTGTAAGTCTTGCAGTCAGCGGTCATATTACAAAAAAGTCTGATGAAAAAAGTCCTACGGCAACCACCGAGGTTTCTGTTGTAAACGAGGAGCAGACCGAAAGCACAAAGCCTCAAAATTCAAAGGTAACTCTTATGGCGGTTGGTGATAACCTTATTCATAATACACTTATTGCCGCAGGTGAGCAGGAGGACGGCTCTCTTGATTATACCTCCCTGTATGCAAATATAAAGCCTGAGGTTGAAAAATTTGATATTGCAGTAATTGACCAGGAAACCATTTTAGGCGGCAGCTCCTTTGATTATACGGGCTATCCTGTGTTCAATTCCCCTTGGGAAATCGGTGAAGCCGCTATTGATGCAGGCTTTGATATTTTCAACTGTGCTACAAATCATACTATGGATATGGGTTGGCAGGGAATTGAAAAGGAAATTGAATTTTTCTCAAATCATAAAGAGGTTGTTCAGCTTGGTGTAAATGCCGACGAAAATTCCTATAATCAGATTACCTATTATGAGAAGAACGGTATTACCTTTGCAATGCTGAATTACACCTATGGAACAAACGGTATTTCTCTCCCTGAGGACAAGCCTTGGTGCGTTAATCTTCTTGAAAAAGAAAAGGTTACAAAGGATATAACTGAGGCAAGAGAGCATGCAGACGTAGTTATAGTTTTTCCTCACTGGGGAACGGAAAACAGCCACGATATTTCCGATTATCAAGAGGAATATACAAAGCTGTTTTCAGACCTTGGAGTTGATATTGTTATTGGCTGTCATCCTCATGTTATTGAGCCTGTTAAGTGGGTTGAAAATAAGGAAACAGGCAAAAAAATGCTTGTTTATTATTCCGTAGGTAATTTCATTTCTCATCAGATTGAGCTTGACCAGCTTTTAGGCGGTATGGCGCAGGTTACTGTTGAAAAGCACGGAGAAGAAATTGAAATCAGCTCTGCAAAATTTGTTCCTATTGTCTGTCACTATAACAGAGGCGAAGACGGCAAATTCAAGTTTAATGTATATAAGCTTGCAGATTATACAAACGAGCTTGCCGAGTCACATTCTCAAAGCGGCGGTACAGTAGAATATTATACCGAGCTTTGTAAGGATGTCATAGACGAGGAGTTTTTGAGTATAAAATAATGTACTACAAAATTCTTCTAATTTGTTATCAATTGGTTTTCATTTTTTTTATTGACTGCTTATTTATTGACAATATGGAAAAAATTTGTAATAATATAGTCGGTTACAAATTTAATTTCGTAATCAAGAAAGGAGTATTTTTATGAAAAAAGTTATTAGTTTATTTTTGTCTTTTGTAATGTTGATTAGTGTTACAACAGGACTATACCTCAATTTGAATGCATATGCCGGTGAAAATGATGTTGCATCAATATCTTACACTCCTGTTGAAGAAAAAGTAATTGTTGAGAATACAAATGGGTACTTAACTACCGATTATAACGAAAACGAGTATTATTATTACTATACCGGTATCGATTTTGGAGATAAACTTACCGTTACATATAAAAACGGAACTGTCGTTGATTATGTGTATGGATATGATGAAGAAGGATATTCTCAGTTTGTAAGTGAAGACGGTCAGATTATTGATTGGGACGATATTAACTATTATAACGATCAGTATGAAAATCACTGGACACTTGGTTTAGATAATGGATATTATGTTGAATATTTAGGGCATAAAGCATATGTTCCTGTAACGATAATCGAAAATCCGGTTTCGTCAATATCTTACACTCCTGCCGAAGAAAAAGTTATCGTTGAGAATACAAATGGGTACTTAACTACTGATTATAACGAAAACGAGTATTATT
>JBJFGE010000053.1:85898-100402 GCA_051892435.1 Eubacterium sp.
TGAAAATCACTGGACACTTGGTTCAGATAACGGATATTATGTTGAATATTTAGGACATAAAGCATATGTTCAGGTAAAAATTGTATGTAAAGTACATCCCGGAACAACGATTGTAGGAGCTAAAAGTGCAACTTGTACTGGAATGGGATATACAGGCGATTTTGTTTGCTCTGCTTGTGGAGAATTAATTGGATACGGAAGAGGTATTAATGCAACAGGTCATAACTTTGGGAATAACTCTCCTGTTTGCTTGAACTGCGGTATTTCAAATCCGAACTATGTTGATCCTACACCACCTGATCCTGTTCCCGGTACAACAACTACTGCACCAACACAGCCAACAACACAGGCACCTACCCAAGCACCAACACAGCCAATAACACAAGTTTCTGATGATATAACTACAACAACCGCTCCTGCACCACAGCAAACAACAACACAAGTTTCTGATGATATAACTACAACAACCAATTCTGCACAGACAACAACTACTACAGCTGCAACAACAGTTAAAAAGCCTAAGTCAACATCAATCAGCAAGTTGACAAAAGGCAAAAAGCAGTTCAAGGTTACTTGGAAAAAGGTTAGCAGTATCAGCGGATATCAAATTCAGTATTCAACTGATAAGAAATTCAAGAAGAATGTTAAAAATGTAACTGCAAAGAAAAGCAGTACATCAGCAACAATTAAAAACCTTAAATCAAAAAAGACATATTATGTTCGTGTTCGTACATATAAAACCGTTAAAGTAAACGGCAAATCAACAAAGGTTTATTCTTCTTGGTCTAAGGTTAAGTCAGTTAAAACCAAATAAAATAGCATTCTATGTATAATTTGCACAAAAAGGTTAAGAGTGACTCCTTGCTCACGATAGATAATTGACAAAATTACACAAAAAAGTTGACAATCGCAATTAGCAACAGTATAATGACATTGTAGTTAAGAACGAGGGCGTTCCGTGATAACGGAGTGCCCTCTATTTTTATTTTAACAAAAGAGAGGAGTATTTACTATGGGTAAGTACACAAAGGAAGACATCCTTAAAAGCGCTGAAGAAAACGGCGTAGAATTCATCAGACTTCAATTTACCGACGTATTTGGTATTATGAAGAATGTTGCAATCACAAGCTCACAGCTTGAAAAAGCACTTGATAACGAGTGCATGTTCGACGGCTCATCAATCGATGGATTTGTTAGAATCAATGAGTCTGATATGTATCTTCATCCTGATTATGATACATGGACAATTTTCCCTTGGAGAAAGCATCAGAATGCGCAGACAGCACGTCTTATCTGTTCTGTTTATTGTGCTGATAATAAAACACCTTTCCTCGGCGACCCGAGAAATGTGCTTCAGAAGGTTATTGATGAGGCAGCAGAAATGGGCTATACATTCAATGTAGGTCCTGAGTGTGAGTTCTTCCTCTTTAAGCTTGACGAGGACGGTACTCCAACGCTTGAGACAAATGACAAGGCAGGATATTTTGACCTTAATCCAATTGACACAGGCTCAAACTGTCGTCGTGATATTTGTCTTGCTCTTGAAGAGATGGGATATACAATCGAGGCTTCTCACCACGAAGTTGCACAGGGCCAGCACGAAATCGATTTTAAGTTTGATGATGTTATGACAACTGCGGACAGAGTTATGACCTTCAAGCATGTAGTTAAGACTTATGCTACAAAGCACGGTCTTCATGCTACATTTATGCCAAAGCCGATTTATGGCATCAACGGTTCCGGTATGCACACAAATATGTCACTTACAGCTACTGACGAAAACGGTAAGGTTGTAAATGCTTTCTACGATCCTGAAAGTCCCGATGGACTCAGCAAGGTAGCTCATAGCTTTATCGCAGGTATTCTTAAACACATTAAGGGTATTTCAGCATATTCAAACCCAACAGTAAACTCTTACAAAAGACTTGTTCCCGGATATGAAGCTCCTACTTATATCGTTTGGTCTGCTTCAAACCGTTCTTGTCTTGTTCGTATTCCTGCAGCAAGAGGAATGGGTACTCGTGTAGAGCTTCGTTGTCCGGACCCAACCTGCAACCCATATCTTGAAATGGCACTTTGTCTTGCAGCAGGTCTTGATGGTATCAAGAAAGGTCTTGAGCCTGCTCCTGCAGTTGATTACAATGTATTTGAGCTTTCAGATGAAGAGCTTGAGGAAAAGGGCATTGAGTGTCTCCCCGGTTCACTTGAGGAAGCTATTAAGGCATCAGAGGCTGATCCGTTTGTTAAGGAAACAGTCGGTGATCACGTATTCAAGGCTTACACAGAAGGTAAGAAGGCTGAGTGGGACGATTACAGAACAAAGGTTTCTCAGTGGGAAATTGATAGATATATGGTTAATTATTAATACCGTTAGAGTGTATTAATGAGTTTTGACCGAGGAGTATTTTACTGATTATAGAATTCTGCGTTATATGTCTGTGATGTAAATGTATGTTGTTGCGTATATTGTCGCAAAGGTCAACGCAGGGCGGTGTCCTAAATTTTGTTCGTATGCTAAAGCACACTTCAAAATTTAGACCGCTACTAAGTTCTTATTGCTCCCTTCATCTGCCACCGGCAGCGGTCGCAAACGAACCCTCTCTTATGGCTTTATGCCATTTTGTTAAGCCGGCAATGGCTTTGCCGGTGTCGGCTTAACCTTTTAAAAGATTGACACAAAGGGGTGTCCGTAGTAATACGGTCACCCCTTTTTCATACCTATTTTTTCAGATGCAAAAATCATCTGTCATTACAAGGAGGAGAATTTTATGGGTATTGAATCAATTTTAGAAATCGTAGACGGCGAAGCCTTCGCCATATGGTTTCTCATAGGTGCGGCGCTTGTATTCTTTATGCAATGCGGATTTGCTATGGTAGAAACAGGCTTTACCAGAGCTAAGAATGCAGGTAATATCATTATGAAGAACCTTATGGACTTCTGCATCGGTGCTGTAATGTTCATTCTTTTAGGCTTCGGTCTGATGATGGGCGAGGAGTGCCTCGGTGGTCTTGTAGGTATGCCAACCCTTGGACTTCTTACAGATTACGCAGGCAATGCAGAAAATTGGTCCAGCTTTGTATTTAACCTTGTGTTCTGTGCAACAGCGGCTACAATCGTATCAGGTGCTATGGCAGAGCGTACAAAATTCATTTCCTACTGCATCTATTCAGCAGTTATTTCAGCTGTTGTCTATCCGATTGAAGCAGGATGGATTTGGAATCCAAACGGATGGCTTGCAGTAAGAGGCTTTCACGATTTTGCGGGTTCAACAGCAATTCATATGGTTGGCGGAATTGCCGCATTAATCGGTGCAGCAATGCTCGGACCACGTATTGGTAAGTATAAGATAGACAAGAAAACAGGCAAAAAGGTTGCAAAGGCTATTCCGGGTCACTCACTTACATTAGGTGCTCTTGGTGTATTTATCCTTTGGTTTGGTTGGTACGGCTTCAACGGTGCTGCCGCAACCTCAACAGATTCTCTTGCATCAATTTTCTTAACAACAACTCTTGCACCTGCAGTAGCTACTGTAGTAACAATGATTTTCACTTGGATTAAAGACGGTAAGCCTGATGTTTCAATGTCACTTAATGCATCACTTGCAGGCTTGGTTGCAATTACTGCTCCATGTGACTGCGTAGATGCTTTCGGTTCAATGATAATCGGTGCTGTTTCAGGTATCCTTGTAGTAATTGCAGTAGAGGTTATTGATAAGAAACTCAAAATTGATGACCCGGTAGGTGCTGTTGCGGTTCACTGTGTAAACGGTATTTGGGGTACAATCGCTGTAGGTCTTTTCTCGACCGGTATGGACGGAGTAGACAAGGGCCTCTTCTACGGCGGAGGATTCAAGCAGCTTGGTATTCAGCTTATGGGCTTTGCAGCAGTTGCCGCTTGGACCATAGTAACAATGACTATTGTGTTCACAGTTATTAAGAAAACTATCGGACTTCGTGTTTCAGCTGAAGAGGAAATCAAGGGCCTTGATGCAACAGAGCATAATCTTCCATCAGCATATGCTGACTTTATGCAGCCGGGATTCACTCCTGATGTTATATCCCCGGCAACAGTTTCTGCTCCTGCAACACCTGCTGTTTCAGTTGAAAAGGCAGTTCCTGTTGAAACATATACAACAAATACAGAAGCAAAGCTTTCAAAGGTAGTAATGATTTTCAATCCTGCAAAGTTTGAAGAAATCAAGGAATCTATGAACTCAATCGGTGTAACAGGTATGACTGTTACAAATGTAATGGGATGCGGAACTCAAAAGGGCCATATCAGAAAGTACCGTGGTGTTGAGATTGAAGAAATGAGCCTTAATCCTAAGATGAAGCTTGAAATGGTTGTTTCTGCTGTTCCGGTTTCAACAGTTATTGATACAGCACGTAAGGTGCTTTATACAGGTAATATCGGCGACGGTAAAATCTTCGTATATGATGTTGAGGACGTAGTTAAGGTTCGTACAGGTGAGCATGGATATGATGCTCTTCAGGGCGAAGACGACGTTTGATAATAAAAGACAAATAGGTTTTGATTAATTGCCATAACTATAATCAAAACAGAAAATGCCGTGGACTTGCTTCACGGCGTTTTTTGCATATAATTCCACAAATGGAATTATTTATAAATATACGTTAATATTCACAATAAAATGTATAAATATGTAAAAATTATAAGTTATTATGTGAAATTATACATAAAAACCGCAAAAAATCATATTATTTTCTCTAATCGCTATAATTGACTGTTGTCTATGTGTTGGTGTAAAATTTAGATAGCATATTAAATATGCAACTCTTTTTACAGACATTTTTTAAGGAGAGATGAATATGTTAAAAGAGGGAGAAATCAGAATCCCGTCAGGCTGTGCCATTGCTGCAATTATAGATAGAAAAGGCAATAGAATTAACGGCTCTGAAATTATAAAGTCAATAGCACTTATGCACGACAGGTCAAATGGCTTGGGTGGTGGCTTTGCGGCTTACGGTATTTATCCTGAGCACAAGGACCAGTATGCAATTCACGTGTTCTTCGATACTACTGAGGCAAGAAAGCAATGCGAGGATTTTTTGTTCAGACATTTCAATATTGATGTAGCTGAAAGAATTCCTACAAAGCAGGTTGCAAGCATCGAAAAGGGTCCTGACATTTGGAGATATTTCGGCAAAGCTAACCGTGTTCGTATGAAGGATGCAAGACTTGATGAGCTGGAATATGTTGCACAGTGCGTAACAAAGGTAAATAACGAAATTGAGGGAGCTTATATTTTTTCAAGCGGAAAGAATATGGGCTGCTTTAAAGCGGTTGGATATCCTGAGGATGTAGGAGAATTTTATATGCTTGACCAGTATGAAGCATATATTTGGACAGCACACGGAAGATTTCCGACTAATACACCCGGCTGGTGGGGAGGTTCTCACCCGTTTAATATCCTTGACTGGTCAATAGTTCATAATGGTGAAATTTCTTCTTATGATGCAAACCGCCGTTATATTGAGCAGTTTGGATATATCTGTACAATGCAGACTGATACAGAGGTTATCACGTATTTGTTCGACCATCTTTTGCGTCATCACAATCTTCCTATTGAGGTTGCTGCAGATGTTCTTACTGCACCTGAATGGGAAGAAATCGACAGAATGGACGACGAAAGAAAAGAGTATTTTACAAATCTTCGTTCAATTTATAACGGTGCTTTGGTAAACGGTCCTTTCTCTGTAATTCTTGGCTCTAACAAAGGACTTCTTGCCATTAACGACAGACTGAAGCTTCGTTCTCTTACTGCCGCAACTAAAGGAAACAGAGCGTATTTTGCATCAGAGGAATCTGCAATCAGAATAATATGTCCCGATCCTGAAAAGGTTTGGTCAGTATCAGGTGCAGAGCCTGTCTTTATACCTCTTGAAATTGATGAAGAGGAGGAAAACGACTGATGATAAATTATATTCCGAGAAAATTTACCGTTGTCAGAGATAAGGAGCTTTGCATTAACTGCGGTTGCTGTGTGAGACAGTGCTCAAACGAATGTCACTTTTTTGACGACGACGGAAAAACAGTTCGTGTAAATTCACAAGATTGTGTTGCCTGTCACAGATGCGTTGACCTCTGTCCCACAGGTGCACTTCGTATAGAAAAATATGTATGCGATTACAGAGATAATGCAAACTGGACTCCACTGTACCAGCAGGAAATCTGCCGTCAGGCTGAAACAGGCTCGGTGCTTCTTTCTGCAATGGGAAATCCAAAGCCTTATCCGATTTATTGGGATAAAATCCTTCTCAATGCGTCACAGGTAACTAATCCCTCTATTGACCCACTTCGTGAGCCAATGGAAATCAGAACAATTTTAGGACGCAAGCCTGAAAAGCTTGAGGTTGAGAAAAAGGGTAAGTCAATAACAAAAATGCCTCCGCAGGTTATGCTTGAAACACCTATAATGTTTTCTGCAATGAGCTTCGGTTCAATTTCACTAAATGCTCAGAAATCTCTTGCAATGGCGGCAAAGGAGCTTGGTACGCTGTTTAACACAGGTGAGGGCGGACTTCATCCTGACTTGAATGATTACGGACAATGGGCAGTTGTTCAGGTTGCTTCGGGACGTTTCGGCGTTAATAAAGAATACCTTAATAATTCAAAATTTGTTGAAATTAAAATCGGTCAGGGTGCAAAGCCGGGTATTGGCGGACACCTTCCCGGTGAAAAGGTAAATGTCGAGGTTTCGAATGCCCGTATGATTCCTGAGGGTTCAGATGCGATTTCTCCTGCACCTCACCACGATATTTATTCTATCGAGGATTTGCGTCAGCTTATTTGGTCACTCAAGCAGGCTACTAATAATGAAAAGCCTGTTTCAGTTAAAATTGCGGCAGTTCACAATGTTGCGGCAATAGCATCAGGCTGTGCAAGAGCCGGTGCGGATATTGTAGTTATTGACGGCTTTAGAGGCGGTACAGGTGCCGCTCCTACACGTATTCGTGATAATGTCGGTATTCCTGTTGAGCTTGCACTTGCAGCTGCTGACCAAAGACTTCGTGACGAGGGTATTCGTTCAACGGTTTCTCTTGTTGCGGCAGGCTCATTCCGTTGCTCATCAGATATAGTAAAGGCTATTGCCTTAGGTGCAGACGCTTGCTATGTTGCATCTGCTCCGCTTATTGCTATGGGTTGTCATATGTGTCAGACCTGTAATACAGGTAAATGTAACTGGGGTATTGCAACTCAAAGACCTGACCTTACAAGACGTCTCAATCCTGAAATTGCATATAAGAGGGTAATGAATCTTATTGACGCTTGGAATCATGAGATTAAAGAGATTATGGGCGGTATGGGCATTAACTCTGTTGATTCACTCAGAGGTAACAGACTTATGCTCAGAGGCATAGGACTTACAGACAGAGAGCTTAGCATACTTGGTATTAAGCACGCAGGAGAATAAGGAGGTAGTCATATGAAAAAGGTTTTCGCAAGAGAAGAGCTTTGCATTAACTGCCGTCTTTGCGAGGTTTATTGCAAAACAGCTCATTCAAAATCAAAGGATATAGTTAAGGCATATAAGGAAGAAGAGCCTGCTCCTGTAAACAGAATTTCCGTTTACGGTGATAGGGTTGCTTCCGTTGCTGTAAACTGCCGTCATTGTGATGATCCTGCCTGTGTTAAGGCTTGTATTACAGGAGCAATGACAAAGGATAAAAAAACAGGCATAGTTTCCGTAAATGAGGATAAGTGTATAGGCTGTATGACCTGCCTTGCAGTATGTCCTATCGGCTGTATTAAGCAGGGAAATATTGCTTTTAAATGTGATTTGTGCGGCGGGGAAGAGCCGGCCTGCGTTAAAAACTGTCCAAACAGAGCACTTGTTTGGCTTGAAGCAGGAGGTGCTAAGTAATGAAATATGTTATTATCGGTGCTTCTGCGGCAGGTCTTGCCACAGCAGAGGCTATCAGAAAAAATGACGAAAAGGGCAGTATTACAATCTTAACAGAGGAGGCTTATCTTCCTTATTCCCGTCCTGAAATCAGCTATTATCTCAAGGGCAGGGTTAAGGAAAGCGATATGTATCTTCGTAAGGGCTCACATTATAAGTCCTTAAATATTGATGTCGTTACTTCTTCAAAGGTAACCTCAATTGACAGAGATAAGAAGGTTGTAAAGGCAGGAAGAAAAAGCTATCCATACGATAAGCTTTGCCTTTGCACAGGCTCAAAGCCATTTGTACCCCCTATGGAAAATGTTGAGGGAAAGACAAATGCTTTAACATTTCTTGATTTAGCGTCTACTAAGGAAGTTAAAAAGCTTGCAAATAAAGATACAAAGGCAGTCGTTATCGGTGCAGGACTTATCGGTATGAAAGCCGCTGAGGGACTCGTTAAGGTTTGCAAAAGCGTAGACGTTGTGGAGCTTTCTCCAAGAGTTCTTCCGTCAATTCTTGACACCGTTTCTGCAAAGCAGGTTAAAAAGCACCTTGAAAATAACGGTATAAAATTTCACCTTGGTAATACTGTTACAAAGGCTGTTTCAAAGGGAAAGCAGATTACGTCTGTTGTTCTCAAGGATGGCAAAAAATTAAGCTGTGACCTTTTGATTTTAGCAGTTGGTGTAAGACCGCAGACAGAGCTTGCTGAAAAATCAAGTCTTGATGTAAACAGAGGTATTGTTACAGATATTCATACAATGCAGACAAGCGATAGGGATATTTATGCAGCAGGAGACTGCTGTGTTTCTGAGGATATGCTCGACGGTTCAAAAAAGATTATTGCCCTTTGGCCAAATGCAGTACAGCAGGGAACTGTTGCAGGTACTCAAATGGCAGGCGGTGACCTTGTAGTTGACGGCACATATTCAGTAAATGCCATTGACTTTTTCGGTCTTAGAATTTGCACCTGTGGTCTTATAAATGCACAGGGTGAGCGGTATACAGATAAAATCAAAACCGATGGAGATGCATACAAAAGGCTTGTTTTTGAGGGCGATAAGCTCGTTGGATATGTTCTTATAAATTCAAGTGTAAATGCAGGAATGTATACAAATCTCATTTCAAACAGAGTAAGCCTTGACACCTTGCAGGGCGATATTATGGATGACCCGTCAGTATTTATGTTTGACAGGGAAACAAGAATTACAAAGCTGAGAGGGGGAGTTCAAATATGACAATTGAAGCAGGACTTACCCGTTACGAAAAAGTAAATGAGGAAATCAAAAAAGAGCTTGAAAAGCGTAAAAAGGTTATTGTCAAGGATGTAAACGGTCAGAGATATATCGGCTGTGCCCTTGATGCAGATAAAACCATTGAGGTTTACGGTACGCCGGGTAACGATATGGCATGCTACCTCAATGGAGGTAAGGTAATCGTTTACGGTAACTGTCAGGATGCTGTAGGAAATACTATGAACGGCGGTGAAATTGTTGTTCACGGTCATTCGGGTGACGCTATGGGATATGGTATGCGTGACGGTCAGATTTATATTCGTGACAATGTTGCATGTCGTGGCGGTATTCATATGAAGGAATTTCGACAGATGCGACCTGTTCTTGTTATAGGTAAAAATGCCGGATCATTTTTGGGCGAGTATATGGCAGGGGGCACTATCGTTCTTCTCGGACTTGATATGAAGAGGGGAGAAAAGCTTTTCGGTACTCACTGTGCATCAGGTATGCATGGCGGTAAGATTTTTGTCAGAGGTAATTTCCCAAAGGAAAATCTTTCTGCAAATATCAAAATTACAAATCTCGACGAAGCAGATAAAAAAGAGCTCGAGGGCTATGTAAAGAAGTATTGCAAGCATTTTGACGTGGATTTTGACAATGTGATGTCAAAGCCGTTTAAAAAGCTTGTTCCTGCTACGTCAAGACCTTATGCAAATCTCTATACACCAAACTAAAAAGCAAGGGAACACTCCGGGCCTGAAAAAGCTGTCGGAGCGTTCCCTTTTTGTAAAAATAACTAAAAAATTTCCGTTGCGGTTTTATATTTTCTATTTGCGTTTTACTTGTCATTTATGCATATTTTGATATAATTATATTAACTCATAAATTATACAGATTATTTCAGAGAGGGAAAACTATGGGCGGATTTTTCGGCGTAGCGTCAAAAGAGGACTGCGTATTTGATTTATTCTACGGAGTCGACTATCATTCACATCTTGGTACAAGAAGAGCGGGTATGGCTGTTTACGGTAATGAAAACGGTTTTGACAAGGCGATACATAATATTGAAAATGCACCTTTCAGAACTAAATTTGCAAGTGAGTCAAGCTCAATGCAGGGCAATTTCGGTATAGGCTGTATATCTGACTTTGAGGCTCAGCCTATCCTTGTTCGTTCACATCACGGAACATTTGCCGTTACAACAGTAGGTAAAATCAATAATATTGACGAAATTGCTCAAAAGCTTATTGACGGTAAAACACATTTCTTTGAAATGAGCAACGGTGATATTAACCCGACAGAGCTTGTTGCATCAATAATCAACCAAAAGGAAAATTTGATCGAGGGTATTAAATATGCTCTTGATATAGTAGACGGTTCATTAAGTCTTCTTGTTCTTACAGATAAGGGCGTATATGCCGCAAGGGATAAGTACGGCAGAACTCCTGTTGTATTAGGTCATAAGGAGGGCTCATACTGTGCCTGCTTTGAAAGCTTTGCTTATCTTAACCTCGGGTATGATGACTATAAGGAATTAGGTCCCGGTGAGGTTGTTGTATTTGACGGTGAAAGCGTTAAAACTCTTGTTACTCCGGGAGATAAAATGAAAATCTGCACATTCCTGTGGATTTACTACGGTTATCCGTCATCATCATATGAGGGCATCAGTGTAGAAAAAATGAGATATAACTGCGGACAGGCTCTTGCAAAGCGTGACAACGTAAAGCCGGATATAGTTGCAGGCGTTCCCGATTCCGGAATTGCCCACGCAATCGGCTATGCCAATGAGTCGGGAGTTCCTTTTTCAAGACCCTTTGTAAAGTATACTCCTACTTGGCCTCGTTCATTTATGCCCACACATCAGAGTAAAAGAAATCTTATTGCAAAAATGAAGCTGATTCCAATTCACGATTTAATCGACGGTAAATCACTTCTTCTTATAGACGATTCAATAGTACGTGGCACTCAGCTTAGAGAAACAACTGAATTTCTCTATTCAAGCGGAGCTAAGGAGGTACATATCCGTCCTGCATGTCCACCGTTGTTGTTCGGCTGTAAATATCTTAATTTCTCACGTTCCACCTCTGAAATGGAGCTTATCACAAGACGTGTTATAGAGGAGCTCGAGGGCGGTACTCCGGATGATAAAACTCTTAAGGAGTATACTGACCCTAACAGTGAAAAATATCAGCAGATGGTTGATAAAATCTGCGAAAAGCTTCACTTTACCTCTCTTCGCTATCATCGACTTGACGATATGATTAATTCCGTAGGTATCGGTGCGGACAAGCTCTGTACATACTGCTGGAACGGAGAAGAATAATCAGTCAGGAGAATTAGGTATGTTTAACAATCTTCATGAGGAATGCGGAGTATTCGGTATTTTTGAAAACGAAACCACCTATGTTGCTCAGTCTGCATATCTTGCACTTTATGCACTTCAGCACAGAGGGCAGGAAAGCTGTGGTATCGCAGTAAATGACGACGGCGTTTTTCGACATCATAAGGGTGACGGACTTGTTCCTGATGTATTTTCAAAGGAAAAGCTGGAGCTTTTGGGAACAGGAAATATGGCAATCGGTCATGTTCGCTATTCTACAACAGGGGGAAAAAGTGTAAATAATATTCAGCCTCTTGTAATCCGTCATATTAAGGGTAATCTTGCAGTTGCTCATAACGGTAACCTTGTAAATGCTCCCGACCTCAGGAAGAAATTTGAACTTGGCGGTGCTATATTCCACGGCACATCTGATACCGAGTCTATAGCATATTCAATTGTATCACAACGTCTTACCAGCAAAAGCACAGAAGAGGCGATTGAAAAGGTTATGTGTGACCTAAAGGGTGCATATTCCTGCATTGTTATGACTGCAACAAAGTTGATTGCTTTTCGTGACCCCAATGGCTTCAGACCTCTTTGCCTCGGCAAAACAGCAGGCGGAGCTTGGATTGTATCTTCAGAGTCTTGTGCTTTTGATACTCTCGGAGCAGAATTTGTAAGGGATATTAAACCTGGAGAGATCGTTGTTATCGGCACTGACGGAGTGAAATCAATTACTACTCACTGTAAGAGTAAGGGTAACATCTGCGTATTTGAGTACATTTATTTTGCCCGCCCCGATTCGGTAATTGAAGGCTCCTCAGTTCAGCACGCAAGAATGAGGGCAGGTGCATTTCTTGCAAAGGAAAGTCCTGTTGACGCCGATATAGTAATAGGTGTGCCCGATTCGGGACTTGATGCCGCATTAGGTTATGCTAATGAAAGCGGTATTCCTTACGGAATCGGCTTTATCAAAAACCGATATATCGGCAGAAGCTTTATTCAACCCACTCAGGGACAGCGTAACGACGCAGTAAGAATTAAGCTTAATGTTGTTAAAGAAAATATCAAGGGAAAAAGAGTAATAATGATTGACGACTCTATTGTCAGAGGTACAACAAGTGCAAGAATTGTGGGACTTTTAAGAGAAGCAGGTGCATCTGAGGTTCATATGAGAATTTCGTCTCCGCCTTTTAAATACCCTTGTTTTTTTGGCACAGATGTTGATTCTCAGGAAAATCTTATTGCCTGTCAGTTTGATACAATTGAGGAAATAGCAAAGGAAATCGATGTTGACAGTCTTGCTTATCTTTCACTTGCTGCAACTCATCAGCTTGCAGAAAATTCCGATTGCGGATTTTGTGACGGTTGCTTTACAGGCAAATATCCTATTGAAGTTCCTAAGGAACAGCCAAAGGATAAATTTGAGCAAAAGCTCAATAATTTTTCCGCATATTATCAGGTGCTTGATTAAATAAGCAAAATATTGTATAATTCAACTATAGATTCAATGAGGTGATTCTTATGCAGGAAAAGCTTGATTCTGTTTTAAGTAAGCTTGCAAGCTCCATTGAAGGCGTTGAAAATGAAAAGGAAATGCTGCTGAGACTTATCATAGGCTTGGCAGTCTTTTTGATTTTTACAGTTTTCAGAAAACAGATATCAAAGGTAGTTGTCAATATATTCGGCATAACGGCTTTTAGAAAAAGTGAAAAGGCAAGAACTGCTCTTAGAGAGAGCTTAACACGTCCGTTTTCATTTTTTGCAGTAGTTTTGGGAGTTTACATCTCCTCGGAAATTATTGCTCCCACAGGGGAAATCAGAAGTCAGCTTTTGCTAATTGTGAAGCTGGGACTGATTATTTCAACTGCCTGGTTTGCAATCAATTTTATAGGCAGCGACTTTTCTTTTATGTTAAAAGGCGACGACTCAAAAACTAAAAAAACTGCCGTAACCTTTATCAGTAATTTTGCAAGAGGCTTGGTTGCAGTTATTGCAGTTTTGCTTGTTTTGGAGCAGTTTGGAATTTCTGCCACAAGAATTTTTGCAGCTCTCGGTATCGGCGGTGTTGCCGTTGCATTTGCCTGTAAGGATACCGTTGAAAATCTCCTTTCGGGCTTTATAATTATTTTTGATAAGCCCTTTGAGGTTGACGATTCAATCGAGCTTGACGGAGAAATCGGTACAGTTGAGGATATCAGAATACGTACAACAAGACTGCGTATGGTTGACGGCAGCGAAAAGGTTTATCCTAATACTACTATTGCAAATGCCGCAGTAGTTAATTTTTCAAAAATGGATAAGCGTTCTTTTAATGAAACTCTGTGGATAAATTATAAGCATAGCGGCGACGAGGTTGAAAAATTCTGCGCGGATTTAAAAGAGCTTATTTCAAAGTACGAAAATGTAATCAAGGACGATATAAGAGTTAATTTCCTTAATTACGGTACTCACGCTCTTGAAATTAATATTTTCTTTTATACAACAACTACTGTATATTCAGAATATCAGGAGTTTAAAAGTCGCTTAAATTCAGACATTAAAAGCTTTGCAGATAAAAGCGATATTGAGCTTGCGTTTAGCTCACAGACGGTTTATTTCGGCGATAAGCTGGAAATTGAAAACAAGAAATAAAATTAATATTTTCGGTAAAACTATACCGAGGTGATAATATGGACAAGATTGATTTACCCCTTGGCTTCGGTATGGCGCTTGCTCAAAATGAGCCTGCAATGAAACGCTTTGAAATGATGTCGGAGGCTCAGAAGGCTGAAATAATAAATAAATCTCATAGCGTAAATTCCAAACAGGAAATGCAGAATTTAGTCAATAGCCTTTCACAAAATTCGATATAAAGAAAAAGCCTTGAAACCCCGTTAATAAAGGGATTTCAAGGCTTTTTTGGCGCAGCGGATGAAGTTAAATCCGAGCGAGCTGACATTGTGTTAATCGCATTGATTTCATCAAATGTAATTGTTTCCGTACCTTCACTGTAATTAAAAGTGATAACCATTTTATCGTCATACAGATAAATTGAAT
>JBJFGE010000054.1:0-33770 GCA_051892435.1 Eubacterium sp.
GGCGACCCTTCTAGGGTCTGTGCAAACCACTAGTTTACTAGTGGTTATGATTTTTAAGGAGATGATATTTTAGATGCCAAGGACAAAATTTCAAGGCGTTGTGTTCGGATTGTTAATGTCGTATATTATGGCATACGGAATGGAGGTTTACAATGTCGCAATAAAAATGGGCTTTAATTTGAAAAACGGCTCATTCAGCAGTATGACGAATATTGTGTTTTGGGAAGCCTTCAAGGAAGCACTTTATATGGGACTCTTTGTGTTCATATTCTCAAATTTGTGGGGGAATAAAATCGGAGCAAAATTTGCCGATAAATACTGTAATCCCGAAAAGGACAATCCCTATTTTTGCCGATTGATGCGACAGGCGGGAACAGTAGCGATAATGTGCCCTACAATGAGCTTGGTTGCATCAATTCTGTTTAATGTCATTTTAGGCGGAGCACCGATATATAATTTGCCTGCAATATGGGTGGGAACTGTTATTAAAAACTTCCCGATGGCGTTTTTCTGGAATATGTTTGCGGCGTCGGGACTGACAAGGGCAATATTCAATTTGATTTTCAGAAATAAAAATAAGGAGCTTGCTTTTAAGGAGGATAATAATGAGTAGTGAAAAAAAGCATGTAAAGCTTTGGACAAAGGATTTTGTATTCGTAATAATTATAAATTTTCTTGTATTTTTAAATCACCTGATGATTTTGTCGACCTTTCCGTTTTTTATATCCTATTTAGGATATTCGGATACGGTTTCAGGTGTTTGTGCCACGGTGTTTTCCCTGGTTGCCGTAGTATGCAGACCATTTGTCGGCTGGATGCTTGACAACGGAAAGAGAAAGATAATTCTTCTTGTCGGATTGATTGGTATGGCATTGATGCCTATGGGATATCTTCTCGTGTACACAGCACTTTCTTCAATAGCACTTGCCGTTGCATTTCGTATGCTTCACGGTGTTTCTCTTGCTTGCTCAAATACATCAACATCAACTATTACAACAGATATTATACCTAAAGAGAGATTTTCCGAGGGTATGGGAATGTTCGGAATGGCAACAGCCCTTGCAACTGCCTGTGCCCCTGCAATCGGCGAAATGCTGATGAAAAAGAGCTTTACGCTTTTGTTCTTCATTGCAACAGGAATAATGATAATATCTCTTGTGCTTTTTGCATTTCTTAAAACGCCAAAGCTTAATATCGGAAAAAAGTCACTTTCCTTTAAATCACTGATAGATAAGGATGCCTGTCCTGCATCTCTGGTGGTTTTGATATTTCTTTTGACGTACGGTGCTCTTGAAAACTACACTCTTAAATTTGTATCAGAGAGCGATGCAATCACCCTTTCGGGCGGACTTTATTTTACGATAATGGCTGTTATGCTTTTCCTAACAAGGATTACCATAGGAAAGGTTGCGGATAATAAGGGAGAGGCGATATTTGTATATACATGTAATGCCTGCATGCTTGTGGCTCTTTTGCTTCTTGCATTAATTCCCAATAATGTAACGTTCTTAATTTCTGCGGCACTTTCAGGCTATGCTTTCGGAGGTGTAGAGCCTGCTCTTCAGGCAATGGCTGTAAGCATTTCTCCTCCCGAAAGAAGAGGTGCTGCCAATTCAACCTTTCTTTGTGCATACGATATAGGTATAGGCCTCGGAGGAGGTATAGCAGGTACACTTATTGACGCAGTAGGCTATAACAAAATGTTTGCCGTTATTGCCATTGCAAATATTGTGTCTGTTATCGTGTATGTCCTTTGGGGAAGAAATCACCCTTCATCAATAACCCACAGAATTAAAAGTCAAGAAAAAAGATAGATATTTCTTTGATAGACATAAGGTCTATTATTTATATTTCATTTAAAAAAACTTTCGTGAATATTTATTGTTTGGTAAAATAGCATTTAAAAAAATTGATTAAAATGGAAGCATCAGAACAAACGGAGGGCAAGTATGTTTATTTTTAAAAATGCATTTAGAAGCATAAATCGTTCCAAAGGAAGAAACATTCTAATCGGAATAATTGTCGTTGTGATTGCATTTAGCACCTGTGTTTCACTATCAATTCGTGAGGCGGCGAAAACAGCAAAGACAGAGGCAATTTCAAATCTGTCGGTAACAGCTGCAATCTCGTACGACAGAAAATCAGTTATGATGAAAAATATGAGCGATGATGAAAGCGGTACCTTTGATAAATCTGCTATGAAGGAGGCTATCCAAGGATCTCAACAGGGCTTATCACTTGAGGAATATGAAAAGTATGCCAATGCAGAAAGTGTAAGTGATTTCTATTATTCAGGCTCGGTTTCCGTTAACGGAAATGACGATTTAGAGGCTGTTAATTCTAATGAAGAAGCTGCAACCGATGAAGAAAGCCCCGAGCAGTTTGGAAAAATGAACGGCGGCAGAGGAAGCTTTATGGGAACGCAGGGCGACTTTACCGTTGTAGGATATAGTAATGAAAAGGCGATGACTGATTTTGTTTCAGGTACAAATTCTATCAGTAACGGCTCAATATTTGAAGAAGCAACAGAAAATAATGAGTGTATTATCAGTGATGAGCTTGCGATTTTAAATAATATTTCAGTGGGCGATACAATAACATTGCTTAATCCAAATGATGAAGATGAAAGCTTTGACATAAAGGTTGTCGGAACATATACAACTAATGCCGAAGCAGATACAAGTTCAATGAAATTTTCAGCCTCATCTGATCCTGCAAATCAAATCTATATGAGCTATAATGCCCTCAATAAGATTATTTCATCGCTTGAAAGCAGTTCAAATGAGGATACCGCACTTGCTGTTCAAACGAATGCAACCTATTGCTTTGAGGATGTTGAAGGCTATGAGGCCTTTGAAAATCAGGCCAGAGAGCTCGGTCTTGCCGAGGAATACGTCATTTCATCAGCAGATGTTGAACAATACAAGCAAAGCCTTGTTCCGCTTGATAATCTCAGCAAATTTGCCACATATTTCTTAATCGTTGTTCTTGCAATCGGCGGAATAATTCTTGTTGTATTGAATATTTTTAATGTTCGTGAACGAAAATATGAAATCGGTGTTATGACTGCTATCGGTATGAAAAAGCATAAGGTTGCGGCACAGTTTGTTACAGAAATATTCACCGTAACAATAATTGCAATGCTGGTAGGTGTAATGATTGGTACGCCAACCTCGGTACCTGTTACAAACGCACTTTTGGAAAATCAAATTGAAGCACAGGCAGAGCAGACAGCAAATCAAAATGAAAGCTTCGGAAGAGGGGGAACTGATATGCAAAATCCGCCTCAGCAGAATAATTCACTTAAAGGACGAGGTGTTGAGTATATCAGTGAGGTAAACTCTGCAACAAATATAAATGTTATTTTAGAGCTTTTTGTAATCGCAATACTGCTGACATTGATTTCAAGCCTGTTTGCAGTGGTTTTCATAATGCGTTATAACCCACTTAAAATACTTTCGGAAAGGGATTAACTATGAGTGTATTAAGACTGGAAAATATGGGATTTGCATATTCCAAAGCAGACAAAATGGTTTTAAAGAATATCAACTATGATTTTGAGTCAGGTAAAATATATGCAATAACAGGCAAATCGGGTGCTGGAAAAACAACCTTATTATCTGTGCTGTCAGGCTTATGTGAGCCTACCGAGGGCAAGATTTATGTTGATAATGTTGATATAACCAAGATGAATAAATATGATTATCGAAGCAAGGAGGTTGGAGTAGTTTTTCAAAGCTTTAACCTTTTGCCTAAATTGACTGCAATAGAAAATGTTATGCTGTCAATGGATATTGCAAAGACAAAAAATAAGGAAAAGAAGCAATACGCTTTGGATTTGCTGAAAAAGGTTGGACTCAATGAGGATGAAGCGAACAGACGTGTATTAAAGCTGTCAGGCGGTCAACAACAGAGAGTGGCTATTGCAAGAGCAATTTCCTATAACCCAAGAATTATTCTTGCAGATGAGCCTACAGGTAACCTTGATGTTGAAACGCAAAATGAAATAATGCGGATTTTTAAGGAGCTTGCATACAATGAGGAAAAGTGCATAATTATAGTAACCCATTCTCCTGATGTGGCAAAGACGGCAGATGTTGTTATTCCGCTTTCAAATAGAAACAGGTCGGCATAAGCCAACCTGTCAGACTGTCGATAAAGTGGTCTGAACCACGCCATAGTATGTATAATAGAGAAATTACTCGTAGGGGCTTGCAATGCAAGCCCGCTTTATTTACAGCACCCACTCGCAAGAAAACGAAATTCAGTTCCATTTCTCGAAGTTTGCCGGCGTGTAGAAATCTGTAAATTTTTTTCTACACGCTAAAAGACTCTGTGCTTTTCGCACAGAGTCTTTTAATTTACTTAAACAGTCCACCAACAATATCTCCCACAACATCACCCATCATGGAAGTTGTATTATCAGTGCTGTCAGCATTTCAACCGCCGTTACCGCCTGAGGTCGGAATGTATTTTGCCAAGGTTCCTGCAAGATTTGAAATAGGCATAGACTGGAGAACAACCTTACCGGGTCCCTCAAGAACAGTATTGAAAAGTCCTTCTCCGCCGAAAAGAACATTTTTAACACCCTTAACGGATTGTATATCCATTTTACAGCTTGCACTCATCATAACAAGATGACCTGTATCTATGAGCATTTTCTCTCCTGCCTGAAGCTCATATTCAACAGGTGTTCCGTCGATTTCAATAAACAGTAAGCCCTGTCCCGTGAATTTCTGCATAATGAAGCCTTCACCGCCGAATAAGCCTGCACCAAGCTTTTTTCTGAAAAATACGGACATATCAACTCCCGGGGTTGAAGCAAGGAAGGAGCTTTTAGCACATATGTATTCATCACCGGGATTTACCTCAATAGCCTTGATATCTCCGGGGAAGCAGGATGCAAATGCAATCATTCCGTTTGAGCCTTTGCAGGTGTAACGGTTTTGGAACATTTTATCGTTTGAAAACATTCTTCCGATAGCCTTACCGATGCCACCGTTGGTGGTTGTTTCCATTTCCATATTAGGACTCATCCATGACATTCCGCCGCCCTCTGTAATCATTTGCTCTCCGTTTTCAAGATAGCATATTGCTACAGGAAAGGGCGAGCCTTTAATTTCATACTTCATAAATTTACCATATCTCCTTTTTCAAATTTACATAATTAACCAAACATAGAAAATGTTAATCAATTTGTATAAATTTATATTACAATAATTTAATATTTATTGCAATATTTTATATTGAAATATATCCATTCAGGGTTTATAATTTGTGTAAAAAGGAGCGATGATATGAAAAATTTTTTAGATAAGGATTTTCTTCTTGAAACCGAAACAGCGAAAAAGCTGTTTCACGAATATGCAGAGAATATGCCTATCTGCGATTACCACTGCCATTTAAGTCCGAAAGAGATTTGCGAAAATAAATCTCCTGAGAGTATATCGGAGCTTTGGCTTTCAGGCGACCATTATAAGTGGAGAGCAATGAGAAGCTGCGGTGTTGATGAAAAGTATTGTACAGGCGATGCTTCTCCGAGAGAAAAGTTTGAAAAATTTGCTTATACTCTCCAGTATTGTATCGGAAATCCTCTTTATCATTGGGCACACATTGAGCTTCAGCGTTATTTTGGTATTGATACTCCTCTTAATGCTAAAACTGCCGATGATATTTACGACAGAGCAAATAAGGCTATTAAAGAAGGCGACTTCAGACCTCAGAGCCTTATCACTAAAAGTAATGTTAAGGTTGTTTGCACAACAGATGACCCTATCGACGATTTAAAATATCATAAGCTCCTTAAAGATGTTGATGGCTTTGACTGCAAGGTTCTTCCAAGCTTCAGACCTGATAAAGCCCTTAATGCTCATCTTGACGGCTTCGCAGATTATATCAAGACTTTAGGCGAGGTTGTAGGTATTGAAATTAAAAGCTATAAGGATGTAATTACTGCACTCCTTAACAGAGTTGATTATTTTGACAGTGTTGGATGTAAAGTGTCAGACCAGGCATTCGATTATCCGCCTTATGCGGTTGCCGACGATGATGAGATTGAAGAAATTTTCAAAAAGGCAATGAGCGGTGAAAAAATCACTCTTTTCGAATGTGATAAGTACAGAACTCCCATTCTTCTCGCTTTAGGCGAAAAATACCATGAACTTGGTTGGGCAATGGAAATTCATATCGGTGCTATGAGAAATAATAATACCTTGATGTTTAATTCCCTTGGTGCCGATACAGGCTTTGACTCGGTAGGTGACGGTGAAATTGCACAGCCTCTTTCAAGATTTCTTGACGCATTAAATGTTAAGGATAAGCTTCCTAAAACTATTTTGTTTAACCTTAACGACAAGGACAATATCGTTCTTGCAACAATGCTTGGTAATTTCCAGTCAGCTGACGCAGAGTCAAAAATACAGTTCGGTCCTGCTTGGTGGTTCCTTGATACAATGGACGGAATGACTAATCAGATGAAATACCTTGGCAATTTGGGTGTACTCGGTAAATTTGTCGGTATGGAAACAGATTCCCGTTCCTTTACATCATATGGCAGACACGAGTATTTCAGAAGAATTATGTGTAACCTTGTCGGCTCTTGGGTTGAAAAGGGTATGTACGCATATGATGAGGATATACTCAAGGAAATTGTTCAGGGAATATGCTATAATAACGCAATGAAATATTTTAATTTTTAATTGATAGGAGAAGAAAAATGAATTTGAATTTAAGACCTAAAGAGGAATGTACCTTTGATGAAATATCTCTTGGCGAAATTATGCTTAGACTTGATCCCGGCGAGGGTAGAATTAAGACCGCCCGTTCCTTTAGAGCTTGGGAAGGCGGCGGAGAATATAACGTTGCAAGAGGACTTCGCAGATGCTTTGGACTTAGAACAAGCGTTGTAACTGCCTTTGCAGAAAATGAGGTAGGATATCTTATGGAGGATTTAATTCTTCAGGGCGGAGTAGATACATCACTTATTAAGTGGATGCCGTATGACGGTATCGGCAGAACAGTAAGAAACGGACTTAACTTTACCGAAAGAGGCTTCGGTATCCGTGGTGCTGTGGGAACATCAGACAGAGGAAATACTGCCGCTTCAAAGCTTAAAGCAGGGGATATTGATTGGGATTATATTTTTGGAACACTCGGTGTTCGTTGGCTTCACACAGGCGGAATTTATGCCGCTCTTTCAGAAACTGCCGCAGAGGTTGTAATTGAGGCAGTTAAAAAGGCAAAGGAGTACGGCACAATCGTTTCCTATGACCTTAACTACCGTCCGTCACTTTGGAAGGATATCGGCGGTCAGGCAAAGGCTCAGGAGGTTAACAGAGAAATTGCAAAGTATGTTGACGTTATGATAGGCAATGAGGAGGACTTTACGGCTTCTCTCGGCTTTGAGGTTGAGGGCAATGACGCAGACCTTAAAGAGCTTAATATGGACGGCTACTACAAAATGATTGAAACTGTTACAAAGGCTTATCCTAACTTTAAGGTTATTGCAACTACACTTCGTACAGTTAAAACTGCAACAGTAAACGATTGGAAGGCAATCTGCTGGGCAGACGGTAAAATTTACAATTCACTTGAATATCCGGGTCTTGAAATTCTTGACCGTGTAGGCGGCGGAGACTCCTTTGCATCAGGTCTTATCTATGGTCTTATGACATATGAGGATGCACAGAAGGCAGTCAACTACGGCGTTGTTCACGGTGCACTTGCAATGACTACACCGGGCGATACCTCAATGGCTTCTCTCAAGGAGGTTGAGGCAAAGGTAAATGGTGCCGGCGCAAGAGTCCAAAGATAAAATAATTGTGTCTTTTTCCGTTATACTTCGTTATTTACTTCTCGCAGTATAGAATATACAGCTTCACAGTGAAGGCCTTGTCTAACGAAAAAATCCACTAATTATTAAGAGCTATCGAACCTATAAAAAACGAAAACTATATAAACAGGAGAAAATAAAATGGCTAATAAAATCGAAACACTTGCAAAAATTCAAGAGGTAGGTATTGTTGCAGTAGTACGTGCAACATCTATCGAGCAGGCAGAAAAAATCACAGACGCTTGTATAGCAGGCGGTGTAGCTGCTATTGAGCTGACCTTTACAGTTCCTCACGCTGATAAGCTTATCGAGGCTATGAGAGAAAAGTATAACGGCGGTGAAATCATCATCGGTGCAGGTACGGTTATGGATGCCGCAACTGCACGTATCGCAATTCTTGCAGGTGCTGAATATATTGTTTCACCTTACTTTGACCCCGAAACCGTTAAGACCTGTAACCGCTACGGTGTTCCGTCAATGCCGGGTATTTATACTCCTACTGAGGCTGTTCACGCAATGGAATGCGGTGCAGATGTTCTCAAGGTATTCCCCGGTGATATTGCAGGTCCTGCATTTATCAAAGATATTCACGGTCCTATTCCTAATGCAGTTATGATGCCGTCAGGCGGTGTAGATGTGGATAATGTTAAGGACTGGATTAAGGCAGGTGCAATCGCTTGCGGTGCCGGCTCATCACTTATCGCAGGTGCTAAAACTGGCGACTATGATAAGATTACCGAAACAGGTAAGCTTTTTGTTCAGAGAATTAAAGAAGCAAGAGAAGAAATGAAGAAATAATTTCACTTAAAATCAAAGGACAACCAACAGTTGAGTGGCATTTCAACTGTAAGTTGTCCTTTTAAACTTATCGGTTATTGTTTTTTACTGTGGGCAAGGATAAAATGAAATTACCAAATAAAAGAAAAGAGGTAATTTCAATGTCAATTTTTAATCAAAATGGGGGAGCGCTTATGGCTCAAAACAATTCTCAACAGCTTGGGAAAAATATCGCCGCCCTAAGAAAAGAAAAGGGGATGACTCAGGAGGAACTTGCTCAAATGCTTGGTGTATCGCCTCAAGCTGTTTCAAAGTGGGAGAATTTAACCTCATGCCCCGATATAGCACTGTTGCCCGATATTGCCGAAATTTTCGGCGTTACCGTTGATGTGCTTCTTCGTTCTAATGTACAGGAAGTGCCTAAAGAGCAACGAAAAAGCAGTAATCTAAAGAAAAAGCTTCGTGTTATTGTAACCCAGCCTAATCAAAAGGAAAATGTGAATGTGGCTATACCTATGACTATTGTGGGAATGGGTTTGAATATAGGCGAAAAATTCGGATTGCCTAAAGATGTGGCAGATGCCGTATCGGAAGCAATAGACCTAAATAAATTCGGAGAAATTGTCACGGTAAACGGAGACCACGGCGAAACTATTCGTGTTATAATTGAATAAAATTAGTATTTGTAGAGGTGTCCCCTCGGCACAGTGCACATTGTGCACGTGCCGACGTAGCAGAGGGGGTTATTAGGGGGAATTGAAATATCGAAGATATTTTCCCCCTAATTTGTTTTCTTTGTTTCGTTTCTTTCGCAACTCGAAAGAAATGAAAGACCCCGCGTCAGCGGAAAAATAATATATCTGCTTTGCAGATGTACTATATAAGTACTAATTTGTGTTACAGATAAAAGCACCGCAGAAATTTGCTTTCTGCGGTGCTTTTATTATACCTTATCTTTATATCTTTCAGCGGTGATAATGCCGTCATTTACGTGGAGCTTGCAAATTCTTGCATTTCTTCTGTCGCCCTTAAGACCGTCGTCCTCGATATCTCTTGCGTGATAAACTGCGTACCATTCGCCATTGTATTTTATCATTGAATGGTGTCCTGTGCCCTCTTCAAATTCGTTTGCTTTGAGAACAGGTGCATACGTATTTTTATCGGGATATTTTTCAAATTTGATTTTTGTTAAATCTGTTTCATCGGTTTTTGCTCTTGCATAGCCTATGTAGTATGTAGGCCGTTGATAGCAGTTGCCCGAGTACATAAGGTACTGCCAATCGCCCTCCTTGAAATAGAATGCACCTTCTATTGTGTGCCAGTTTACGCCCTTTTTATATCTATTCTTCATATAGATATCCTCATCAAGTGTAGGCACAACAACAGAAACAGGCTTGCCCTCAGCGGTTTCGGGGTCAAGCAGTCTGTCAACAACAATATATGTTCCCGGTCTTTCTCCCTCAAAGGTGTTAGTGGAGTAGAAGATAAACATTCCGCTTTCATTTTTTACAACGTGGGAGTCAATAGAAAAAGGGTGAAGAAGCTGTTTCGGATTTTTAAAGGGACCAAGGGGATTTTTACTGCTTGAAACAAACATTGTCTGCCTGTGACCGCCCTTATCGGGAGTATCCTCGTAAAACTCAAAGGAGCAGTACATATAATATGTTCCGTCAACCTCAATTACAGACGGAGCCCAAAAATCCTCTACGTCGGGATAGGTGAATACCTTACCCGCAAAGCTCCATTTACCGAATAAATCGTCGGAATGGTAAGCATATATTCCGTCGTCGCCTGTGGTGTAGATGTAATATCTGCCCTTGCTTTCAAAAATAAACGGATCAGCCTGACCGATATAATTTTCCTTGTCGATTTCTAAAAGATGCATAGTTCTCTCCTTTAACAAATTCTCGGCAATCCTTCACCGTAAAGCACTGTAACAGTTCTTTTTCCGCCGATAGGTGTTATCATTGTAACGCCGTTTCCTGCCTTGACCTCGCCGATTATTTCGGCATTTTCGCCGTATTTGCTGCTTCGTATGATATCTACAGCCTTTTCTGCCTGTTCCTTAGGCATAAAGGCAACAAGCTTGCCCTCATTTCCCATATGCATAATATCAAGACCGAGAATTTTTGCAAAGGCTTTTACCTCGGGATTAACAGGGAGCTTCTCCTCTTCAATTTCAATGTTCACCTTTGAAGCGTCTGCAAGCTCATTTAAAACCGTCCCCAAACCGCCTCTGGTAATATCTCTCATACAGTGAAGCTCAATGCCGCTTTTAAGCATATTCCTTACCATTTCGCCTAAAGGAGCATTGTCGGATTTGATATCATTTTCAATTTCCATACGTGCTGACAGAATTGTTGCGTGGTGGTCGCCCATATTACCGCTGACAATTACTGCGTCGCCCTGACGAATATTTGCGGAAACGATGTCAGTGCTGTACTTTATAAAGCCTACGCCTGTGGTATTGATATAAATACCGCCGTTTCCCTCAATAACCTTTGTATCACCGCAAATTACGGTAATGCCCGCCTCCTTGGCAGTGTCAGCCATGGATTTTGCGATAATCTCCAGCGTTTCTGTGTCTGCACCCTCCTCAATTATAAAAGCGGAGGTGATATATTTCGGAGTAGCACCACGCATTAAAAGGTCGTTTACAGTTCCACAGACAGAAAGCCTGCCAATGTCACCACCCTTGAATGTCAAAGGAGTTACAACAAAGGAGTCGGTGGTAACGGCTATTTTTTCACTGCCGTCAACTACTGCACTGTCCTCCATCATATTAAGTATGGGGTTTGAAAAATGTTTTGCAAAAACTGTGTTTATCAAATCAATAGTTGATTTTCCGCCACTGCCGTGGGCTAATGTAATTTTCATAGCTAATCCTCAAAAAAATTATTGTCTAAAGTAGTTAAAGCAGGCACCTTCGCCTGAAACCATACAAGCACCTTTAGGATTTTCAGGTGTGCAGACCTTGCCGAAAAGGGGACAGTCGGCAGGAGTTTTTTTACCTGTTATAACCTCACCGCAGCTACAGCCGTTTTTGACATTGTCCTCAAAAAGCTCTCTGCTTCCTGCGTCATATTTCAGATATTCGTCACGAAGAACAAGACCTGAATTTTTAATTTTCCCCAAACCTCTCCAACAGGCGTCATAGGGCATAAAGTATTTATTTACAAGGTCCTTTGCCTTTTCGTTAGGACTGTCGGTAACTGCCGATTTGTAAAGATTTAAAACCTTACCCTGACCCTGAAGCTTGACAAGGGAATAGATTGATGCCAAAAGCTCTTTGCCCTTAAATCCGCTGACAACAAAGGGCAGATTATATTTTTCAGCAAGAGGCTTAAATGCATCTGCACCTGTAATAACGCTGACGTGTCCGGGTGCAATAAAGCCATCGATATCCTCGCTGTTTTTACACAAAACGTCAATGGCAGGTGGCATAGTTTTAAGGGCAGTAAGAAATTTTATATTTTTAATGTTTTCATTTATTATCTTATCAAGCAATACAGCGTAAATAGGCGTTGTTGTTTCAAAGCCTACTGCGGCGAAAATAAATGTGGTATCCCTGTCATTTTCAGCAAGGCTGATAATCTCAAAGGGTGAGTAAACCATATGAATCCTACCGCCGAGAGATTTAACATTTTGCAGTGCATTTTCAGACCCCGGAACTCTTATCATATCTCCGAAGGTAACGACGCATGTGCTTGGGGTCAAAGCAAGCTCACAAAGCCTGTCGACATAGCTTGCCACAGTAACGCATACAGGGCATCCCGGACCGCTTATAAGCTTTATTTTATCACTTAAAAGCGACGGTATACCGTTTTCTCTGATAGCTGCCGTATGAGTTCCGCAGACCTCTATAAGCCTAAGCCTTTTTCCGTCATATTCACTTAAATACTTTAAAATATCTTTTATATCCATTTTATAAATTCTCAAGCTCGCTGAAAATGTCAGCCATTGCCTCTGCCTCGTCCTCGGAAATGACCTGTATAATAAGACCGGCATGGACAAGTACATAGTCGCCGACTTTTACGTCAACGATACCCTTGTTTGCGTTTACTTTATTTGAATTATAGTCCACTACGGCTGTGTCGCCGTTTATTTCTATTACCTTACCCGGTGCTGCAACGCACATCTTTATTCCTCCATTGCGGCAATAAATGCCTGACCGAGAGCAAGTCCGCCGTCACCGCAGGGCACTCGCTCGTTTATGTAAACATCAAAGCCCTTTTCTTCAAGAAGCTTTATTGTGTTTTCAGTAATAATTTTATTGTTAAATGTCCCACCTGATAGAACAATCTGATTTATACCGTCGCTTTTTTTGTATTTTTCGCAAAGCATTAAAATCATTTTGCAAATCATCATATGGAAGCCTAAAGCCACATCTTCCTTTGGTACATTTGCATTTTTTATTTGTGTTAGAATGTCAACAGGATTAAGACTTATTTCTATAGGATAAGCCTTTTTAGCCTTTCTTGCAGTGCTTTCAAGAGCACAGGCACATTCACCCTCAAATTTATTATAATGCTTAATGTCAAGTAGGGCACATACGGCATCAAAAAGCCTGCCCATACTTGATGAATTTACTGAATTTATATTGTTTTTTACAGCCTTTTCAATTAAGTCGTTACCGCCTAAATAGCAGGCAAGAGCTAAATCTGCATTCTTTGAAATTTCATCTGACGCAGGCATTTTTGTGTAAGCTAAATGCTCTTTTCTTTCAAATTTATCATTACTGTTTTCGTCAAAGACAAAGACCTCACTGCCCCATATTGCACTGTCGTCGCCATAGCCTGTGCCGTCAAAGGCAAAGCCAAGGACTTTCCCTTTTAATTTATGCTCGGCAATTACGGATGCAATATGTGCCTTGTGATGCTGAACGGTCAAATCATTTTCAAACAGATTTGACGAATAGTAATTAGGGTGTTTGTCAGCAACGACTTTTTCAGCCTTAAAGGAATGTAAATCAGCAAACCTATTGATGTTGTTTTTGTAAGCCGTTAAAACGTCTGTTTCCTCTAAGTCACCGAAATGCTGACTCATAAATACATAATTGTCACGGTGAAAGGCAAATGCCGATTTTAAATCACCGCCAAGACAAAGTGTATCATTTTTAGCTTTCTTTTCAATTTCTATTGCAAGGGGAACATAGCCTCTTGCACGTCTTATAAACTGAACTCTTCCTGCCGTAACCTTTAAGATACTGTCATCAAGGGGAGTTAAGATTTCTCTGTTGTGAAAAATAATATCAACGTCGAATTTTTTTATTTCTCTGTCATCAATTATGATAGGTTCACCGCTTATGTTTGCACTTGTCATAACAAGTGGAGAAATCCTATCAAGAATCAGGATTTGCAGAGGATTACAGGGTAAAAATGCACCGATATAGTCACTTTCACCGCATACCGATTTATCAAAATCCTTTTTCTTTTCAAGTAGAACAATAGGTCTTGCACTTGAAAGCAGAAGCTCCTTTTCCTTTTCGTTTACAAAGCAATATTCCTCAATTTCTTCCAATGATGAGAACATCACGGCAAAGGGCTTTTCTTCTCTGCCTTTAATTTTTCTGATTTCGTTAATTGCCTTAGGCTTATCTGCACGGCAGGCAAGATGATATCCGCCTATATCCTTAATTGCAAGAATTTTGCCGTTTTTCAGTATTTTAACTGCTTCATCTACTGTAATGTTTGTAACAGGTCCGCAGTCATTACAGGCTATTGTCTGAGCGTGACAACGTCTGTCAGATGGGGTAGTGTATTCCTCTTGACAGCTTTTGCACATTTCAAAATCGGACATAGTTATGTTTTCTCTGTCATAGGGAAGATTGTTTATAATTGTATATCTTGGACCGCAGTTGATACAGCTTATAAAAGGGTGATGAAACCGCCTGTTTTCACTGCTTTTTAATTCATTTTCACAGTCGGGGCAGGTGGCAAGGTCAGGGGTGATAAAGGGAGTGTCAAGGTCCTTTGACGAGGAAACAATTTTAAAATCATCAAAGGGCATATCCTCAATTTCTTCCTTTTCGAAGGACTTGATTTCAAACATAGAAACAAGACGTTGGATTAATTTATCCAACGTCTGCAAATCCTTACTGATTATCAATTCGACGCTGCCGCCTGAATTTTTTATCTGACCTTTTACACCGTATTCAAGGGCAAGCCTTTGAGCAGTTGGTCTAAAGCCGATACCCTGAACAATACCCTTAAAAGTTAATTTAACAGTCATATTAATCCTTGTGAAGTACGCAAAGTCCCTTTTCGCCGTCGTCCTCTGTCATTGAAAGTGCCTTGAACTTAATGCAGGCATCAATGCATGCACCGCACTGAACACATTTGTCACGGTCAATAGTCCAAGTCTTTGCTTCTTTTCTATCAACAGTAATGCACTCCTGAGGGCATTTTCTTGCACAAAGACCGCAGAGAATACATTTCTCCATATCGTTTGTAACCTTGCCGGCAGGGGTTTCGGGGATAGGCTGGCTGTAAGAGTCAACTGTCTTTTCCTCCGACGGCTGTGTGTATCCCGGAACGATTGAAAGGCATTTTTTAGGGCAGGCAGTAACACAGCTACCGCACTGAACACATCCCATTCTTTCAATAGTCCAGGTTTTTGTATTTCTGTCAACTGTTATTGCACCTGACATACATTTTCTTGAGCAAAGACCGCACATAATGCAGTCGTCAATATTTATCTCAACGTGACCTCTGCTTGCTTCGGGATATTCCCTTGCAACTGCAGGATAGTTTGAGGTAGCAGGCTTTGAAAACAGATTTTTTATAGCCTGTGATGTAAAATCCATAATTCCCATAGCATTTTACCTCCTATCTTTCAGTACAGCTTATACAAGGGTCAATGGTAAGAATCTGAAGCGGAACATCAGCAAGCTCAGATCCGGGCAGAATATGAATGAGTGCCTCGATATTAGTGAATGTAGGCGTACGAAGTCTAAATCTTTCAAGAAATTTTGTTCCGTTACCCTTAGCGTAGAATATAGCTTCGCCTCGTGGCTGTTCAACTCTTGCAAATGCCTCACCGTTAGGGTTGCCCTTAACAACAGTAGCAATATCACCCTCGGGGATTTTTGCTACAAGCTGCTTGATGATGTTGATTGCCTGGAAAAGCTCTCCGATACGAACAGCACACCTTGCGTATCCGTCACAGTCGTTTGATGTGATAACCTCAAAATCTACATTTGAATAAGCCTCATAGCCTGTTCTACGCATATCAAGGTCTATTCCCGATGCTCTTGCCATAGGACCAACAGCACCAAGACGAAGTGCATCCTCTTTCGTAAGGATACCTACGCCTTTAAGTCTTGACATAACGGTGTAATCGGTCATAAATATCTTTGTCATTTTTTTTAAATCTTTTTCCATTGACTCGAAGATGTCAACGAAGCTTTTAAGCATTGAGGAGTCCATATCTTTAAGGACACCGCCGATTTTATTTACAGAGAAGATAACACGACCGCCTGTTGATGCTTCGAACATATCAAGCACCTTTTCCCTCATTCTCCAGCATTGCATAAATAATGCATCAAAGCCAAAGGCGTCTGCAAGAAGACCGAGCCATAAAAGATGAGAATGAATACGGCTCATTTCAAACCAGATTGTACGAAGATATTTACCTCTTTCAGGTACCTCTGCACCGAAGATATTTTCAACAACCTCGCAGTAGGTCATACCGTGACCGAAGGAGCAGATACCGCAGGTTCTTTCAACAACATACTGATAGTCATTGAAATCTCTTTTTTCCGCCAAATGCTCAAGTCCTCTGTGAACGAAGCCTATTGACGGAATAGCCCCAACAACCTTTTCGTCCTCAAGAACTAAATCAAGATGTATCGGCTCAGGAAGAACGGGATGCTGAGGACCGAATGGAACAACTGATCTTTCACCCATTATTCTGACACCTCCTCATCTTTTTTTATAACCTTAATGGCTTCCTTTACCTCTTTTTTGAAAGGGGTTTCAGTCTTAATTCTGTAAAATTTATTATTAAAGTCAGGATTAATTGCATTGATTTTTACACCGAAAAGCTCTTTCATCTCATTTTCATAGAGCATTGCAGATGGGTAAAAGTCGGAAATTGTACTAATCTCTGTATCAACAGGAACAATGATTTTAAAATTCTCAAAGCTGTAGTTGTATCCTACCGAATAAATGATTTCGTTATATCCCTCAAATGCAGTAGCGCATATCTGAATAAGACGATATCCCTCTCTCTGCTTTTTAAGCATCAAATTGTAAAGCTCAGGGATTTCAACTGTTTCAAGAGTATATTTTTCCATTATTTTTTACCCTCCTGAAGTTTTGCACTTTTTTCTTTAAGCAAAGCCAAAGATTTAACAACACCGTCAATGATTGCTTCCGGTCTTGCGGCACAGCCGGGTACATATATATCTACCGGAATAACCTTGTCAACACCGCCTAAAATGTTGTAGCAGTCCTTGAATACGCCGCCGTTACAGGCACATATTCCGATTGCACAGACAACCTTTGGCTCTGTCATTTGCTCGTAAATCTGCTTAACAACGTCCTTGTTCTGCTCATTTACCGAGCCTGTTATCAAAAGAATATCGGCATGCTTTGGATTGCCTGTGTTTATTACACCGAATCTCTCAACGTCATATACAGGAGTAAGACAGGCAAGAACCTCAATATCACAGCCGTTACAGCTGGAGCCGTCATAATGCATAATCCAAGGTGATTTTGTTACATCTGCCATAGTCTTATACCCCCTTTACAAATACTTCGAGAATGAATACGTTTAATGCGCCGATAATGATTGTTGTCAACCAGCTGTTTTTAAACATCATTTTCCATTTCATTCTTGCGTTTGTGTTGTCAACAAGAATAAGCACAAAGTAGGAAATTGAAATTGCAACAATAGCAATTACTGCCGACCACCAATTTGAATTGAAGAAGAACAGAGCAATAACGCCCATTAAGAATACGTTTTCATACCAGTGTGCAATTTCCATAATGGCAAAGGAATGGCCTGAAAATTCTGTTGTAATACCCTTTACCATTTCCTGATGAGCGTGGTGGCTTGTGGAAAGGTCAAAGGGGTGCTTTCTGAGCTTTATTGTAAGGATAAAGATAAATCCTACAAATACACCGGGAAGAAATGTAATTGCCATAGGTCCCTTGTGAGCAACAATATCGACAACCTTAAATGAGCCTGTTGCAAGATAAAAGCCTACTGCTGTTAAAAGCATCATTGGCTCAGATGCGAGCATCTGCATCATTTCACGGTTTGCACCCATATTTGCATACGGTGAATGGCTGCTTGTTGCGGCAAGAACGAGAAACATATCTGCTGTTGTAAGAGCAAAGAATACAAGGAGTAAATCAAATCCGCCGAAGAAAAGACAGCCTGTAAAAGCAACAAATACAAGATATGTTGCAAGATAGAAAATCTGAACGTGGTTTACAACTACTGTTTCCTTTTTGAACAGCTTAATAACATCATAAAACGGCTGAAGAATCGGTGGACCCTGTCTGCCTTGCATACGGGCAGTTATCTTTCTGTCAAAGCCTGATGTAAGACCTCCGATAAAAGGTGCGAGAATTATGTAAGCAATTATACTTATTGCTATTCTGATTGACATATCCATTATACAGCACCTCCTATTGAAATTACGGAGTAAGCAACAATTATTACGATTGAGATAATAACTGACGGTATCCACAGCTTCTTTTCGCCGAAGATATCCTCCATATACCAGTTAGCAAGAAAGAAACGTCTTTTTTCACCATAGGAATCAATATAATTCATTTGGTCGCCGGCGTTTACACCGTTGATGTATCTGCTTGCCTTGCGATAATTAGTACGCCTTGCACCTACCCAAGAAATAAGAGGAACAACGAAAATTGCTACAATCATAATCATCATAATTATCATATTATCCTCTGAAATAACCTGATAAGCATTATTGAATACTGTATTTATGTACGGCATAATTACATTGCTTGAAACAAAGGGGAATGTAAAGCAAAGCACTACCATAGCTATGGAGTGGATAAGAATTGAGGTCCACTGGTTTGCAGAGGTTGTATTTTTTGCTTTAACATCGTTGGTCTTTGACGCAAGGACAGTTGCAATCCATTTCATCCAGTAGAGAAGAGTGGTTGCACTACCGAAGCAAACAAACAAAACGAGAATTACAGAACCGCTGTCTATGAACGCCTTGAGGGCTGCCCATTTTGAAAACAACATTCCGAATGGTGCAAGGAACATACCTGCAATACCGATAACAAGTGTCCAAGCAAGATACGGATGACGGCGAACAAGACCGTGCATAGTTTCAATGTCTCTTGAGCCTGTTGAGTTTTCAATAGCACCAACTGTTTGGAAGAGGAGAGATTTGGATACTGCGTGGAAAATAAGAAGGAACATACCTGCCCATATTGTTTCCTCGGCACCTATGCCTGCACAGGCGGTAATAAGACCGAGGTTTGATATAGTGGAGTATGCAAGAACCTTTTTGCCGTCACTTACCGTAATTGCAAGCATTGACATAATGAGGAAGGTAAAGCCACCTACAAGGCTAACCATCATTCCTGCATATGTGCTATGGAGAACAGGTGAAAGTCTGAGAAGAAGATAAACGCCTGCCTTTACCATTGTTGCACTGTGAAGAAGTGCTGATGACGGTGTAGGAGCAACCATCGCACCCAGAAGCCATCTTGAGAAAGGAAGCTGAGCACTCTTTGTAAGAGCGGCAAAAGCAAGAAGGATAACAGGTGCTACAACAACTGCACCGTCACACTTGATAAGCTCTTGGAAATCCTCAACATTGAACTTCATTCCGAGAAGCACAATTCCTGCCGCAAAACCGCAACCGCCTAAAAGGTTCATCCAAAGAGCTCTAAAGCAGTTTGTGATTGCCTCCTCTGTTCTTGTGTATCCGATAAGAAGGAAGGATACAACGCTTGTGATTTCCCAGAAGAAATACATCCAGATAATGTTGTTTGAAAGAACAAGTCCAAACATTGCCCCAAGGAAAACATAAAGCAGGGAGAAGAAATATCTTCTTCTGTCTTGAAATTCTTTATGATGATTATGGTAATCTTTCATATAGCCACACGCATAAACTGTTATTAGCGTACCGACAATTGCAATGATAAGAACCATAATTACAGTTAGCTGGTCAACATACATTTTGTAGCCGTCGTTTTCAGGCTCGTGACCGCCAAGCTCATACCAAAACATTAATGCTGTTTGTGCTACTGAAAGTAATGATATGTAGAATTTTTTATATTTGATGCTCAAAGCTATGACAAGCACCATTAAAAAGGCCTCAATTACAAGCATACCGTGATTAATAACAGGAGTTTCTGTTAAAAATCCCAGCGCCGCACTGCCTCCCTTGAAGAATTTTACGGCAAAAGTGATTGCCATGCCTATAAGCGCCGCACTGCTTAAATAGGTGACTGCCTGACGAATGACGTTGCTCTTGAAAATACTGAGTAAAAGAGCACTGACAAAGGGCAGAGCAATCAAAGCGAAAATCAAATTTTCCATTTAATTACCTCTTTCATAATTTTATATATAATAACATATATAATATGTCTTGTAATTGCCACAGATATAATAGCACTTTGACCCTGCAAGGTCAATTATAAATTTTACAAAATTCGCATTAATTTTGATTTGTTAAAAAAATAGCAGAATTTTACTATTGTTTAAATAAATTTTAACTTTTTGTTATATACTGTTGACTTTTGTGTTATAAGTGTTATATTTAGATTACAAATTATTGAGGAGATGAGTTATTGACAAATACAAAGAAGATTAGAGTGGTTTCAATTCTTCTTATTGCTGTCATAATTATTTCTGCAGGGGCAGCTATTGCCGTTGTATGTAATCAAGAGGTGAAATCCGTCAGTGGAGTTGCAATGGAGTCAAACTCTGCAAGCTCTGTCATTGTAAAGTGGGACAATGTAAAAAGAGCAGATGGGTACTATATCTATTACTTCAACGGAAATTCGTCAGATAACGGAAAGGGTACATATGAAAAGCTGGGCAAGGTTGACGGTGGGGATACCTGCTCATATGAAATTAAAAATCTACCCGGCGCAACCGTCTATGATATTAAAGTAAGCGCCTACAGAAATTTTTTAGGTAAGGAGTATGAAAGCGAAGCTGCTAAAAAGGTACGGGTTTACTCTTTGCCTGACGCACTTGAGGTAAGTGCTTTTTCAGGCGGAAAGGGCGTATTGTCAGTTGAGTGGGATATAGCTGATAATTTGTCGGGCTATGAAATTCAGTATGCAAAGGACGATAAGTTTTCAGAGCCTTCACAGATTGATGTTCCTTACAATGATACAAGAAATATTTCCGTTGACGGTCTTAATCCCGGTGATACATATTATGTAAAGGGCCGTTCTTATCTTATGGATAATAAAGAAAAGATTTACGGCAGCTGGGGAAATATTGCAAATACTGTTATAAATAAAAAAGATCTTCATATAGGAAATATAAATCCTAATAAGCCAATGGTTGCCTTGACCTTTGACGACGGACCTGCTTTTGATTATGAGGGAGAGAATTCAACAGAGAGAATTCTTGATGTTCTTGAAAAGTATAATGCAAGGGCTACCTTCTTTATGGTGGGTGAACGTGTCAATGATGAAACAAAGAGATTGCTGCAAAAGGAAATCGAGCTTGGCTGTGAGCTTGGAAATCATACCTATAATCACACCCATTACGGCGAAAATGTAACAGCCTCGGATATAAGCAAGGCAAGTAAAAGAATTAAAAAGTATTGCGGAAAATCACCTGATATTTTCAGATGCCCCGGAGGCAATCTTACGTCAGACATAAGAAACGAGTGTAAAAAAGAGGGTATGCCTCTTGCTTATTGGTCTGTGGATACTGACGACTGGAGGTCAAAGGACGCTGAGAAAATCTATAAAAACGTAATCAGTCAGGCTTATGACGGTGCAATAATTCTTATGCACGACATTTATCCGAGTACAGCCGATGCGGTAGAAAAAATTGTTCCTAAGCTGATTGAAAAGGGATATCAGATTGTAACTGTAAGCGAAATGATAGAGGCGAAAACAGGGAATCCGCCGAAAGCAGGACAGCAGTATATTGACAGCGAAACCATAAACAATAAAACCAAATAACATAAAAACCCGATGTCACGAGAAATGACATCGGGTTTTGTTTTGTCTGTCAGTCAGCATTTGCAAGCCACTCATATTCGGGTACATAAATTCTTGTTTTATCCCATGGGTCGCCGTCAAGGTGACGGATAAGCCATACATAATACATTTCATATCCCGGAGCAGTTACCTGCTGGTGAGCATTTCCGCCTCTTATACAAAGGCAGGTGCCGTTTTCTGTCTTATAAGGTGTATTGCCCTCAAAGCCTGCACCGAATCCTTCGGGATGGTCAAACTGATAGTAATAAAGCTCAGGCTGTGGGTGGTGATGAGGTGGATAGCTGGACCATTTGCCCGGCTGATTGAATACCTCACCCATAACCATATTTGAATAAGGAGCATTGTCAAGGTCAAACATAGTTGATACAATTCTGTGACCTGCACCGCCCCACTGACCTTTACCGAATTCCTGATAAAGACAGTTGTCAGGATTGTAGAACATAGGCTCCCATTCCTTATCATTGTCTGTAATTTGTACAAGAATTTCGCTGTCCTCAAGTGCAGTTACACAAATCGGTGTGCCCTTGCAGGCGTGGATTGCATAAGGTGTTTTCTGGAATGGGTTTTCTCTTTCACAGGTTTCGTCAATTTTGCCCTCAGCTACAAAGAAATGAACCTTACCCGAAAGAAGAAGAACTGCACATTCATCACTATCGGATGAATATGTAAAAGCAGTATCCTTTTTAAGCTTATAAACATAAATATCCATAAGCATTTCAGGATTTACGCCGTTTCTCTCGCAGAGAGTTTTTTTGCCGTTTTTGTCATAATCAGGTTTAAATAGCATTTTGATTACCTCTTATCTTGCAATTTTATTTATGTTTTTCTTATCGCCCATAACTATGATATGCTGATTTGCAGAGAATACATAATCAGGGGATTTTACGGTTATGATTCTGCCGTTATCCTTGTATGCAATTACTGTGACATTATGATTTTTACGTACATTAATATCAGTAAGTGATTTTCCTACCCATTTATCAGGAACGGCAATTTCGTAAATTCCTGCGTCCTCGCTTAATTTGAAATAGTCGAAGATTGAGGAGCTTGAAAATTCCACAGCCATTCTGTAGGCTTCGTCTCTTTCAGGATAAATTACTTTTTTTGCACCGTTTTTCAAAAGAAATTTTTCGTGAATGAGGGAGGAGGCTTTTCCGATAATAAAGCGGGCACCAAGCTGGTTAAGATAGTCAGTGATAACAAGGCTGTCCTGAAAATCACCTACGCATACGAACACATAGTCGTAATCGTCAACACCTAAAGCTGCCAAATTACTTTTAACGGTATAATCTCCGATTTCGGCAGTTGTAACATTGTCGGCATACTCGTTGATAAGCTTTTCCTCTTTGTCAACAAGCATTACATCGTTGCCCATTTCACACATATATTCAGCCAAGTGATGACCGAATTTTCCTGCACCTATAACAAGAACTGATTTCATTTTGATATCTCCTGAATTTTATGAAAATTATTAACCTACTAAAAGATTACCGAGTGGTTTAAGAACGCTCTTTTTGTTTATATCAAATCGGAAGGTAAATACGAATATAAGAGATGTTACTCTTCCGATAAACATAAGTGCTGTTATAATGATTTTAGATGACAGCGACAGCAGAGGTGTTATTCCTGTTGACATACCAACTGTGCCCATTGCGGAAAAGCATTCAAATAATACGTCAAAGAAATCAAGAGACGGCTGAACTGCGAAAATAATAAATGAAGCCAAAAGCACAAGCGCAATATTGGAAAAGAATACAGCTACAGCCTTTCTGATGATTTCATCAGATACTCTTCTGCCGAAGCGTTCACAGGTATCCGACTGCTTTATTACTGAAACAACAGCCATACAAACAACAGCAAAGGTAGATGTTTTTATACCGCCTGCCGTTGAGCCTGATGAACCGCCTATGAACATAAGAATGTAGGTCAGCATTTTTGATGCTCCTGTCATATCTCCTGTTGATATGCTGTTAAATCCTGCCGTTCTCGTTGTTACGCTTGTGAAAAAAGCATTAAGGAGACCCTTTCCAAAGCTCATATCTGCAAGTGTGTTGTTTGCCTCGAATATATAGTAAATAACAGTTCCAAGTATAAGCAGAGTTGCAGTGACAGAAAGAGTTATCTTTGTATGAAAGCAATACTTTTTAAAATTAAATTTGTTCTTTTTTATATCGTCCCATACAATAAAGCCTATACCGCCTATTATGATAAGAGCAGAAATGGTAAGCAAAACAAGTGGACTGTCGTTTACGGTTATAAGAGAGGAACCCGCCTCAATCCTACCCATAACATCAAAGCCTGCGTTGCAAAATGCCGAAACAGATAAAAAAACAGAGGTGTAAAGTCCGTTTTTAAAATCCATTTGGGGTATGAAATGTGTGCTTAGAATTATTGCTCCTGATATTTCAAAAAATGCAGTTCCGCCGATAACGGTTTTTCCCAGCTCTTTTAAATTGCCTGTGAAAATTGAACCGATACTTTCCTTGAGCAGAATTTTTTGCTTTACACTTACTCTTTGCCTTACAAATCTTGCAAGAAGCATTATCAGCGTTACAAAGCCTAAACCGCCTATCTGTATCATACAGAGTATTACAAGCTGACCGAATAAGGTCCATTTTGTAAAGGTGTCAAACTGAACAAGACCTGTTACACAGGTGGCAGAGGTAGCTGTGAAGAGTGCGTCAATAAAACTTACGCTTCCGTCTTTCACAGATATGGGGAGCATAAGAAGACCTGTTCCGATTATTATTACCATTAAAAAGCTTAATGCAACAATTTTAGGATATGTGGAATAGTAGTTTTTGATATGAGGCTTTTTTTTACTTTTTTTTATTTGCAATTTTGTCGCTCTCCGTTTTAAATGCATATGATAATATCATCAGCTCTGAGAAGGATGGTAATTCGGAACAATTTTTTGAAGCTTTTCACGCACATTGCTCTCGTTAATATCGTCAAGCTCCTTGAGCATACGCTCAAATTCCTGAGTGTTTATCACCATTGGCTGATTTACAAATATTTTTTCGTTAGCTGTTTTTTGCCTTGTTTTCATCTCGTTGTCCATAGAAAGCTCCTCATAAAGCTTTTCCCCGGGACGCAAGCCTGTTATCTTAATTCCTATTTCATCAACAGTATAGCCTGAAAGCTTAATAAGATTTTTAGCCAAATCCATAATTTTAACCGGCTCTCCCATATCGAGAACAAAAATCTCTCCGCCCTTTGCAAGACCACCTGCCTGACATACAAGCTGAGCAGCCTCGGGAATGGTCATAAAATATCTTGTTATGTCGGGGTGGGTTACACAGACAGGACCGCCCTGTGCAATTTGCTTTTTAAAAATAGGTATTACTGAACCGTGAGAGCCTAAAACGTTTCCGAATCGTACAGCAGCATACTGTGTATTTTTGCTTTTTTCGTTCATATATTGAACTATGATTTCGGTAATTCTCTTTGTCGTTCCCATAACATTTGTTGGGTTTACTGCTTTGTCGGTTGAAAGAATTACCATTTTCGAAACCTTGTATTTGTCAGCTGTAACAGCTACATTATACGTTCCGAAAACATTGTTCTTTACTGCCTCGCAGGGAGAATCCTCCATAAGCGGTACGTGCTTGTGGGCAGCAGCGTGGAAAACAACATCAGGGTGGAATTCCTCAAATATCTCGTTAAGCCTGTTAATATCTCTTACTGAGCCGATTCTTACCTGTATATTGATGTCGCCACCGTACTTATCCTTTAAATCGTTGGCAAGCTCAAAGGCAGTATTTTCATAAATATCAAAAATGACAATAGTTTTTGGGTTATATCTTGCACATTGCGTACAGATTTCAGAGCCGATAGAGCCTCCTCCGCCTGTAACAAGTATTGTTTTATCTATAAGATAGCGACAAACCTTTACGTTAAGCCTAACCTCATCTCTTGCAAGCAGGTCGGTGATATCAACCTCTTTGAGCTTTTTACTGTTCGTGCTGTCCTCAAGTATGTCCTCTAAAGATGAAGAAATTTTAATCTTTTTGCCTGTTTCAATGGCAATCTGTACAATTTCATTTATTCTCTTTTTTGATGCTGACGGTATGCAAATAATAATTTCGTCAATATCGTATTTAACTGCAATTTCAGGAATTTGATTACAGCTTCCTGCGATTTTAACGCGATTAATCCTTTTACCTTTTTTTGCAGGATTGTCGTCAATTGCTACTGCAGGTACGTATTTGTCTTTTCTGTTAGTTCTTATATCCTCAATTATGGCGTTTCCCATATATCCTGCACCGACAATCATAACACGCTTAACATTTCGCTTTTTGCCGGAGAAGAGTTTTCCTGTGTTGAAATTTTTTCTCAACACCCTGTAACCAATTCTCGGCGTACAGGTGAAGAAAATTATAAAAAACAACCCTAAAATATATGAATAAAACGGGAGAATCTCACTGTAATGGAGTATTGATTTAAACAATACCTTGTCAGTTAGAAATAAAAGAGCCGTAGTTACACAGGAGGAAACGGTGCAGGATACCATTTCGTCAGTTCCTGCGAATGTCCATACGCTTTTGTAAAGATTAAAGCAGGTATTTACAACGACAACTATAACACTGAGAAGTATACAATGAGCATAGTTGAACAGCACTGCTGAATATGGAACGTTGAAAATTTTACCACTGTTTGTAAAATAACACATTAGTGTATTTGCAAGGAAAAATAATCCTATGTCAATTATTGCGAGCAATACAATTTTTAATTTTCCGGTCAGCTTTTTGTTAGTCATTTCCATCTTAATTTTCTCCGTATTAATTATTTCTTACTGACTTTTGCGGGATTTTATCTTCTTAACAATCAAAGTGAATATTGAAATTATAAATGTTCCGCCGATAATGGCAATAGGTATGGCATAAAGCTGCTTGTTTTGCGAAAGGGCGGTTATATTTACCCCCATTCTTGTAAGAACGCTTTGCACATTTTTCTCTGTTGTAACAACACTGTTGTCAGTTGTACCTACAACCTCACGGCTCGTTTCGTGGGCTACAGCAGTAACCTCTCCTCTGGCTTCGGTAACGGTAAAGCTACACTGGTTATAAAGGTCATCGTTTGCACATACAACTACAGTAGCTGTGCCGATACCTATTGCTTTTATTTCACCGCCGTCTCCCAGCTCGATTATTCCTTCCTCGTCGCAAAAATAACCAACCACTGCATTTGCATTAGATGGCTTTACGTTATATTCCAGCACAATGCTGTCTCCTACCTGCAAATCGTATGTAGATGCATATATTTCAAGAGACTCAAGAGATGTTTGCTCTTGGGTTGTCGAAACAGTTGTTTGAGTTATTGTCTGAGTAGTTGCTTGGGTAGTAGTTTGGGTAGTGGTTTTTTCTGTTGTGGCCTTGGTTGTTTTTTTAGCTGTTGTTTGTTTCTCGGTTGTCTTCTTTTTTGTGGTAGTTTGTTTTGCAGTTGTTTTTTTCTTTGTTGTGGTCTGCTTTGCAGTAGTTTGCTTTTTCGTTGTTGAGGCGGTTGTTTGTGACTGCTCTCCTGCTACTGCTGAGTAGTTAGGTGAGGCATAACCCATAATAGCACTTATGTTGTTATACGGCTTTGAACCCTTGGAGGTGTATTCTCTTGCCTTGACCTTTCCTGAGCAGTTTCCCTCTATGGTATAAACTGTTGTTCCCGATATGTAATTAACGAATCCGACGTGTTGGCATGAACCGTTACCGCTCCAGTCAAAAAATACAAGGTCACCTGATGATGGGGTATAACCCTCTGAAGCCGTGTGATATCTGCCCTTATCCTTAAACCAGCTTATCATACTGTTACAGTTTCCGCCTGATGGGACTATCACACCATTCAATTTTATGTCATAGCTTGTCCCTGTTTGATTGAAGCACCACAACACAAAGGTTGTGCACCAGCCACCTTGATATCCATACCAATCGCCGTATTTTGAAGTAGTGGATGTGCCTGTATATCCCACTTCTCCGCTTGCAACGGATATGACACTGCTTCTCAGTTCACCCTCGGAAACGGCAAAAGCAGTTATAGGAAACAGTGAAGAAATTGCAAAAATCAGAGACAAAAACAGAGATACAGCCCTGAATGTACGTTTTTCCATTGCATTTCCTCCTCTTGAAAGTAATCACACGGTCACTTTTAATCAGTATAATAATCTAATTCTAATTATATACATAACTTAAAAAATGTCAATTTATTATTCATAAGTTCTTATTGAAAAAGCTTTTATACTGTTGTATAATAATAGATACGATTAGTAGAATAAATTGCTACCCTGCGTATAATAGAGTAAAGCACTATGCTTAGGAGGATTTAATAATGAAAAAACTTGAAAGTTGTGAACTTGAACACGTAACACCCGAAGAGGTAGGCGTTGACAGTAAAGCAATAGCCGATTTTATAAGCGAAATAAATGAGAAAAATTTGGGACTGCAGAGCTTTACCGTTGTGCGTCACGATAAGGTTTGTGCACAGGGATTTTTTAAGCCGTATTCAGCAGATATTCCCCACGTGCTCTATTCTATGAGTAAGTCTGTTACATCTACTGCAATAGGATTTGCTATCAGTGAGGGACTTTTAAATCTCAATGACAGAGTATCTGATTTTTTCCCTGAATATAAAATGAGTAAAAGACCGTTTAACAGAATGCTGACTGTTCGTATGCTTTTGACAATGCATTCAGATAAATTCATAACAGTGCTTGAGGAAAAGGGAGAAAAGGACTGGATTGCCAATTTCTTCGGAGCAACATTTTTACTTCCTCCTAATACTAAGTTTAACTATATATCCGAGAATACATCAATGCTTGCCGCTATCATTACGAAGGTAACAGGAATGAGCGTTATTGATTATCTTTACCCGAGAATGTTTGAGCCTCTTGGCATTGAAAAGCCGTTCTGGGAAAGTGACGGAATGGGTAATAATGCCGGTGGCTGGGGACTTTATATGAAGAGCGAGGACTTGGCAAAGTTTTTCCTGCCTTATATTCACGATGGAAAATGGAAGGACGGCACCCAGCTTATCCCAGAAATGTGGGTAAAAGAGGCAACAAGAAAGCAGGTTGAGTCTGTTCACGACGGCTATATTGACAATATGGCAGGCTACGGCTATCAGTTTTGGAGAAATCCTATTCCGAACAGCTATAGAGCAGACGGACTTTTCGGTCAGAGATGCTTTATGTTTCCGGAATATGACGCCCTTGTTGTACTTAATTGCGGTGAGGCAGAGGACTACAAGATTATGAAGGTATTTTGGAAGTATTTTCCCGAGTGCTTTAAATACGGACAGCTTCCCGAAAACAAAGAGTCAGTTGAAGAAATGCAGAAAGCAATTGATGCCTGTCACGTGGAGGATTTGCCGGCCACAGAGAGAAACAAGGAGCTTGAAGAAAAAATTTCAGGCAGACTGATAAAATGTAAAACCTCTGAATTTGTTTCCATTGTCACTGTAACAATAACTCAAATGCTTTATCATAAGCCCGGTGAAATTAATGAAATGAGGCTTACCTTTGAAGACGATAAAATGCTGTTCTACTGGAAGGAAAAGGAGTATGAAAATACCATTGAGGTGGGAATGAACGGCGAATATGGAGTATCACCGATTACCCTCGGCGACCTTAATTATCATACATATTCAAAGGCCTCCTGGCAGGAGGATGGCTCCTTAAAGCTTTGGATAAGACCTATTGAAACTGCCCACGTTAGAAAGTTTACATTCTATTTCAGAGACGATAATACAATTAAGGTTGTCAATGAAATGACTCCAAGGCTTCAGGATTTGATAATTTACTATATGACATTTACAGGAAATCCTATCAAGGGAGAAATCAGCGAGGATATCGTTAGAGATGCTGTTGAAAAACTAGGCTTGCCGATAGTTGAACCTAATTTCCACGGAAAATTTATTGACGAATAGCATAAAAACTCCGTATATGTTCAAATAGTTTAGAATTGCAACGAAATTGTTAAAATTTTCACAATTAGAATTTTAGTTACTGAAAAACGCACAAAAATATTGTGAAAATTTTATCATTTTTATGATTTTTAGAGAATTTGAATAAAAACTATTGAAATGCTTCCGTAGAGATATTATTATATGGGCAATCAAATTGTTAATATTTTAACAATTTTGAATATACTTTATGGAGGTCAAGAATATGGCTAAAGAAATTATTGACAGCGTTGCAAAGCTTGAGGCTGAGCTTGAAAGAGTGCGTGCGGCTCAGAAGGAGTTTTCAACATTTTCACAGGAGCAGGTAGATAAAATCTTCCTTGCCGCTGCAAAGGCTGCCAATATGGCAAGAATTCCTCTGGCAAAAATGGCTGTTGAGGAAACAGGTATGGGTATTGTGGAGGATAAGATTATCAAAAACCACTATGCCGCTGAATACATTTATAATAAGTACAAGGATACAAAGACCTGTGGCGTTATTGATGAGGATAAGGCATACGGTACAATGAGAATTGCAGAGCCAATCGGTGTTATTGCCGCTGTTATTCCCACAACTAACCCCACATCTACGGCAATATTTAAAACACTTTTAGCTCTTAAAACAAGAAACGGTATCATTATTTCTCCCCATCCGAGAGCAAAGAATTCAACTGCATCAGCTGCTAAAATCGTTCTTGATGCGGCAGTAGAGGCAGGTGCACCGGAAGGCATTATTTCATGGATTGATGCTCCTTCACTTGAAATGACAAACCTTGTTATGAAGGAGGCTGACATCATTCTGGCAACAGGCGGTCCGGGAATGGTAAAGGCTGCTTATTCAAGCGGTAAGCCTGCTCTTGGTGTTGGTGCAGGTAACACTCCTGCAATTATCGATGAGACAGCAGATATCGTTAAGGCTGTAAACTCAATTATTCATTCAAAAACCTTTGATAACGGTATGATTTGTGCATCGGAGCAGTCATGTATCGTTGATAAAAGGGTATATAAGGAAGTACGTAAGGAATTTGAATACAGAGGCTGTTATTTCCTTAAGGGCGATGAAATCGAAAAGGTTCGTAAAACAATTATTATCAACGGTGCTCTTAATGCAAAAATCGTAGGACAGAAGCCTGTAACTATTGCGGCACTTGCAGGTGTAAAGGTTCCTGAGGATACAAAAATTCTTATCGGTGAGGTTGAGTCTGTTGACATCAGCGAGGAGTTTGCTCACGAAAAGCTTTCTCCTGTTCTTGCTATGTACAAGAGTGAGAATTTTTCTGACGCTCTTGCAAAGGCTGAACAGCTTATTGCTGACGGTGGCTACGGTCACACATCATCAGTATATCTTAACGAAACAACCGAAAGAGCGAAGATTGATGAATTTGCGGCTCGTATGAAGACCTGCCGTATACTTGTTAATACACCGTCATCATTTGGCGGTATCGGTGACCTTTATAACTTTGACCTTGCTCCTTCTCTTACTTTGGGCTGTGGTTCTTGGGGCGGTAACTCCGTTTCCGAAAACGTAGGCGTAAAGCATTTGCTTAACATCAAAACAGTTGCAGAAAGAAGGGAAAATATGCTTTGGTTCAGAGCACCTGAAAAGGTTTATATAAAGAAAGGCTGTCTCCCTGTTGCTCTTGATGAGCTTGGAACAGTTATTGGCAAAAAGAAGGTATTTATTGTAACCGACTCATTCCTTTACAATAACGGTTATACAAAGGCAATTACAGAAAAGCTTGACTCAATGGGCATTACTCATTCAACATATTTCAATGTTGCTCCGGACCCGACCCTTGCCTGTGCAAAGGAGGGCGTTGCTCAGATTAACGCATTCCAGCCTGACTGCATTATTGCTGTTGGCGGTGGCTCTGCAATGGACGCTGCTAAGATTATGTGGGTAATGTATGAGCATCCTGAGGTTAATTTCTATGACCTTGCAATGAGATTTATGGATATCAGAAAGAGAGTTTATACCTTCCCTAAAATGGGCGAGAAGGCTTACTTTATCGCTGTTCCTACATCAGCAGGTACAGGTTCAGAGGTTACTCCTTTTGCTGTTATCACAGACGAGAAAACAGGAACAAAATATCCTCTTGCAGACTACCAGCTTATGCCTAATATGGCAATCGTTGATGCTGATATGATGATGAATGCTCCTAAGGGACTCACCTCTGCATCAGGTATTGACGCTGTTACTCACGCACTTGAGGCTTACGCTTCAATGATGGCAACAGAATTTACTGACGGTCTGGCATTAGAGGCTCTCAAGACAATATTCGAGTATCTTCCGAGAGCATATGACAACGGTCCTAATGACCCGATTGCAAGAGAAAAAATGGCTAATGCTGCAACAATGGCAGGTATGGCATTTGCAAACGCATTTCTTGGTGTTTGTCACTCAATGGCTCATAAGCTTGGTGCATTCCATCACCTTCCACACGGTGTTGCAAACGCACTTATGATAAACTACGTGCTTGAATTCAATGCTGCCGAGGTTCCTGCAAAGATGGGTACATTTAGCCAGTATGACCATCCGCATACTCTCGAACGCTATGCTCAGGTAGCAGATGCACTTGGTGTAAAGGGTAGAACTGACGAGGCTAAGCTCAAGGGACTTATGAAGAAGATTGACGAGCTTAAAGAATACTGCGGTATCAAAAAGTGCATTAAGGATTACGGTGTTGATGAACAGTATTTCCTTGATACTCTTGATGATATGGTTGAGCAGGCATTTGACGACCAGTGCACAGGTGCAAACCCAAGACTTCCGCTTATGAGCGAAATCAAGGATATGTATTTAAGAGCATATTACGGCAAATAAACAGGTATTACGGGTAATATACAGGGGGTGTCGTTTATGACAACTATTAAAAAGAGAGAAAACAAAGAAATCTACCGTGACGGTGACAAGCTTGTTAAGGTTTTTGACGAAAAGGGCTTCACTAAAGCAGCGGTTCTTAACGAGGCTTTGAATAATGCAAGAGTTGAGGAAACAGGCTTGAAAATTCCAAAGCTTCTCAACGTATCAAAGGTTGACGGCGGCTGGGCTATCACAAGAGAATATATCGAGGGAAAGACTCTTTCGGAGTTAATGGCTGAAAATCCCGATAAAGAGGACGAATATCTTGAAAAATTCGTTGATCTCCAGCTTGAAATTCATTCTAAGAGGTCTCCGCATCTCAATAAGATTAAGGACAAAATGCACGCAAAAATCAGTGCGTCTTCCTATGAAGCAACTATCCGTTATGACCTTCATAATCGTCTTGAGGGTATGAAGCCTCATAAAAAGGTTCTTCACGGCGACTACTGCCCATCAAACGTTGTTGTTACTCCTGATGGGGAATACTATGTAATTGACTGGTCACACGCTACACAGGGTAACGCTTCTGCCGATGCTGCAAGAACATACCTTGTATTTAATCTTAACGATCAGAAGAATCTCGCTGAAAAATATCTTGACCTTTTCTGTAAGAAAGCAGATATTCCGAAGCAGCTTGTTCAGCAGTGGATGCCTATCGTTGCTTGCTCTGAAAGTGTTAAAAATAAGCCTGAAGAAAAGGAACTCCTTGATTCTTGGGTAAATGTATTTGATTTTCAGTAAAATTAACGGAAGAAAGCACGGTTTAAACCGTGCTTTCTTAATTTGACTGAATGATTGTCAAAAATTTCACTATAACAAAAAGGCATATTCTGTATCTTTTTGTATAAAGTGTAAAAAATGAAGATTTTTCTTGATTATCGGGAGCAAACAGTATAAAATAAACAATGCATAAATGCAATAAAATAAAAATATTCGGAGGTAAATTCCAATGGTAAAAGTTGCTATTAACGGTTTCGGTCGTATCGGCCGTCTTGCTTTCCGTCAGATGTTCGGTGCAGAGGGCTACGAAGTAGTTGCTATCAACGACCTTACAAGCCCAAAGATGCTTGCTCATCTTCTCAAGTATGATTCATCACAGGGTAAGTATGCTCTTGCTGATACAGTTTCAGCTACTGATGATTCAATCATCGTTGACGGTAAAGAGATTAAGATTTACGCTAAGGCT
>JBJFGE010000055.1:0-33719 GCA_051892435.1 Eubacterium sp.
AGATAGTTATAAAATGGGTATTGATTTATTGATGGAAATAATATAAAATGTAGGTAATAATTGAAAAATTAAAGATAATAATATCTCGGAGGTAAATAATATGGTATCAGCAGGTGATTTTAGAAACGGCGTTACATTTGAAGAGGATGGTAACGTATTACAGGTTATTGAATTTCAGCACGTAAAGCCGGGTAAGGGTGCAGCATTTGTCAGAACAAAGACAAAGAATGTTATCACAGGTGCGGTAACTGAAAAGAGCTACAACCCGTCAGCAAAATTCCCAACTGCATTTATTGAAAGAAGAGAAATGTCTTATTCATATAACGATGAAGGTCTTTATTATTTTATGGACAACGAGACATTTGATATGGTGCCTGTTGCAGAGGCTGACCTTTCAGATAATTTTAAGTTTGTTAAGGAAAATGAGGTTTGCCGTATCCTTTCTTATAAAGGTAAGGTTTTCGGCGTTGAGCCTCCTACATTCGTAACACTTCAGGTTACCGAAACAGAGCCGGGCCTTAAAGGTAATACTGCTACAAATACACTTAAACCTGCAAAGGTTGAAACAGGTGCTGAAATCAGAGTTCCTCTCTTTATCAATGAGGGCGATATGATTAGAATTGATACAAGAACCTGTGAATATATGGAAAGAGCTTAATAGATTTTTTAATAAGGAGTTTTATTTATGGAAACTACAGAAAGCTTAGGATATCTCAAGGGTCTCCTTGACGGACTTGACTTGGACGCAAACAAAAAAGAGACAAAGGTTTTCAACGCTATCGTTGATGTTTTGTCAAATCTTGTTGAGGATATTGACGATATGACTGAGGGTATGGAGCTTCTCGCTGAGCAGGTTGATGCTGTTGACGAGGATCTTGCAGAGCTTGAGGATGAGGTTTACGGCGATTGTGATTGCGACTGTGATGACGAGTGCGATTGCTGTGACTGTTGTGACGATGATGAGTTCGAGGTTGAATGTCCTCTTTGCAACGAGCTTTTCACAGTTGATGGCGATACAGTTATGGAAGGTTCAATTAACTGCCCTAACTGTGGCGAAAAGCTTGAATTCGAAATGTGTGAATGTGACGATGAAGATGACGAGGATTGATTTTTCCTCTTAAATGGTGATTGATATGAAAAAAGTTTTAGCAATTATTTTGTCTGTTCTTATGGTTGGCTTTGTTTTTGTTGCCTGCTCAGCAGAAAGCGATGACAAGAGTGAGCCGGCAACTGTTGCTGAAGATACTTATGTTTCAACAACTGAAACTATCGAAACAGAGCAGGCTGTTGTAAAAGAATCAGACGCTATCCATTTTATACAGGATTCATATACTGCTGAAGAACTTGGACTTGATAAGGTAGAGGATGATTATACCTTTATGGTTGGCGGCAGTGGCGTTGAGATTGACGGCAAGAAGTATGTTAAGGTTGCCGCTAATGTTATGAGCCAGAGTGACGTTACCACAGAGGAAGGTAGTGCTACCTATAAGCTTACACCTGTAGGCGAGTATTATATCTCATATGACGGTAAGACTGTTTTAATGAAGAATATGGAAACAGGCGAATACAGCGAGCTTCAAAACAGATATGACGACTATAAGGAAAAGGGCGAGACAGTCCAGACAGAAGCTGAAAAGGATGCTACAGAAAAGGAATAATCCTTTGTGCAGTATGTGCGTTTCTCGCTAAAATAAGATATTGACTATATCAAATTAAAATGTTATTATGTTTACAACAGTTATACTATGTAAGCTATGAAGAGAAGAGTAGCCTTTTAGAGCTTTTCAGAGAGCTGTCAGTTGGTGTAAGACAGTAGGCGAAATCGGTGAAAAACATCTCGGAGCTTTCGGCAGAAAGCACATTTATGTGTCAGTAAATCCGAACGTGAGGAAGCGTTAATTCCATTGAGTGAGCTGTGATTTACAGCTAATTTAGGTGGTACCACGGAAGCAGTCTTTCGTCCTATTGGACTTGAGACTGCTTTATTTATTTTTGTATACAATGATTGAGTTAAGGAGATTTTTATGGAACTTTCAACTGTTTACAGAACTAAAAACCTCGGCGAATTTTCCGAGGCTGATATCGACAGCAACGTAAGAATTGCAGGCTGGGTAGAGAATATCAGAGACCACGGCGGTGTATCATTCATCGACCTTAGAGATATGTACGGAGTTATGCAGGTTGTAATGCGTGACACATCTCTTCTTGACGGTATTTCAAAGGAGGACTGCCTTTCTATTGAGGGCCCTGTTGAAAAAAGAGATGAGGAAACCGTTAACCCGAAAATAGCAACAGGTACTATCGAGGTTGAGGCTAAAAAGGTTACAACTCTCGGTAAGGTACGTCAGCCTCTCCCATTTGAAATTCAGACTTCAAAGGAAACAAGAGAGGATAAAAGACTTCAGTACCGTTTCCTTGATTTGAGAAATCAGAAGGTTAAGGATAATATGATTTTCAGAAGCAATGTTATATCATATCTTCGTCAGGTTATGACAGAGATGGGCTTCCTTGAAATTCAGACTCCTATCCTTTGTGCATCATCACCTGAGGGTGCAAGAGATTATGTTGTTCCTTCAAGAGTTCACAAGGGCAAGTTTTATGCTCTTCCACAGGCACCGCAGCAGTATAAACAGCTTCTTATGGTGTCAGGTGTTGATAAGTATTTCCAAATTGCACCGTGCTTTAGAGACGAGGATGCTCGTGCAGACCGTTCACCCGGTGAATTTTATCAGCTTGACTTTGAAATGAGCTTTGCTACTCAGGAGGATGTTTTCAGAGTAGGGGAAGAGGTTCTTACAAAGACATTTAAGAAATTTGCTCCTAAGGGTTATGCTGTTACAGATGCTCCTTATCCTGTAATCAGCTACAAGGAGGCTATGCTCAAATACGGTACTGATAAGCCTGATTTGAGAAACCCGCTTGAAATAGTTGATGTTACGGAATTTTTCCAGAGATGTACATTTAAGCCATTCCACGGTCAAACCGTAAGAGCTATTAAGGTTCACGAGGAAATTTCAAAGGGTAAGCACGAAAAGCTTCTTAAATTTGCCCAGTCTATCGGTATGGGCGGTCTTGGTTATCTTCTTGTTCAGGAGGATAAAACATATAAAGGACCTATTGATAAGTTTATCCCCGACGATATGAAAACAGAGCTTGCAGATTTGGCAGGACTTGAAATCGGAGATACAATTTTCTTTATTGCCGATGCTGAAGCAAAGGCTGCCGATTACGCAGGACAAATCAGAACAAAGCTCGGTGAAATGTTCGACCTTATTGAAAAGAACGCTTACCGTTTCTGCTTCATTAATGATTTTCCAATGTTTGAATATAAGGAAGAGGAAAAGAAAATCGGATTTACTCATAATCCGTTTTCAATGCCTCAGGGCGGTCTTGATGCTCTTGAAAATCAGGACCCGCTTACAATTCTTGCATATCAGTATGATATCGTTTGTAACGGTGTAGAGCTTTCTTCAGGTGCAGTAAGAAACCACGATATTGATATTATGAAAAAGGCATTTGAAATTGCAGGCTATGACGAAGAAGTGCTCAAAGCAAAATTCGGTGCTCTTTATACTGCATTCCAGTTCGGTGCTCCGCCACACGCAGGTATGGCTCCCGGTATTGACCGTATGATAATGCTTCTCAGAAATGAGGAAAATATCAGAGAGGTAATTCCTTTCCCAATGGACGGAAAGGCACAGGACCTTATGTGCGGTGCGCCTAATGAAATCACCGAACAGCAGTTAAGAGAGGTTCACATTAAGTTAAGAAAATAATATGAGGTATTGTTATGATTAGCAAAGAAGATGTTTTAAAGCTTGCCCGTTTGGCACGTCTTGATTTTTCAGATGAAGAGCTTGACAAAATTATAAAAGATATGGATGATATTATCGCCTTTGCAGACACAATCAATAACTCTGTTGAGGGCGATGCAGATAAAATCAGAAACGTATCCTCAAAGGCAACCCCTTGCGAAGAATTCAGAGCAGATGTTGTTAAGGAATCTCTGCCTAATGAGAAAATTCTTTCAAATGTCAGCGGTTCAAAGGGTATGTTCTGCGTTAAAGGAGGTATATAAATGAGAGAAATTATTGCTCCTTTATCAAAAATGCTTTCAGCAGGTGAAATTTCATCTGTTGAGCTGACGGAAAAATATATTTCTGCCATTGAGCAGGATAACAAGATATATAATGCCTACGTTTCAACTACCTTTGACAAAGCAATAGAGAATGCAAAGGCAGCTGACAAAATGATAGCAGAGGGAAATTCCTCTCTTTTAACAGGTATTCCTATGACCTTGAAGGATAATATCTGCTCTGACGGAGACCTTACCACCTGTTGTTCAAAAATCCTTGAGGGCTTTAGACCGTATTATGATTCCACGGTATGGACCAAATTAAAGGCTCAGGGTGCAGTAATGCTCGGCAAGACCAATATGGACGAGTTTGCTATGGGCTCAACCAGTGAAACAAGCTGCTACGGTGCACCTCTTAACCCGAGAAATACCAACCACGTAACAGGCGGTTCATCAGGTGGTGTTGCATCTGCTGTATGTGCGAATATTGCTGCTTACGGTCTTGGCTCAGATACAGGCGGTTCTGTTCGTCAGCCTGCATCCTTCTGCGGTATTGTGGGACTTAAACCTACCTATGGTGCTGTTTCACGTTACGGTCTTATCGCTTACGGTTCATCACTTGACCAGATAGGTGTGCTTTCAAATTCAGTAAAGGATGCCGCAATTGTATTTGATACAATTTCAGGTGTTGACAGTAACGACCAGACAAGCGTTGATTTTGATTTCGGCAGTATCACAGACGGTCTTGATAAAGCAGATATCAAGGGTATGAAAGTCGGTATTGCACAGGAGTATTTTGACGGCATCAACGGAGAAATCAAGGATGCAATCTTCGAGGCTGTAAAATTCTTTGAGAATAACGGTGCTGAAATCGTTGATATTAAGCTTCCTGTTTTAAAGCAGGCATTACCTGTTTACTATATTATCGCCTGTGCCGAGGCATCTTCAAACCTGGGCAGATATGACGGTATTCGTTACGGCTACCGTCCCGAAAGCTTTAACGATGTTGAGGAAATGATTTTAAAAACAAGAACAGAGGGCTTCGGCGACGAGGTTAAGAGAAGAATTATGCTTGGCACATATGTGCTTTCTTCGGGCTATTATGATGCTTATTACAAAAAAGCCTGCCTTCTTCGTGAAAATATCATTGCAGATTTTGAGGATATATTTAATCAGTGCGATATTATCATAGCACCTACTGCTCCCAATACTGCATTTCCCCTTAATTTCAAGGGTGCATCTCCCGTTGATATGTACCTGTCTGATATTGCAACTGTACCGATTAATATTACAGGCGTTCCTGCAATCAGCATTCCTGTTAAAAATGACAGTAACGGCTTGCCGATAGGTATGCAGATTATCGGTAAGAAGTTTTCCGAAAAAACAATAATGAACGCCGCATATTTCTATGAGAAGAATGCAGACGTTCAGGTTAAGGATTTTGAGGGAGGTGTTACGCTGTGAGCTATCAGTTAGTATGCGGTATTGAAACTCATATTGAGCTTGCCACGAAAACAAAAATTTTCTGTGGCTGTACAACACAGTTCGGCGGTGAGCCTAACACCCATTGCTGTCCTGTATGCACAGGTCAGCCGGGTTCCTTGCCTATTTTAAACAGACAGGTTATTGAATTTGCAGTTAAAGCAGGACTTGCAGTAAACTGTAAAATTAATAACAACTCCCATATGGACAGAAAAAACTATGTATATCCCGATTTGCCGAAGGCTTATCAGATTTCACAGTTTGATGAACCTCTTTGTGTTGACGGTTATGTTCAGCTTGATTCAGGCAAGAAAATCAGAATTGAGCGTATCCATATTGAAGAAGACGCAGGAAAGCTTGTTCACGACGGAGGTTACACCTATGTTGACTATAACCGTGGCGGTGTTCCTCTTATTGAAATTGTATCAATGGCTGATATTTCAAGTCCTGAGGAAGCAAGGGAATATGCCGAGAAGCTTCAGCTTATTATGAGAAATGTTGGCGTTTCCGACTGTAAAATGCAGGAGGGCTCAATGAGATGTGACGTTAATATTTCAATCCACCGTCCCGGTGAGCCTTGGGGTACAAGAACAGAGATTAAGAATATCAACTCTCTTTCAAACATTGTCAGAGCTATGGAGCTTGAAATGGAAAGACAGGAGGATATTCTTGACGCAGGGGATAAGGTAATTCAGTCAACTATGCGTTATGATGCAAACAGTGATACTGTTTATGTCCTTCGTTCAAAGGAAAATGCAGACGACTACAGATATTTCCCCGAGCCTGATATCTTGAGATTTTATGTTTCACCCGAGAAGGTTGAAGAAATCAGAGCTACACTTCCTGAGCTTCCCGATGCAAAGCTTAAAAGATACGTTGAGGATATGGGACTTCCTGAGAATAATGCAAGACTGATTTATAAGTACAGAAATGTTACAAAATTCTTTGACGATGCTGTAAATGAGGGTGCGGGTGCAGGAAATGTTCTCAATATGATTATCTCAACTGTCTATGCAACCCTGCAGACAGAAGAGGATAAGGAAAATTTTGAAATCAAAACCACCTCCCATCAGCTTGCAGAGCTTGTAAAGCTTATTGACAGTAAGAAAATAAGAGCTAATAAGGCTAAAGAGGTTCTTGCCCAAATGCTTGAAAGCGGTAAGGATGTTACCGAATATATCAAGGCAGAGGATTTGGCAGGACTTTCAGACGAGGACTTGAAGGTTATCTGTCAAGGTGCTATTGAGGCTAATCCTAAGGCTGTTGAGGATATCAAAAACGGTAAGGATAAGGCGATTAACGTTATGTTTGGCTACGTTATGAAAAATTCACGTGGCAAGGCAGACGTTAAAAAGGCAGAAGAAATTATCAGAGAATTGATAAAATAAATATATTTGAAAGAAACGGCATTGAAAAGTAACTGCCGTTTCTTTTTTATTTAGTCTGTTGACGAGGATAATTTGCTGTGTTATATTGATATTAGACAATTTATGGTAAATTTACGAAGAGGAAGTTATTATGAATAAAAGCTTTGCTAAAAAAACAATATGCTTTATTTTGTCATTGGCGGTTGCTATGTCGTCCTTATGTGCGACGGCTTATGCACAGGAGGTTGAAGTAATACGCTATGATGAAATAATGGAAGAGTACTATGCCACGACGATAGATATTCCTGAGGATTGCTATGTGGATATAGAAAAGGTTACAGAGAACGCTGTCGTAATTTATGCAGGCGGAAATAATTACTATGATGACGGGGGATACGAAATAACCTTAGTCAACAGTGACGGAACCTTTAATCAAGTAAAAGCAATCAGCAGTAAAGATCTTGGTCAGGTAAAATGCAAGTTTTCAAACCTTTCGCATTCGACAGAATACAGTATTATGGTTAGGTCTTATATAACTGTTGACGGAGAAAAATATTTTGGAAGCTACAGCACTCCTGTTAATTTTTGCACTGTTCTGCCTGCTGTAAAATTAACCAAGGTTTCCTATTTGTCAAAGGGAAAGGTAAAAATTTCGTGGAAAAAGAATAAAAATGCAGACGGATATGTTATTCAGTATAGCTTGAGTAGTAAGCCTAAACAAAATGAAAAGTCAAGCTGTGTAACTATTGATAAAAAATCAATAAATTCATATGTACTTAGCGGATTGGCACAGGAAAAGTATTATATTCGTGTATGCCCGTTTAAAAAAGTAAATGGCGAAAATTATTGCGGAAAATGGAGCAATATTAAGTCGGTAAACGTTAAACAGGGACTGTCTTTAAAAGAGCTTATAAACTTTGCTAAAACTGATAATAGCGGAAGAAAGGCTATAAAATACTACACAAATAACGGCGTTGATATTGCAAAGTATAAAACAAATTACGAAAAGGTAAAGGCAATTTATAATTGGCACGCAAAGCATTATAAGGATTTTGCTGACTGTGTTCAATGCAATACCTCATTCTGCGTTTGCATTTACAATCTTTACAAAGGAAATGAGCGAGGACCTGATATACGTCTTGCAGCAGGAAGTGTAAAAAATGCAGACGGAACTATTGTTATACATAAATGGGCTGTGCTGAGCTTTGCGGATGAATACTTAATTTTTGACCCAAGACTTCAGGGATACACTCATAATTATACAGGTGATTTGTATTTCGGAGTGCCTAAGGGTAAAGGTGTTGGAAAGATATATATTTTCGATTATTGGTGGAATCATTGGGAGAGAAACGACAGTTTAAATCATTATCAAAAGGGATAAGTTCTTACGAAAGCTTTTCGCTGTACAATCTTGTTAAAATACACAAAAATAGTTATTGATATGAAAATATTTTTATAGTATAATAGTAGTGTTGTTAAAATTTAGAGAGGAGCGTTTTTATGAAACACCCGGAAATCGTTAAAAAAATGTCGCTTGAGCAAAAGGCTGCTTTTGTTTCAGGCTACGACTATTGGCATCTTGAGGAGGCTCCGGAGCTTGGACTTCCGAAAATTATGATTACTGACGGCCCTCACGGTCTTCGTAAGCAGAATACTGACAAGAAAACATCTGAAGGTATCGGACTTGGAAATTCGGTTCCTGCAACCTGCTTCCCGCCTGCAGCAACATCTTCTTGCTCTTGGGATGAGGATTTGCTTAAGCAAGAGGGCGAGGCTCTCGGTGAGGAATGCTTAAAGGAGCAGGTTTCCACTATCCTTGGACCCGGTACAAATATTAAGCGTTCTCCTGTTTGCGGACGTAACTTTGAATATTTCAGTGAGGACCCATATCTTGCAGGTAAATGCTCTGCAAACCTTGTAAACGGTGTTCAGTCAAAGGGAGTAGGTACTTCGCTTAAACACTTTGCTTGTAATTCGCAGGAAGCTTTCCGTATGGTAATCAACGAGGTTATCGACGAAAGAGCTATGAGAGAGCTTTATCTCACAGCATTTGAAATATGTGTTAAAGAGGCTCAGCCTTGGACAATAATGAATTCATATAACCGTATCAACGGTGTATATGCTTCACAGAATGAGTGGCTTCAGGAAAAGGTGCTTCGTGGCGAATGGGGCTTTGAGGGACTTATTGTTACAGACTGGGGTGCATCAGTTGACCGTATTCCCGGACTTGAGTGCGGTACTGACCTTGAAATGCCTTCATCAGGTGCTCTTAACACAAAGAGAATTATTGAGGCTGTTAAAAACGGTACTCTTGATGAGGCTATTCTTGACAAAAGAGTTGACAATGTAGTAAATCTTATTGTTAAGTCAAAGCCTGCTCTTGAGAAGAAGCATACGTATGATGTTGAGGCTCACCACAAGCTTGCACAGAAGATTGCTGAGGGCTCAATGGTTCTTCTTAAAAATGACGATGCAGTTCTTCCTCTCAAGAAGGGACAGAAGGTTGCCGTTATCGGTGAAATGGCAAAATCTCCTCGTTTCCAGGGTGCAGGTTCATCTGTTATCAACCCAACTAAGCTTGATAACGCTTATGATGAAATGAAGAAGCTTGGCGTTGATATGATTTATGCCGCAGGCTATGAAAAGAGCAAGGATGAAATCAATGCCGCTCTCGTAAATGAGGCGATTAAGGCTGCTAAGGATGCTGACATTGCTCTTGTATTTGTCGGACTTACAGAAGAATTTGAGGGCGAGGGCTACGATAGAGAAAATATCGAAATGCCTAAGAGCCATAACAATCTTGTTTCCGAAATTGCAAAGGCTAATAAGAATACAGTAGTTGTTCTCGCAGGCGGTTCGGTTGTACATATGCCATGGATTAATGAGGTTAAGGGACTTCTTAATTCAGGTCTGGGCGGTCAGGCAGGCGGTGCAGCTGTTGCTAATATCCTTACAGGTAAGGTTAACCCATCAGGTAAAACATCTGAAACATATCCGTTCACATTTGATGAGAACCCAACATTCGGTAATTATCCGGGCGGTCCTGTTACAAGTGAGCATAGAGAGTCTGTATATATCGGCTATCGTTACTACGATAAGGCTAACAAGGATGTTCTCTTCCCGTTTGGTTACGGTCTTTCATACACCACATTTGAGTACAGCGATATCAAGCTTTCAGCTGACAGCATAAAGGATACAGATACTGTTACTGTTTCATTTAAGATTAAGAACACAGGCGACGTTGACGGTGCAGAGGTTGCTCAGATTTACGTTGCCGATAAGGAATCGACAATCTACAGACCTGTTAAGGAGCTTCGTGCATTTAAGAAGGTATTTCTTAAAGCAGGCGAGGAAAAAGAGGTTTCAGTTGAGCTTTCAAAGAGAGCATTTGCATTTTATAATGTTAAGCTTGGTGACTGGATGGTTGAAACAGGTGAGTTTGATATTCTTGTTTCAGCATCAAGCCGTGATGTAAAGCTTTCTGCTGCAATGACAGTTACATCAACAGTTGAGGCGGAAATTCCGGATTACAGAGAGACATCTCCTGCATACTATACAGCAGATATTGACGGTATGAAGGGTGAGCAGTTTGCAGCTGTTTACGGTGAAGCTCTTCCAAATCCTGAGCCTGACACCACAAAGAAGATTGATATTTACTGCTGTCTTAACGATGCCCGCCATACAAAATGGGGCGGAAAGATTTGTAAGCTTATTGAGGGCATTATGTCAAAGATGGGTAGCGCTGAAAACGGCGACGGAAAGATGCTTGCTGCTATGGCAACACAAATTCCTATCCGTAACTTTATCGCTATGAGTATGGGCGTATTTTCACCTGAAATGGCAGACGGTCTTTTGATGATGCTTAATGACGACCAGTCAAGCTTTGTAGGCTTCAGCAAGATTTTCTGGAGACTCGGAGGAGCACTTACAAGACTTCCTGCACTTCTTAAATCAATATAATCTTAAACTGCCTGAGTTTTCTCAGGCAGTTTTTTATCAGTAAAAATTAAGTTGTAATAATAAAAAGCATATGTTAAAATAATTTTGTATGCGATACACGAAATCTAATTTGACAGGAGGGATAAGATAATTTGAAAAAATTTATGACAATAATTTTATCATTATCTCTTTTTGCTGTACTTTTTTGCACCGCATTTCCTGCATATGCTCTTAATCAGGAAGAGGATATAGAAAGAACACAGATACTCACAAGCGATACATATTATTCATTTAATGCAGAAACGAAAACTCTTACAATCAGCGGCAACGGTGAAGTACCTGATTTTTCGAACAGCAGCGGAGCTACTAATTCTCAACCCTGGATTACTTGGAGAAGCGATGGTTCAATAGAACATGTTGTTATTGAAGAGGGTATTACATCTCTCGGAAGCTACTGCCTCTATAACGTAAACAAGGCAGATATTTCTCTGCCCACCACCCTCAAAACTTTGGGCAGTTATTCTATGGCAGGTACAGACAGCAACACAGAGGTTCGTTTGCCTGAGAATCTTGAAACAATTTCAGCAAACGCATTTTACTATACAACGGGACTGAAAAGCATTTACATCCCTAAAGCAGTAAAAACAATAGGTAGATCTGCCTTTGAAAACTGTGCCAGTCTTGAAAGCGTAACCTTTGGAAGCTTTAATATGGAGGTTTCTATTGATAGAAGAGCATTTTTGAAATGTGCGGCTCTTAAATCGGTAACAATCCCTAAAAGAGCAACTCTTGCAGATTACAGTTTTGGGTATTATTCCGCATCTTCCGGCTCGGTTTACAGCGACTTTATTATGCAGGTTTACAGAGATTCAACTGCCTATGATTATGCTGTGAGCAAGGTTGTGCCATATGAATTAGTCAATTCAGGAGTAATTTTTGAGGGCGACAGCGTAGACTGCACTTACTATGATGACAGCGTAAGCTCCGTAATGACATTTGTTTTCACACCTGCTGTAACAGCGAAGTACTGCTTTTTTTCAGAGGGCAGTATGGACGTTGCTTGTGAAATGACCGATTCAGCGGGTAATGTTATTGCAACTGCTGAAGATAATTCCTCTTATGATGCAAACTTCACATTAATAGAAGCTATGTCGGCAGGGCAGACCTACTATCTTAATGTCAGCAGTAATAATTATACGGGTGTATTCTCTGTTTCGCTTTTGCCTTATACGGTTGCAAATATTGATGTTGACATTGAACCGATATCTGTTTCTGCAAATGACAGAAGCAATGGACTTTTTGACATTGAACAGTATTTCGAGGGAAAAACCGTTACAATCACATATGACACAGGATATACCGATACGGCAGTATATACAAGCGGTGTTATTTATCGCTTTTGGGAAATAAAATATAATGATGACCAGTCTGATGCTAAATGGCAGTGCGGTAATCATATGTGCAGTATTAGCTTAGACGAGGCTAATTATTATGTAGATGTTGAAATTGCCCACAGCTATGACAGTAAAATTATTGAGCCTACCTATCAGGAAAAGGGATATACCATATATACCTGTTCTCTCTGTAAGGATACATATTATACCGATTACGTAAACAGTATCGGAGTTAAAGTGACGGGTAGGATTGTTCTTATGCAGGACACCGACGGCTCACATAAGGATAATATTCCTGTACCGAATACAAAAATCGGTATTTCCGGAAACGAAATTTACACGGTTGCAGATGACGGAACATTTCTCTTTTACATTGATGCTGACACAAAACAGCTTGATATTTACGAAACCTACGGACTTACAAGAACGGTAGATGTTATTCCCGATAGTGATAACGAGTTGAATTTAGGCGACGTGGCGTTTTTCCATTTTGACTATAACGGAGACGGATATGTAAACGCAAAGGATTATGCAATAATTCATACTGTTTACGGCGTTTATCCAAAGGTTGAAAAGGATATGTATTTCAGTAGAGACTATAATCAGGACGGCAAAATAGATGATTCCGATTGGTTTGACGTCGGTGCAGATAACTTCTATTTGTGCGGTAAAATAACCGACGTCATTTATGATTAAGTTTTTTAGAATTAAACGCTTGCAAAAATTTCCTTTTAATTGTTGAAAATACATTTATTATAATATATAATACTATCAATAATTTTCTGCAAAGGAGAGTAGCTATGAAAAAGGTTGCAATCATAATGGGCTCTGACAGTGATTTGCCCGTTGTAACACCTGCAATTAAACAGCTCAGGGATTTAGGTATTGAAACAGAGGTAAGGGTAATGAGTGCCCACCGTACGCCGAAGGAGGCACAGGAGTTTTCCGCCTCTGCCATTGAAAACGGCTTCGGAGTAATTATTGCCGCTGCAGGAATGGCTGCTCATTTGGGAGGTGTGCTCGCTGCATCAACAACCTTGCCTGTTATCGGTATTCCTTGCTCGGCAAAGGTGCTTGACGGTATGGATGCTATGCTGGCAACAGTTATGATGCCTCCGGGAATTCCTGTTGCAACAGTTGGCGTAAATTCTGCAAAGAATGCGGCTTTGCTTGCTGCTGAAATTCTTGCGGTTGGTGACGATGACCTTATGAAAAAGCTCATTGCCATGAGAGAGGATATGGCACAGCAGGTTCGTGAAAAGGACAAGGCACTTCAGGAAAAAATTAAGGAGATATAACTATGGAAAAAAGTTTCAGCGAAAGCTATGCGGCAGCAGGTGTTGATGTAACGGCAGGCTATGAGTCTGTAGAGCTTATCAAATCACATGTTAAAAGAACAAATATCCCCGGTGTAATCGGCTCAATCGGCGGCTTCGGCGGTATGTTTGAGCTTGGTGCAAGGGATTATAAAAATCCTGTTCTTGTTTCAGGCACAGACGGCGTAGGAACAAAGCTAAAAATTGCTTTTCTTATGGATAAGCACGATACAGTAGGTATCGACTGCGTTGCAATGTGTGTAAATGACGTTGCCTGCTCAGGTGCAAAGCCGTTGTTCTTCCTGGACTATATTGCCTGCGGAAAGAACTATCCTGAAAAAATTGCGCAGATAGTTGCAGGTGTTGCCGAGGGCTGTGTTCAGGCAGGCTGTGCTCTTGTAGGCGGTGAAACTGCTGAGCATCCCGGACTTATGCCTAATGAAGAATATGACCTTGCAGGCTTTACCGTTGGTATCGGCGAAAAGGACAAGCTTGTTTCAGGCGAGAAATTAGCGTCCGGAAATGCACTTATCGGCGTTGCATCCTCAGGTGTTCATTCAAACGGCTTTTCACTTGTGAGAAAGGTGTTTAATATTACAGAGGAAAGACTTGGAATTCATGTTGCAGAGCTTGGTAAGACATTAGGCGAAGAGCTTTTGACTCCTACAAGAATTTATGTTAAGCCTCTTCTTGCTCTTATGGATAAAATAAATGTTAATGCTATCAGCCATATTACGGGCGGCGGCTTTTATGAGAATGTTCCGAGAATGTTAAATGACGGCTTTACTGCTGTAATTGAAAAGGATAAGTGCTTTAAGAAGCCTATTTTTGACCTTATCGCTCAGGAGGGAAATATTCCTGAAAGAGATATGTACAACACATTTAATATGGGTACAGGTCTTGTTATTGCAGTTGACAGTGATAAGGCTGACGAGGCAGTAAGAATTCTTGAAGAAAACGGCGAGCAGGCTACTGTTATCGGCGAAATCAAATCAGGTGAAAAGGGCGTAGAGCTTGTATGATGAATATAGCAGTTCTTGTTTCCGGTGGCGGAACAAATCTTCAGGCACTTATTGATGCTGAAAAAAGGGGAGATATCAAAAACGGTAAAATCACCTGTGTTATTTCTTCTAACCCCAATGCATATGCTCTTGAAAGAGCAAAGCAAAACGGCATTAAAACAAGAGTGCTGGTCAGAAAGAATTATGATGACGTACATAAGTATTCTGCCGATATGAGAGATGCTTTGCTTGAGGAAAAGGCAGATTTAGTAGTTTATGCCGGCTTTATGACAATTCTTGATGAGCAGGTTGTGAAAGCATTTCCTAATAAAATGATGAATGTTCACCCTGCACTTATACCGTCATTCTGCGGAAAGGGCTTTTACGGACTTCACGTTCACGAGGCTGTTCTTGAAAGCGGTGTAAAGCTGACAGGCGCTACCGTTCATTTTGTAACAGAGGAATGTGACGGCGGTCCTATAATTCTTCAAAAGGCGTCAGAGGTTAAAGCCGGCGACACTCCTGAGACTTTGCAAAAAAGAGTTATGGAGGAATGTGAGTGGAAAATTCTACCTGAGGCAGTTTCACTTTTCTGTCAGGGCAGAATTAAAATAAACGGTAAAACAACAGAAATTAATTGAGGTGAGCTTATGGAAATGAAATCACTTGCAAGTGAGCTTAATACAAATTCATACCCGGGCAGAGGTATTGTTTTGGGTAAATCAAAGGATGGCAAAAACGCAGTAATTGCTTATTTCATTATGGGCAGAAGTGTAAACAGCCGTAACAGAATTTTTGAGGAAAATGACAGAGGCGGTATTCGTACAAAGGCTTTTGATGAGTCAAAAATGGAAGACCCATCTCTTATCATTTATAATCCCGTTCTTAAACTTAATGATGTAACTATTGTTACAAACGGCGACCAAACCGATACAATCTATGATTTTATGAGCAGGGGTGATTGTTATCACGATGCTCTTATCACCCGTGAGTATGAGCCTGATTTTCCAAATTACACACCGAGAATTTCAGGTATAGTAAGGTCTAACGGAGATTACAATTTATCTATCTTAAAATCAAATTTAGGTCAGCCACAGTGTGTGAGATTTTTCTATGAATATCCTGCTGTTGCAGGTCAGGGACATTTTATCCACACATATAAATGTGACGGAGACCCAATACCCTCATTTGAGGGAGAGCCTACTCCGGTTGAGATTGACGGAGATATTGACGAGTTTACCGATATGGTTTGGAAAAATCTTAACGAGGATAACAAGGTTTCACTTTTCACACGTTTTATTAATCTTGAAACAGGCGAAGAGGAAACAAGAATTATAAATAAGAATAAATAATTGCTTTATACAGGGTGACTTTTTCTGTCACCCTAAATGTGTATTTGGAGGTATGTCATAATGAAGGTGTTAGTTGTAGGAGGCGGCGGAAGAGAGCACGCCCTTATCAGAAAAATAAAGGAATCAAAAAGAGTTGACAGCATTGCTTGTTGTCCCGGTAACGGCGGTATTTCATATGATGCAAAGTGCTATAACGTTTCTGCAACAGATGTTGACGGTGTTGTAGCTCTTGCTAAGGAGATAAAGGCTGATTTCGTGGTAGTAGCCCCCGATGACCCGCTTGTTGCAGGTATGGTAGATGCTCTTAACGAGGCAGGCTTTCCAACCTTCGGACCAAAGGCAAATGCTGCAATAATTGAAGGCTCAAAGGTTTTCTCAAAAAATCTTATGCTCAAATACAATATACCTACTGCTGAATATAAGGTTTTTGATAACGCAGAGGATGTAATTGAATATATTAAAGAGAAGAACGAATTTCCTACAGTAATTAAGGCTGACGGTCTTGCACTGGGTAAAGGAGTTATTATTCCCGAAAGTCTTGTAGAGGCTGAGGCAGGCGTTAAGGAAATTATGGAGGACAAGATTTTCGGTGAATCAGGCAACAATGTTGTTGTTGAAGAATTTTTAACAGGCCCCGAGGTTTCCGTGCTTGCATTTACTGATGGCAAATGCGTTAAGCCTATGGTTTCTTCTATGGACCATAAAAGAGCACTTGACGGAGATAAGGGACTTAATACAGGCGGAATGGGTACTGTTTCTCCTAACCCTTATTACACCGACGAGGTTGCCAAGGAATGTATGGAAAAAATCTTTATCCCTACTATTGAGGCAATGAACAGTGAGGGCAGAACCTTCAAGGGCTGTCTCTATTTCGGACTTATGATTACGCCTAAAGGACCGAAGGTAATTGAATATAACTGCCGTTTCGGCGATCCTGAGACACAGGTAGTTCTTCCGAGACTTAAAACAGATATTATGGATATCTTTGATGCAATTAATAATGAAACACTTTCAGACCTTGATATCGAGTGGTCTGATGAGGCTTGTACCTGTGTAATTATGGCATCGGGCGGTTATCCAAAGTCATACCCTAAGGGAATTGAAATCACAGGACTTACTGACGGACAGCTTGACGGTGTTACAGTTTATCACGCAGGAACTGCAATAAAGGATGGCAAGCTTGTTACATCAGGAGGTAGAGTTTTAGGTGTTACTGCTTTAGGGAAAGACTTGAACGAGGCACTTGAAAAATCCTATGACGCTGTTAAAAAAATAGAATTTGACGGTGCTCATTACAGAAAGGATATCGGTCAGAGAGCACTTAAAGCACTTAATAAATAAACATTTGTTATGTGTTTTGTTCATTGACTCAAAATTGAATTTCCAAAATTAGAACAAAATGTTAATTTTTTTAAGAGTTTACAAAAAGTTGTTGACAATTATACAAAACGGAATTATACTATGTGCATAGAGTAAAAATACAATGAACAGAGGGTTATTTTTATGGCAACAGTTAAGAAAAGTAAAAAGAAAGTGATTGTGCCTATTTGTATAGTGCTTGTTATTGCGATTATAGCCGGTGTAATCTTCGGCGTAGCAAAATCAAACAGTGGCGAGGAGGTAACTCTTTACACTATCGGTACCGATGATATTCACGAAACCGTTTCTCTTACAGGTGATGTTTCATCCGGTGCAAAGAAAGAATATAAGGTTGGCACCGTTGCGACTGTAAAAGAGGTATTTGTAAATGTAGGCGATGAGGTTAAGCAAGGAGATGTTCTTGCAACCTTTGATACAGAATCTCTCGACTCTCAGGTTGCTTCTCTTCAAAGTGCATATGATGACGCAAAGGACAGTTATAATGATGCTGTTGAAAATCAAAAGAATGCAAAGGAAAAAGCAAATTTACTTAATAAAGAAATCAGCAAGCTTGAAAAAACGATAAATAAGCTTGAAAAGCAGGTTAACCAAACTACCACAGCAAAAACAACTACTAAGAAAGCAACTACGACAACAACTACTGCTCCTTCAACTACATCAAAGGGACAGCAGGTTATTTCAAGTGTGCTTTCTTCTACCACAACAACAAAGCCTGCAACAACTACAACTACTACAGCTCCATCAACAACAGTTGATGACGGCACACCGAAATATGCAGTAAATGCTTCTGCATACCCAAGTGCTCTTGCAGGTACTGTAACGGGCGGCGGTGTATTCCCTCAGACACAGAAAACAGTGCTTAAAGCAACACCGAATAACGGTTATGTTTTCTTTGGTTGGTACACTTCAAATTCTGCTATCATAGCAGGTGAAGACCCTATAAGCACATCACAGTCAATAGAAATCGGCTACAGTGATAAGGCTGTTATTAACTATTACGCAGTATTTGTTGAAAATTCAACAACATCAAACTCAACAGAGACTACTACAGCTCCTGCGTCTATTGATGATATTGTGAGCACATTAAAAACACTTAATGACAATATTGCATCTATTACAAATGATGTAAAAACTATGACTGCTCTTACTCAGGTTGTTGCAACCTCTATAAGCAATGCTATTTCAAGCGGTCAGGTCAACAGCCAGACTATTGCAAAGCTTGTAGGCGAAGATGTAACAAAGGCTATTCAGCAGGGTATAGTTGATTCAACAAAGCTTCTTGTTGAAGAGGATGTGGCAGTAAGAATGATTCAGGCTGCTGTTTCATCAATAGATTTTGCTGCTTTGGCAAAGGGCGTTTCTGATTCAGATAATGCTAAGCTTACAGGTGCACAGATTCAGCTTGCCGCTCTTTATGCACAGTACGAGATATACAATACTCAGTCAAAGGATACAGCAACAGATGCTCAGAAGAAAGCCGTTGAAGCTTCTAAGATTGCTCTTGACGCTATGAAGGAACAGCAGAAGGAAATGGCTGAGGGCTGGAAAGCAGACTTTGACGGTGTTATCACAGCAGTTGATGTTAATCCCGGAGCTTCTACAACGATGGTTTCTTCAGGCATTACTCTTGAAAATTTAGACAAAATGGTTGTTAATGTAAGTCTCGGCGAATATGATATTCACAAGGTTAAGCTGGGAATGAAGGCAACAGTTACAACAGCTTATGGTACATACGAGGGTGAGGTAGCAACTATTGCACCTACTGCTACAGGCGGTTCATCATCTTCTATCCTTGACAGCGTTGGCTCAATGGCAGGAATCAGCGGACTTTCAAGCCTTACCGATTCAGGTGCAGGTGTTGAATGTACTGTTACGATTGACAGTCCTGATGAAAACATTATAGTTGGTTTTGATGCCGATGTTGAGATTGAAACAGGAGTATATGAAAACGTAACTGTAGTTCCTGTAGAATCAATCGAAATGGAAAAGAACGGTTCTTATGTATATGTTTACGATGAAGAGGAAGGCACTGCAACAAAGACACTGATTAAAACAGGTGCGATTTCCGACACTGCTTATCAAGTAACAGACGGACTCAAGCCGGGTGATAAGATTGTTGCCACCCCATCGGCAGATTATGAAGAGGATTCATTTAAAGTAAAAGTCGTAAACAGCAAGAAAAAGTAAGGAGACTTCACAGTGAACATTTCAGAAAGTCTGAAAATCGCAATTAAGTGTATAAAAGCAAACTGGATGCGAAGCCTTCTTACAATGCTTGGTATCATTATCGGTATCAGTTCTGTAATTATGATCATCGGAGCAGGTACGGGTGTAAGGGATTATATAGTCGGTCTTATTGAAGATATGGGTTCAAACGCAGTTCTTGTCAGTGTAGATGCTACAAATGCTCAGGATTCCGACTATATTACTCTCGATGATGTTGAAAACATTAAGAATAAGGTAAACGGCGTTGACAGATGTTCGCCGATGCTTATGGGCTTTGGTAGAGCCACTATTGATAAAACTGCAACAGAGGCTACTGCAATGCTTATCGGTGTAAACAGTGATGTACAGTTTGCTTTGACAAATACGTGTACGTACGGGCGATTTTTTACAGATGAGGAATATGAGGCCAATTCTCCGGTTGCCGTAATTGGTACAAATTCGGCGGATATGGCATTTGGCTATCAGGACGTTACAAATGAATATATAACCGTTTCATCAAGCGGAAAATCAATGAAAATAAAAATCTGCGGCGTTGCTAACATTGATGCTCTTGCAAGCTCACTTGGCGGTGGTTCAAGTATGATGAGCAGTATGTTTTCAAATGGCAGTGACCAGGTTATAGTGGCATTGTTTATGCCTTGTACCACTCTTACGCAGATTACAGGTGCTGATGCACAGCTTAGCAGTGTGTTTGTTATTGCAGAAGAGGGATATGATTATGATGCAGTGGGTAATGCTGCTGTAAACTACCTTAAATCGGCACACGGTAATTATTCAAACAGTATGTATACCGCTCAGAATATGGCTACATATGTAGAGATTGTTGATATTATTATGTCTGTTCTTACTGCATTTATTGCCTGTGTAGGTGCAATTTCACTTATAGTCGGCGGTATAGGTGTTATGAATATTATGCTTGTATCCGTTACCGAACGAACGCGGGAAATCGGTATACGAAAATCCTTGGGTGCTAAAACAAGGGTAATCACAATGCAATTTTTGACAGAGTCAATCATACTTTGTATGATAGGCGGAGCGATAGGCATAACCATAGGTGTCGCAGGTGCCTTTGCGGCATGCTCAATTATCAATATCACGCCTAATATTACTTGGTGGCTGATACTTGTTGCGTTGCTGTTCTCATGCGGTGTAGGATTGTTCTTCGGAATTTATCCTGCTAAGAAGGCGGCACAGATGAGTCCTATCGACGCACTTAGAAGTGAATAAAGATAATAATGCTTATAAGGTCTCTCATTTTGGGAGACCTTTTGCTATTGACGTTGTTATGATAATGTAGTAAAGTATCATTATCAAAATTTATGAGGTGCAAATATGTTTCGTGAAATGAGGAGAAAGACTCAGCAGTTAATGGAAGAAGAGACAGTTGAGATCCTTAAAAGAGGCAAAACGGCTGTCATCGGTGTATCGGGTGACGATGGATATCCGTATACAGTACCCGTAAACTATGTGTATGACAGTGGGAAAATTTATTTTCATTGTGCAAAGGAAGGCCATAAAATCGACGCAATAAAAAGAAACAATAAGATTTCGCTTTGCGTTATTGATAAGGATGATGTTTGTGTAGAGAGGCTGACAACCTATTTCAGCAGTGCTGTGATTTTCGGCAGAGCAAGAATCCTTGAGAATGAAGATGAAATTATCAACGCAGCAGAAAAGCTTGCTTTAAAATATAACTGCAATATGGAAACAGCCCATAAGGAAATTGAAAGTGCACTAAAAATGCTTTGCTGTGTTGAAATTGAAATAGAGCATCTTACCGGAAAAGAATGTATTGAGCTTACTCGTACTCGTAATAGAAATGCGCAGGATTAGAGAAATTTTAACATATTGCATATATTTTTGTTTTATGGTAGAATTATCTGTAATTAGGAGGGGTATGCTATGGAAAATATCAATAATATTCTTGAGCAGTTTAAATTTAACGGCGATTTAGTTGACTGTGAAGTGTTTGGCTCGGGACACATTAATGTTACATATCTCGCAACCTATTGTGTTGACGGTGTTACCAAACAGTATATCATACAAAAGGTAAACACAAATGTGTTTAAGGATATTGACGGCTTGATGGATAATATTTTTGCAGTTACATCGTATCTTCGTAATATAATAAAAGAAAACGGCGGTAATCCAAGCCGAGAAACTCTGCATTTTATCAAAACCTTTGATGATAAGAAGTACTTTAAAAATTCTGACGGCTTCTGCTACCGTGCCTACAGATTTGTTGACAAAAGCGTAAGCCACGACAGCGTTGACAGTGCTGAGGTATTTAAAAAGAGCGGTATTGCATTTGGTAGATTTCAAAAGTATCTTTCTGATTTTCCTGCTGAAACACTTAACGAGACTATTCCTAATTTTCACAATACAATATGGAGATACGAAAACGAGTTTATTCCTGCTTTGGAGAAAAATGCCTCAGGCAGAGCAGATACCTGTCAGGCTGAAATTGAGTTTGTAAAGGCAAGAAAGGCTGACTGCTCAAGGCTTGTTGATTTGATAAATGCAGGGGAGCTTCCTTTAAGAGTTACCCATAACGATACAAAGCTTAACAATGTTATGTTTGATGAGGATACCGACGACGCTATCTGCGTTATCGACCTTGATACCGTTATGCCCGGACTTGCCCTTTATGATTTCGGCGATTCTATTCGTTTCGGAGCAAATACCTGCGCCGAGGATGAAAAGGATACAGACAAGGTTGCAATAGACCTTGATTATTTCAAGGCATATGCTGAGGGCTTTTTAAGCCAAGCAGGTGAAAGCTTCAATCAGTGTGAAATAGATAATCTTGCTTTTTCGGCGAAGCTGATGACCTTTGAATGCGGTATGAGATTTCTTACAGATTATATTAATGGGGATACATATTTCAGAACCGCTTATGCGGAGCATAACCTTGTTCGTGCAAGATGTCAGTTTGCTCTTGTTGCCGATATGGAAAGCAAAATGGACGAAATGGAAAAAATCATTTCAAATATAAAATATTAATATGTTGACTTATAGCTGTCCCATATTCTTGGGACAGTTTTTATTTTGTAAAAATAAATGTTGATTTTTGTTTGTTCATAAATTATAATACTTGTGTCAGTTCGCAACATCCTGACCAGTTTCGATTTTTTCGGAGCTTCTAAAAACAAAACTAAGGAGAAAATTTAATTATGAACAAAAAGGTTACATTTATCGTACAGACTGCAGTTATTGCCGCTTTATATGCGGCTCTCACCTATGCCCAGAATTTTCTGCTTCCCGGCACAACATCTGCCGCCGTGCAGTTCAGAGTATCTGAGGCTTTGAATGTTTTGGCACTGTTTACCCCTGCCGCAATTCCGGGGCTTACACTTGGCTGTGTTGTTTCGAATATTTATAACATAGGCTCAGGATTGCCTCTTGATATGATTTTCGGCTCTTTGGCGACTTTAGGTGCGACTTTATGTATTTACTTTTTGAGGAATGTAAGAATTAAAAATTATCCTCTTCTTTCAATGCTTATGCCTGCTCTTTTTAACGGCGTTATTATAGGTTGGGAGATTGAGGTGTTTTTCATAGAGGGAAAGTTTAAATTTTTAGATTTTCTCGTTCAGGGAGGACTTGTGGCTCTGGGAGAGCTTGGAGTTATGCTGGTGCTTGGCTCTTTGCTTTATTATGTAATGATTAAGAGAAATCTTGATAAAGCTTTCTTTTCACCTAAAACAAGAGAGTAAATATTTGGATTGCATTTTGTACCTATATTTTTGTATTTATATAATATTTATCATTGAATTTAGAGTGTCTTAGTGATATAATTAATAAGGTTAAGTGATTTTATGTCGCTGAACGCTTAAATTGTATTTTATTTATTTAATTTTAGGAGGAAGTTCTATGGCAAGAAAAAAGAAAACTATGGACGGTAACAGTGCTGCTGCACACGTGAGTTATGCGTTCACAGAAGTTGCCGCAATTTACCCGATTACTCCTTCATCAAACATGGCTGAGGAAACTGACGCTATGGCAGCAAGAGGAGTAAAAAACATTTTCGGTCAGACCGTTAAGGTTGCCGAGATGGAATCTGAAGCAGGCGCAGCAGGTGCTGTTCACGGTTCACTGTCTGCAGGTGCTTTAACTACTACATATACTGCTTCACAGGGATTACTCCTTATGATTCCTAATATGTACAAGATTGCAGGTGAGTTAATTCCATCTGTTATCCACGTATCAGCTCGTTGCGTATCTACTCACGCTCTTAACATTTTCGGTGACCATTCAGACGTTATGGCTTGCCGTCAGACAGGCTATGCAATGCTCTGCTCTGCAAATGTTCAGGAGGTTATGGACTTGGGTGCTGTTGCTCATCTTGCAACAATTAAGAGTCGTGTACCTTTCCTCCATTTCTTTGATGGCTTCCGTACCTCTCATGAAATTCAGAAGATTGATGTTTGGGATTATGATGACCTTAAATCAATGGTTGATATGGAGGATATCCAGGCTTTCCGTGCCCGTGCACTTAATCCTGAAAGACCTGTTCTTCGTGGTTCTGCTGAGAACAGCGATATTTTCTTCCAGCATCGTGAGGCTTGTAACAAGTATTATAATGATGCTGTCGGAACAACAGAAATGTATATGAATATGGTAAACGAGAAGCTTGGCACAGACTATAAGCTCTTCAACTACTACGGTGCTGAGGATGCTGAAAGAGTTATCGTTGCTATGGGTTCAGTTTGCGATACTATTCAGGAAACTGTTGACTTCCTTAACGCAAGAGGCGAAAAGGTTGGTATGATTAAGGTTCACCTTTACAGACCATTCTCAGTTAAGCATCTCCTTGATGTTATGCCTGAAAGTGTAAAGAAGATTTCTGTTATCGACAGAACTAAGGAGCCGGGTTCACTTGGTGAGCCTCTTTACCTTGATGTTGTTGCCGCTCTAAAGGACTCAAAGTTTGCCGATGTTCCTGTATACGGCGGTCGTTACGGTCTTGGTTCAAAGGATACTCTTCCTGCTCATATCATTGCTGTTTATAACAATATGAACGCTGCAGAGCCTAAGAAGGAGTTTACCCTTTCTATCCACGATGATATCACAAATCTTTCACTTGATGTAACAGAAACTCCTGATACAACTCCTGCAGGCACAACCTCTTGTAAATTCTGGGGTCTTGGCTCAGACGGTACAGTAGGTGCTAACAAGGATTCTATCAAGATTATCGGTGATAATACTGATATGTACGCACAGGGCTACTTCTTCTATGATTCAAAGAAGTCAGGCGGTATCACAGTATCTCACCTTCGTTTCGGTTCTTCACCGATTACATCAACATATCTTATCAATAAGGCTAACTTTGTAGCTTGCCATAATCCTTCATATGTAACAAAGTATGATATGGTACAGGATATTGTACCCGGCGGTACATTCCTTCTTAACTGTATTTGGACTCCTGAGGAGCTTGACAAAGAGCTTCCTGCAAAGATGAAGAGATACATTGCTGAAAATGATATTCAGTTCTATACAATTAACGGTATTAAGATTGCCGAAGAGGTTGGACTTCCGGGTAGAGCTTCTACAATTCTTCAGTCTGCATTCTTTACAATTTCTAACATTCTTCCTGTTGAAAAGGCTATTGAGCTTATGAAGGCAGCTGTTGTTAAGAAGTTCTCAAAGAAGGGTGAGGCTGTTGTAAACGCTAACTTCGCAGGTATCGACAGAGGCTCACAGGAGCTTGTTAAGGTTGACGTTCCTGCTTCTTGGAAGGATGCTGTTGACGAGGATACAGAGCTTAATGTTCCTACACAGCGTCCTGAAATGAAGAAGTTTGTTAAGGAAATCCTTGACCCTGTTGGCAGACTTCACGGCGATGATCTTCCTGTTTCTACATTTGTTGACTGTGCTGACGGTGTATATCCTCAGGGCTCAGCAGCATTTGAAAAGAGAGGTATCGCAATCACTGTTCCTGAGTGGGAGCCATCAAGCTGTGCTCAGTGTAACCTTTGCTCAATGGTTTGTCCTCACGCAGTAATCAGACCTGTTTGCCTTAATGCAGACGAGGCTGCTAATGCTCCTGAGGGTACAAAGATGGTTGACCATAAGAGAACTCCTTATAAGTATGCTCTTATCGTTTCAACTCTTGACTGTACAGGCTGTGGCTCTTGTGCTAATGTTTGTCCTACAAAGTCACTTACAATGAAACCAATCGCTTCTCAGCTTGATGCACAGAAGGCATTTGATGCTCTCGTTGACATCGACGCTAAGCCTGAGGTTCTTACAAATAATACAATCGGCGTTCAGTTCAGAAAGCCATATCTTGAGTTCTCAGGTGCTTGTGCAGGCTGCGGTGAAACACCTTATGCAAAGCTTGCTACACAGCTCTTTGGTGATAAGATGTATATTGCTAATGCAACAGGCTGTTCTTCAATCTGGGGTGGTTCTGCTCCTTCAACTCCTTACACAGTTGATAAGAAGGGACACGGTCCTGCTTGGTCAAACTCACTGTTTGAGGATAACGCAGAGTTTGGTTACGGTATGATGCTTGCTCAGAAGCAGATTCGTGAAAGACTTGCTATGGATGCACAGGTACTCCTTGATACAGCAGTTGCTGATAAGGCTCAGGCTTGGCTTGACACATACGAGGACGCTGAAACAAACACTGCAGCAGCAGATGCTCTTATTGATGCTCTTAAATCTGCAAGCCTTGACGGTGATGCAGCAGTAGCAGCAGCAGACTTCCTTAAGGATGCTGATTATGCCGCTAAGAAATATCAGTTCATCTTCGGTGGTGACGGTTGGGCATACGATATCGGCTTCGGCGGTCTTGACCACGTAATCGCTTCTAACGAGGATGTAAATATCGTTGTATTCGATACAGAGGTTTACTCAAATACAGGCGGTCAGGCTTCAAAGGCTACTCCTACAGGTGCAGTTGCTAAGTTCGCTGCTTCAGGTAAGGTAGTTAAGAAGAAGGATCTTGCTCAGATTGCTATGAGCTATGGCTATGTATATGTTGCTCAGGTTGCTATGGGTGCTAACGCAAATCAGTGCTTAAAGGCATTCCAGGAGGCTGCCGCTTATAACGGTCCTTCAATCATCATCTGCTATGCTCCTTGTATCAACCACGGTATTAAGATGCCGTTTAACCAGACAGAGCAGAAGAAGGCTGTTGCAGCAGGTTATTGGAACCTCTTCAGATACAATCCTGCTCTTATCGAACAGGGTAAGAATCCGTTCTCACTTGACAGCAAGGCTCCAACTGCTGACTATGTTGAGTTTATCGAGGGCGAAACAAGATATTCAGCTCTTAAGAGAAGCTTCCCGGGTAAGGCAGAAGAGCTCTTTGCTATCGCAGCTGATAATTCTATCGAGAAGTACAATAAGCTTGCTAAGCTTGTTGATTACTATGCTCCTGAAGAGAAATAATTATCTTTAATTCAAAAGACTTGGTGCTTTTTGCACCAAGTCTTTTTTGTCAAATTGCTTTTATCATATAGGATATCATAGCTTCTGTATTCGTCCTGCATAACACGGTCGCACATTGCCTTGATATCTCTGCCGATTTCTGCACCTGGTAGGGAAGAGTTATAAGCTTCTTTGATATGCCTTCCGATATTAGTAGCAGAGCTAAGACTCGTTTCCAAACCGCCTGTAAGCTCAAATTCGTGACGTAGAAGCTCGTTAGCCTCCTTAAGCTTCTTATTCTCACGCTTTAAGTCGTTGATGTTGTCAACATCTTTGGAAAATCTAATGTCATCACTATCAGTAGGATTAACGTTATCAACATTTTTGATTTGATTTGAGTAAAAAGCAATATATTCCTCGTTACCGTTATTTACTCCGTCATATCCGAGCCTTTCCAAATATTCTCTTGCCTTCAGTCCGGCATTGTTCTGACCTTGAAATTTTCGCAACGCCTTATATGCAAGTGCTTCGCTTGCAGGATTGGTGATATTGAGATAAAATGCTCTTACATTAGCTCCATATCCTCTTGCATCCAATTCCCACGGACTAAAAAACGAACCTTGAATATCCATATTGCTTCTGCCTTTTTCTCTGTCAAAAACAGTAAAGTCCTCACTTGTTCCGTGATACACAACAAGAAGATTACCATTTTCGTCACGAACTTTACTATCTTTAAAATATTCCTGCTGCTGTTTAGATAGTGTATTGCCGTCACTGTCAACATCTTTGGAATAACGAATATCGTTGTTGTCTGCCTTAAATCTTTCTGACAAAGGAATAACATTTCCGTTATCGTCATAGGTTACTGCATCAGCTGACTTGATAGAATTCGGGTCAAATATCACATAAATATCAGCCACTTCATCATAATCAACCTCGGTATTCATACCACCATTGTCACGAATATTTTTAAAAACAACACTATCATAGCCTTGTTCTTGTGCGAACTTTGATATTCCTCTTGTAGTGTTTATGTTTTCAGTGTTAATGCGAAGTATTTGATTCGCTTTATCAACCATTAGAGCCCGAAGCCTATTTTTATTAAACAAATACAGTTCATCAGTAAATGAATTAACAGCCATTTTACCACTCGGGATAATTTCGTTAGTTTCGTTATTAACAATCCAATAAAAGCCGTCTTTTTTTATAACCGATACATCTGTTGGTTCAATTTCGATGTTTGATGTCCAATAGCGAATATCTTTCCATAATTGCCCATTACCATCAATGACTAACGATTTACCGAGCTTTGCATATAATGAATAATTACCTTGCTTTAAGCGATTTTTCAAATGTTGCTTTGCTTCATCTATGCTCAACAACTCAATTATATATCCACCCAACGCTTCATCAACAATTACACCGTTGCTCGTATCGACATTTCTTAATTGATTCATCAATCTTATGTTTTTTTCGAGAGATGCTATTTCTGCACTACCATTGAAAACATCTGTATGATGAAGTAACAAATATATTGGTGTTGATAAATTGTTGTAATCGTATTCATTAAGTTTTTCTGATAAACCAACGAGTTGTTTATAAATTCTTGCATTGTCTTCATCAAATTTCTCAGCATTTTTTATAGCGTAGTTTTTAATCTGCTCATCTACAAAAACTTTCAAAGAATCAATTCCGCTATTAACATCGGCTATTAACTTGTTTGTTTTTTTCAAATCGTACAACTCATAGCGATGTTCACCTTCAGTTGTACCCTTTTTATACAGCTTATCATATTCGTTTAATTCGTTTACTAATTCCTCATCTGACATATTGATAATGTTTTTTATTTCATTACCAATATTTCTTGTTCCTGTCATTCCCGAATATGTTGAAGCAATATCAGGACTGCTTGTCAAAAATATGGACCGCTTATCGTCCATTTTTTCTAAATCAAAAGTAGTAAAACCGAATGAATTTGTTCCGTGATAAAGAATAGGTGAGTTATATCCGTTTTCCTTTGCAATATCATCTACAATTTTTTGCGCAGTTGCAATATCATTGTTTTTAACCGCTTCATTGTATGCTGTTTCAGTTTCAACAGATAACGAATATTTTGGATTTTCTGTTGACTTTTCAGAATTTTGTGGTAAAATATCATCAATAAATTCAACTTTTGCAGAAAGGCCACGAAGGTTATTCGTTGCACCTACTGCATTGTTGAATTTATTTTTGTTTTTTACGTATATTGTAGCGGTTTTAGGCAATGATTTAAGCATTGAATTAACATCAATTTGTAAATGTATGCTTGTTGCTTTATGTACTCTATCGCTATCAAATTCTGTGTTTTGCAAAAACGAAACTAAAACAGGATGTCCGTTTTGTTTTACATCGGTTATAAAAGCAAAAGAATTGCGGTCAGGATTTTTAATTACATATTCAGCATTTTTTATTCCTTTTTGCAAGTCAACAATTTTTTCTTTTTTAATAGAATGAGATACATCTTTACCATTCGTAGCTTTTGTAATTACACTTATAGGAACGGCCAAAGGTAAATCCTCAATTTCGTCAGATTGTAAATACATAGGTGTGCTATTTTCTATAACCAATGTATCATTTCTTTTTATTTGACCTGATTTTTTAAGTAATCCGTTAACTTGGTCGTCCCAACTCATATTTTGAGTCCTCGAAATACTATATTTCACATCACCTTTATCGGTGTTATTTTTTTGCTCTGATTTATAGTTTTCGGATGCCTTATCAAGAGAGTTCAGGAAAAGTGTGTGGATATACTGCACACTAAAACATTTTAATAATTCCGATTTACATTTGACTTTTTCTTCTGTTTGTTGTATTATAGAACAAATGTTCGATACACAAAAAACAAAGAAGAGGCGTATTTTATGGAAAGGCAAATACTCCATGTGGATTGCAATAAATTTTATGCAAGCGTGGAATGTTTCTTACATCCGGAGCTTAAGGATAAGCCTGTGGCTGTGGGCGGTAGCGAGGAGTCAAGGCACGGAATAATACTTACAAAAAATGAAATAGCGTCAAAATACAATTTAAAGGTAGGGGAGCCCTTGTGGAAGGCAAGGCAGAAATGCCCGGACCTTATAATCGTGCCTCCTCATTTTGATACCTATATTGAGTTTTCAAAAAGGGTACGCAGTATACTTGAGGATTATACAGATTTGATTGAGCCCTTCGGACTTGATGAAAGCTGGCTTGATGTAACAGGGGATTGGCACAAAACAGGGGAGGAAATCGGCAGAGAGATTAACCGCCGTGTTCGTGAGGAAATAGGAATAACCGTCAGCGTTGGTGTGAGCTTTAATAAAATTTTCGCAAAGCTTGGCTCTGATTATAAAAAGCCCGATGCAGTTACGGTTATAACCAAAGAAAATTATAAGGACATTGTTTGGAGTCTACCTTGCTCCGATTTGCTTATGGTAGGTCCTGCCACCACAAAAAAGCTTAATAAATTCGGTATAAAAACCATAGGTGACCTTGCAAAATGTGATACAGCCTTTATAAGAAAAATTCTGGGCAAAAACGGCGAAATGCTTAAAAGAAATGCAATGGGACTTGATATGTCGCCTGTAAGGCATATGGATATTGAACGTGATATTAAGAGTATAGGAAATTCTACTACAACTCCGAGGGACCTCGTAAATGACGAGGACGTTAAAATAATATTTACCGTTCTTGCAGATAGTGTGGCGAGACGTATGAGAGATAACGGACTTAAGGGTACAACCTTAATGATTTATATTCGTGACAGAAATCTGAATATGATTTCAAGGCAATGCCGTTTACCTGCACCCACTAATGTAACATATGAAATAACTCAATGTGCATTTCAGCTATTTAAAAGAAATTATACTTGGGAGGAGCCTATCAGAAGTCTTGGCTTAAGTGTAACTGATTTTGATTTTGAAACAGGAGTGCAGTTTGACCTGTCCGGCAGTGTTGAAAAAAGGGAACGCCGAGAAAAGCTTGACAGGGCGGTTGATAAGCTGAAAAACAGGTACGGAAATTACTGCGTTCAAAGCGGTACGGCTTTGCTTGATACCGACCTTTCCCATTTCAATCCCTATGAAGATCACACTATTCATCCTGTTTCACCTATGTGAAAAAGAAAAATTTTACCTTTTCTTGCAACACTTACAGGAAAAATATATACTTAAGTAGTGACGGCGTCAAAGGAAGGTGAGATTATGAAGGAGAAGGAGCTTGTAAAAAAAGCAAAGCAGGGCGATAAAGAGTCCTTCTGTGAGCTTTACGGTATTTATAAGGACAGGCTTTACAGATATGCTTTTTATAGGCTTGGAGATTGTGAGGATGCACAGGATGCTGTGTCAGACTGCATAGTGTCTGCCTTTGAGCAGATAAAAAATCTCCGAAGTGCAGATGCCTTTCATTCCTGGATATTCAGGATACTTCATATCACCTGTGCAAAATATGTTAAACAGCAGATTAACGCAAGGGAAACGTCTGATATAGATGATTTTAGAAATTCTGCAGAGCTTTCTCATAACGATAACAACATCTCATTAGAGCTTAAAGAAGCACTTGAAATACTGACTGATGAGGAAAGAGAAATAGTCCTGCTTTGTGTTGTTGCGGGTTTAACAAGTAAGGAAACGGCAAGGCTTGTTGATATGACCTCAGGCGGAGTTAGGTCAAAGCTTTCCCGTAGTTTAAGAAAAATGAGAGATTTTTTGGAGTGACGCATATGAAAAAGGATTATGATTTTATAAAAGATAAATTTGATAATGATAATATAAAAGCTCCGGAGGACATTAACGAAGAAAATGTAATGGAGCTTATTGAAAACAAAGAGCCTAAAAGAATTAAGCTTGTAAATACAAAGGCCTTTAAAGCTGTTGTCAGTACGGCAGCCTGCCTTGTTGTAGTCCTCTTGGCATTTAGTGTTATTCAGCCACGAGTAGCTGATAATAGTGTAGTTCAGAATCCTACAAATAATAATTCAGTATCAGCAGTAACATCATTTTCTGATTATAAGGAAATTAAAGCGTATATAAAAAGTTCATTTAATAATGCAGATGAATACGTAAATTATGGTGCAATAACAAAAGGTGAATATGGCTTTGCCACCGAAGAAACAGCAGATGGTGTTTCTGCAGAAACAGCTTCTGGAGATATATCTTACGCAGATACCTATAAGCAGGTTGACGGCGTTGACGAGGCAGACGTTATTAAAACAGACGGAAAATATATTTATTATATTGACTATTACGATAATACCATAGGAATTTATAAGGCTGATAAATCAGCAACCCTGATTACCGCAATAGACGATTTTGAAAACGGAAACGATACTGATTATTTTTGTCTTGATATGTTCCTGTACGATAATAAGCTTATAGTAACAGGAGAGGAAGCGCATTATGAAGACGGTGACTACGAAAACTATATGGGCGTATATGTTTACGACGTTTCCAACCCCCAAAAGCCTAAGCTTACAAAAGCATACAAGCAAAGCGGATATGCTGTATCATCAAGAATGATAGGCGGAAAGCTTTATGTAGTATCAAATAAAAGCGTGTATCCAAGCTGTAAGAGTACAGAGGATTATATCCCTTATGTAACCTCTAAAGACGGCAAAACGGAGCCTTTGTCGGCAAATAATATCTGCTGTATTAATAATTCCACAGAGCCTAATTATATTGTTGTCAGCGTTATTGACGTTGAAAATGAGAGCCGGCAGACAGAAACAAAAGCAATTCTCGGAGCAGGTGAGCAGATTTATTGCAACGAAAAAAATATGTATGTTGCAGGTGTAAGCTATGACTATTCGGAAAATTACTATGAAATTGCAGACGTTGCTTTTTATAATTCAACAACACAGCTTATAAAAATTTCTCTTGAAAACGGCATAGAATTTACTGCAGAGGGTAAGATAAACGGAAATCTTAATGACCAGTTTTCTATGGACGAAAAGGACGGCTATTTGCGAATTGCCACAACGTCAAACGATAAAAACGGAAATGAAATCAATAATCTTTATGTCCTTGACAGCAATTTAGAAAAGGTTGGCGAGGTAACAGGCTTTGCTAAAAATGAGTCAATAAGAGCAGTGAAATTTTTAGGCGATACAGCCTATGTAATCACATATGAGCAGACAGACCCGCTTTTTGTAATTGACCTTTCTGACCCGAAAAATCCTGAAATAAAGGGTAGTGTTAAAATTTCAGGCTTTTCCACAATGCTTGTACCTGTTGATGAAAATACGATTTTAGGCATTGGATATTCCGATGAAGAGGGAGAATACGGCATAGTGACTAATGGTTTAAAGCTGGCTTTATTCGATATTTCCGACTCAACGAACCCAAAGGTGCTTGACAGTAAAGAATTTATCGGCTATGAGTCACAGGTGCAGTATAATCATAAAGCGCTTGTAATCAATAAGGAACAGGGCTATTATGCACTGCCGTATTTTTGCTATGCTTCGGAAAATTCATCTAACAAAATAGGTATTATGACCTTTGAAATTGTTGACGGAAAAATTGAGATGACAGAGAATTTCAGTAAAAAGGACAGCTACTATTATGAACCACGATGCACATATGTGAGGGATACATTGTATCTCTTTAACGGATATGAAGATGTAACAGCATTTACAAAATAAAAACAACTCCGATACCTTAACGGTATCGGAGCCTTTTATTCGCCTGTAATCAGGCACAGATAAACATATCTGATGTCATTGCCATTCACGCAATGAAAATAATAAGCCATAACTGAACTTATTTCATGCTTTCTTCGTAAGCCTTGATCATCTTTTTA
>JBJFGE010000056.1:0-7740 GCA_051892435.1 Eubacterium sp.
TAGTTTCTTTCATTCTACCATAGGGGGTGCCTTTTTTCTATTGTCCATTTTTTACGGACTTGTTCAAAACCACCTGAGAGCCTTTTCCGTTTTCTGTCTATACAAGGAATGCATATGCAAGGACAATGTCTATAGCGAATAGTACAAAGGAGACTATGCTGATAATATTCGCAGTTTTAAGCTTTTTCTGCTCCTTTTCACCAAGCTGAAAATTTTTCTTTTTCAAGACAAGACGCACTGCTATTGACATTACACCGAAAGCAGGACAAATCCCCAATGTACAGATGCCAGCTATTGCCATTATATATGAAAAATTACATATTTTTGAAATTGTATCCTTATCATTCATAAACTCACCTCATTAGTACAGATGCCGTATTTTATATTTATTCTGTCGATTTTCTTTATAAACGCTTCTCCGAAAAGAAAAAGAAAAACTGCTGTCGTTGCACCGAAAACTAAGTTAAACGGTACACCTGCCACATAAACAGACAAAACAGATTTTATATTCATATCCCCACTCATCATCAATACTGTAGAAAGGTCAACGATAAGTCCGTAAACTATTGCTACTGACAGAAAACCAGTAACGGCAAGACTGATTTTATTTGCCTTAATTCTGCTGAAAACCGCACCGAATATCAAGCCCACAAAACCCATAGCAACCATTTGAAAAGGAGTCCATATACCTTGACCGAAGATAAAGTTTGACACAAGCATTGACAATGCACCCACTAAATATCCTCTCTTTGCACCAAGGCACACACCACTAACAGCAACTACTGCACCGATAGGCTTAACCTGTGGAACAAGATAAAAAACCGCTCTGCTAACTACCGCCAGTGCAACAAGGCTTGCTATAAGCGTTATTTCCCGTGAGGTTACATTTGCCTTTTCAAAGGAAACAAAAAACGGCAGCATCGATAAAACAAGCACAGCAGTTATAAGGAGATAATAATTTTTCTCGCCCATAAAAATCTGCCATACTACGAGCAAAGCAAGGCTCGCAGCCACAGCGAAAGGAAAAATCTTTTTCATACCAAATCCTCCGCTGATACTGCAAATTCTAAGCTTCCTGCAGTTATTCTTCTTATTTGAGTTGTATAAAATTTCAGCGACGACAAAACCTGACGTCTGTCACCTGCCGAGGAAATGATACCGTCAGAAAGAAATGAAACATAATCCGAAATTTCACCTACGAAATCTATATCATGAGACACCATTATAACCGTTTTACCCTGCTTACAAAGGCTTTTTAAAAGTTCTGTGAGAATTTTCTTTGACCGGGTATCAAACGTCTTTGAGGGCTCGTCAAGGAGAAATATATCTGCATTTTGTTCAAGTAAAATACCAAAGGCAAGCTTTTGAGCCTGTCCCCCGCTTAAATCAAAGGGATGCTGATTTATACAATCGGCTATACCTAATTTTTCAGCAGTGGCAAGAGAAATTTCTTCACCTACTGCATCCTTTGTAAAAAGGTATCTCACATTCTGTGGCATATAGCAAATCTTTCCCGTTGCTTTAACATTACCGCTGTATGCTTTTTTTATACCGCCCATAACCTTTAACAAGGTGGTTTTTCCGCTACCGTTAGAGCCGATGATTGAATTTATTTTTCCCCTATAAGCAATATAGGATAGCCTGTTTAATATATCAGGCTCACTTTTCCCGTAAGCAAAGGTTATGTTTTTCAGTACAACGGCAGGCTCGGTTTCTTTCTCTTTATTTAAAGGCTTCTCACTGAATTTTGCAGATAGCGGTATAGCCTCTTTAACCGTTAAAGGTCTTTCATCAAAAAGCGATGTAAAAGCAGGAAAGAAATCTAAAAGGCTATTTTCCTTTACTGCCTCTCTTACAGAGGTGTTACAAATGCATCTGCCGTTTCTCAGCACAATCAATCTGTCGCAGAAATCTATTACCTCTGCACATGTATGGGACGCCATTATAACAGTGACGCCAAGCTCGGTATTTATCCTTTTGAGCATTGAAGAAACAGACAAAACTGCTTTAGGATCAAGCTGTGCAAACGGCTCGTCAAGTATAAGCACATCGGCATTATCTATCATTGCCGCCGCAATGGAAACGGTAGCTTTTTCTCCTCCCGAAAGGCAGGAAAGCTTGCTGTCAAGAATATCATTAATATTAAAAAACGAAGATATTTCACCAAGTCTTACTGCAATTTCAGCATCAGTCATATTTCTGTTTTCAAGGGCAAAAACAAGCTCTCCTCTTACAGTTTCGGAAACAAAAGAGGTATCGGGATTTTGCTGAACAAAGGCAATATTTTTACAGTCTGACACAATATTACCCGTAATCTTTCCGAAGGGTGAAAGCTCTTTTTTCAGTAACCTTAAAAAAGTTGATTTTCCGTTGCCACTCTCCCCCATTAAGAGAACAAGCTCGCCTTTTTCAATCTGAATATTTACATTATCAACGGCTTTTTTATCTGACTTGGGATATGAAAATGTCAGATTTTCTGTTTTAAATACAGCCATTTTACATCCTCCCATAAATCAGTTACCAACGGTAAAAATGACATTACTGCATAAACCGCCAAAGACAGCGGTGAAAAATAATCGAACGCCATAACAGGCTCGAAAATAAACAATGTTTTTCCTGAAATTTTATAATAAAGCATTATCGCAAAGAGAATTGCGCTAAGTGCCATAATTACACCGTCCGAAAAAGAAAAGCCGTATTTTGAATAAGCTCTTCTGTCCTTTTGAAAGCCTCTTGCTTTCATTGAGTCAGAGACCTCAATGCTCTCCTCCAAGGTCATTGTAATAAGAGCTGAAAAATTAGAAATGCTCTTTTTAAGCTTGCTTTTGTCCGTTTCAATTAATTTTCCTGCATCATTTATTTCCTCTGCATTTTTACGAAGTCTCGGTATAAATGACAATACCATTGAAAATACAAGAGCAAAATTCGGTGCAAATTTTGAAAAAACAGAAAGGAATTTATCCGAGGTCATAACCAAGCTATAGCAGGAAAGCCACAATATAACAGACGAAAACATAATACCTTGATTTATTCCGTAGAAAAATGATTCCAAGGTGAAATCTGCCGAAAACAGAGTAAACAAAACCGTATCACCGTAATGGGCAAAAATCATATTAAACAAACCGATAAAAAGTATAAGCGGTAGGATAAAGGTGAAAAACCTTTTTACTGCTTTTTTGCCCTCCAGCTTTATGCTATAAAAAAGTGCTGACAAAAGACTTACCGCAAGAAATGCAGGATTGAATAAAAGCAGGCATGTAACAATCTCCAAAATAAAAAAGAGAAAGCAGGACTTTGGATTAAATTTTGAAAATCTGTCCACTTGCTTTCCCTCCCTGTTAATATTCAATTCCTTTTCTTGCCTTAATACCCTTATCAAAGGGGTGTCTTATTTTTTCCATATGAGTTATATAATCACTCATTTCAAAAAGCTCAGGTATCTCTTTGTGACCCGTTATAACAATTTCCCTATCGGAAAGATTACTGATAAGCTCCATAATTTTATCGACAGTAACAAATTCACCGATTATATCAAGAAGCTCATCGAAAATTATTACATCACTTTCACAGTTTTCAATGCATTTTAAAGCGGAATTTACCCAAGGCTGATATGATTTACCCGGATTAAATGGCAGGCTGTTGGGAGCTTTAAATACGTCAAAAGGCAATACTGCAAGCTCTGATGATTTATTGTCCTTTAAAAACTGAACAAATGTTACCTTTAAGCCTGCTCCCACCGCTCTCATTCCCAGACCTATTGCAGCAGTCGTTTTGCCTTTTCCAAAGCCATAATAAACCTCAATCATCTAATTCTAACCTCTTCCTTTGTTTTAAAGGAATAACCGTACTGGTCAAGGATATGGAGTTTTTTAAGTGCTACCTCACATCCCTTAGAAACACAGAGATTAGGTCTGACAGGCACAGTTACATCAAGGCTCAAAGTCTGTGAAATAAGTGTGTCAAGGCCGTAAAGCTGAGCTGAACCGCCTGTTAAAAGCAGACTTGAATTAGTTATATCCGCAATAAGCTGAGGAGATGTTCTTTCAAACATCGCTCTTGCTACAGATGTGATTTTTTCAAGCTGAGGCGTCAAGCACTCGCATATTTCATTGCCGGTAATTTCAACTACCCTCGGAAGTCCCGAAAGTGTATTTCTGCCTTTGGCAGACATTGTTACATCATTCTCTCTCGGTACTGCACAACCGATATTTTTCTTGATTTCCTCGGCGGTACGCATACCCACAAGCAGTCCGTATTTATCACGGAGATATTTTACTATTGCTCTGTCGAAATCGTCTCCCGCAACCTTAACAGTTTCACTCTGACTCATTGAGCCTTGGCTTACAACCGCCATATCAGTTGCACCTGCTCCGCAGTCAATAACAAAAACTCCGCCGGGATGCAATGGGTCAATTCCGGAGCCGAATGCGGCACAAAGAGGCTCTTCAACAAGGCAAACAGACCTTGCTCCTGCGGTTATAAGAACGGAAATAAGAGTTCTTCTCTCAACATCAGTACTGTTTGACGGAACAGATGCCACAACTCTTGGCTTAAAAATATTCTTTTTAAGCACCTTATCCATAAAGTATCTAACCATTTCTTCGGCAAGAGCATAATTACTTACTACGCCCTCTAAAATAGGCTGAATAACACTTACTCCCGACGGCTCTCTGCCCTCAAGATAATACGCTCTTTTTCCTGCGTAGAGCATTTTTTCACTTTCGGTATCATAGGCAACATATGCAGGCTCATCAAGGACAACGCCCTTTCCCACAACGGAAATGACAATTGAGCTTGTTCCCAAATCTATACCTAAATCGTAACCAAACATAAAAACAATCCTTATATATAAGTCTAAACAATATAATATATGTTACTTGAAAACGCTGTTATTGTCAACAGATAAAAAATGAACAAGTGCACTATAACGTCTGCTTTTTTTATCGTTGTCAACCATTTTTTTGACTGCCTCCTCACCGCCTACCATAACAAGTAGACTTTTTGCCCTTGTGAGAGCAGTATAAAACAAATTTCTATACGCAAGCTTTGGCGGTGTATTGATAACAGGAAGCACAACAGCATCAAATTCGCTACCCTGACTTTTATGGACGGTCATAGCATATGCAAGCTCAATCTCGGAAACATTTTCAAGGCTGTACATTGCCTCTTTGTCATCAAAGCGTACATTGATAATATCGCTGGCCTTGTCAATTCTTGTTAATATTCCGATATCGCCGTTAAATACACCTGTACCGTTCTCGTTGTCCTTGAACCAAGGTACATCATAGTTATTTTTTATCTGCATAACCTTGTCGCCCTCACGGAGAATATAGCCTTTGTACTTAATTTCTGCTTTATCACGTGACGGAGGATTCATAACCTCCTGCAAAAGTGCATTAAGGTTTTCTGTTCCAACCTCTCCCTTTCTTCCCGGACAAAGAACCTGAATATCTTTTATCGGGTCAAAGCCATAGCCTAACGGTATTCTTGCGGTAACAAGATTTACGATTTTTCTCGGTGCGTTATATTTCGACCGCTCATTTAAAAGAAAAAAGTCAGAATCTGAACTATTGTCAAAAACAGGCATTTCACCGTTTACAACCCGATGAGCATTTGAAACAATCCTACTTTCCATAGCTTGGCGGAATATTCTATCAAGGCTGACAACACCGATAAGCTCGCTTTTGATTAAATCCGCAAGTACATTTCCTGCCCCTACAGGTGGAAGCTGATTTTTGTCCCCAACCATAATAAGTCTGCAATATAAAGGCAGGGCATCAAGAAGTGCTGAAAACAGTGTGACATCAACCATTGAAAGCTCATCGACAATTACTGCGTCGCACTCAAGAGGGTTTCGCAAATTATGAGTAAATGACGGCTCTGTTGCCCCCTCCTTGTACTCAACCTCTAAAAGTCGGTGAATGGTTTTCGCTTCACAGCCTGTTAGCTCGCTCATTCTTTTGGCTGCTCTGCCTGTGGGGGCGGCAAGGGCAACGTCGAGACCTCTGTTTTTCATCAATGCGATAATGCCCTTTACGGTAGTAGTTTTACCTGTTCCCGGACCGCCTGTCAAAATCAATATTCCTTTATTTACGGCAATTTCTATTGCCTCTCTCTGCTTTTCGTCAAATATGATATCGTTTGCCTCTTCAAAGGCATATATCTCCGAGGTGGAAATATCCTTTTGCTGTGGCGGAAACCGAAGCATTACCTGTATTCTTTCTGCTATTGCAGACTCGGCTCTGTAAATCTCGGGCAGAAAAATAAAATCACGACCGTCAATATTCTCCTGAACAAGCTGTTTTACCTCTATTGCATTATCAATGGCAATTTCAGCCTCATCATCATTGCAATCAAGCAAATTTTTTGCGGGGGTAATAAGGCTGTTTCTCGGTAGACAGGTATGACCGTTTCTCAGATTATGCCTTACAATATAAACAATTCCTGCCTGACATCTGTAATCAAAGGGCGGTGCTTCGTCTAAATTCTCGGCAATTTCGTCTGCACGTTCAAAGGATAAACCATTCTCCGATATAAAGGCATAAGGGTTTTCTTTAATTATTTCAAGAGCATTTGACTTGTATAAATTATATGCAGAAAAAGCCTCCTGCTGACTCAAACCTAAATCAGCAAGTCCGTTCATTACCTCTCTTGCGGCAAACTGCATTTTAAAATCCTGACTGATTTTCTTTGCTTTAGATATATTTATTCCCTTAATTTGAGCAAGCCGTTCAGGCTCATTTTCTATGACGTTAAAGGTATCTGAACCGAATTTCTCAACTATTTTAGTCGCGGTTGCTTCTCTTACACCTTTGACTATACCACCTGAAAGAAAACGCAACATACCCGAAGCATCCGCAGGTAAGGTATGTTGAAGTCTGACAGCCTTAAACTGTCTGCCAAAGGTAGGATGAAGAGTCCATTCTCCCTGAAATACAATTTCCTCTCCGATTACAACATTGCCTAAAGTTCCCACAACGGTGACATATTCCTCACCTGTGGCAATTTCAATTACACCGTAACCGTTTGAATCGTTTTTATATGTAATATCTTCAACTGTTCCTGTTAAGTTTTCAAGCTCTTCTGCCATATTTTTCACCGATATAAGTATAACATAGAAAGTATAAAAATCAAAGATAAATAACAAAAAAGAGCAAGTCAAAAGACTTGCTCTTAATTATTTAAAGGTTATAGATTACTCGTTGATAGCTGTAACAACGCCTGAACCTACTGTTCTACCACCCTCACGGATAGCGAAACGAAGACCTTCTTCAATAGCGATTGGAGTGATGAGTTCAACGTTCATTACAACGTTATCGCCAGGCATACACATCTCTGTACCCTCAGGAAGAGTGATAACACCTGTTACGTCTGTTGTTCTGAAATAGAACTGAGGACGATAGTTATTGAAGAAAGGAGTATGACGGCCACCTTCGTCCTTTGAAAGAACGTAAACCTGACCTGAGAACTTTGTATGAGGTTGAATTGAACCGGGAGCAGCAAGTACCTGTCCACGCTCAATATCAGATCTCTGAACACCACGGAGAAGACAACCAACGTTGTCACCAGCCTCAGCGTAGTCAAGGATCTTTCTGAACATCTCAATACCTGTACAAACAGTTGAGCTGATTTCATCGTGGAGACCAACCATCTCTACTGTATCGTTTGTCTTGAGCTGACCTCTTTCTACTCTACCTGTAGCAACTGTACCACGACCTGTGATTGTGAATACGTCCTCAA
>JBJFGE010000057.1:0-1966 GCA_051892435.1 Eubacterium sp.
CAGGCAGACAAAGCAAAAATCATTGATAAAACCATTAATACAGCTAATATTTTTTTCATAAGTATCACCTTTGCATTTTAAATAAAACAATTATATGAAGCGTCGCTTGGCATTCTCCAATCACCCCTTGGGCTTAGTGAAACAGAGCCAACCTTCGGTGAATCGGGAATACAGGAACGCTTAAACTGACTGATAAAAAATCTTTTCGTAAACACATCAAGCCACTTGTCGACAGTATCCTTATCATACTTGCCGTCAAAGGCTTTTACAGCGAGAAATGACAGCTTTTCCTTAGAAAAACCAAAGCGTACAAAATTGTACAAAAAGAAATCATGAAGCTCGTAAGGACCGATATTGTCCTCCGTTTTTTGAGCAATTTTACCGTTTTCATCAGGAGGGAGAAGCTCCGGTGAAACAGGGGTGTCAAGTATATCATAAAGAATATCAGCAGTAGCCTTATCGCTGAAATCAGCTACATACCTTACAAGATATCTTACAAGAGTTTTAGGAACAGAAGCATTAACTCCGTACATTGACATATGGTCGCCGTTATAGGTGCACCAGCCCATAGCAAGCTCGCTTAAATCACCGGTTCCTACAAGCAATTTTCCGTGCTTATTTGCCATATCAAAAAGTACCTGAGTACGTTCTCTCGCCTGTGTATTTTCATACGTGATATCCTTAACGCTTTCATCATGCTCGATATCCCTCATATGCAAAATGCAAGCATCTTTAATACTGATTTCCTTGTAGGTCACACCCAGCGATTTCATAAGGTCAAGAGCATTCTGATATGTTCTGTCAGTTGTACCAAAGCCAGGCATGGTAATTCCTAAAATATCACTGTTAGGCTTACCAAGCAATTTCATAGCTTGTACACACACAAGCAAAGCAAGTGTCGAATCAAGTCCGCCTGAAATACCCACTACTGCACCACTTGAGCCAACATGCTCAATACGCCTTGCAAGTCCTGCCGCCTGTATTGAGAAAATCTCCTTACATCTTTCACGCCTGCTGTCATTATCAGACGGCACAAAGGGATGAGGGTCAACAAAACGGTATTTCAAATCGTTGCTCTCATTTTTTACTGAACTAACAGAAAAGCCTATTTCATCACTGCTGTTTTCGAAGGACATATTGCTTTGCCTTTGACTGATAAGCTTTTCAATATCTATATCGGCAAAGGTCAATACACCTTCTCTTTCAAATCTTTCGCCCTCTGCGATAACTGCACCGTTTTCTGCAATAACTGTAGAACCGCTGAAAACAAGGTCGGTTGTGCTTTCATAAACAGATGCACCTGCATATACATAAGCACAAATACATCTTGCAGACTGATTTGAAATAAGGCTACGTCTGTAATCAGCCTTTGATACATATTCATCACTTGCAGAAAGATTGATAATCACATTTGCACCGTGACAGGTAAGCTCACCGCTTGGCGGACAGGGCACCCACAAATCCTCGCAAAGCTCAACACCCAAAACTGCACCGCCGCCTAAATCAAATATCTGCTGACCTATCATTGTATCAAAGCCACAAAAATTTATAGGCTGGCAGGATTTGAAATCAGCACCTGATGCAAACCAACGTTTTTCGTAAAACTCATTATAATTTGCCAAATGAATTTTAGGAACTATTCCAAGTATTTTACCATCAAAAATAATTACAGCACAGTTGTAAAGGCTGTTATAAAACGGTACAGGCATACCTACTGCAACGCAGATATTTTTGCCCGTTGTGTAACTCACTATCTCTGTCAAAGCATCCTCTGCCGACGCTTGAAGAGTCCTTGTAAAAAACAAATCGGCACAGGTATAGCCTGTTACTGACAGCTCGGGAGTTACAAGAAGCTTTACGTTCTCACCGCAAGCCTTATCAATAGCCTTCGTTATTTCGGTTTTGTTATATTCGGGGTCAGCCACCTGCATCTTTAAGGATGCCGAAGCGACTCTGAAAAATCCAT
>JBJFGE010000058.1:0-1965 GCA_051892435.1 Eubacterium sp.
AGCTAATGCGTCACGATATTTATTATCCATTTCATTGATAATATCCAGAACAAAGCTTATCCCGCTTTTCGAGAACACTTTATCAATATCAGGCATTTCAACATTACTGATTACGGAAATATCCTCGTCCAAAGGAACACTATCATTTGGCTTTTCCGTACGCAGAATATCATAAGAAGTGTTTCTAACTATAATAACGATAAATGCAGCCGTTTTACTACAAACAGGAGAAGAAATTTTCGAAATATTTTTTGCTATCTTAAGAAAGCTCTCCTGCACCGCTTCTTCTGCAAGTGCCCTATTATGCAGAATAGACATAGCTTTTTGATGCATCATATCCCTATAATGATTGTAGATCTCTGAAAATGTTTCTTTATCGCTCGGATTGTCAATAAGCGCAAGATAAAAGCCCAACATAATAATCACATCCAATATTGTTTTTTGCTCTAATAATACCTATACATAATATACTATATTCGCTTATAAAAAGCAAGAGCATCACCATAAAATGTGATGCTCTTTTGCTCAAACAACGTAAAATCGGCGTTTCTGACCGTTGATACCCTGTGATTATGGGCGTTCCACTGGCAAAAACCATACTCTTACCGCCTGTCAGTTCATCGAAATACCTCGTTTTCATAAGAAGCTCGGCAGCCTTGCCCGAACCTGTTGTGCCTATGCCTGCAACATTCGACATTTTGGTAGCAGTACCAAGATTTTTGTAGAGATGGCACTCGTCCACAAAAAGCTTGTCAAAGCCCATTTCCTCAAAGTCGATATACTCGTCCTTTGATGTCTTGTCCTGTGCTTCTTTCAGCTTTTTTTCATAACGGGCAATCGTCTTTTCTATTTCCTTTACGGAAAAACTCTTGCTTCCGTCCTTGTCCCTTGCTTCTTCAAGCTGTTCACGGAGATCGGCAATTTCAGCCTGCATATAGGCTTCCATACGGTCTTTTGACAGTCCCATACGGTCAAACTGTGAGTGTCCTACGATTACTGCGTCCCACTCCCCTGTTGCGATTTTTGCAAACAATTCCTTGCGGTTTTTAGGCTCAAAATCCTTTTTAGTCGCAACAAGGATATTGGCAGCAGGATAGAGCTTCTTGAAATCCCTGCCCATCTGCTCTGTAAGGGAATTGGGTACGGCAAACAATGATTTATGATGCAGTCCCAGACGTTTACCCTCCATTGCTATGGTTATCATTTCATAGGTCTTGCCAGCCCCCACACAATGAGCAAGCAGCGCATTACCGCCGTATAATGCTCTTGCGACAGCGTTTTTCTGATGCTCCTTGAGTGTAATATCGCTGTTCATTCCTACAAAACTGAGGTGACTTCCGTCATACTCTCTGTGACGAATACTGTTGAATACCTCGTTGTATTTATCAACAAGAGCAGTTCTGCGGTCGGGATCTTTGAAAATCCAGTCCTGCCACTCTCTTTCGATTTTTCTGACCATTGCCTGTACTGCCTTTGTTTCTTCGTGGTTAGTTACCTTTATGATATTATCCCTCGAATCACGCATAGGCTCGCCGTTTGCATCCAGCTTCGGGTCTTTGACAGTCAAATCCTCGTGATTGAGAATGCCCTCTAAAATGGCATAAGCATCTTTACGCTTCGTGCCGTAATCGTGTGTAGCAGTATAACTGCCCTTATCGCCTTTGGACTGTCCCTCAATCTTCCACTTGCCGGAAGCCTTGCTGTACTGTGCCACAACATCACTTTTCCAGCCGGGGCGGAATTTTTCGTTTATAAACTGTGTGACAAACTTGGGGTCTACCCAGTGAGAGCCTAACTTTACGGAAATGTCCTTTGCTTCCACTCTCTTGGGCATTGCAGCTTCAAGTGCTTCCCTGTGCTTGCTTACGTCCATACCGGCAGGAGCATTTTCAAGCTCACGGAGCTTCAAACGGATATTGCCTGTGAGGTATTCATCGGCTGTCACATATTTCTCCGTTTCCTGCG
>JBJFGE010000059.1:0-32745 GCA_051892435.1 Eubacterium sp.
TCACGACGTACACCTTTAGTTGTACGAACGATGACTGCTTTAACAACTTCGCCCTTCTTTACCATACCACCGGGTGCTGCCTTCTTTACGCTCGCAACGATTACATCGCCGATATTTGCATATCTTCTGCCTGAACCGCCGAGAACTCTGATGCAAAGAAGCTCTTTAGCACCTGTGTTGTCTGCTACTTTAAGACGACTTTCCTGTTGTATCACAGCATTTTCCTCCTTCGTACTGCAAAATAACACTTTGCTAAGTTGCAGTTATTATTTTCTATTGACTAAATTATTTGTAAAAGCTGTAAATCGCAACGATTATTTAGCTTTTTCAACAATCTCAACCACACGCCATCTCTTGTCCTTGCTGTATGGACGGCATTCCATAATGAGAACCTTATCACCCATACCGCATTCGTTGTTTTCGTCGTGTGCCTTGTACTTAACTGTACGGTTTACAATCTTGTTGTAAAGCGGATGACGAACCTTGTCCTTGATTGTTACAACAACGGTTTTGTCCATCTTATCGCTTGTTACAACACCTACTCTTGTTTTTCTGAGGTTTCTTTCCATCTTCAGTTACCTCCTTCTTAAGAATTAGCATTTTCAAGTTCGATTTCTCTCTCAACAGTTTTGATGCGAGCGATATCTTTCTTGACTGCCTTAATTCTCATAGGGTTGTCGAGCTGATTGATAGCCTGCTGGAAATGAAGGTTGAAAAGCTCTTCTTTAAGCTCTGCAAGCTTCTTTGCTCTCTGTTCTGCTGAAAGAGCCTTGATTTCTGATGCTTTCATTACTGCTCGCCTCCCTCTTCTTCTTTCTTAACAAACTTGCACTTTACAGGAAGCTTGTTTGCGGCAAGACGCATAGCCTCACGAGCTGTAGCCTCGTCTACACCGCCAAGCTCGAACATTACTCTGCCCGGCTTTACTACTGCTACCCAGTAGTCTACGTTACCTTTACCTTTACCCATACGAGTATCGGCAGGTCTTGCTGTAATAGGCTTATCGGGGAAAATCTTAATCCATACCTTACCGCCACGCTTTGTGTAACGTGTCATTGCGATACGGGCAGCCTCAATCTGAGCTGCTGTGATCCAAGCCGGCTCAGTAGTCTGAAGACCATACTCACCGTAAGTTACCTTATTACCTCTTGTTGCAGCACCGGTCATTCTGCCTCTGTGCTGTTTTCTGTGTTTTACACGCTTAGGTAAGAGCATTATTTTCTTCCCCCTTCCCTACGATTACTTCTCTTCTTGTTACGAGATTCACGAAGAACTTCGCCCTGATAAATCCAAGTCTTAACACCGATTTTACCATAGGTTGTATTTGCCTCTGCGAAGCCGTAATCAATATCTGCACGGATTGTCTGAAGAGGAATTGTACCCTCTTTGTAGGTTTCTGAACGAGCGATTTCAGCACCGCCGATTCTTCCTGAAACCATAACCTTAATACCACGTGCACCAAGTCTCATTGTGTTTCTGATAGCACCCTTTACAGCTCTTCTGAAGCTTACACGTCTTTCAAGCTGCTGAGCAATGCTCTGTGCTACGAGTGTTGCATTGAGGTCCGGCTGCTTAATCTCAACGATGTTGATGAAAACTTCGTTAGCATCCTTACCGAGCTTCTTTGCACAGATAGCCTTGAGCTTTTCGATTTCAGCACCCTGCTTACCGATAACCATACCCGGCTTTGCACAGTGGATGTTGATTCTAACTCTCTTAGCATCTCTTTCGATTTCTACTTTAGGAACACCTGCACCGTAAAGTGTTTTAAGAAGGTAGTTACGAAGATTGTAGTCCTCTACAAGTGTATCTGCAAACTCACCCTTCTTAGCATACCAGCGAGAGTCCCAGTTTTTGATAACGCCGATTCTTAAACCGGTTGGATTACATTTCTGTCCCATTTAACTTTTCCTCCTCGCTTAGTCTTCCATTTCCTTAACGGTAATGGTGATGTGTGATGTTCTCTTATTGATTCTGTAAGCTCTGCCCTGTGCTCTTGCCTGAATTCTCTTGAGAGTTGGACCTGCAGTTGCATTGCAGTAGCTTACTACTAATCTTGATACGTCCATATTGTTGTTGTTCTCAGCATTTGCAATTGCTGATTTAAGAACCTTCATAACAGGCTCACAAGCAGCTTTTGGTGTATACTGAAGAATAGCCATAGCCTTGTCAGCAGGCTGATTTCTGATAAGATCAAGAACAATCTGCACCTTTCTAGGAGAGATACGGACGTAGGTTGCTTTTGCTGTTGCTTCCATAATAAATCTCCTTTCGATTACTTAGATGTCTTTGAGCCGGCATGGCCTCTGAATGTTCTTGTCGGTGCGAATTCACCGAGCTTATGTCCAACCATATCCTCTGTAACATATACAGGAACATGCTTTCTTCCGTCATGAACAGCAAATGTGTGTCCTACGAATTCAGGGAAGATTGTTGAACTTCTTGACCAGGTTTTAATAACCTGCTTGTCGCCTGAAGCGTTGAGAGCTTCTACTTTCTTGTAAAGGCTTTCTTCTACATAAGGGCCTTTTTTAGTACTTCTACTCATTAGTTAATCTTCTCCTTTCTTCTTATTTACCGTTACGACGGCGAACTATCATTTTGTTTGAAGCCTTCTTCTTGTTACGTGTCTTATAACCAAGAGCAGGCTTGCCCCAAGGTGTGCAAGGACCCGGACGTCCGATTGGTGACTTACCTTCACCACCACCGTGTGGATGGTCATTCGGGTTCATAACAGAACCACGAACTGTAGGTCTCCAACCCATATTACGCTTACGACCTGCTTTACCGATTTTAACGTTAGCGTGGTCTGTGTTACCAACAACACCGACTGTTGCCATACAATCTCTCGGTACGTTACGAAGCTCACCTGATGGGAGTCTGAGAAGTGCGTATGCACCCTCAAGAGCCATAAGCTGTGCGCTGTTACCTGCTGAACGAGCAATCTGAGCACCGTTTCCGGGATAAAGCTCTACGTTGTGTACGATAGTACCAACAGGCATATCCTTTAGTGCAAGAGCGTTACCCGCTACGATATCTGCGTTAGGACCTGACATTACTGTACTGCCTACTTTAAGACCTTCAGGAGCGATAATGTAGCTCTTTACACCGTCTTCATACTGAATAAGAGCGATATGAGCACTTCTGTTCGGATCATATTCGATAGTAAGAACAGTTGCAGGCATATCAATCTTGTTTCTCTTGAAATCGATTACACGATATTTTCTTCTGTTTCCGCCACCACGATGACGAACTGTGATTCTTCCGTAGGAGTTACGACCTGATTTCTTATTGAGAGGCTCAAGAAGAGATTTCTCAGGAGCAACTTTTGAGAGAGAAGAATAATCAGTTACCGACATATTCCTTCTTGAAGGAGTGGTTGGCTTATAATTCTTTATTGCCATTATTTTATCTCCTTTCCGGATAACTTTGCGAAAGGATGGCACCTTTCATACCTCATCATCCGAAATACTTTCGTTGCTTTTTTTCTATACTATATTATATAGGACAGATGCGATTACATCATATCGTTGAAGAATTCAATTTCCTTTGAATCCTCTGTGAGAGTAACGATAGCCTTTTTCCAAGAAGGAGTATAGCCAACGTTCATACCCTGACGACGCTTCTGGCCACGAACATTCATTGTGTTTACCTTAGCAACCTTAGTGCCGGGAAAAACCTCTTCGATAGCCTTAGCAATCTCTACCTTGTTTGCATCCTTTGCAACCTTGAAGGTATATTTCTTTGTCATAATGCCCATCATTGATTCCTCAGTGATGATAGGCTTGAGAATAATATCCTGAGCAGCTTTCATTATGCATATACCTCCTCAATTTTCTTAGCAGCGTCTTTAAGAACAATGAATGAGTCGCAATTGAGAATATCGTAAACACAAATTGTGTTTGCTGTAACAACCTTAACGCCTTCAATGTTACGAGCGCTCTTGTAAATCTTTTCATCAACCTCATTTGTTACGATGAGAGTTTTCTTAGCTGCCTTGAGCTTTGCAAGCATATCAACCATTGACTTTGTCTTGATTTCATCGAGCTCAACTTTGTTGACAACCATCATCTCGCCTGCAGCAACCTTTGATGAAAGAGCTGACTTCATAGCGAGCTTCTTAACCTTCTTATTAAGGTTAACCTTATATTTTCTTGGCTTTGGACCAAGAGCAATACCACCGTGTGTCCACTGAGGGCTTCTTGTTGAACCCTGACGAGCACGGCCTGTGCCCTTCTGTCTCCAAGGCTTTGCACCGCCACCGCTTACTTCTGAACGAGTGAGAGTTGACTGTGTGCCCTGACGCTGATTAGCAAGATAGCTAACAACAGCAAGATGCATTGCATTTTCATTTGGCTCAATGCCGAAAACTGAATCTGCAAGTTCTAATTTAGAAGTTTTCTTACCTTCCTGGTTGTAAACCTGAACCTGTGCCATTTTAATCTCTCCTTTCGTTAAGCTTTAACTGCGTCTGCGATAACAACAATTCCGCCCTTTGGACCGGGGATAGCACCCTTGATTGCGATAAGATTGTTTTCTGCGTCAACCTTAGCAACCTTGAGGTTCTGAACTGTTACTGTTTCGTGACCGTAGTGACCTGCCATCTTCTTGCCCTTGAATACTCTTGATGGGCTTGAACAAGCACCGAGTGAACCTGCGTGACGGTGGTTAGGACCTGTACCGTGTGTCATTCTGAGTCTTGAGAAGTTCCAACGCTTAATTGCGCCTGATGTTCCGTGACCCTTGCTTGTTCCCTTAACATCAACTGTTTCGCCAACCTCAAATGTGTCAGCCTTGAGGATGCTTCCAACCTCAATACCGTCGATGCTGTCGAGACGGAATTCTTTAAGTGTTTTCTTTGGAGCTACGTCTGCCTTATCAAAATGACCCTTCATTGGCTTATTTACACGTGATACCTTAACATCACCGAAGCCAACCTGAATCGCCTGATAGCCGTCGTTCTCCACTGTCTTAATCTGAGTTACTGTGCAGGGACCTGCTTCAACTACTGTTACAGGAATAACCTTTCCGTTTTCGTCGAAGATCTGGGTCATACCTACCTTCTTACCGATAAGACCTTTCTTCATTTTTATTTCCTCCTTTTGGTTATTGGTTGGATTTCACTCCAACATGACCTCGGCATCGATTAGAGCTTAATTTCGATCTCTACGCCTGCCGGGAGCTCAAGACTTGTCAAAGCTTCAACAGTTTTGTTTGAAGGTCTGAGAATGTCGATGAGTCTTTTGTGTGTTCTCTGCTCGAACTGCTCACGGCTGTCCTTATACTTGTGAACGGCTCTGAGGATTGTGATTTTCTCTACTTCTGTCGGAAGCGGAATAGGACCGCTTACCTGAGCGCCTGTTCTCTTAGCTGTATCAACAATCTTTTCAGCTGCCTGGTCAACAAGGCTGTGGTCATAGCCCTTGAGTCTGATTCGAATCTTGACTTTACTTGCTGCCATTTTATTTCCTCCTGAAAAATTATGGTGCGAGTACCGATTTCAACCACGTATCCGTGTGTTTCAACCCTCTCCTTAAATAAAACCGAATGAAATTCTCATTCGGGCATAGAAAGTGTACACATAGCATCTGCGTTCGCAAGCCGCAGGCTCAGTGGTTTCCTATCGGTTCAGATGACAAGAATCATCTTCTTTTCGCCCGGTTTAAAATCGGACATACTCCGTATGAATTACCGCCTGGGTTAAGACGCAACCTCATACATCATCGCATATCTTCGGTGAACTCGGTGTTTATATATTAATATAATACGCCCTTTCACACGCTCGCTTATTATATAATATAAGACGGTGCTTGTCAAGTGTTTTTTTAACATTTTTTCAGGATTTTTTCATTGTCAATTTTTACAAAGTTTCAACTTAAATTTCGTTAATTTTGCACAACAAAAAATATTGTGATAAGAACAAGTGAATACCCGCTCACACCACAATATATAGAATGAATAAAAATTTTCTTAAAAAAATTTAATATTTTTGAGCACCGAGTATATGAACTCCCGTAGCAAAATCATAGTAATACGTATTGAGATTTCTCATAAAGGAATCATCGGTATGAGCTGCAACAAGAGGGACTTCCTTACTGAATCCTGTTACCACCAAAGTATGATAATACTCAGCTGAATTACTTAAAAATATTAAATCTCCTATTTCAAGACGGTATAATTCGCCTGGCTCTCCGACAGGTCCTTCTCCACTATTATTCAAAAGGAATTTAATTAGATACGATGATCCGGACCAAGCAGCAGCTCTGTCATTTGGAGAATTATAATACCAGCCTGTATCTCGGCGGTAATTCATAACACCCGTGCCTGCGAAAAGGCATTGGGAGGCAAAATTCGTACAATCCCCACCAATACCATCAAAATTTAGATAGGCACTGTTTCGCTTATTGTACCACTTGCCTGCATATTCAACCGCCTTTTTCCTGTCGTAGCTTATGAAATATATAAAATCATCTCCATAGTGCTTTACTAATAATACCTATGAAAAAAATATTGTGATGTGAACAAATAAATTTGCTCACATCACAATTACGTTAATCACTTATTTAACTTTAATACTTTTGGTTTTGCTCCACTGAGAATATATTTTTTTGCCGTTAGAAGCAGAATATGTTCTTACTCTAACGTAATATTTTTTACCTGATTTCAGCTTGCTTATGCTTTTTTCAGAAACATTCTTACCCTTAACGATGACTGTTTTTGTTGTTTTCTTTGTAAAGCTTTTAGATGTGCTGTACTGAATTTGGTAGCCTAACACATTTGAAACCTTTTTCCATTTTACCTTCAACTGTTTTTTCTTTGTGGAAAGCTTAACAATAGATGTCTTTCCCGGCTTTTTAACAGTTTCCTCTGCAGCTTCTGTTACAGGCTCTTCAACAGTTGTCTCGACAGATTCTGTAACAGTAGTCTGCTCCTGAGGAGGAATATAATTTGGATTTTCTACTCCGCAAATAAGACATGTAGGACTATTATTGCCATATGCATGACCTATTTCGTCTACATAATCTCCGTTAAATGTATATCCGCATACTGTACACTCATAAACTGTGTATCCCTTAGTGGTACAGGTGCTTGATATTGTTGTTGTTTTATAGCTATGTCCTAATGCAGGTATTTCTTTTTTCTGAGAAAGAGTTATACCGCAAAGTGTACAATGACTTTGCTCTGTATATCCTACCTTATCGCATGTGGGTGAAACATATTCGCTGTCAACTACTTTGTTGTGACCGCCCTTTGCAGGAATAATTGTTGATTCCTGTATCAACGCTCCGCAAACACTACAGACAATTTTATCTGAATATCCGTTAATAATACAACCGGCTTCTTTTCCCTTTTCGACTACTACCGGTGTATGATTCTGGTTAGGATCAACATAATCGCCATTGAATTTATCATCGCAAATTTTGCAGGTATAAGTTGTATATCCTTGAGTTGCACAGGTGGCAGATTTTACATAAGTAGCCTCATATTCATGTTCGCAATATAACGTTTCTGCCATAGGATATTCTGCCATAAATTCGTCTGTTGTAAACTGACTTTCGAGAGTATGATGAATTATTTGATTTGCCGGAATTCCTTTATTAAAATCACCAGTGCCCCTCATAAAAAATCTATAGGTTACTATATTATTCCAGTAATTATTATCAGTAGCATTTGAATTGTCATTATAAGAATCATCCCACGTACAGTCAACATTATAATACTTGTCTCCAAGCTTGATTATGTTCCAAGCGTGAGTTTCACTTGTTACAATTCTTGTTGAAAAGCCAAGCTCTTTACATATCTTGTGAAACAGCAAAGCATATCCCTGGCAAACTGCTTTTCCGTTCATCAACGCTCCGTATGCAGAACGGAACTCACAATCACCTTCAGTAACTCCTACATTATCGAAATCATATTTAACTTTATCGCAAATATAGTCATGCACCATTTTTATTTTTGCAAAGTCGGTTATATCGCCTGAAGCATTTATTAAGGAAACCTCTTCTGCAACTTCGGCATCAACATACTCTTCCTGCTCCTCTGTTGAATTATACTTCAAATCGTATATGAACTCATAGTATTCAACTTCACTGGTAAAAATATTGTTGCAAATATTCATTTTTCCGCTCATTGATGAGCAATTTTGATAAAGATAATCTCCGTCACTTGAAGATGTTGAATTTTCCTGAGAAACAGCATATTGAAAAAAGTGATCAATTGATTTGTCAAATTGCGTTAAATCTTCATCAGCTGAAATTTTAAAAGAAATTGATTCCTGACGGTCGAGCATCTGCTCTTTCATATACTGCTCTGCTTCAGATATGGTCATAATCTCATCATCAGCATAGGAAACAACCGAAAAACTGAAAACACAGCTAAGAACTATGCATATTGATAAAAAAACGCTAAGTAACCTTTTCATAGATAATAAACTCCTTAAAATTACCAATTTAGTTCATTATAAGTTATTTAGTATTTTTTGTCAATTCGCATAGCCAAAAGTTTATGCAGATGTACGCATTGATAATTTTAATTTATCGGCAATCATTGCGATAAACTCGGAATTTGTAGGCTTTCCTCTCTGTGATTGAATTGTATAGCCGAAGTATGAGGAAAGAACATCTACATCTCCCCTATCCCAAGCTACCTCGATAGCGTGGCGTATTGCTCTTTCAACTCTTGATGATGTTGTATTGTACTGCTTCGCAACGGTGGGATAAAGAATTTTTGTAACTGAGCCTAACATTTCACTATCATTAACGCAAAGCTTTATGGCAGTTCTGAGGTAAAGATAGCCTTTAATATGAGCGGGTACGCCTATCTGACGCATAATGTCGGAAATTACGATATCCATATCGCTGTCGGTATACAGAGTCTGTGACCTTTTCTTAACCTCGCTTTTCCAAGATGATAAACGGCTGATTCTTTTAGCAACACTTTGAGGATTTACCGGCTTAATAAAGTAATAGTCAGCTCCCGCATCAATCATCTGATTTTCAAAGTCCTGACTGTCCACTGACGAAATAACAACAGCCAAAGGCTTTTCAGCAGCAGAGGAGTTTATAAACTCCAACACATCAACAGCGTCCTCATTTGCCATAAACACATCCATGAGTACAACATCAATATGTTGAGATTCAAGAACGGATATAACGGCAGTGCCGTCCTTCTTAGTCATAACAACATCGAAATTAAGCTTTTTCAGCTCCTTTTGACAATCCTTTCCAAATTGTGACTCATTGTCTGCGACAAGCACTTTTAAATTATTTTTCATTGTGAAAACCTCCTTATTTGTTACTTCCATATATTACCATTTGTGAAAACAAATTGCAATACTTTTTCACTATTTTTTATGATTTATTTTCACATTTTGTTGTATTTAACAAAATAATTCTTTTTGACTTATCATTTTTCACAATTAAAAACAATTTAATTTTTTTATTATTCATTAAGCGACATTTTCCGACTCCTCCACCATACTTTGAGCGAAAATTGCGTAGCCCTTCTGAGGATTATCAACGATTACGTGAGTAAGTGCACCGACAAGCTTACCGTTTTGAATTATCGGTGAGCCGCTCATTCCCTGAACTATTCCACCTGTTTTATTTAGCAAATCCTCATCTGTTACCTTTACTACCATATTTTTCCCACTATTATTTTCACGGTATGAAACCCTTGTTATTTCTACTGTATAAAGCGTAGGTCCGTTGCCGTCAACTGTACATATAATCTGAGCCTGTCCTCTTTCAATTTCCTGAGGAGATGCAACTTCATAAGCAAGACTTTTATTGACGTCACAATCGTATTTCCCGTAAATACCGTTTTGGGTGTTTTCGGTTAAGGTGCCTATGGTTTCATTTGTAAAATCACAGCAAAGTGAGCCGGCTTCTCCCGCTTTACTTTTATAAAGCTTTGTAACATTTGCTTTTACTGCCTCGCCGTCAAGAATAGGCATAATCTCGTTTGTATCCACATCTGTTATAGGATGACCGAGTGCCGCAACAGATTGATTTTCCGGATTAAAAAAGGTTATAGTGCCTATTCCTGCGGTTGAATCTCTAACCCACAGTCCAACCTTATAGCATCCCTGCGATGGAGAAAACACGGGTTCAACTGTGAAGAATTTATAATTTGAATTTCTTTTAACCTTAATCTTATACGTTTTACCGTTGTTATCATTAAGAATATTCTCCACCTGAGAAGCTGAGGTCATTTTTTCTCCGTTTATCTCAACTATGATATCTCCCTTTTCAATTCCTGCCTCTTTTGCAGGATTGTATGTGCCATTTGCAGAATCTACATCTTTAGTTCCAACAACTATTACCCCATCGGTATAAAGCTTTATTCCAAAGCTTTCACCGCTGACATAAACCTTTTTCTTCTGCTGAACGGAAACGTCTGCTTCCTTTACGGGAATTATTCCAAACAGAGATATATCGCTTTTATAGGTTGATACCCTTTTATCATTTTGATAGTCGACTTTTTCGTAATCTGAACTGTTCAGTGTATATATACTATTGTAGGTTACATCTGAAGAGGAATAAGTAACAATTCTATCGGGTAAAAGCACATTTCCCGCTGCAACAAGACAATATATTACTGCAATCAGTACAGCCAAAACAGAGTCGAAAACACGAATAAATTTTTTCATCAAATCACCGATTATAGTATTGACAAAAAAATAAGGACATCAATAAAGATGTCCTTAAAAAATTATGTTATTTTTTAGAAAATTAACTTAAATTGAAACCTCGTGAGCAACGTTGTAGAGGTTAATATCAATACTCTTAGTCATATTAAGAGCTTCAAAGATATCGTAATCAACAACCTCTTCCTTCTGTGCAGCAACAACACGGTTTCCGATATTATTCATAAGAAGCTTAACAGCATAGTTACCCATACGTGTAGCCATAACTCTATCCTTAACTGTAGGGCATCCGCCTCTCTGAACATGGCCGAGAATAGTAGAACGTGACTCTACACCTGTCTTAGCCTGAATTTCCTTTGCAAGTGCATCAACGTCAATATCAGTACCCTCTGCAACAATTATAATAAAGTGCTTCTTGCCGGTACGCTGAGTCTTTTCCATACGCTCAATAATATGCTTTTCAATATCAAACTCAACCTCAGGGATAAGAATAGTTGTTGCACCGCAGGCAATACCTGCGTTAAGAGCAAGATAGCCTGCTCTTCTACCCATAACCTCAACAACAGAGCATCTGTCGTGGGACTCGGCAGTATCACGGAGACGGTCAACCATTTCCATAATAGTGTTAAGGCAGGTATCATAGCCGATAGTGTAATCGCAGCAAGCGATATCATTATCAATAGTACCCGGAATACCTACGCAAGGGATACCTCTCTCGGAAAGGTCTCTTGCACCTCTGAATGAGCCATCACCGCCGATAACAACAACGCCTTCAATTCCCCACTCCTGACAGGTACGAATAGCCTTTCTCATACCCTCTTCGGTAGCGAACTCAACTGAACGTGCTGAATAAAGGATTGTTCCGCCTCTGTTGATTATATCTGATACGGTACGGAGATTCATTTCAATAAAATCACCGTTTATAAGGCCATTATAGCCACGGATAACTCCGTAAACCTTAATACCGTTTTCACAAGCTGTACGAACAACTGCACGAACAGCTGCATTCATTCCCGGTGCATCTCCACCGCTTGTCAATACTGCAATAGTTTTCATTAATATAGTCCTCCTATACTGAATACATATAAACCGTTTAAGAAGAAATATACGGCTCGTTATTATTTTAACAGACTTTAAATATATTACCATATTTACGTAAAAAGTCAAGTCCTGTCAAATTATTTAACAAATGCCACATTTTCCTCGCCTAATATTCTTTTAAGCTCTTTTAGTTCAGTGTCATTCACTTCAACAAATTTTTCTCTTGGCTGAAGCTCATATTTACCGCTTTCGGTAAAGTAATAATAAAGAGGAATACTACCCTCAAATATATCTGTTACCCTCTCGGCAAGAGCAATATTTTTATCACTTTCATTTTTAAATCTTAAAAACAGACCTACTCTTTTTTTCTTCTTGATGTGACTGTCTGTTTGATTACTAATATCATTTTCAGAGGGTGGAAGAGAAATTTCATTTGCAATAATTTTTGCGTCCTTTTCCTCCTCCAGAGAAAGCGTTCCCGTCACAGTTATAATACTCGTATCATAAATAAGCTGTGAATATTTTTCCAGCATTTTCGGGAATATGATAATTTCTATTGAGCCATACAAATCCTCAAGAGTGACAAACGCCATTGGGTCGCCGTTTCTTGTTTGCTTTAATGTTGTATGAGTAACAATTCCGCAAAGCTTAACGGCACTTCTGTCCTTAAAGGCAGACATAGCATCTTTTCCTGCCTCGATGAGCTGAGATGTATTGGCAAATCCAAGCCTCATACAGATATCATCATACTTATCCATAGGATGTCCCGAAAGATACAGTCCCGTCATTTCTTTTTCCATTTTTAACAGCTCGGTTTTTGAAAACTCGTCAACGTCGGGAACATTAAAATCAATTCCCATTTCCTCCTGACCAAGCTCAAAAAAGCCAACCTGACCGTATCTTGTATTCTGCCTATAGTCCTCGATGCTTGACACAAGAACAGGAAGTGCCTGCATCATTTGACGTCTGTTGGTAGCAAAGCAGTCCATTGCACCACATCTGATAAGACTTTCTACGGCTCTTCTGTTAAAATGTCCCTCGGACATTCTCATACAAAAATCCTTTAAATCGGTAAATCTGCCGTTTTTTCTTTCCTCAACAATATCGTCGACAAAATCTCTTCCTACATTTTTTATTCCCAAAAGACCGTAATTTATAACCTTTCCATTGGCAGTAAAGCCCTGCATAGAGTTATTTATATCGGGAGGTCCAAGGCGTAGACCGAGACGCTTGCACTCTGCAGTATATCTTGCAATCTTATTTGACTGGTCAAGAACAGAGGTCATCAAAGCCGCCATAAATTCGGCAGGATAATAGCATTTAAGATAAGCCGTTCTGTAAGCCACCAAGGCATAGCAGGCGGCGTGGGATTTATTAAAGGCATATTTTGCAAAATCCGACATTTGCTCAAATATCACATTAGCCTCTAATTTTGAAATACCGTTTTCAGAACAGCCGTCAATAAAGGTTGTCCTTTCCTTTTCCATAACGTCAATTTTCTTTTTGCTCATAGCACGGCGGACAATGTCAGCTCGTCCATATGAATATCCTGCAAGCTCACGGAAAATCTGCATTACCTGCTCCTGATACACCATACAACCGTATGTATTTTCAAGTATAGGCTTGAGCTTTGGAGTAATATACTTTACATTTTGCTGATTATGGGAATTTTCAACAAAGGTATCTATCTGCTTTGCAGGACCCGGTCTGTAAAGTGACGTAGCGGCAATTAAGTCCTCAAGAGCAGTAGGCTTTAAATTAGTAAGCATCTGCTTCATTCCCGAGGATTCAAACTGGAATATACCCTCTGTCTGACCTCTTGCAAAAAGCTTATAAACCTTTGGGTCATCAATAGGTATTTTGTTAATATCAATTCCTGCCGCCTTTGATGCGTCGTCAATAACCGTAAGAGTTCTAAGCCCCAAAAAGTCCATTTTGAGTAGACCTAACTCCTCAAGAGTAGTCATAATATACTGAGTAACAGGGACACCGTCATTAGTTGCAAGGGGTACATATGAAGAAACAGGGTCGTGAGTAATTACAACGCCTGCTGCATGAGTTGACGTATTTCTCGGCATACCCTCAACCTTTTGTGCTGTTTCAACAAGCTCCCTAATCTGTTCATTTTCCTCCATAAGAGCGGAAAGCTCCTTAGACTTTTTAACAGCCTGCTCAAGAGTGATGTGTAAATCGTTAGGTATCAGCTTCGCAACAACATCAACGGCAGAATAGGGCATACCCATTGCTCTGCCAACATCTCTGATGGCAGCTCTTGCTGCAAGAGTTCCGAAGGTTACAATCTGTGCCACATGGTCTGCACCGTATTTTTGCGTTACGTAATCTATAACCTCTCCTCTGCGTTCATAGCAGAAATCAATATCGAAATCAGGCATAGAAACTCTTTCGGGGTTGAGAAATCGCTCAAAAAGCAGATTATATTTCATCGGGTCAAGGTCTGTAATTTCCATACAGTACGCCGCAATAGATCCCGCACCGGAGCCTCTGCCGGGACCTACGGGTATATCCTTACTCTTTGCAAAGGATACAAAATCGGCAACAATGAGATAATAGTCTGTATATCCCATTTTTTCCACTGTGTCAAGCTCATATTCAAGCCTGTCATAATACTCCTTAGGCGGATTTTCACCGTATCTCTTTTTCATTCCCTGCATACAAAGCATTTTGAAATATTCAAAATGGTCCAAATTATCAGGAGTTTCATAATAAGGGAGCTTCGTATTGCCGAATTCGAAATCGAAATTACATCTATCAGTAATAATCTGAGTGTTATCTAATGCCTCAGGCACATCTGAAAAAAGCTCTCTCATTTCATCCTCGCTTTTCAGATAAAACTCATTTGCGTGAAATTCAAGTCCCGTATCCTCACCGATAACGTGGTTTGTGGCAATACAGATAAGCACCTGCTGAATTTTAGCATCGCTCTTTTCGATATAATGAACGTCATTTGTAGCAACAAGAGGTATTCCCGTCTCACGTGAAAGACGCTTTATTCCCTCACTGACAATTTTTTGCTCAGAAAGTCCGTGGTCTTGAATTTCAAGATAATAATTGCTTTCGCCGAAAACATCTCTGTACCACAAGGCCGTATTTTTTGCTTTTTCATAGTCCTTTTGAAGAAGACTTTGGGGAATTTCTCCTGCCAAGCAGGCAGAAAGACATATAAGCCCCTGATGATATTTTTCCAGTATATCACGGTCTATTCTCGGCTTAAAATAAAAGCCCTCTGTAAAGGATTTTGACACAAGCTTTATTAAATTTTTATAGCCTGTTTCGTTTTCACAAAGGAGTATAAGGTGGTTATAGTCCTTATCAAGTACCTTTTCTTTATCAAATCTTGTTCTGGGAGCTACATAAACCTCACAGCCGATTATGGGCTTTATGCCCTCCTCCTTACACGCCTTATAAAAATCAACAGCCCCATACATATTACCGTGGTCGGTAATAGCAAGAGACTGCATATTCAGACTCTTTGCACGCTTAACAAGCTGTTTGATACGGCAAGCACCGTCAAGCAGCGAAAATTCCGTATGTGTGTGCAAATGAGTAAACATATTTTATTTCACTTTCCTTTTATAATTCCCTTGAGATTTCAATAATTCTTTTAAGCCTGTGATTAATGCCGGAACGGGAAAGACCTGCAAGCCTTGCTAAATCAGATAAAGACGACTCCGGATTATCTATTCTCAAAACAGCAATTTCTCTAAGGTCGGGTTTAAGAAAATCAAGGCCCTTTTTCTCCTTGATTTTTTCAATAGCGGAAATATGCTCAAAGCTTGCCTTAACCGTTTTTTCAATATTAGCTGTTTCACAGTTTGCCGTTCTGTTAGCCTTGTTTCTGAAATCCTTTACTATCTCAACGTTCATCATTTCAAACATTGACGAAGAAGCTCCCATAATGTAAAGGCAGTCCTCTATTGCTTCACTGTCTTTGAAATAGACTATATTATAGCCTTTTCTGTTAGCAGTTTTAGGTGAAATATCACACTCGATAAGCAAAGTTACAAGACTCTTTGAAAGGTTCAGATACGGTACGGTAAATTCAAGGTGATAATCCTTTTCGGGATTAGACACTGTTCCGCAGGACAAAAATGCTCCTGCAAGAAACGCCTTTTGACAGCTTTCACAATCAAAATTTGAAAAATTAATTTTCAGACTTCCCGTACCGTCATGGCCGAAAGCTTTCAATATTTTTTCACATTGAGCATTGTCAGTCAGCATAACCGTAAAGCTTCTTGCGTGGGCAGATGGCTTAACCGAGCATTTCACATTACAGTATTTTGTAATAAGCTTTTTATAAAGCTTGGCAATTTCTTCATTCTCAGTCTGTATTCCTACGCCGTAGGTGGAAAAGCTCTTTCCGAAAATACACATTCCGTAAAGCAAAGACTTTTCACAGCAGGAATTTTCATATTCAATTTTCAAAAGCTCATTCTTAACCTGCTTTGAAAACGACATTTTACTTACGCTCTATATCTCTGTGGTAAACAGAAACATTTTCCCATTTCTTTGAAAAATATTCTTTAAGTGCCTCTGCGATTGCAACACTTCTGTGATTTCCGCCTGTACAACCGATAGCTAAAACAATCTGACTTTTACCCTCTTTTATGTAAAGAGGATTTAAAAAATCAAGCAAATCTATAAGCTTTTTAAGAAGCTCATTTGACTCGTCAAATGAGAATACATAATCCTTAACATCTTTATCAAGTCCTGTTTTCTCACGAAGCTCAACATTCCAATAAGGATTGGGCAGACATCTTACATCTATTACAAAATCGGCAGATGACGGTATTCCGTACTTAAATCCAAAGGAAATACAGTGGATATTCATTATCTCTCTGTCACCGCCCAAGAGAACCTGAGCAAGCCTTGACCTAAGCTTCGGTGCATCAATATTAGAGGTATCTAAAACATAGTCTGCCCTCATTCTCAAGGGAGCAAGTATTTCCTTTTCATAAGTTATAGCTTCTGCTATATTACCATTGAATCGGTCTGCAAATGGGTGCTTTCTTCTTGTAAGCTTATATCTTTTCAGTGCCTCTGTATCATTAACGTCAAGGTAAACTATTCTTACGTCGTAGCCGAAATTTTCAACCTCTTTAACACTGTTAATAAACTGCTCAAATACATTGCTTGACCTTACGTCAACAACCATAGCCACCTTTTCATACTCACTGCCCTTTGAAAGGAGGCCAACAAAGGTTGTCAAAAGCTCTGAAGGCATATTATCAATGCAATAATATCCTACGTCCTCCATAAAGCCCATTGCAGTTGATTTACCTGCGCCGCTTACACCTGTTAAAATTATCAGTTCCTTTCCCATAAAAGCACCTCTTTTTTATAAATAGTATATGAAAGCTATTTAGTAACTCTTATTTCTCTTTCAAGCTTAACGCCTTTTTCCCTCAATACTGTATCTGCACATAAATCGCAAAGCTCCAAAACATCACGGCAGGTTGCACCGCCCTTGTTGATAATAAAGCCTGCGTGCTTTTCACTTACCTGTGCACCGCCAATGGTTTTTCCTTTAAGTCCGCACTCCTGAATAAGTGCACCTGCAAAATATCCCTCAGGTCTCTTAAAGGTTGAGCCTGCCGACGGAAATTCAATAGGCTGTTTATCTCTTCTTCTTGAAATAAGGTCGTTCATTTTTTCCCTTATCTCAGCCTGATTACCCTTTTTAAGTTTAAGATAAAGGCCTGTGATTATACATTCGTTATCGTAATAAGCAGAATGACGATAAGATAATTCTAGCTGTTCATTTTCAAGGAAACCCACATTTCCGTTTCTGTCAACGTGACTGCATTTATAAAGCACGTCCTTCATTTCTCCGCCGTATGCTCCGGCATTCATAAATGCTCCGCCACCGCAGGAGCCGGGTATTCCATAGGCAAATTCAAGACCTGTCAAGCTATTTTCATATGCAAAACGGCACAGGGTAATAAGCTTTGCGCCCGCCTGCGCAAAAACAGTTTCCTCGTCAATAAGACTTATTTTACCGAAATCGTCTGAAAGTATCATAACACAGGCGTCTATGCCCTCATCGTCAACAAGAAGATTTGAGCCGTTTCCGATGGTGATAAGTCTTACATTCTCATTATTTGCCGTTTTAACAAATTCGCAGATTTGATCCTCACTTTCAGGATAAACGATAAGCCTTGCATTACCGCCTATCTTAAAGGTAGTATGAAGGCTCATTGATTCGTTTTCGGCATATCTGCAATTTAATTTTTTACAAAGACTAATTAACTGCTCCAAGCTATCACCAATAAATAATTTGTAAAATATTCGTATATCCTTTACTTCACCTTGCCGAGAATTGCAGCACCGATTACACCGGCATCATTTCCAAGCTCAGCCTTTACTATTTTAGTCTGAATTTTGCTGTGGATTGAATATCTTTCTGCAAGAACAAATCTGCGAAGCGGCTTCATAAGAGTTTCGCCCTCATTGCAGATACCACCGCCGATACAGATTACCTCAGGCTGAAGTGCGTTTACTAAATTAATAAGACCGCAGGCAACGTACTTGATATATGTATCAACAACCTTAATTCCTGCAATATCGCCAAGTCTCATTGCGTCAAAGGCGGTTCTACCGGAAACCTTACCCTCCTTCTCAGCAAGCTTGTGCATAATTGAATCGGGATACTCTTCCATTGCCCTTTTAGTCTGTCTGATAAGAGCAGTAGCAGAAGCGTATGCCTCCCAGCAGCCCTTACGTCCGCAGGAGCACTGCTCACCGTCAACAACGATAACCATATGGCCGCATTCACCGCCTGCGTAGTTTACGCCGTTTACAATTTTTCCGTCAATAATGATACCTGAGCCAACGCCTGTTCCCAGGGTTACGGCAACAAAATCCTTTGCACCGTTACCAACGCCTGCATAAGCCTCACCCAATGCGGCACAGTTAGCATCATTTTCAATAAAAATCTTATCCTCAGGCTTTGAAAGTCTTTCAGAGAGCATTTTTCTTGCAGGGACATTATTAAAAGCAAGATTATTTGCAAATTCAATAACACCCTCGGCATTTACCGTACCCGGTGTACCCATTCCTACTGAGTCAATATCATCCATTTCAAGACCCGCTGCTTTAACAGCTTCAAATGAAACAGCAGCAATATCGTCAAAAATCTCGTCAGCACTTCTGGGGCTGTTTGTAGGAGTCTTGGATGTTGCCTTAATCTCATAGTTATTATCTACAACAGATGCAACAATGTTTGTTCCGCCTAAATCAATACCAATGTAATACATAACTTTTTACCTCTTATCTCTTTTAAAACTCGTGGGATTTTATTAACGTCAGCCTTGCCAAATTTCAACCTCTTTGTCAACAGGCTTAACATCCTCCATACCTAAGCTGACCATAAGGTCCTTTGCGGCATTATAGCCCATCTTCTTCTGACGATTATTCATTGCCGCAGTCTCAACAATAACGGCAAGATTACGTCCGGGAGAAATAGGAACAGTCATACAGGGAACCTTAACATCAAGTATTTTTGCAAATTCGTTGTCAAGTCCCAATCTATCGTAAGCCTTTGTAGAATCCCATTCCTCAAGCTGAATAACCATATCAATCTTTTCGGACGGCTTTACAGCACCCATACCAAAAAGTCTTCTGGCGTCAATTATGCCAATTCCTCTAAGCTCCACAAAATGCCTTATGTTGCTGGGAGAATTACCCATCAAGGTTTTATCACTGATGCGTCTGATTTCAACGGCGTCATCAGCAATAAGTCTGTGGCCTCTCTTAATAAGCTCAATAGCCGCCTCGCTCTTACCTGCACCGCTTTCACCTGTTATGAGAACGCCCTCACCGTAAACCTCAACAAGAACGCCGTGTCGTGTAATCCTCGGGGCAAGCTCTTTATTAAGGTAAGCAATAAGTGCTGCAAGAAACGGTGACGTTTCCTCTTCGGTTTTAAGAAGAGGAATTTCATATTTTTTACAGGCTTCAATGAAATAATCAGGAATTTCAAGACCTCTTGTAATGACTGCGGCGGCAGGCTTGAGGCTTAACCAATAGCCAAGTGCCTTCGTTCTCTCATCGTCGCTCATATTATTCAGAAAGCTAAGCTCAGTCCAACCGAGAATCTGTATTCTCAGCGAGTCAAAATAGTCAGTATAGCCTGTAAGAACAATACCGGGTCTGTTGATTTCACTTGTTGTAATGAGAATATCTGACGCATCTTTCGGAAGATAAACAACCTCAAGCTCGTGAACATCTATAATTTTTTCAAGTGATACGGAATAGGTCTGCGACATATGCTCCCCTCCCTAATAATATACGCTCTTATTATAAATTATTAACAACCTATTATCAAGGTATTTTTTTCAAATTGCATAAATTAAATAAAAAATTGCATATTTACATTAAAAGCGTTTTATGATAAAATGCACTTTAAGCATTAAGATATAAAAATTCGGTGCTTTGATTATTACGAAAACGAGGCGCATATTTTGGACAAAAAGCTAAAGGTGGCAATAGGTACCGACGCATTTCCGCCTACCACCGACGGTATAAGCAATGTTGCTCAAAGCTACGCATATGAAATTAACAGGCATTTCGGAGAGGCAGTTGTTGTTACTCCGAAAAACCCAAATCAGCTTGACTATAGATATGACTATCAGATTTACAGATACAAAAGCTGGTGGCTTCCCTCAAAGGAGGGCTACAGCATCGGCTGGCCTTTTAAGGATGAGCTTCATCAAGATATTATCAATATGAATTTTGATATTCTTCATTCACATGCACCTCTTGCTACAAGCTATTATTTCAGAAGAGTTGTTGAAAAAAAGCCTATTCCTGTAGTTTTGACATATCACACAAAGTATGAATACGACATTGACAGAAGAGTTCCTACAAAGCCTGCAAAGGATTTTGCATATCACTTTCTGCTTAACAACATCAATGCCGCAGATGAGGTTTGGGTAACAAGCAGCGGTACTGTTGATTCCTTGCGTAAATTAGGCTATGAGGGCGATTATATCGTTATGCCAAACGGTTGCGATTTGCCTGTAACAAATGTTTGTAAAAGCGATGTTGCATTAATCAAGCGTAAGCATAATATACCAAATGACATTCCCGTTTTTATCTACACCGGAAGAATGATTTGGTACAAAAATATTGAGCTTATCCTCGACGCATGCTGTAAGCTGAAAAATGACGGCAAGAAATTCAAGCTTATAATGCTTGGCTTTGGTGCAGATGAAAACGCTATTAAGCGAAAAATAAGGCATCTTGGATTAAATGACTACATTCTTTGGACAGGTAAAATCCTTGACAGAAAAGAAATTTTAGGGTACTACGGCATTGCCGATATTCTGCTCTTCCCATCAACCTTTGACACAAACGGTCTTGTTGTAAGAGAGGCTGCTGCCTGTGCAACGCCAAGCCTTTTGATTAGAGACAGCTGTGCCGCAGAGGGCATTGAAGATTGTGATACAGGATTTCTTTGTATGGAAAGTGCTCATTCAATCGCAGCAACCCTTGAAAATATTATGGACAACAGTGACTTAATTAAGAGAGTCGGCAAAAATGCCCAGGAGAAAATTTATATCAGCTGGGAGGACGCTGTCAAAAAAGCATACGACAGGTACAATATAGTTATTGATAATTTCAATTCAAAAAAATAATCAAGATAAAAAAATCAAAGACTGCTCATTTTTATGAGCAGTCTTTTTATGTAATAAGATTTAGATTTTGTTTATTGCACTACTTCTTTTTCCGTTTCTGCCTGTGCTGACTGATTTTCCCTTCTCTCCCTAATTTCCTTCATCATACGACGGTGACCGTCACCTGTGATATTGTAGAAATGCATTGGAATAAGCATAAGCAAATATCCTACAGCAGGAAGAAGAGTTGTCAGGAAAAACAGCATATTATTTGTACCGGCTGACTGAATAAGGCTTCCCTCAGTATGACTCTTATAGCCTACATATCCGAGAATGGCAAGTCCAATTGAAGAAGAAAATGTATTCTCAATCTTGCCTGTAAAGCTCATAATTGAAAGCATAATTCCCTCAACACGAGTGCCTGTTTTCCACTCAATATAATCAACTGTTTCTGCCTCCATTTCCTTTTGAATGAGATTTTTAAATTCAAGAGGAATAGTTGTAAGACAAGTGAACGCACAAACGATAATACCTGTCAAAAGGCTTACGGAAGTGCCTGCCTCCTTTTGAAGAAGTCCTTTAAAGGTAAGCACTGCAAAGAGAACATGAAGAACAATGGCACTGATACAGCAGACCTGATAAAATCTTCTTGAGTCTGCTTTTTTACCAAGCTTTTCTACAATTTTCGGAACAAATACGCCTGCAAGCAGGAAGCCGGGGAATTTAACAACATCTATAACTGCGTTATACTTGAGGTTAAACATAAGATCTGCTACAAAATAGAAGGAAACCTGCTCTGCAACCTTACAAAGAACAAAGAAAATGTTACATAAAAACAGCATAAGAAGAGGTCTGTTCTTAAACAAAAGAGAAAAGCACTCTTTTACAGATGGAGTATCTGAATTATGCTGGGCACGTTCAGTAGTATTCTTATATGTAAGTCTTGTTAAGAAGAAAATTCCTATAGCCGAGATTATCGCAGATGTAAGATAAGCCTGGGGAGTATGGTCTCTGAAATAAGGAAGCCAAGCGGCACCTGCAACGAAAACCTGAGGCAATGCACCGATAACAGAACGTGTAATTGAGCTTACCCCAAAAAGCTTAGTTCGCTCTATTCCGTTAGGCGTTATGGAAAATGCCAGTGCACCCATAGGAATATCAAATGCCGTGTATGTAACATCAAGAAGTACAAAAAGCACAGTTGTATAAATTATGTTGACAACAGGAGACGCATCTGCACTTCCTACAAAGAACATTATCATTACGATTGAAACAAACAAAGGAGCCCATTTGATATAAGGTCTCATTTGTCCGTCCTTAGTTCTTGTTTTATCAACTATGACACCCATAATCGGGTCATTGATTGCATCAAAAATACCACAAAAAAGCCTAATTGTTGAGGCTGTTCCCATAGGATTTTTCAGCTTTTTGAAAAGCACGTTAGTAAGAAAGTAGTTTACATATTTTGAACTTGTCATTGAGGTATTCATACCCTGAGCACCTCTGCCCAAAGCATAGGAAATAGTTTCTCTCCAAGTGAGATATGTTTCCTCACCAACATCTGTTTTGACTATTTTACTATCCAAAAATGACTTGACCTTCCCCATCTTTTTCCTCCTTTGTATGTTTAATTCTTCCACATTTTAACACGGAAGATTTCGTCAGTAAAGCGACTTAACAAAGATTTTACTCAATAATTACAGAAACATTATTTTTTCTTTTTTCTGTTTCTGAGAACAATCATAAATATCATTCCGATTATTCCGCCGACGGCATTCATCATCATATCTGTCATTGTATCAACAAGTCCCAGATATCCATACTCATTGTTATATTTTGAAAGATCAAACATTGCAGTTTCCTCTCCTGCCTTTGCAAGCTGGAGATTTGTTCCGTGAAGAGTATCCATCAAAAATTCGTAAAACTCCCAGCCAACTGCGATTGACAAAGCAAACATAAGAGCAAAAATTGCGGCAAGAGTGGCGGCACACTGTCCTTTTTTTCTCTGAATTATGCAGGCGAAATCATATCCGAAGGAGGCACAAACAAAGCCTGAAAGAATGTGCATAAAATTATCAAACCATGAAAGCTTATCAAAAAATCCAAAATAAGAGCCTATAACTATACCTATAAATATAATAATGTTCAGCATTGTTTGGCTCAGTGGCGGAACCTCTTCAATAAAGCTGCCGTTTCCGAAAACCTGAAACATATCCCATAAATGAGTAAAGATAAAGCAGAACACGCTTTCAAATCCCATTACCAAATCGCCTTGTATAAAAGAATATCCCGCACAGATAAGCATAGAAATTCTGACAATTATCCAAAAAATAAATTGTGCCTTTGGAATTTTATCAATAGGGTCTTTTTTTACTTTATATGCCATTTTTCCACCGCCTGAAATTTTTACCCGTTTATTCTACCATATATGATAAAAAAGTCAAATATTAAATAAAGATAAACTCTTATTATGATGTGTAGATTTAGTAAGATTTATTTGTTATAATCGTTTAATGTAATGTGCACAAGGGCTAAATGTGTGCAAAAACTATGAAATGAGAGGACAGCTTATGATAGAATATACCACAAGATATGATGTTAAAAAGACAATGTACGAAAAATTTGCCGACTCTGCCGCACAGAACGCAAATTCACCGTGCTTTTATTACTATAATAACACAATAACCTGGAAGCAGGCTGAGGAAATGGTTGACCTTTGTGCCGCAGCTCTTGTTGCAAATGGCGTTAGAAGGGGTGACAGAGTTATCATCTGTGCTCCTAATATGCCGCAATGCATCACTGCGATTTACGCTGTAAACAAAATCGGTGCTGTTGCTTCAATGCTTCATCCCCTTTCAGTTGCCAGCGAGGCTCAGTACGCAGTTAATCTTGTAGGAGCAAAATTTGCTTTTTGCTTTGATGTTTCCGAAAAAGCATTTCAGGGTATGAAAAATCTTACTCTTGTACGTTGCAAAACCGCCGGTTATTTTCCAAAATCCATTTACGGTGTTATCGCAAATCAGCTTTACAAGAAAAAAATTAAAGGCAAAACTGCTCCTGCCACAGAGGTACATAAGAATATTGAATGGACAAAATTCCTTAAAGAAGGTAAAGACTTCCTTGATAAAGGCGGTAAGGTTGAAATTGCCAGCGACCCACTTGCAGTTGCCGCAATTATGATGACAGGCGGAACAACAGGTAATCCAAAGGGCGTTATGCTCTGCAACGAGGCTATCAACAACCTTTCTTATCAGCTTCTTGACGTTGTTGACAATGTGCTTGGTATGAAGGTTGAACCTAAAACAGACGCTATGCTGACTGCTCTTCCTGTTTTCCACGGCTTCGGATTTGCTCTTTGTATGCACGTTTCAATCTGCACAGGTATGCCTCAGGCTCTGTTCCCGCAGTTTGACGCTAAAATGTGTTCGGACTCAATTAAGAAATACGGAATCAACTATGTATTCGGTGTGCCTGATTTCTTTGAAAAGGTTTATAAGGCAGGCTATCTCAAGGGAATCGATATGTCTAATATGAAGCTTATCGGTTCAGGCGGAGACGTTGTTCCTTATTCTCTTACCGAAAAAATGGATAGACTTCTTAAAGAAAACGGTGCAAAATGCCATTTTGTTTCAGGCTACGGTCTTACAGAATGCGTAACAGTTTGCTCATTTACCGACCCAAGAAGAGAAGCCCCTCAGGGTTGTATCGGTATCCCATGCTACAACATTGAAGCTATGACTGTTAAGCCCGGTACTACCGAAGAGGTTAAGGGTGAGGATGGAGAGCTTTGTATCTACGGTCCTACTCTTATGGACGGCTATTATCACGACCCTGAAGAAACCGCTAAGGTTCTTGTTAAGCATGATGACGGCAAGGTATGGCTTCATACAGGCGATATGTGCTTTATCGAGCAGGAAACAGGCGATATCTACTACCGTCAGAGACTTAAAAGAGTTTACAAAATCAGCGGTTACCTCGTTTATCCTTCATTCATTGAAGAGGCTTACAGAGCAATGGCAGAAATCTATGACTGCTGTGTAATCGGTACAGGTGAAGAGGGCAAGACTCAGCTTAAACTTTTTGTTGTTAAAAATAAAAAGTATGCTAACGATGATGAAGAAGAACTTAAAAAGAAGATTATTGACTTCGGTATGCAGAACCTTTCAAAGTGGTCTGTTCCAAAGGAAATTGTTTATATCGACGAGCTCCCGAGAACTAAAATCGGTAAGGTTGACTTTAAGGTTCTTAAATAATTATAAATATGATAAACGGCTGTCGGGTTCATTCCCAACAGCCGTTTTTTATACTATATCAACCTTGTCAAAAAAATAATTGAGGGTATTTACAAGCTTTCCATCGTCAAGTAATTCTTGTATTTCCTGACGGCAGAGCCATTTTGTGCAAGCTACCTCATCGGTTATAGCTTTGCTTAAATCAACCTCTCCGTCATATGCAAACAGCCACACGTCCATAAAATCATTAAATTTTTTACCGTCGATAATTCCTCGCAACTGTGAAAACAACAGCTTACCCGAATGGAGATTAAGGTCAATGCCGACCTCCTCCTTAACCTCACGCAAAGCGCCCTGCAAACTGTCCTCTCCCGAAAGCACCGAGCCTCCGACACACTCCCACATCAGCGGAAAAGTCGGTCTGCTCTCTGACCTTTGAGAAACAAGATATTTACCCTCACTGTTTTTTATCCAAACGTGTACACAAATATGATAATAATTTTCCGGCATTTCGTTGCCTCTGATATGCTTTTTATCTGTCAGCACCCTATCCTTTGTATATAAATCCCATATTTCCATAAGCTCCGCCCTCCTGAAAATTTTTATTCTTACAACAGTATTATATATTTTCAGAAAAAGTTTTTCAATCTTCTAATTTATCATTGGATATAAGACTTATGTAATTTTTATTTGACATAAGCAAAACATCGATTGTGTCATAAAAATTTTTCCAACATAGGATAAAGCAGAAAAAAGGAGCTGAATTTATGTTTAGTTATATAAAAAAATTACAATATCCCATTAATATAAAAAATCCCGACCCTAAGGCTGCAGCAATTATCATCAGCCAATACGGCGGTCCTGACGGGGAATTAGGTGCTTCCCTTCGCTATCTTTCCCAACGTTATACAATGCCCTACCCTGAGCTAAAAGGTTTATTGACTGATATAGGTTTAGAGCATACGCAAACGGACTTTTTGCTCTCGTAAGCGTTAATTTCGTCTGCACCTGCAAGGATTTTTGCCTGCCATTTTTCAGGTATCAGCTTTAGGTGAATATCAATTTTTCTGTCCTTGTAAACCACAATTTTGTCAACTATGTTGCGGTAAAACGTATCGTTCCACTCAGCACCGCATGAGACATTTTCAACCAATTCCCTTATATCCTTGATAATCTTTTCCTTGTCCTCGATGATTTTTTGATTGCTCCTTTCACGATTAAGCTTTTCCTCAAGGTCGGCAATCTGCATTGTGATTTCATCACAGGCTTCTCGGTATTCCTTTGCCTCAATGTAACCGTTAAGGCACATATCGAGGAGCCTTTTTTTCTTTTCATTGCACCTTTCAATTTCCTTTTCAAAGTGTTCGGTGTTGTTGCTTTTGCCCACTGCTTCAATAACCGTTTCCACCGTTTGCAACAGGCTGTTTATAACCTCTGATCTGCCTTGCATTGTGTCGGCAACCACCCTTTGCAGAATTTCTTTTATATCTCTGTCATTTATTGAATTTGTCGTACAGCCTGCGACAGTTCCGTCTTTTTCCTTGTGCTTTGAGCCGTTCTTTTGGCTTTCGGCACACACCCATTTTACATTGAAGGAGCCGTCCTTGCGTTTCTTTTGCCGTCTTACAAAGCCTGCACCGCACTCACCGCAGACAATTTTGCCCGACAGTGCATAACGATTTGCAAAGGCTTTCACGGTACTTTCGGCAGGTCTGCGTCTTTCAAGCTCTCTTTGTGCCGCCTCAAAGCGTTCTCGTGAAACAATCGGTTCGTGATGATTATGAATTTCCACCGTTTCCATTTCGCCGTAGTTACGTTTCTTTTTGTGGGACAGATAATCGGGTGTGTAGGTCTTTTGCTGAACAAGGTCGCCGCAGTATTTTTCATTTCGCAGTATGCGAAGAATAACCGTGTATGACCAATCCTTCATTCGTGTAGATGTCTTGACCCCCTCCTCACGAAGCTCCCTTGCAATTCGGTGAGCACCCTTGCCTTCGTCAAGGAATTTGTGATAAATCAACTTTACCGTTTCGGCGCCCTCCTCGTTGATGATGAGCTGTCCGTTTCGCACATCGTAGCCAAGCATATCCCTGCCGAGCACAACGCCCTTTTCCATCTGCCTGCGCAGTCCCCACTTAACACGCTCGCTTGTTTTTCGGCTTTCCTCCTGAGCCATTGTGGAGAAAAATGCAAGTCGCATTTCCGCATCATTGTCAAGAGTGTTTATGTTATCGTTGAGGAAAATTACGCCGACACCTAAATTTTTAAGCTCTCTTGTGTATCCGATACTGTCAAGAATATTTCGGGCAAATCGGCTGATTTCCTTTGTGATAATCAAATCAAATTTACCGCTTTTTGCGTCCTCAATCATTTGATTAAAGGCAACTCGCTTTTTTGTGCTTGTGCCAGAAATTCCGTCGTCAACATAAATGTTATAAAGCTCCCACAGAGGATTACGCTTTATGTACTCATTAAAATATTGCTGCTGACTTTCAAGGGAATTCGCCTGATCCATTTTGTCGGTGGATACACGGCAGTATGCCGCCACTCGCTGTACCCTGTCATCAGTTTTAAACATATCTTTCTCCTTTCGTATTTTTTTACAGGCAGGCACCCGATATAAAGGCCCTGCCTTTTTCAACACACATTATATTCAAAGTAATTTGAAAGTCCAGCTAATTAATTTTCAGCCGTCTTTTGCACTCGTCATACTGTGCTTGATTTATTTTTCCATTTTCCAAGAGGGCAAGTAAAATCGCTTTCATATACTGACCTTCAAATTCTTTGCTTTTGTCTTTTGCATAATCATTTTGGTCTTCAAAAATGATTTTCGTTTTCATTAGCAATCGCCTCAACGAAACTTATGCAAAAGCACCTTGTCCTTATGTCATCACCCCTTTCGCATTACCTCTATTGTAATAATATTTTTAATCATTCTAATTTCCTTTCTGCCAGACGATTTCTCGCCGGGACTTTGTTTTTACATTGATTGTTCCCAACCCTCATCAACACTGTATTCCTCATCACCGTCTGTTCTTAAACCGTGAGCACGCTTTTTCTCAATTGTTTTGGAGCATAAGCGTATTCTTTTTCTGCGATGATGAACACCTGAGTTATTGATTAGGTCAAGGAGGTTACCAGCAAAACGAATGCCGTTATCTGAGATGTTATTGACAGTCCTATTGCTATGGAGAGGATTGTAGCTTGCTTCTTGAATATCTTCTGCCACTTTTCCATCATTGAAGATTGATTTGATAAATAGCTTTCGTTCATTTTCCCAGCCTGATCCTTCGCATCTGTCAAGGTAGATTCCAAGCTGTCGTGAAAGCTCTTCTGTTGATTTTCCGTAATTGATGACAAGTTGTTTAATATTTCGAAAGCTTGGTTGTATGTTTCCTTTAGCTTGTTGCGATTGTCTATCATATAGTCTTCCAAATCCATCTTCGTTGCTATCTGCTCCATATCCGAATGGGTTTCGGCAATTATTGATATTAGATTCTTGATTGTAAGAATAAGATTGTCCCAATTCTCTTGAGTCAGCATTACCGATGGGGTAACCTTTGCAGCTTTTTCCAAGTTCTTCATAGTCATATCCGTTAATTGCTGCGGTGATAATCTCTCTTGTTTTGAACTCATATTCCATGTTTTCCTTTCTGTATTTTTGATAGTGCAGCTTGTTATCTCTGCACTTTTTACCTGTGGGTGTTGTGTAGGTAATGTATTTGTGATTGTCTGCCCAATCAACCTTGTATCCCTTTTCTTCAAGGATAGAAATAAAATCCGTCTTTGACTTGGCTGTTTTCATGGCAGTGCTTATTGCAACTGTTAAATCAAGCTTCCAGCTTTCTCCGCTTATCGCACTGAAATATTCAGCACCGGTCATCGGCTTAACATTATCCTTCTTAGGCTTGCATATAGGCGAATTGTATTTGATACAAATTTCATCATTTATTTCACGCATTCTTTCAATGTCTTTTTTGCATTGATGAATTTTTTTACCGTCGGTGCTTCTGACAGAGTTTATAATGATGTGAGAATGAATGTTGTCTGTGTCAGTATGCGTTGCAACTAACACCTGATAATCGGGATAGCATTTTTCTGCTAATTCTAATGCCATTTGATGTGCAGTGTATGCGTCTATGTTTGCATCACTCGGAAATGATTGAATTGCATAATAGAATTGAACACCGTCTTCTTTACCGAATAATTTTTTCGTTGCCTGAAAATCCTTCAGTGCAGTTTCAGGCATACACCCGATACCTGAAACAAGATTTGTGTTTTGATATTTTGTTTTCTCACGCTTAACAGAATAAGCAATTACACTGCCGAGGGATTCAATATTTTTCATATCCTTACGGCTTAAAAATTTTAAAGTTGCCATTTTGTTTTCTTGTTAATCAATCTTCTGACTTCGCTGTTAAGATTTTCAAAGGCTTCAATGAAGATTTCAAGATTGATGCAATCTATTTTACCGAGATTTACAAGCATACGAATTTGATTTATGTTTGTACCTATTTTGTTAAGCTCGTATGCAACATTTTTAAGACCTTCTTCATCTCCGATTACAACAATTTTTTCAACTATAGCCGAGGCGGTAATATAGTTTGTCATATTCATATTGCAAGCCTTGGCTTTTGCCTTGATAATCTTCTCATCAGTAGGAGTCAGATGCAGATTAAACCTTTCTGATTTAGTTTCTTTCATTTTTTTACTTCCTTATTTAATCACGGACTATGTTTGGACGAGGGGGTGCGGGTCTCCCGCTCATTTCGGCAAAGTGCCGAAATGATGCGCCTAAGCGCTATGCTTGGACTCTCCAAAAGGAGAGTTCTTAAGTGGTTGAACACTTATGCACTTAGGCATAAAAATAAACCGTTGTCAAAGGCTGACAAACGGCTTGTGTTTGTTTTTAATATTTCACCCGATTACCTTTGCTACTCTCTTTAAAGAATCGCAAACAGGCTTTTAATTTTTTGTATTAAATTATTTAGTGACGGTCTATTAAATTTTAAGTATTGTATATAGATTTGAAAGCTGAGCATTGCCATCATATCTATGCATAACATCAATAAGTCCTGCATCATCTAATGCCTTTATTGCTGTTGCTACTGTTACAGTAGATATGTTGCACTTTTTAGAAATGTTTCGTTCTGACGGAAAACAAGTCTTGCTTACACCTGCACATTTCTTTAGGTAACAGTAAACAGCTATATCTCGTGGCTTTAAATCATGCTCAAAAATATCGTTAGGAATAACGAAATAATTACCTGAAATATCCTTTGTGTTTCTTATGGCTTTTTCTCCTTTCTGAAAATTTGAGAGAACCCTCTCAATTATTAGGACACTTAAAAGCGTTTTGTAAACCAATTTTTGAAAAATTTTTTAAAATTTTTTTGTAGATAAAAAAGAAGGACTTATGATAGCATAAGTCCCCGTAGTGTGTTGACGATCTTTTTATTCATTTTTGACACAGCCATCTTGCTAACACCTAGCTTGTCAGCAATTTCCTGCATAGTTAATCCGATATCATAATAGTAATATCTTACCATATGCTCATTGAAAGTGAAGTTGCTTCTTATAAAGCAATCATTCATTTTTTCAATATCCATTTTGTGACTAACTATGTCAAATGTCGGGTCAAAACTGTTACGATAATATAACTCTAAATTATCAAAGGGAGTAAGGTCAAGATGCCTTCTGTCCTTTCTGCCTTGAGACTGTATATGCCTTCTGTCTGTTTCAAGGCAATCATACACATTATCGTTAACATTCATAGGTAAAAATTTTTCGTCAACTTTATATGTGATATTCCTCACAGTCATCCTTTCCGTCAGAAAGAGGATGCGTGCGTGGCATAGCCGAAACAGTACCACGCTGTTATTTCCACAGTATTTTCGCTATTCAAGTTTCAGTGTAAAAGCGGCAACCATGAAAATCAAGGTTGAAATATTACAACCTCATCGACTAACTTATTCACCAATACTTTGGTGTAATTTGATTATATCATATATGTTATTAGTCGGAAAGATAAATATAATTAAGGTACATAATTTGGGACAGATTAATACTTTTGATGTTTTTTATTATTTATCCATTAGAATATTTATAGCTAAATTAAATCCTATCTCAAATGCCTGAGCTTCAATCAGCGAAGCGTATTCAGTAAAGCAATCAGCATATTTTTCAAACAGAACCAAGTCATTATTCTTGAGGGAAGAAGATAATGTTTCATGATGTTGTGCAATAAGTTCTATCAACCTTTTCTCCTCGTCGGTAATAACCTTATCTTCATTTGGTCTAATGTTACCATACCATAAATCTTGTAATATTGGCATAAAATCAACTCCCTTGCAGTACAATACATACCACAAAGGAGTTTCAATGTCCAGATTAATTTTTATTGATCACTGGCATCATTTAAATGAACTTAATTATATCATTTGTAAAATTATTTAAGACTTTGTATTTTTATTTTACATTTACAACAGATTCTCTCTCTTGATAAAATTATAAACCGTCATTCTATCAACTTTAAAGATTCTGGCAATTTCACATTTCGAAACGCCCTGATCTAATAAATCTTTAATCGTATTTTCTTTTCCGGATAATTTTACATGGCTGGATTTGCTTCCTTTAGGTCTTCCTAAAGTCACACCTTCTGCTTTTTTTCTTGCTAATGCTTCTTTAGTACGTTGGCTAATAAGGTTTCGTTCAATTTCAGCAGACAAACCAAAGGCAAACGCAAGAACTTTACTTTCAATATCATCACCGAGTCTATAATGATCTTTTATAGTCCAAACCTTACAATTTTTGTTCATGCATATATTCAAAATTTCCATAATCATAAACAAATTCCTTCCAAGACGAGATAACTCCGAGCAAATGATAACGTCATCTTTTTTTACTTTTTTCAACAGTTTTCCAAGCTCACGTTTATCATAGTTTTTAGTCCCACTAATCGTTTCCTCGATCCAACCATCAATTTTAAAACCATTTTCTTTTGCAAAATGATTTATTTCAAATCTTTGGTTTTCAACTGTTTGTTTGTCACTGCTTACTCTAATGTAACCGTAATACATAAAAAAACTCCTTTTTCATACATAATAACAGAAAAAAGAGTTTTGATAAAATTAATTGAGCGATTTTGTTCAGCAAAATAGTTTTATATGCTCTTTTAACTCAAGTGATA
>JBJFGE010000060.1:0-1875 GCA_051892435.1 Eubacterium sp.
AGTCTAAAACGGCAATCATTTGATTGCCGTTTTTATTAATCTAGGGTTGTTACGTCGTTACAATTTTTGGTTTTAATCTTTTTGGTATTTGAAAACTTGTTGCCCTTTAGTAAAATACCGTCGGTATCCTTTGCGGTAATACAGTAGCCATTGTATTTTTTAAATGTATTGCCGATTAGCTTTATGTTTTTATGCACTGCACCGGCATACACACGGTTTTCGGGCTTGATGAGTATAGGTGTTCCTCCGCAGTAGTCAAAGGTGTTATTTTCTATTGTAACATCCTTGCACATTCCGCTTTCGTACCAGCTTTTAGCATCATCGGAAAGGAGAATACCGCTCATAGTTGTGCTGATAAAATGATTGTTTGAAACATTTACCTTTCCTCTAGTGGTAATAAGCAGACCTCTTGTGATAATTCTTGTCATTATATTATTTTCAAAATCAAGATTAGGACAGGCGTTTATATCTTCAATTACATCGCCCACCTTTGCCTTATCCGTACTGCTGACGGTCAGGGTGATGTCATACTCATTCAAAAGCTCCGATTTTTCAATAACCGCCGTACCCTCCTCAAGCAAGGTGTCGGTATTGATATATGCAATGGTGTCGCCAACTCTCAGAGGATTAAAGCCGTGTGACTGAGGGTGCATAAAGCGAACAGTTAGCTGATTATCTTTAATATCCGTTATCTTAAAATGAATACCGTGAACATTCAAACTGTCATCGCCTGCACCGTCAAAATAGCTGTTTTTAATTGAAACACTACCTCGGCACATACAAATTTGAATAAAATCGGCAACCGACGCCATTTTTCTTGAAGAGTCCTTTTCTGGTGAGAATTCAACTGAATCAACTGTAATATTTTCAGTATCCTGTGCCACAAGTGCAAGTGAATAATTAAATCTCTGCTTTATATTTTTAAGGGTAATATTTTCGCATTTGTTTACAAATATTCCTGCAAACTGACGACGAACATCAAAAAGATAAAAGCAATCGCCTGCTTTAAATCTAAATGTATTAGGATAGCTTACGCATATTCTTCTATTGCCCAAGTCCCGTATCTTCCTTGCAGAAAAAAGCGGGTGGTGAACTCTTTTGATACTGTTGGGAGCACTGTTTCCGATAAGTCCTATCCAGTATGCGTTGAGTGCATTTTTATCAGCACACACACGGTAATCCTTGCCGTAGAAATAAAGCTTTTCCTTTTCAAGTTCATACTGTGTATCTCTGTCAATTTCGAAATCAACGCTGAACAATCCCTTCCGAATAACCTTAAACTCGTGCATATCAGGATGAATATGGCGTATTTCCATATTTTTAAGGGTAATATTTCTGCAATTTTCAATTGCGATATTAGTTACTTTGCCGTCGATTACAAAAACGGAATTTCCGCCGTCAAAGACAACATTTGATACATTGCCGAAATAAAATGGCACGGCATTAAGATGAGGCGTCTCGTCCTTTGAAAACTCCTTATCACCAACAGTATTAGTGATATAAAGCGTGTATTTTTTACATTTCTCGCTGTCGAGATAATATGTACCCGTCTCAAAAATAACGGTTTTTTCATTGTCGTTTTTCTTTAGACTTTCTGTCAGCACAAACAGCTTTTCAGTTATTTCCTCATTAGGTAAAATTCCAAATGAAGAAGCCTTTACAATTTCCATATTCAGTCCTCCAACCCACTGCTGTACTTTTACATTATATCTGTATTTACGGAAAATTACAACAAATCTTTGTGTATAAAAGGTTTAAATAATAATTTCCCTTTTATATTAGAAACCGATTTATTCCCAAGTTCAAGTCTCGTGTAATTCTAATCATAACCACTAGTAAACTAGTGGTTTGCACAGACCCTAGAAGGGTCGCCTA
>JBJFGE010000061.1:0-1852 GCA_051892435.1 Eubacterium sp.
TTGAATAACAAAGAAAAGGGATTGCAAATCGCAGTCCCTTTTTCAATCGTCAAGAAACATTAAATACTCAGATGCCCGTTCATTCAACCGCCGTTTCTTTTCTTCTTCGGTCATTTTTGGGGAAATAATAGTTTCTTCCGAGTTTTTATCCGGAGTATCGGCGGTATTGCTCTGATCGGATTCATTGCACATAGAAATCACCTCAAAAGTATATCGGAAAATGTTCCACTGGAACATTTGGAAAAACGACAGCACAAGTTGGTGTGCTGCCGTTTGTTTTGCTATGGGGAAGATTAAAGGTCGATAAATGCTCCGTCAGCCTTGCCGTTGATAACATAGTAAGCTCTCAGACTACCATTTTCAGCTTTGAGGTAAACATCAATGCTCTTAACGTGCTTGCGAGTGCCGTTTTTATAGGCTTCCTTGCAGGCTTCCTTAATATCGTCCATTGTGTAGTCCTTGCCATTGCTCTGAATAACGAAAACGTCATCTTTTTTAGGAGCTTCGGATTTTGCAGGAGCAGCCTTCTTTTTGGGAGCAGGCTTTGTTTCCTTTGCAGCAGGAGCTTCAACAACGGGTGCAGGCTCAGCAGCGACAGGAGCAGTTTCAGCCTTTGCTTCTTCGGCTGTTACAACCTTTTCGGTAACAACTGAAGCAGGAGCTTTAACGGTTGCTACGTTCTTCTTGGTCTTTGTATTTTTAGGTCTTGCCATAATAATAAACCTCCAAATTGTATTTTATTATAGTATAACATATTAGTGCGTATTTGTCAAATATAAACAGCCGAGCTGCAATAGTTTTGCGGTTCAGCTGTTAGTTATTTCTGAACCAATCCCCGGACTATTTCCGAAATGCTGTTAAGCTGGTTATCGTCTAACTTTTGTAGGTTGGCAATAATTTCATTTAGCTTTTCAGGGTTTTTGGAATCATCATCAAAAAAATCACGGGGAGAGATTTGTAAATATTCACAAATGTAGAAAAAGACTGCCATTGAAGGGAAAGACTTACCGCTTTCAATACTGTTAATGTATCCTGCATTTTGTCCGATTGACAAGCTCATATCACGGGCAGATACTCCCTTTTTGTTCCTAAGTTGTGCCAATCGCAGGGCAAATTCGTCCTCATACACAAACATCACCTCTATATAGTATTGTACACGATAAAGTCATAAATACTATCAGAATATATACGTTAAAGGTGTTGAAATATCAGAATGAATATGATATAATTTATATATAGTCGTAATCAATCTAATATAGGAGTTTCTATAATGAAATATGCAATATGCGATGATATGAAAAGATTTAGAGATGCACTTCGTGAAAAAAATGAACGGCATTGTTCAAAGAATGGCTCAATACCCGAAATTGAGGAATATTCAAGCGGCGAAGAACTGCTTGAGGTATTTGCCCCTGATAAGTACGATGCTATTTTTCTTGATTATGAGATGAAGGAGCTAAACGGTTTGCAGACTGCGCAGGAGATACGCAGGACGGACAAGAATGTTCAGATAGTATTCCATACGGGATACAACAGTTTGGATATAACAGGCTATGATTTAGGAACATATGAATTTATTGTCAAGGGCAGCTCAGATGATATATATAGCCGTAAGCTGTCGGCAATATATGATAGGTGCGAATTAGGAAATATTGTTTTCACTTCTGATAAGATAAATATTAAGGTGAAGCATATTATATATTTTCAGCAGAAACTTTTTAAGACGATTATGGTTACGGATAGCGGTGAGGTTGAACTAAAAGGGAAGATAAGCAAGATTGACATTCCGAAATTTGTCCGAGCATCAAAGAGCTATTACATCAATCCTCTGCACATTGTAATAGATATGCAA
>JBJFGE010000062.1:0-29910 GCA_051892435.1 Eubacterium sp.
AGTCCCGAAAGTGGCTTAAATAGGGCGTTTTGAATTTTTTTAATGCAAAAAAACACCAACCTCTGCAGCTGCCTCCATCTTAAATCTGTTAAGAGCTTCCTTTGCCTCAGGTACTACGTTTTTACCGCTTGCCATTTTAAATACACCTCTTTTGCTGTTTATTGCAAAAGTGAATACTGCCCACTGAATTTCAATAAGCAGTTTTCGCTCTTGCAAGTATAGTTTGTGAAGTGTATTCTTTTTTACTATTGAAAAATTTTAACAAAAATGAATCAAAACAGAGTAATTCAAAACAATTTTGTTGTGTATGTTTTGATTTTGATTTATAATTTAAGTACAAGTGAAAGAAAACTCAGGTTATGTAAAAATTTATGAGGCATATATGGACAGTCAAAAGATAATAAATATAGGAATAGAAAATCATAAAGAGTGTGAGGAATGTTAGTAAAATGAAAGAAAATGTATACGAGTTTTTAGCATCAATTCCGAAGGGTAAGGTTGTAACCTACGGTCAAATAGCAGAATACTTAGGAAATAAAAGGCTTGCCAGGGCTGTGGGAAATATTCTTCACGGTAATCCTGACGGAAACAAATATCCCTGTTACAAGGTGGTTGACAGTAAAGGAAATTTATCAAAAAACTATGCTTTCGGTGGAATTGAAAAGCAGAAAGAGAGGTTAGAAAATGACGGTATTACCGTTTGCGATTATAAGGTTGATTTAGATAAATACCAAATGAAATAGAAAGGGTAAAGAGTTAATGGTATTGTATTTTACAGGTACAGGCAACAGCAGATATGTTGCCGAAAGGATAGCTTCAATAATAAATGACGACTGTGTTAATCTTTTTGAAAGGCTTAGGACAAATGATATATCTGAAATAAAATCAGATAGGGATTTTGTTATAGTATCTCCCACTTATGGCTGGCAGATACCGCATATTCTACGTGATTGGCTTAAAGGGGTTAAGCTTTCGGGTAGCAGGAGAATTTATTTCGTTATGACCTGTGGTGGAGAAATTGACAACGCACCAAAATATTTGAGTAGGCTTTGTGCAGAGAAAAATATGGAATATATGGGCTGTTCTGAGATTGTTATGCCTGAAAATTACATAGCGCTTTTTGATGCTCCCGAAAAAACAGAGGCTTTGGAGATTATTGAAAGCTCAGAGCCTAATATTGAAAAAACGGGACAAATAATTTCATCAGGCAAGGCTATACCCGAAAAATCAGTCGGTGCAGTGGGTAAAATTAAAAGCAGTATTGTAAATGCGGTTTATTATCCTATGCTTATTCATTCTAAAAAATTCGCAGTGTCCGACAATTGCATTTCCTGCGGAAAATGCGTTAAATCCTGCGTAATGAATAATATAAAGTTAGTTGATGGTAAGCCTGCTTGGACTGATAATTGTACTCACTGTATGGCTTGTATATGCTCCTGTCCTAAATCTGCAATAGAGTATGGAAAAGCAAGCGTGGGTAAACCAAGATATACCTGCCCAAAATAAAAACATAAGTAAAGTTCTTTTTGACAATAGTGTATTTTTGTACAGTAATATAACTGCGTCTAAAAATATACTATTGTCTTTTTTTCCTTTTATGGTATAATATTTCACAAAGATGGTTATATTTTTTGACAGACAAATTACACTTTGGAGGAGATTTTGTGAGAAAATTGCTGTGTGTTCTTTTATGTGCAGTAATTGTTATCGTGATTGCTGTTCCTACAAGAATATCAATGGAAAAAGGCAAAAAATTAGCAGAAGTCAGAGTGTTTTGTGAGGCTGTTTCCGCGCTTAATAAAAAGTATGATGAGTCGCCGAAATACTCTGTTTTAAAATTTAATGAGGACGGAGAAAAAATAGCGGGTGCCGTTAATAACAGACTAATACTTAAAGATGAGAACACAGAAAGTGAAAGGGCAATAGATAATATCAGAGGTATCGGGTATACAATTTTTCAGTATGAAAATACTGTTGATATGCTTTCTGATTATGAGGATTTTACAAATCAGGGACTGACTGTTCAAAAGGATGATATTCTTTATTGCTGTGATGAGTCTGCGGAAATTACCTATGAAGATGAAAAATGGGGATATTTTAACTGCGGTGTTGATTACATAAAAAAAATATTAAAAAATACGGATTGGGTGACAATGGTGAAATTCAGGACGACGAAAGTTCTGAAAACGGTAAATTGAATTTCAGCGACCGAGAAATAGTTGTGGGTATAATGGATTCGGGCGTTGACACAAGTCACGAGGTTTTTGCTGATAGGTATATTGAGAGCAATGTTAATTTCAGTACCAGCGGAAAAGCAAACAGCTCTAATGACGATAACGGTCATGGTACTTCGGTTGCAAGCGTTGTTGTTAAAAGCACCGAGGATAATGTTAAAATTAAATCATATAAGGTTCTCGACAGTGCCGGCACCTGTTCTGCGTCGGAGGTGGTTGCCGCCTGTGAATACATACTTGCTCAGGAGGATAAGCCGGACATAATAAATATCAGCTTTACGGGATATGCTCAGGAGGAAACAGTTATTGAAAATGAAGTTGTAGGCAGACTTGTTGATGCGGGAATTACGGTATGTGTTGCAGCAGGCAATGATTTTGTCCCTGCCTCCTATGCTTCTCCTGCCGGCAGCGACAAGGTAATAACTGTAGGCTCGTATTCAAAGGATAATAGCTTCAGTAGCTTTTCCTGCTACGGAGATGCGGTTGATATATCAGCTCCGGGAGAAAATATTTATTGTGCAAAAAAGGGCGGTGGATATACTGAAAGCTCAGGTACGTCATTTTCTGCTCCCTTTGTTAGCTCTGCCTGTACTTATATAATGATGCAAAATCCAAATATGTCGCCATATGAAATTAAAGAAAAGATTAAAGACAGTGCGATAAATATGGGTGATGACGAGTCTTATTATTTTGGTGCAGGAATGTTAAATTTTTCTAATTTATTAGAGACTGATAAGTATTCTAACCTTGAGATAAGTGCTAAAGGCGGTACGTATTTTGATAATGTAGATATTTCATTTTCAAATATTCCCGAAGATGCAAAGCTGTACTATACTCTCGACAGAACTGTACCGAAAGCGACAAACGGTATGCTTTATACCTCTGATTTTACGCTGGATACCGATACGCTTGTTACATATGCTTTGATTAAAGACGGAGAATATGTTAGCGACATTAAATCAGAATATTATGTTGTTAAGCATAATGCTGATGAAGGTGATTTTACAATAGATTCTTCAGGAAAAATAACCTCCTGCATATCGGAATATAAAAATATTGTTGTTCCTGAAAGTATAAACGGCATTGTGCCTACATCGGTTGGTAAGGATGTATTCAAGGACAGTGATGTAGTTGCCGTAGAATTCCCCGATAGTGTAAAAAGCTTGGGAGAAAGCTGCTTTGAAAACTGTAAGTCCCTGAAATATGTAACAGCAAGAGGCGTTGAGAATTTTACAGGTAATTTTGTATTCTATGGTTGTAGTGAGCTTAGACAGGAGACTATGCCGAATCTTAAAAAAGGCTCAGAAAGCGGTTTTTACGGTTGCTCAAAGCTTCATTACGTGGATTTTGAAGAAAGTTTGCAATACATAGATAATATGATGTTTGCAAAGTCAGGTATACTGTCTGCTGATTTTTCAAAGCTGTCCCTTGACAGTACAAATAGCTATAATTCTTTTAAAGAAACACCAATAAGTAGTTGCGATATAACAGGATGTGAGTATATTCAGAGCAATATGTTCAGTGGCTGTAAATTCCTAAAGGAGCTTAAATGCAGCGGAATAAAGGAAATATTGCCCTATGCTTTTAAAGACTGTAATATGCTTAAAAGCATTGATGCATCTCAGGTGGAAAAGCTTTACGCAAATTCACTTGACAGCTCGTATTTTGATGTTTTTTATGCTCCGAAATGTACTACCGTCGACGGAGGTAAATCGCCGTTTAGTAAATACAGTTATATTAAGGTTCTTGATTTGCCTGCACTGACAGATAAGCTTTGCAGTAAATGGATGGTATTTTCAACTGTTGAGGAGCTTTATCTTGACAGTGTTACGGAGCTTTCGTCAGCCTGCTTTACAAATACTCCTAAATTAAACGTTTTGTATTTGCCAAATGCGGAGAATTTTCATGCTCCGTATGTCAACACCTTGACGGTGCAGGCACTGGTTTACGGTAATGAGATATTCAAGGAAAAGCCGCCGATGAAAATTGTTTGGATACCAAAGGCGGATATAATGTCTACAAATGTCAATATTGAGAATGCAGAGCTGTTTTTTGCACCATCGTCAAATATGGTTCATTTGACTATCAGTGACAGCGAAAAATCACCTGTTATCGTTGTTTCGCCTGATATTTGGAGCGTAAACTTTTCCGTTATAAATTATTCTGATTATGATTGTACTGTAATTTCTGCATTTGATTGTTGTGTTAAAAAATTAGGATATAATTTTGTTGAATGTCAGGATGTGAAATTTGCCGGAGAGGACGGTAACGGCAAATTCGTCTATGAATACGGTGATGATAATACAATTGAAATCCCGTCGGATTTTGTTAAGGCAAGCTGGGGTACAGACTCAATAGATATGCCAAGAGAGAATTCTGTTTATCAGTTTGTGCTTGATACAGATAATAACAATATTATCAATGCTAAGGATTATGCTATGATTTTGAAAAAGTCAGCATAGTGTCTATTGACCATTTGATTTAATTCGGTTATACTGATACTTGATAATGAAATTTTAGGTGAAGTTATGTCCGTATATGATATCGCAGGATTAAGAGTTGAAATAAAAAATGAGAACGGTAGGACTGCTAAACAGGCAGTACCTTACCTTTCTCAAAATCAAAATAAAGATAACATTGATATTGTTATTGACGTTGATGAAAAAAGAGTTTTGGAAGCTATGAAAGAGCATCCCGAGCTTGTTCAGGACGATTGGGAGTATATGATTACCGGCTCTGATTTTTATACAGAGCTTATCAGATTTGACGGTATTCTTCTCCATTCCTCATGCGTAGTAGTTGATGATAGGGCATATGCTTTTTCTGCTGACAGCGGAACAGGAAAGTCAACTCATACTCAGCTTTGGCTAAGGCATTTCGGCGACAGAGCATATATTCTTAATGATGACAAGCCTGCAATAAGGCTGATTGATGGAAAGGCATACGCTTGCGGAACTCCTTGGAGTGGTAAATATGATTATTCAACTCCGAAAAATGTTGAGCTTGCAGGTATCTGTTTTCTTGAAAGAAGCGAAGATAATTGGATAAGAAAAGCCGACACAAGCAGGGCAGTATTTAATATTTTTTCTCAAACCGTCAGAAAGCTTAATAGAGATAAAATGAATAATCTTTTTGATGTTCTTGAGCAGATTTTCGCAAAGGTGCCGCTCTTTGAAATGGGATGTAATATAAGCGATGATGCTGTTGAGATGTCGTATAATACAATGTTGTCAGGTGAAATTTAAGAAAAACGGGACTGAATGAATCAGTCCCGTTAATTTTATATTATTCACACACGAGCAGACCGTAGCCTTTATCCCTCTTATAAAGAATTCTTGTATCACCGTCAACTCCCAGATATACGAAGAAGCTGTGCCCCAGCATTTCCATCTGAACGATAGCCTCATCATCTGTCATCATATTCGGAGAAATGGTTTTCTTTCTTTTAATTTCTGTCGAAGATGTGTCAAATCTGTCGAAATCGTCCATTGAAACTTCTTCCTCAAGAGGAGCAAAGGCGTCTGCGATTTCATCAATACCGCCCTTTCTCTTTTTGTCAACGAGATAGGTTTTCAGCTTTCTGAGCTTTCTTTTTAAATCGTCAACCGCCATATCAACAACAGGCTCAATTCTGTCTGCCGTTGCCTCACCTCTGATAAATGAGCCTACATTTTTAACTGTTATATCACATTTATAGCCGTCTTTAATTTTTGCAAGAGTTACGTCAAAGGATGCCGTGTCAGGAAGCATTTTTTCGATTCTTTTAAGCTCCTTGTCAATACCGTCCTTAGTGCCTTGCTTTAGCTCAAAGCCTCGTGCTGTAATGTTAATCATAATATCAGTCCTTTCGATATGCATAATACAGGTTTCTTTCCTGTAACTTAATTATACACCTTTTCATTTATAATAAACAGTATTTACTTTTAGCGGATTTTTTGGTATAATATTATGCAGATATTTTTCAGTGAGGATACTGCTATGGTGAAGAAAAAAAGAAACTGGATCGATAAGCTTAATACGCTTTTGTTCGGTAAGGATTTGAGAGTTACCGAGGGTGAGCCTTATACTGAAGTAAGAGAGTATGATTTTTCATCATATCTTCCTATTGAGAATTATATCAGCGAACAGCCAATACCTACAGGAAATGTTTTTGATATCCGTGATTTCGGAGCTGATGTGAATAATGATGATAATGCAGAATATATAAATTCTGCCGTTGATAAAGCAAGTGAATGTCGCGGAACGGTTCTTATTGACGGCGGTGAATATGTTACTACTGCTGTTACGCTTAAATCCGGCGTAACGCTTTTTATTAGCAAAGATTCTGCTCTGTGTGCAAATAAAACGGGCGTAGGCTACGGAGAGAAAAAAGCAATTTTGTACGCAAATGGTGTAAAGGATATAACCTTAACAGGTGGTGGAAAAATAAAAGGAAACGGTAACTATTTCGGCAGAAAGCCTGTTGCAGATAAGAACAACACAATACCGCCTAAATACATAGATGTTATTGAAATGAGAAGGGATTACAGGGCGCAGCTACGCTTTGCACACCCGAGTAAATACGGCGGACTTATTTATTTTTATAACTGCAAAAACATAAAGGTTGATAACTTTACACTTGAAAATAGTGCTTATTGGACATTTAAAATATCAAACTGTGAAAATGTTGACATTGAAAGCCTTGTTATAAATAACAATCGTAATATGGCAAATGCTGACGGTATAGATATCGCAGGTACAAGCAATGTTAAGATTAAGCATTGCTTTATTTCTACGGCCGATGACGGAATAGTTATTAAAAATGCAAATTGGCTTGGCAATAAAGGACCTATGGAGAATATTGAAATTTCAGATTGTGAGATTATCAGCAGAACAAATTCAATTAAGGTCGGCACAGAAACAACCTATGATATAAGTAAGGTAAGGATATCCGATTGTAAGCTCCTTATGACAGATGTTTATCCCGGAACTGTATCCGCTATTGCTTTAGAGGCTTGTGACGGAACAGTTTTATCGGATGTTAAGGTAAAAAATATAGTTACAGACCGATGCTCATGTCCTATTTTCATAAGACTGGGTAACAGAAACAGAGCGGCAGAGGTCAACAGTGCTAATTCAAATATAATTGAGTTTGGCGGAAAGAGCCCTAAGGGTTCAATATCCGACAAGTCTGAATTTGATATGAAAAGTCAGATTAATGATGTTGTTATCGAAAATGTTAAGTCAACAGGAGTTGAACTTCCTGTTATAATTGCAGGCTTTAAGCAAAGAGGGAAGATAAAAAGAGTTAAGAATGTAACTCTTAGAAATATACATATAGACTATGCTGACATTCCCGAAACAATCGATAAAAGAATGTTTATTCCTGAGTATGCAGACGTTTATCCTGAGTGCTGGAGATTTAGAAATCTTCCTGCTTATGCATTATGGATAAGACATGCAGAGAATGTAAAAATCGAAAACTTTACCTGCAATCATTCTCAGCCTACTTGGAAAAAAGAAACAATAAAGGAAGATTTAGTATAGTAAGAGTCGTTTATTAATTTTTTCTTTACAGAAATTCTTTCTTTGTTCACAACATTTAAATAATTTTGTAATTTATGAACAGTATAGTTATAAGTGTCAAGGGAACGGACATAATAGAGATGTCAGATACATCTAAAGTGCATAATGGTGTGTCGGTGAGGTTCCTTGATATGCACAAGATACTTTTTCATAATTTTCTCTTTCTTAAGGAAAACTGTCGGCTCAGCCGGCAGTTTTTCTTTTTTGTGCTTTAGTTGAGTGGAAAACGGTATAAACATTTTATGTTTTTGTTGACAAGCAGATTTTTACTAAGTATAATTAGTTTAAAGACAGTAGTCTAATTAGAAAGGGGAAATTTATATGAAAAAATTATTATCTTTAGCTATGTCTTTAGTTATGCTTCTCAGCATTGAGTTGGGAATGAACATAACAGCACAGGCTGACACCGAAATTGTTGCAGGACAGACGTATAATGTTATCTTTTCAACCACAGAAAAAGGATCACAGAAAATAACCCAAAAATTTACATATACTGTTCCTGCCGGCGGATATTTTTACTATAAAGTTATCCCGCAATACTATCGTAGCTGGGATGACGAAGGAAAAGTATATGAGTATGATAATTTCTATCTTCCCGAAACAAAGCTTACATACCAATATAAGGATTATGTGAAATCAACATATATCAGGTATGGAGAGAATTGGAAATCCGGTAGTCTTTCATTTCCAAAGGGTACAAAGGTTACAATTTCACTTACTGATAACGTAAGAAATAACGAGGAATCATCTTATGGTCTTATTGTTTATTTCAAGAAAACGAGTAATTTTGAAATAGAGTCAAATAATTCAAAGAAAAAGGCAACAAAGCTTACAGCAGGAAAGACCTTTACAGGAATTTGTATGGATGATGATACAGATTGGTGGGTATTTACAGCTAATAAGACCGGCACATATAAAATTTCAGCCACTGAAGTAAGTGAGGGATTTTACAATTCATTGCAGGCATATAAAGGCTCTAAAAAGGTTGGCGAGTGCACCATAAGAAGCGGCGAGGGATATAAGACTGTTTTCAAAGGAAAGCTTAAAAAGGGTCAAAAGATTTATGTGCATATAACAAATGGTGCGAATGACGAAATGTACAAAATCAAGGTTAAGAAGGTTTAATTTTTGACTTAATTATGATACTGAGAAAGGCGAGGATATATTCTTCGCCTTTTTATTTTTTAAGCTTCAGTACGCTTGCCTGAATCAAAAAATATTTCCTGCGGAAATTCTTTGATTTTCTCTGACGATTTTTATTTGGTTTTTTGCTGTAATTAGGCTGTCGTGCAAATCCTCGCTTTTTTCCTTTGCCATATCTTCAAGAGAATATATTGTCGTTCCTGCTTCGTCAAGCATACCGTGGTCTATCATAGCTGTTAATACAGGATATTTTTTGTCCCAATAGGCAGTTAGGCTTTTGCAGGTTTCCTCTGCTTTTTCATATTCTTCTCTGTCGGTATAATCTATTGCCTCGTCTATTAGGGCTGTTGTTTCTTTGTAGGTGGCTTCAACTGTATATTGCTCAAAGGTACAAAGACAGATGCAAAGAAGTAATAGTCCTACAGCTAAATATACTCTTTTCATTTTGTATTCTCCTTATCAATGATGTAGGTGTTTCCGTTATCGTCAATGGTAAGGAGCATTATTTTTTTTACGTCTTTATTCTGTGTTTGCAAAATAAGCTCAATTTCAGAATTTTTAATTTTGCATTCGTTGAAATATTCGTTTACAGGCTTGCCGTCCATAACAATGGCGATCGGCATACCCTTTTCTTCAACGGAAATGCTTACATCGGCAGGGGTTAGTGGTTTGTTTTCTGCCTTTGGCAAAACCGAAATAGAGCCGTTTGTTTCAATAATTGCATCCTCAACCTCGCTTAAATCAAATATGTCCTTTTGTCTTAATGCGTCTACAATATCATCAATGGTAAATCGTAGCTCCTTTAATTTTTTCTGGTCAAGCTTACCTTTTCTGATAATGAAAATCGGTCTGCCCTGAATTAAGTTTCTGAATTTAAGGCTCTTCATAGAAAGTGCCGCCACAAGAATTTCCAGGCTGATAAAAAGCATTATGGGCACAAGACAGTTTGCAAGAGGCATAGAGTTTTCCTCAAGGGGAATAACAGCAATAGCACTTAAAAGAATTGTTATAACAAGCTCGTGAGGCTTTAATTCTCCAACCTGCCGTTTTCCCATAAGCCTAACTGCAATTATAATAAAAAAATAAATTATAAGTGCTCTGATAAACGTTACCGTCATAATTATCACCGAATTTATTTTGTGAAAATAATATTCATTTATTTCAACAATTTGTGGATATACTATTTTCGGTGATAAATAATGGAAAAGCTGTTTTCCGATTATGAAAAGAACAAGAAAAAATTTGAGGATGATTTCAAGGATTGCTCCGATTTTCTGCTTAGAGAGGGCGAGGTCAGCGGAGTAAAATGCTTTTTTGCAGTAATGGACGGACTTGTTGATTCGCTCCAGCTTACACAGATGATAGTGTCGCCTATACTGAAAAAGGAAATCGGCTTTGACGATAGCAAGGAGCTTTTTGACGAGATTAAGCTAAAGGTAGTAAATTCCGTTGAAATGAACGAGGCGGAAACCTTTGAGGATTGCTACTACTTTCTGATGAGTGGGTTTTGCGTATTCGTTCTTGACGGAGTTGATACTGCCATTGCCTGCGGTATACAGGGCTGGGAAAAAAGGTCTATTGACGAGCCGTCAAATGAAAATAATGTAAAGGGTGCCAAGGAGTGCTTTACCGAAACATTAAATGATAACAAGGCACTTTTGAGAAAAAGACTTAAATCTCATCACCTTAAGACTAAGCAAATAAAGCTTGGCAGCTCAGCAAAGACGGCTGTTGCCATCTGTTATGTTGACAACAGGGCAGACGAAGGTCTTGTAAGAGAGGTTGAGGACAGGCTCTATAAAGCAAGCTTTAATACGGTTGTTGATTACGGAGAGCTTGTACCCTTTGTTGATACAGATATAAAAACATTTTTTTCAAATGTGGGAAATACAGAGCGACCTGATGTGGCTGTGTCAAAGCTTCTTGAGGGCAGAATAGTTATTCTTGTTGACGGGACACCCTTTGCAATATTTTTACCTGCATTGTTTTCGGATAGCTTTCAGTCTGTTGACGATTACGATAATCCGCCGTTTTACAGCGGTTTCATAAGAGTTCTGAGATATTTCAGCTTTGTGCTTTCAATTTTTCTGCCGGGAATGTATGTTGCAATAGGAACATTTCATCAGGAGCTTATACCCACAGGACTGCTTTTTACTATTGCCAGCGAGGAAATAACAACGCCCTTTTCTCTTATGACAGAGGCGATTATGCTTCTCGTTTTGTATGAAATAATGAGAGAGGCAGGGTTAAGGCTGCCTAAGGCAATAGGCCACGCAGTATCAATAATCGGCGGAATTGTAATAGGCGAAACCACGGTTACAGCAGGACTTATCGGAGCTCCTATGCTTGTTGTAATCGCTCTTACGGCTATATCCTCCTATGTGGTTTATCCTCTTTATGAAAGCGTTTCTGTTTTGCGTTTTATATTTATAATAGTAGGAGGTTTAACGGGAATGTATGGATTAATAATAGGAGGCAGTGTTCTGTTTATAAACATATGTGCTCTTAACCCATTCGGCGTTCCTTATTCATCTCCCATATCTCCTCTTGATTTTCATTCTCTCGGGGATATTTTTTACAGGGAAACGTGGAAAAAGCTTTCAAAAAGAAAGGTCAGAGTCGGAAATTTGAGAGGTGCAGATATTGATATACAAAAGAAATAAAATTTCTCCCTCAGGTCTGTTTTTTATGCTTTATATCAGCAGACTTGTTGTGAGCCTCACTAATATTCAATCTGTAACATTAGGTACGGTTTCAACGGATATTTTGATAAGCGTTGTGCTTTCACTTGGTATTACTCTTGTGCTTAGCCTGCCTGCCGTCTATTGCTATAAGCTTCATAAAAATCCCTTTGATGTTAAGTGGCTTGGACCTTTGTATTTTCTGTTTTTCATATTTATGGCAGGGGTTAATATCAGTAGATTTTCATATTTTGCGTCAACTACCCTTAACCCTGAAACGCAGGCGTGGATATTCGCATTTTTCATTGCACTGTGTGCCTGCTACTGTGCAATGCTTGGTGTTGAGTCCCTTTCGAGATTTTCGTTTTTTGCCTTTGTTCTAATGGCTTTGGCACTTCTCGTTATGATGATTTCAAATACAAAAGGATATGACGAATTAAACCTTTATCCTGTTATAAATAACAGTAAAGATATCATTTTCAGAAATGCTTTTTTTCTTGCCTCAAATAATATCGAAATAGTTGTTTTTCTCTGCCTTGCAGACAGAATTAACGGTAAAGCCGTCAGAAGCTTTATATCCTCGGTAACAGCGTCAAATACCACAATATTTGTGCTTTTACTGTTTATGATTGCACTTTTGGGAGACAGTGCATCACTCCAAAGCTTCCCGATTTATGCCTTGTTTCAGCTTTCAAAAATCACAGGACTTGAAAGACTTGATATACTCCATATGTCCTTTTGGATTATGGCAATATTTGTTAAAACGGTAATGCTTATTTACTGCTCATCATTGTCTGTTAAACGGTTTGAAAATAAGCATAAGTGTATCGTCGGAGCAGTAGGAACATTTTTGATTTCACTTATATTAATTGAGAGTGGTGCAAGCTCAAATATTAAGCCTGTGATGATTATGGCTCCGTTTGCCGTTTTTTGCGTAATAATTCCTCTTCTGACGCTGATATTTAAAAAGAAAAACAGAGGTGATGAGCTTGTCAAAGGGCTTTAAAATAATTGCGTTAATTCTTGCTTTTTGTACCCTTTTTTCAGGCTGTACAACATCAAGACATCTTAAGGACCTTGTAATAGTTGAGGGTATGGGAATAGACCAAAAGGAAGACAAGGTAAGCGTTATCCTGCAAACCTTGAACGTGGGAATAAATAACGGCTCCCAAACGCCACAGGGTAATATGACGGTAAACACCGATAAGGAAGGCTCGTCCATTACAGACAGCATAAATAATCTTTCAAAGGCTCTTTCAAAAAGAATTTTTTTCGGTCAAAACAAGTTGATTGTTATAGGAAAAAGCTTGGCGGAAAAGGATTTTACAAAAAATATTGATTTCTTTATGAGGTCTGCCGATGCAAGGTCAGACGTTGCGGTCTGCATATCGGATTCAGAGGCAAAGGATGTTATTGAAAGCAAGGAAAGCGATGCTGCAGTACCCTGTGAAAATATTCTTTACCTTATTCAAAATAACGAAAAATCCGGGCTTTGCACCTATACAACAACTGAGCAGATTTTAAATCTTTATGCCGATAAAACCTCTGATATTTTTATCCCTGTGCTTGAAAAAAAGGAAAAGGAAAATGTCAGCACAAAGGGAATAGGACTTTTCAGCGATGACAGCCTTGTGTATGTTACCGATGATGAGGAAACAACAGGCTTTGTTATTTTGGCTGATAAGGCAAAGGATATCTCCATTGAGGCAAAAGATGATAAGCTGGGGAAAATCGGTGTAAAAATTTCTGAAATTAAGTGCAAAAAATCTGCTGTTTATCAAAACGGTACAGTCGTTTTCAAGGTAAGTGTGAATGCCGATATGATAATTGATGAAATAGAAAAGGGTGTCGGCGTGAAAATGACCGAGGAGGATTTGGGAAGAATTTGCACCGATGTAGAAAAAAAGATATCCGAATTGTGCAGTAAGGCTTTTTCAGCCTGCCAAAAATATAACAGCGACAGCGTAAGACTCGGCGAACAGCTTGCAAAGGATGATGCTGATGCCTATGGTATTATGAGCGACAGCTGGGACAAATATTTCCGGGGTGCAAAAATAGAGGTAAGTTCAAATATTCATCTTAAAAAAATCAGCGATAATACTGAAGTAGAGTAATGCATTGATTGAATATTCCCACTAAATCACTGCCGTCGCTTTTTCCTGTGTCGGTAAAGCAAATAATTACCGGCACAATTATTGTAATTGCAAAAATGATTGCATATATTATCATAGCTTTTTTCAAAATCTCATCTCCTTGACTTTATATTTCTATTTATGTATAATAAAAAAATAAATTGCTTTTAGAGTGATGTTATTAATTGTCTGTTATTACAATACTATTTTTAGGAAAGGAGTAATATGTATGCCGACAAACTATATTTCGCCGATTTCAATGGATGCTCTTTCAAGCTTATGCTCCGAGCTTGACAAGAATAACTCTATAAGACCTACCGATTTTGAAAAATATCATGTTAAACGCGGACTTAGAAATGAAGATAGCACGGGTGTTATGGCCGGACTTACACGTATTTGTTCTGTTGAGGGTTATTATATCCTTGACGGTGAGAGAATACCAAAGGACGGCAAGCTGTCCTACAGAGGCTATGACATTAACGATATTGTCAGCGGTTGTATTAAGGATTCACGCTTTGGATTTGAAGAGGTTGTATGGCTTCTTTTATTTGGAAATCTTCCTACTGAAAGCCAGCTTTTAAGCATAAGAGAGGTACTTGCGGAGTGCCGTGCTCTACCCGATGAGTTTGTTGAGGACGTTATAATGAAGAATGCCTCAAAGGATATTATGAATAAAATGGCTCGTTGTGTGATGACTCTATATTCATTTGACGAAAATCCTGACGATACATCTATTCCTAATGTTCTTCGTCAGTCCCTCCAGCTTATTGCACAGATGCCTACGATTATGAACAGTGCATATCAGGTAAAGCGTCGTTCCTTCTACAATGAATCAATGTTCCTTCATCCTATCAGAAAGGAGCAGTCAACAGCGGAGTATATTCTTAATCAGCTACGTGCAGACCAAAAATTTACTGACGAGGAGGCAAAGCTTCTTGATATTTGCCTTATGCTTCACGCTGACCACGGCGGTGGTAATAACTCCACTTTCTCAACAAGAGTTTTGACATCAAGCGGTACCGATACATACTCGGCGATAACCGCAGGCTTTGGTTCTCTTAAAGGTCCACGTCACGGCGGCGCTAATCTCCGAGTAGCAAATCAGATGAAAGAAATTATGGAGTCTGTTCCCGATTCAACAGATCCGTCGCAGGTTAAGGATTATCTTGTTAAGATAATGAAAAAAGAGGCGGGAGACGGTTCAGGACTTATCTACGGTATGGGTCACGCTGTTTATACTAAGTCAGATCCGAGAGCAGTTATACTCAAAGCAAGTGCAAGAAAGCTTGCCTGTGAAAAGGGATTTGAAAAGGAGTTTAAAACTCTTGAAAATATTGAAAAATTAACACCTGAGGTTTTTGCGGAAATCAGAGGCGTTGATAAGGTTATGTGTGCAAATGTTGATTTGTATTCAGGACTTGTGTATAAGGTTCTTGGTATTCCCGAGGATTTGTATACACCGCTTTTTGCGATAGCGAGAATTGCAGGCTGGTGTGCACACAGACTTGAAGAGTTGACCTCAGGCGGAAAAATTATGCGTCCTGCTTATAAGAGTGTCAGCAAGCCAAGAGAATTTGTAAATCTGCTTGACAGATAAAGGCTATGATGATTTGGGAGTGGAAAAAAGGTGAAAAAAGTCCGTTCAAGGCTAAATTTGTTTGTTATAGTTTTGATGTCAGTTGCAGGTTGCTTTGTACGCCTTTTTCAGCTTCTTAGGTATACTGATAAAAATACGGGTCTTGTTACATCAAACTATGCTCTTTCCTATGCTGTTTACGGACTTTTTGTAATTTCTCTTGTTTTTTCCGTCTTGTATTCCTTTGATGTGAAAAAACGGAATGGTATGCTGATTTCGGCAGGAAATAAGCAGGTATGCTTTTGGCTTTATCTTTTCGGTATTGCTTACTTTTGTGACTATGTACATCAGTGTATTAATTTGTACGATTACATAAGCGACAGCAGATATATTGGTTGGAATTATGCAGTTATTCTTGCATTGTCGGGAATATTTGCACTTGTGAGCTGTTCTTATGTTATAACAGTTATTATGCTTGTAAAAGGCTATAATTTTGACTACAAGCGAATTGGAATTTTCCATTTTGCACCTGTAATTTGGGCCTTTTTAAGAATGATAATTATTATGATGAAGATTGTTGATGTTAAGGAGTCCGTAGAAATTTTATGCGAATTTCTGTTTCTTACTGCTTTTATTTGCTTTACATTTTCGGTTATATTATCTTTTGACAGGCAGGATAAGGCAATATCGCAGATTTTTACTGTGTCCGGACTTATGACATTCTTCTCATCATTTGTAATTGCTCTGCCAAGAATTTCAGCTATACTGACAGGCAGAGGATTTATTCTTTCCGATGTTTCTTTTACGCCGATCTTGTATTTAATCGCAGGTATTCTTTCAATAACTGCGGTCATCAGCGTTACGGAAAAAAAGAAGTTATTTTGAAATAATTTGATATTGAAATAAAAAGGAAATTCAACTTTGTTTTTTGATAATTTAAAAACCATTGCACTTCAGGTGTTTATACTATATCTAATTGCAGGCGTAGGCTTTGTAACAGATAAGGTAGGTATTTTTAAGCAGTCTGATGGCAAAAGGCTTATTGATTTGCTTTTTAACGTGATTTTGCCTATTGCAATTATTCATACATTTATGACAATGAAGTATACAGATGAACACGTTAAGGGAATTTTGATTGCCTTTGTCTGTGCATTTGCAACTCATATTTTCGGTATGCTTCTTTCAAAATTCACTTTCAGAAAAAGAAGTCTGAAGGAAAGTGGAGTTTACCATTATGCGACGGTGCTTTCAAATGCAGCTTTTTTGGCGTTGCCTCTTGCTAAAAGTGTAATCGGCGAAGAGGGAATATTTTATTGCTCGGTGTATGTTGCCGTGTTTAATGTAATAGCGTTTACTTGGGGAATAAGTGAAATTTCAGGTAAAGAGGCTAAAATTAATCTTAAAAAGCTTATTTTAAATCCGGGCTCAATTTCGGTTATAATTGGCTTGCCGCTTTTCTTTTTGCAACTGAAAATACCATATTTCATCGAGTATCCTATGGAGATAATCGGAAATTGTAATTCTCCGCTTGCAATGATAGTTTTCGGAACGTTTTTAGCAAATTCGAATTTTAAAAATTTGTTCGTTAAAAAGGAGCTTTATTTTGTTTCTTTATTGCGTTTAGTGGTAATACCTCTTTGTATGCTGGGACTTTTCAGGCTTTGCGGCGTAAGAGGAGATTTGCTTACTGCTATGATAATTTCAAGCTCTGCTCCCACTGCCACAAATACTGCTATGTATGCGGCTAAATACGATAACGATACTGCTTTAGGCTCGGAGCTTGCGGCTCAGTCTTCAGTGCTTTCCGTAATGACTATGCCTGTGATAGTGGCACTTGCCTCTGTGGTGTAAAGATTTTTGAAATTTTTGATTTCTTATTTGTAAATTTTGTTTGAAAGTTAATGGACTTTAGTTGAATTACCCTTGAATTTTCTATATAATTTAGTACAGGATGAGAAATACATTATGAAACAGGCTAAAATTATAAAGGGTGATTAATAATGAAATTAGCAATAGTTATATTGTCAAACAAGGATTTACCGACTGTTCTTGCGGTAACGAGCTCAGAGGGTTATCAGTCAACAAAGATATCGACTGCAGGACAGTTTCTTGAAAGCGGTCAGACCACTGTCTTGTACGGAGTGGAAGACGAAAATGTTGAAAGCCTGCTTGATTTGATTAAGAATAATGTCACAAAAAGAGTTGTTCGCCGTGAAGGCGTTGAAAGCACATTGGAGGGTTCGCTTTTGAAGCAGCCTGTGGATGTTGAAGAATTCGGTGCAGTTGCTTTTGTAATAGATGTAGAACAGTTCAGAAAGCTTTGATTTATGAAATTTAAGGATTTTATCGGTAACAATAGAGTAACCGAACAGCTTGGAGCTCTTATGGATTCAGACCGTTTTCCCCACGCAATAATCATTGAAGGTGAGCAGGGCTTGGGAAAGAAGACGCTTGCCCGTGAGTTAGCGACGGCACTTGTTTGCAGAGGTGAAGAAAAGCCCTGCTATGAGTGCTCTCAGTGTAAAAAAGCAATGGGGAAAATACATCCCGATATTTATGAATATATACCGTCAGGAACGGCTAATTCCTTTCATGTTGATACAGTGAGGGATATCATAAATGATGCATATATGCAGCCTAATGAGGCGGACTTTAAGGTTTATATTCTTGCAAACGCAGAATGTATGAATACATCTGCTCAGAATGCACTTTTAAAAATTCTTGAAGAGCCGCCTGCATATGTAGTATTTATATTAACCGTTAATTCGAAGAGTGCATTATTAAGTACAGTGCTTTCACGTTCCGTAACGGTAACGCTTGAGGGTGTAAGCATCTCGGAGGGTGCAAAACATATTGCAAGTCGTAATGAAAATATAGATTTCATTCAGGCTGAAAAAACTCTTGAAACCTTTAACGGTAACATAGGAAAAGCAGTTGATAGCCTTAAAGATACAAAAGCAGCAGAGCTTGTAGGCGTGTGTAACGATATATGCAAGGCTCTTGAAAACGGTGATGAGTATGGCATTTTAACAGCCTGCTCTGCATTTCAAAAGGACAGGCAGTCAATCGTTTTTTTCTGTGATTTTCTAAAAAATATATTCCGTGACGCTTTAACGGCAGGTAACGGATGCGAATATATTTCAGGTCAAGCAGAAAGTGCTGAGCTTTTAAAATCATGTTTATCAAGACAGAGCCTTTTAAGGCTTGTCCAAGCCTGTGACGACCTGAAAAAAACTGCGTTAATGAACGTGAATAATTCGCTGATAATAACAAAAATCTGCTACAGTCTTAAAAATGCTGTTAGCAGATAGGAGGATACATAACAATGGCGTTAGTTGTCGGTGTTCGTTTTAAAGATACGGGCAAGGTATATTATTTTGACCCAAAGGGTCTCGATATTAAAGAAGGTCAAATTGTAATAGTTGAAACTGCTAAGGGAATTGAAAGCGGTATCGCACAGTATTCCCCAAAGCAAGTCGGTGACGAAAGTATTACTTCCGAGCTTAAACCTGTTCTTAGAATAGCAAATAACGATGATTTGAAAAAAATCGAAGAAAATAAGGTTAAGGAAAAAGAGGCTCTGAAGGTATGCGAGCAGAAGATTAAGGACCACAACCTTGAAATGTCTTTGACAGGTGCAGACTATTCCTTTGACGGAACAAAGGTTATTTTCTACTTTACCGCTGACGGAAGAGTTGATTTCAGAGAGCTTGTTAGAGATTTGGGCTCAACTCTTCATATAAGAATTGAGCTTCGTCAGATAGGCGTCAGAGATGAAAGCAGAATGTTGGGAGGTCTCGGTATATGCGGCAGACCGTTTTGCTGTTCAACATTTCTCGACGATTTTCATTCTGTTACTATTAAAATGGCAAAGGACCAGGGCCTTTCTCTTGCACCCGGTAAAATCAGCGGTACCTGCGGAAGACTTATGTGTTGCCTTAAATATGAGCAGAATTCCTATGAGTATTTGCATAAAATTACTCCTGCAAAGGGCACTGTTGTTGACTGCAAAGAGGGAAGAGGAACTGTTGTTGACGCTTCACTATTAACAGGAATGCTAAAGGTACAGCTTGATAAGACTCCCGACGGATTGCCTGTTGTTGTGGACAGGGAAGATGTAAAGATTATCAGGCAGAGCAAACCTGCCGAAGATAAAAAGAACAAAAATTAATTATAAAATCACTTGATTTTTTTAGTATATACTGTTATATTAAAGAAGAAGTATGGTGTAGGAGGTGTAATGATGGCTTACGCAATTTCAGACGATTGTATTTCATGCGGTGCTTGTGCAGCAGAGTGTCCGGTCGGCGCTATTTCAGAGGGTGACGGCAAGTTCGAGATTGATGCTGATACATGCATTGAGTGCGGTGCTTGCGAGGCAGCTTGTCCGGTTGGAGCTCCTGCTCAGGCATAATCAATACATTATTAAAAGCGTACTTGTTTTTTCAAGTACGCTTTTTCTTTGCCCGTTTATGAAATTTTGATGATTTCGCTAAATACGGCTGTCATTTTTTTACTGATGTTCAGGTCGATGTGAAGTGAACCGAAGTACCAGTGCATATAACCTACATTTTTGAGAATTTCCTGAAGATAGGTGTTAAGAGGTGTTAAGATAATGTCCTTATTGGTTCTCTGACGGAGAATGTCCTTTGCGATTGTTGGAGCCTCATAGGTGAGAATATAATTGATGTTTTTGTCTGTTTCCTTGAGATTTTCAACACCGTTTCTCAGCTCCTCAGCACTTGGAAGCTCTGCCTCCCACCAGCTTACACCGTCTTCACGCATATGTGCGTCGTCGCTTTCGCCGCCACCCATAACGAAAAAGGTCTTGCCTTCAAAAGTGAAAATTTCTCCTCTCATAAGGTGGTAGATATTGTCAGCAATTTTGTGAGTGTTTCCGCCCTTCCATCTGTATGGCTGATAGGAATTAAGAATATCAAAATTTTCATGAGCACCGTCCACAAAGCAGATGGTGTATTTTCTTTTCTTGAGCCACTCAAGATTTTTCTTTTCCTTGCTGTCCTCGGGATTCCAAATAAATCCGAAATCACCGCACACGATAAGTATGTCCTTTTCTCCTAATTTGGAAAGCTTAGGGTTTTTGAAGCAGGAAATATCCCCATGAGTGTCGCCTGTTAAATAAATCATAGTATTTCTCCGAAAAATATATAAATTGCTCTTTAAAATGAAGTGAAAAGATGTTAAACTATATCTATAATATATTTTTATCTAAAAGGTGTCAAGTCCATGAAAAAAACACTTTCTTATATTTTAACACTATTAATAATTGTAACGTCGCTGATTTGTGTACCCTTCAACGCTCAGGCAGCTATATATAAGCCTGACAGAAAAATTTACGCTCAGTCTTATATGCTTATAAATCTTGACGACGATTCATATCCTGTAGTTGCTGAGAAAAATGCAGACGAAAGGCTTTATCCTGCCTCACTTACAAAAATTGTAACTGCTATGGTGGTTCTCAATAATGTTAAGGATCTAAATGCTACAACTAAAATGAGTCAGTCAGCCTTTGATGCCACACTGGGAACAGGTGCACAGGTTGCAGGAATAAAGGTAGGAGAGAAAATCACAATAGACAAGCTCCTTTATCTAACAATGGTGCATTCTGCCTGCGATGCCTGTCAGGTGCTTGCAGAGTATGTCAGCGGAAGCATTGATGCTTTTGTTGATGATATGAATAAATGGGTGCAGTCCTTAGGCTGTACGGATACAAATTTTGTAAATCCAGACGGACTACACAATGAAAATCATTACACCACCGCAAGAGATATGTCGATTATCACTCTTGAAGCTTTGAAAAATACAGATTTCATCCGTTATTCCACAGCAACAGAGGTTGAATATGACGGTATGACTCTTCATCATACTAATCTTATGCTCAGCTCCGGTTATGTGACATATTATTACGAGTATGCACAGGGAATTAAAACAGGCTCTACAGAGGAGGCTGAATACTGCGTAATAACCAAGGCGTCAAAGGATGGATATAACTACCTTGCCATAGTCATGAAATCACCACAGCAGAAAATTAAAGGTCAGTCATATCTGACAAAATGCTCATTTGTAGATGCAAAATCACTTTTTGAATGGGCATTTGACAGCTTGAAATATACAACCCTTGTAAGAAAGGACGAGGTTGTTAGCGAGGTTGCAGTTGAGGACGGTAAGGATGCTGACAGCGTACAGCTTGTGGCTAAGGAGGATACAAATGTTATTGTGCCCGCAGGCCTTGATAAATCTGCAATAATATATGATATACCCGATAAGCCGGAAAGCATTAATGCTCCTGTAAAAAAAGGTGATACCATATGCTCTGCAAATGTTATTTATGGTGATGAAACAATAGCAACCGTTGAGCTTACCGCCGCAAAGGATATTGAGCTTTCAACCTTTTTAAAGATGATTAATGCTATTAAAAAATTCTTTTCACTTACAGTGGTAAAGGTAGTTTTTGTTGTGTTGATAATTCTTCTTATAGGATATGTTGCTCTCCTTTATCGCAGTATGAAAATCAAGAAGAAAAAGGAAGCCAGAAAACAGGCAAGACGTCAAAGATATGAGAATGACGGACCTGATGATTTGCCGCCACCTGTTCGCAGAAGATAAATTTGTTGTCAGGCACAATGTTATATTGGAATTTTTGGTGATATAATGAAACAATATTTAGAAGTGGGAAAGCTTAATAATACTCACGGTGTTAAAGGCGAATTAAAAATGCTTTTGTGGTGCGACGGCATAGACTATATTAAGCAGTTTAAAATCCTTTATCTTGACAGTAATGGAGAAAAACCGCTGGAAATTATCTCCGTTCGTCCTCAAAAGGATATGGCTATAATTAAATTTAAGGGCATTGATACTATTGAAGACGCTGAAAAGATAAAGGGACGTATTATTTACGGCAACCGTGACGATGCTGAAATTGACGAAGATGCAAATTATATTGCAGACCTTATCGGTTGTTATGTGGTTGATGTTGATACCGAGGAGGAGTACGGCAAGATTGTTGATGTGCTGAATTACGGCTCTTGCGATATTTATGATACAGAGTCTTGGGGTAAGCATACTCTTATTCCCGCTATTCCCGATGTTGTCAAAGAAATAAATACGGAATATAAAGTAATAAGAATAAAAGCGATGAAAGGATTATTTGATGAGGATTGATATTCTTACGCTTTTTCCTGATATGTGCAATGCGGTTTTGAATGAGTCGATAATCGGCAGGGCAAGAAAATCGGGAAAGGTTGAGATTAACTGCATAGATATACGTGATTATACTCTTGATAAGCACAGGAGAGTTGACGATAAGCCCTACGGTGGCGGTATGGGTATGGTAATGGCTCCACAGCCAATATATGATTGCTTTCAGTCTCTGTGCAGTGAAGCGGGAGATAAGCCCCATTTAATATATCTTACCCCTCAGGGAAAAACTCTTACTCAGGAAAGAGTAAAGGAGCTATCAAGGCTTGGACATATTGCTCTTCTTTGCGGTCATTATGAGGGCATAGACGAAAGAGTAATCGAGGAACTCCGACCGGAGGAAATTTCGGTTGGTGACTACGTATTGACAGGGGGAGAATTACCTGCACTTATTGTTGCAGACTCAGTTTCAAGAATGCTACCGGGTGTTTTAAGTGATGACGAATGCTTTGAGGAGGAAAGCCATTATAATTCTCTTCTTGAATATCCTCAGTATACTCATCCGGCTGAATGGAACGGCAGAGAGGTGCCGGAGGTGTTGCTTTCCGGACATCATGCTAATGTGGAAAAATGGCGCAGAGAAAAATCTCTTGAAAGAACGTTTAAAAGACGCCCTGATATGCTTGAAAAAGCAGAATTGACAAAGAAGGACAGAGAGTTTCTGTCGAATATCAAAAAAGATTAAAAAAATATGTGTAAATTGCACAAATCAACTTGATTTATTTTGTTTGGAATTAACAAGTCAAACGAACTTGATAATTATTTATTGACCGAATTAAAATTGGTGGTATAATATGTAAAGAACAAAATAAAAATAAGTAAACCCACTATATATTGTATTTTAACTGATTGAGAGGTTATAGTTATGTTTGTTAAAGATGTTAAGGTAGAAAATCAAGTTGGTCTCCACGCTCGTCCTGCTACTTTCTTTATCCAGAAGGCAAATGAATTTAAGTCATCAATTTGGGTAGAAAAGGAAGAGAGAAGAGTTAACGCAAAGAGTCTTCTCGGTGTTCTTTCACTTGGTATTATGGGCGGAACAGATATCCGCATCATTGCTGACGGTTCAGACGAGGAAGATGCAGTAAACGGTCTTGTTGCTCTTGTAAAGTCAGGATTTACCGAATAATTTTATTTTTGCGAATCGGCACAGTATTGCTTTTTGCAGTGCTGTGCTTTATTTTTTTGTATTTGTGTGATAATATATCAGCAGAAGAAATTTGAGAGGTGATATTGTGACTGAAAAGGAGCTTCGTAAAAAGGCTATGGCTCTGCCTTTACAGCCGGGCGTATATATAATGAAAAATAAAGAAAAAAAGATTATATACATCGGCAAAGCAAAAAAATTAAAAAACAGGGTTTCTTCATATTTCGGCAGTCATTCAAATCATTCTCTCAAGGTTATCAGAATGGTCGAAAATGTTGACGATTTCGATTATATTCTGTGTGACAGCGAATTTGAAGCCCTTGTGCTTGAGTGCTCTCTTATTAAGCAGCATCAGCCGAAATATAACATTCTGCTAAAGGATGATAAGGGATATAACTATATAAAAATTACAAAGGGTGATTATCCTAAAATCAGTGAATGTAAAAGAATGGATGATGACGGTGCATATTATATCGGACCGTATACATCAACCTTTTCCGTAAAGCAGGCGGTAGAGGAAACGCTGAAAATTTTTAAACTGCCGAGATGCAATAAAGTTTTTCCGCGAGATTACGGCAAAAGCCGTCCCTGTCTTAACGGCTTTATGGGTCTTTGCTCAGCACCCTGTGCAGGCAGAATAAGTCAGCAGGAATATGCAAATAATGTTAAGGATGCCATATCCTTTCTGAAAGGCGGCAGTGCAAAGGCTGTTAGAGAAATGGAAACGCAGATGCTGGAGCTTTCTGAAAATTTACAATTTGAAGAGGCGGCGAAGCTTCGTGATAGAATAAAGGCAATCAAAAATCTTGACGAGAGGCAAAAGGTTGTTTCCATCAATGTTCCTGAGGAGGATGTTTTTGCCCTTGTAAATTCAAGTAAAAAAGCCTGCTTTGAGGTTATTAGGTTTGAACACGGTAAACTGACAGATTCGGAATTTTGGATAATTGATGCTGTGGAGGATTTACCTCGTTCAAGATTTGAGCTGATAGAGCGATACTATTCAATGAGAGACAGAATACCGAGTCGAATAGCAGTTGACGGAGAAATTGAAGACGAGGAGCTTTTAAGAGAATTTCTTGAGAGTAAAAGGCAGAAAAAGATTGAGTTTATTCACCCGCAAAAGGGCGAGCACCTTTCAATCGTCAATATGTGCATTTCAAATGCAAACGAGCACCTTGCTCAAAAGCAGGGTAGACTTGGCAAGGAGCTGGCAGCACTTGAGGAGCTGAGAGACCTTCTGGGACTTGAAAAAACGCCCGAGTATATTGAGTCCTACGATATCTCACATACCTTTGGTGCAGATAATGTGGCAGGTATGGTAGTTTTTCATAACGGCAGACCTATGAAAAGTGCCTATAAGCGTTTTTCCATTAAGGGTTTTGCAGGTCAGAATGATGTGGGCTCAATGCAGGAGGTTTTAACAAGACGCTTTAATCATTACTATAATGACGAAGATGGCAGTACATTTAAAATTCTTCCTGATTTGATACTTCTTGACGGCGGTGAACCGCAGGTTAATGCGGTGTTACCTGTTATTGCGTCAATGGGACTTAACGTTCCTGTTTTCGGTATGGTTAAGGACAGTAAGCATAGAACACGTGCCATTGCAGTAAACGGCGGTGAAATTGAGATAAATTCCCACAGGAAGGTCTTTACTCTTGTGTCTACGATACAGGAGGAAGTGCACCGCTTTGCGATTTCCTACCATCACAATAAGCATAAGAAAAGCACCCTTTCAACCTCTCTCACAAAGATAGACGGTATCGGTGATGCAAAGGCAAAAGCACTTTTAAAGCATTTCAAAACTGTTACTGCCATAAAAGAGGCAACTCCCGAAGAGCTTGAAAAGGTTAGTACAATAAGTGAAAAAAATGCCGAGAATATATATAATTTTTATCACAAATTGTAAAAATAATGTTAAATCGGCTTGACTATTAAATTAGTAGTTTGTATAATGATATACAACTGATAGTTTGTCTGATAGTGTTTAGACAATTATTGAGGTTTTTTAAATGATGCGAGTTATTACAGGCATCGCAAGGGGCAGACGGCTTGAAACTCTCCCCGGTGAAGATGTCACAAGACCTACAACTGAATCGGTTAAGGAAGCACTGTTTTCTATGATACAGTTTGAGCTTGAGGATAAAAAGGTTCTTGACCTTTTTGCAGGCTCGGGACAGCTTGGTATTGAGGCCCTTTCAAGAGGGGCAAGGCATTGCACCTTTGTCGAGAATAATAAGCAGGCTATGAAAATTGCTGAAAGTAACGTCAGCTATTGTCAGCTTCAGGATAATGCAAAATTTGTTTTATCAGACGCTGTTGCTTTCCTTTCGGCAAAGAATAATTTTGACATTGCCTTTCTTGACCCGCCATATAAGCAGGGCATTATTGAAAAATGTTTGCCAAAGCTTTTGCCTATGATGTCATCTGACGGTGTAATCGTGTGTGAAACATCAAGGGATGAAAGCCTGCCTGATAGCTTATCTGGCTGGTATGCCGATAGGGTAAGAAATTACGGCAAGACAAAGCTTACCCTTTACAGGAGGGAGAGCTGATATGAAAATTGCAGTTTGTCCCGGCAGCTTTGACCCTGTAACCTTGGGTCACCTTGATATAATTGAAAGAGCGGCGGAGCTTTTTGACAAGGTTATAGTTCTTGTAATGAGCAATAGCTCGAAAAAACCAATGTTTACTCTTGATGAAAGAGTTGATTTTATAAAAAGATGTATCACTCAGGATAATGTTGAGGTTGATACATACGGCGGACTTCTTGTTGATTACGCAAAAGACCACGGAGTTGTAGCAATAGTTAAAGGACTTCGTGCTGTATCTGATTTCGATTATGAATTTCAGCTTGCCCTTATCAATAAAAGTCTTTATCCTAAGATTGAAACTCTGTTTCTTTCGGCAAAGGGCGAAAATATGTTTTTATCATCGAGTATGGTTAAGGAAGTATGCAGTCTCGGCGGTGACATTTCAGCCTTTGTGCCTGCGGAAATAGCAGATGATATATATTTAAGATGTAAAGGAGACGGTTTAAATGACTAATACAGATATTTTACTTGAAGATTTAGAGGATGTGCTTGACGACGCTACTTCAATACCCCTTAGTAAAAAGTACGCAGTAGATATTGATAAGATTAAGACTATTATTGAGGACATTCGTCTTAATACTCCTCAGGAAACAAAGCAGGCTAAGGCTATTGTTGATTCAAGAAACAGTATTCTTGAAGAGGCAAAGAAGGAAGCAGCAGATATAATCGCAAAGGCTCAGGAGCAGGCAAGAGAGCTTGTTGCACGTGACCAGATTACACAGACTGCACAGGCTGAAGCTGCTGAAATTATTGCAAGAGCAAAGGAGCAGGGCGACGCTTATGTTGCAGATGCTCAGAATCAGGCTTCTGATATTCTCGGCAATGCTACAAACCAGGCTAATGAAATGGTAACAACTGCTCAGAATAAGTCACGTGAAATGCTTACAGCAGTTAATAACTACGCAGATGATACACTTCTTGCTATCGACGATGCACTTTATAAGGCTCTTACAGACGTAAGAAGAATACGTCAGGGTATTATGAACAGCCAGAATAAAAGCAAGAATAACTAATTACCGATAAGCAAAAAGGCTTGAACGATTTTTTTCGTTCAAGCCTTTTTCATACCTATTGCTAAACAATACCGCCGTTGACGCCGAGAATCTGACCTGTTATATAGCTGCTTTCCGCAAGAAAGAAAACTGCATCAGCAACCTCCTGGGCAGTACCTAATCTACCCATTGGCACTTCTTCCTCAAGCTCTTTTTTGTCAAACATATTGTTCATTCTTGTGTCAATTATTCCGGGACAAACGCAGTTTACTGCAATATTACTCGGTGCAAGCTCTTGAGAAAGTGCCTTTGTCAATCCTATCACAGCAGACTTGCTCATAGAATATGCCACCTCGCAGGAGGCACCAACCTGTCCCCACATAGAAGAAATGTTGATTATGCTTCCGCTATGATGTTTAAGCATACCCTTTACAGCCTCTTTACAGCAGAAAAAATATGACCTTGCGTTTACATTCATAAGACTGTCATAATCTTCTTGGCTTGTATCATTAATTTGCTTGATTAAGCTGACTCCTGCATTGTTTACAAGAACATCAATATCTCCGATGTTAGAAAATAAATTATAGATTTCATCAACATTTTCAAGATTGCATTTTACAGCAGTTACGCCGTCAAAATCAGGTTGAATTTTATTGTAGGTAATAAAAACCTCATAGCCGTTTTTCTTGAATTTCATTGCACAGGCCTTGCCTATCCCTGTTGCACCGCCTGTAATCAAAACCTTTTTCATATAATCACCGAAATAATTATACTAAAATATTTACTTATTTGCAATTAAAGTTGTAATTTGTTTTAATTTACGATATAATTGTCTTATTAAAATACACGAGGTTTAATATGGAAAAGGAATTTTATACTATTTCCGTCTATATTGACGAGAATGAAAATATGATAGGCATTCCCTGCGGTGAAAGTGATAAATACGGTATCGCAGATATTGATAAGGTGGTCCTTCTGAAAGCACCTTATTCTGACACACAGATTGAAAACTTCATCGAAGAAACAATATCATATTGCTATACGAAAAAGCACAATGACAGTTCTCCTCTTTCTACAATAGAAAAATATACAAAGAAAAAAGGTTTTGTCAATGCTACTGCGGATTTGACCTTGATTTCTATTGTTAAAACAGAGCTTTCCTATTCTCTAATGCCTACATTTAACGATTACGAAAAAGGACCCCTTGTAATTGATGATGATGAAAGAATAGTTCCAAACCCTTATGAAAAGGGCGAAATTGCAGAAATTATGAAGGATTTTATTCAGGTTTATGTAAGGGCAAATATGTTCTACAAAGAGATACAGGAGCTTGAAGAGGAAAAGAAAAGCAAAGCCGATAAGGAAAATGAAAACTGATGAAAAGCTTTGTAATAAGCAAAAATGATGTAGGAATAAGAGTTGACAGATTTATTTTAAAAACCTTTGACCGCTTGCCCAAGTCATTGATGTTTAAGGAAATCAGAAAAAAGAATATAAAGGTTAATAAGAAAAGATGCACTCCTCAGCAGATTTTAAATGAGGGAGATTTACTTGAGCTGTACCTTAAAGATGATGTTCTTCATACAAAGGAAAAGCACCTTGATTTTATGAAGGCGTCAAATGACCTTGATATAATTTACGAGGATGAAAATATAATTCTTATCAATAAAAAGGTAGGAGTGCTTTGCCACCCTGACGGAAAGGATTATATCGACAATGTTGTTGCAAGGCTTAAAAGGTATTTATACGAAAAAGGAGAGTGGTCTCCCGATAATTCATCCTTTACTCCGTCCCTTGCAAACAGAATTGACAGGAATACAGGCGGAATAGTTATTGCTGCTAAAAATTCCCAGTCTCTTAAAACCCTTAATGATAAAATAAAGTCGAGGGAAATTGAAAAATTCTATTTGACTGTTGTTCATGGCAAAATGCCTAAAAGTTCGGAGCTTATAACGGCGTTTCTCACTAAAAATGAGAAAACAAATAAGGTTACCGTTACAGATAATCAAACAGACGGTTCGAAAAAAATTATCACAAAATATACTGTCCTTGATTATTATGACGATGCATCACTGCTTGAGATTGAACTTCTTACAGGGAGAACACATCAGATAAGAGCCCACCTTGCCCATATCGGTCATCCTCTTTACGGTGACGGAAAGTATGGCAGAGAGAAGGGAAGATACAGGCAGGCTCTTTACAGCTACAAACTAAAGTTTAATTTTACAGATGAAAACTGTCTCAGCTACCTAAACGGCAGGGAATTTAAAGCCGAAAATATTGGTTTACTTGATGACTACAAGGAAAGGAAATTCATATGAAGGAAAAATTTTTCAGAATAATATCACCGCTCACATTATCAATTGTAATTGTACTTGATGTTGCAATTGTGGCATTTGCCGCATTTTCAGTGAAAAAATTGCTTTACTTTGCAAATTTTTATGCAATTCTTTTTGGAATTTGCGAGTTGTTTGCGTTGGTATTGGCGGTGTTCGTAACAAAGGATGTTGTAACTCAGGGAATAAAATTCAGTGATACACAGCTTGAATTTACAAATTTTGATAAAGATAATATTTTTTCCTATGACGAAATTTTAAGCGTTGAAACCCAAAAGGATAAAACGGCAAG
>JBJFGE010000063.1:0-29326 GCA_051892435.1 Eubacterium sp.
ATTGAAATTTCAAAGGGCGGAAAAAATAAATATGAGCTTGATAAGGAAACAGGTATGCTCAAGCTTGACCGAGTTCTTTTTACTTCTACTCATTATCCGGCAAACTATGGCTTTATTCCAAGAACATATGCAAGCGACAATGATCCCCTTGACGTTCTTGTGCTTTGCAGTGAGATAATTCAGCCGATGACAATAGTTGAGTGCGTTCCGATAGGAGTTCTTATAATGGATGACAGCGGTGCAAGAGATGAAAAGATTATCGCTGTTCCGGTAAACGACCCAAACTACAACTGCTATACTGATATTGATATGCTTCCAAGCCATCGCTTTGATGAAATTAAGCATTTCTTTGAGGTTTACAAAACTCTCGAGCACGACAAAACTACAGTCGTAACTGAGGTTAAACCAAGAGAGGTAGCCGAGGAAATCATACAAAATTGCATTGACAGTTATATCCAAAATTTTCAGATGTAAGCAGAAAATTAGTGTTTGGCAGGCTGAGCCTGCACGCAGACGAGAAGATAGGTAGTGTAATAATGAACACCTTTTCCCGACAATGAATAGTTTTAAAAGTTAGGGTTTATCAGTGTGTTTCTGCAACAAGCCTTCGTAGGGGCGTGCACTGCACGCCCGAATATAAGCGGGCGACCATTGGTCGCCCCTACGGTTGTTTCATTCAACAACATCTCTATAAACCCTTATTTGTCTATCCTATTTTCTATTTCCTTTACAACATCACTCATATTTACATCAAGGGCATTGCAGATTCTGTAAAGCGTCTCAAGTGTCGGCTTGCGTTCGCCTCTTTCTATTGCAGAAAGATGTGTTCTGCCGATATCGGCAAGACCGCTTAATACCTCCTGCGAAATGCCCTTTTTCTTTCTGTAGTCTGAAATAACCTCTCCTACTGTTTTTGCATCAAGAGTAGGTATAAACATTAGCATCACCTCAATGGTAGTGTATGCTAAATTTTGCGTGAAAATGAATACATATGTTGACAATATGAATACTTATGTGTTATGATATGTGTATCAAGAAAGGGGAGGTTTGCAAAATGGCAGACAATAATTTTGAAAATCAAACAAATAACAATGATGTTCAGGCGGCTGTTACGGCAGCACTTGAGGCTGAAAAAAAGAAGAAAAAGAAGAAAAAATGGATAATTATCGCAGTTGTTGCTGTTGTGATTATTTTAATCGCAGCTATAGCTTCCGGTGGATCTGATGATGGTTCATCCGAAGATAGCAATGCATCTGCAGGGACAAGTGCAGTTTCTGCAGAAAGTGAAGAAAAAGCAAACGATACGGTAGGCGATTATAAGTGTGTTGTAAAAGGTGCAAAGCTCTGTAAAGATTGGACAGGTAAGGAAGCTGTTTTGATTACATATGAATTCACTAATAATTCTGATAGTGCTATTAGCTTTGATGTTGCTTTAGATGCAAGAGCTTATCAGGATGGAATAGGTCTTGAAACAGCAATTCTTGAAGATGATACAGACCTCTTTATAGATGTTGATATAAAGCCGGGAATAACAAAAGAAGTTAAGAAAGCTTACGTTCTCAGAGATACAAGCACCGAAGTTGAAATTGAAGTATCGGAATTAATCTCATTTAGTGACGATAAGATTGTAACAACTGTAGATATAAGTAAATAAACATAAATCAAAGCGGTGAACGAAATGTTCACCGCTTTTCTTATGCTTTATTTTGTTTTTTTAACTCTCTTTCAAGCCATACTGCACCTAAATCAAGTGCGTTGAAAAGACCTTCCTTTTCACTTTTCTTAACTACTTTATCCTTTGGAGACACATTCGGGTCAGTATCAAGGAGCTGGATAGCAACCTTACCTGATACATTCAAATCTTTAACCTTCTCTTCTGAGAGAATGTTAAGACAAACTACATACGGGTCAGTCATACTGCCGTAATAAATTGTTTTGCCGCATCTTACCAAAGGTTTACCTTTGTACTCAAGGAATTTTTCCTTTTTGCTTTCTGCCAAAGATAACCCTCCTTTTTGTTAATCGAGATAGGACTTTACCATCGCTGCAAGCAGTTCGTCCCTGTCAATTCTTCTGATAAGGCTTCTTGCATTGTTATGCGTTGTGATATATGTGGGGTCCTCTGAAAGAATGTATCCGACTATTTGGTTAATAGGGTTATATCCTTTTTCCTGAAGTGCATCAAACACCTCGGTAAGAGTCTCCTTCATAACGTCCTCGTGCTCATCACCAATTTTGAAAGTCATTGTTTTATCAGACACGGTAAAGTCACCTCCCTGTAAAGCATTACAAACTAATTATATACATATTTCAAAAAAAATACAATACCTTTTTTTATTAATATTTGAAAAATGCTTGATTATTCGCAGTATTTGGTTTATAATCTTATGGAAATATGATAAGCAATGATTGAGTGTAAGTAGAAATGCTGATTGATTTCAGAGAGTGTGCGGTGGGTGAGAGCATACGGATACAGTGTTTTGAATTTCAGCTCAGGAGCTTCCTGCCGAGAAAGTAAGGCAGGCGTATAACTGCGTTAAGGTATTTAAGTGGCAGGCTTTGTTTGTCTGCAAATTGAGTGGTACCGCGGATATCTCCGTCTCATTTAGAGACGGGGTTTTTATTTTTATAGGAGGTCAATATGGACGAAAAAATTATCAGTCTGAAAAAGAGATTTGAGGACGAGCTTGACAAAATTGAAAGTCTTGCAGACCTTGAAGGCATACGTGTTGCGTATCTCGGAAAAAAGGGTAGCGTAACCGATTTGCTTAAAGGTATGAAGGAGCTTTCAAACGAGGAGAAAAAAGCATTCGGTCAGAAGGTAAATGAGCTCAAGGGTGCAGTTGCCGACAGAATTGCCGAAAAGACAAAGGAGCTTAAAGAAAAGGAAATTGAGGCAGAGATTAATCTTATGCCTGAGTTTGACCTTTCTATGCCCCCGTCAATAGACAGAGGCTCATATCATCCAATCACCCTTGTACAGCGTGAATGTGAAAGAATATTTAAGTCAATGGGCTTTACCGTTGAGGATTACAGCGAGATAGTATCTGATTATGAGTGCTTTGAGTCACTTAACATTCCAAAGCATCACCCTGCAAGAGATATGCAGGATACCTACTATCTTGAAAACGGTCAGCTTTTGAAGAGTCAGACATCTGCCGCACAGAATGCAATCTATAAAAAATACAGAGATGCACTTGTAAATGACGGTGTGCCGATTAAGGCAATTTTCCCGGGCAGATGCTTCAGAAACGAGGCAACAGACGCCTGTCACGAAAACACCTTCTTCCAAATGGAAGGTGTTATGGTTGATAAGAATATTTCTATTTCAAACCTTATTTACTTTATGAAAACAATGCTTTCAGAGGTTTTCCAAAAGGATATTAAGGTTAGGCTTCGTCCGGGCTTTTTCCCGTTCGTAGAGCCGGGCTTTGAGCTTGATATAAGCTGTCTTATCTGCGGCGGTGAGGGTTGTCCCTCCTGTAAGCACAGCGGATGGCTTGAGCTTTGCCCCTGCGGAATGATTCATCCTGAGGTGCTTAAAGCAGGCGGTATTGATCCTGAGGAATATACAGGCTTTGCATTTGGCCTCGGTCTTACAAGACTTGTTATGATGAAATACGGAATTAAAGATATTCGTGATTTAAACGGTGGTAGCCTTAAAAGTCTGTCACAGTTTACCGATGATGAATGAGAAAGGAGTGTTTTAAATGTTTTTATCTATGAACTGGATTTCAGACTTTGTTGATTTTACGGGACTTGACAAGGTTGACCTTATTCATCGTTTTTCACTTTCTACTGCAGAGGTTGAAAATGAAATTTTCTTCAAAGGCAGTGACATAAGCGGTATAGTTGTTGCTGAAATTAAGTCAGTAGAAAATCATCCTGACTCAAAGAAGCTTCATCTTCTTAAAGTTGACGCAGGTGACGGACAGCTTACAGATGTTGTATGCGGTGCTCCTAATGTTAGAGTAGGACTTAAAACTGCCTTTGCTAAGGTTGGTGCAAAAATCGGTGAAATTGAAATTGCTCCGAGAAAGCTTGCAGGCTATACATCAAACGGTATGTGTTGCAGTGAAAAGGAAATCGGTATCAGCGACGACAATTCGGGTATTATGGAAATTACTGACGATTTGCCAAACGGTACAGATTTAAAGGACGCTTATCAGATTGACGATATCATTTTCGAGGTTGATAATAAATCTCTCACAAACCGTCCTGACCTTTGGGGACATTACGGTATTGCCCGTGAGTTTGCTGCCCTTGCCGGCAGGGAGTTGAAGCCTCTCGATACTGTTGATTTGTCAAAATATGATAATCTTCCAAAGGTAGATATGAAAATTGAGGATAACCTTTGCCAGAGATATTCCTGTTTGCAGGTTGAAAATATTAACACAAGTGTAAGCCCTGTTAATATGCGTATCAGACTTTTCTACTGCGGTATGAGAGCAATCAATTTCCTTGCGGATTTAACAAATTATCTTATGCTTGAAATGGGTCAGCCTATGCACGCATTTGACTCAAGAAAGGTTGAAAAGATAAGAATTAAGAGATTTGACGAGCCGTTTACCTTCCAAACTCTTGACGGTGTTGAAAGAAATATTGATGAAAACACGCTTATGATTTGCAACGACAATACTCCCGTTGCAATCGCAGGTATTATGGGCGGACTTGACAGCGAAATCGTTGAGGATACTCATACTCTTACTCTTGAATCAGCCACCTTTAACGCTGTTTCAATCCGTAAATCAACTGTTCGTCTTTCTCACAGAACGGATGCTTCTATGAGATATGAAAAGTGCCTTGACCCTGAAATGACAGTACCTGCTATTGCAAGATTTGTAAAGCTTATGACTGATATTGACAGCGGTGTTCAGGTTGTTTCTTCTCTTACAGATGAGTATGCTTTCCATTATGATACAGTTGAGCTTGATTTTGACAAAGCCTTTGTTGACAGATATACGGGAATCGAAATTGACAACGATACTATCGTTAAAACTCTTTCATCTCTTGGCTTTGGTGTTGAGCTTGAAAATGATAGCTTCAGCGTAGTTGTACCAAGCTGGAGAGCTACGAAGGATGTTACAATTAAAGCCGACATTATTGAGGAAATCACAAGAATTTACGGCTATGATAATTTTGATATTCATACTGCAAATGCTCCCCTTTATCCTGTAAGAGCCGACGTTGAGAAAACCGATGAGGACAAAATCAAGGATATGCTTGTAAAGCGTTATTCACTCCACGAGGTTCACTCATACATCTGGCAGTATTATGACGAGTACAAGGCTTTAGGCATTGAGATTGAGGATAATATTAAGCTTGTTAATGCTACAAATCCTAATATTGAAACAATACGTAATTCCATTATTCCTACCCAGCTTTGCCAGCTGAAGACTAATACCTCGTATTCTACTGATTTCGGTATATTTGAGATAGGCAGAGTAGCATACGGTCTTAACAGCGATAATCTTGTTGACGAGCATAAAATGCTTGCAATCACTCTTTTCAGCAAAACAAAATCTGTTGAGACACTTTACTTTGAGCTTCGTGATATGCTTGCTTCTCTCACTGATGACATCAAGCATTGCGACCTTGAATATAAGCTGATGTCTGCAACACATTCCTATGAGCATCCGAGAAATCTTAATGAGATTAGCTGTGGCGGGAAGTCAATAGGCAGACTCGGTATAGTTCATCCTACTGTTTCAAAGAAAATCGATAAAAAGGCTTCAATTGTATTTGCTGAGATTGACGTTAAGAGCTTTGCAGAAATTCAAAACGCAAGCATTGTTTACGAGGAGCCGTCAAAGTATCCGGGAATGGATATTGACCTTTCATTTGTATCTGATAAATTTGAGCCTATTAAAAAGGCTATAGAGGATGCAAGGTCAAATCTTGTAAAGAAGATATCTGTAGTTGATACTTACAGCGACGATAACGCAAAGTCAATTACAACAAGAATAACCTTTGCTCATCCTGAAAAAACTCTTACAAGGGAAGAGGTTATGGAGATAGTTGACAGGGTAGTTGCTTCTCTTGAAGAAAAGGGTATTTCTCTTAAAAAGTAAAAGTATATAAGAAACGGGACTTGATGAAAATTCAAGTCCTGTTTTTTGTCAGAAAAATTTTTTATAAAAAATCAAAAAAATCTTGACTTTCTCTGACCTTTGTGCTAATATGATGACAGAAGGTCAAAGAAAGTCAAAGTCAAAAAACGAAATTTGACCTATCAAAGACAAAGGAAGTGAGCCGAAAAAATGAAAATGAGTGATTTGATTGCTGATGTGATACTCGATATGTTTGACGATAAAACGCCGACTGTTCAGATTCAGCGGAATGATTTGGCGGCACAGCTTGGTTGTGTACCAAGTCAGATAAACTATGTTATAACATCTCGCTTTACACCTGAGCAGGGCTACAGGATTGAGTCACGTAGAGGAGGCGGCGGATATATATTGATAACAAGGGCCGCCAGCAAGGAAAATGCTTTGCTTTCTCTTATAAATTCAATCGGCAATTCAATAGACGAACGAAATGCAAAAATTCATCTTTATAATCTAAGCTATCAAGGCTTAATCAGCGACAAGGCCGAAAAAATGATGCTCGCAGTTATTTCAGACAATAATTTCAGGGGTGTTGAGCCTGAGATTAAAAACCAAGTCAGAGCAAACCAGCTAAAGCAAATGCTTATAGCATATATGAATTAGGAGGTCATTATTATGAAATGTCAACATTGTAATCAAAATGAGGCAACTACTCATATAAAAAAAATCGTAAACGGTAAGAGAGAAGAAATGCATCTTTGCAGTGAATGTGCTAAGGAGCTTGGCGTTATGGATGAATTCAGAATGCCTACAATGAGCGAAATGTTTGGGGACAGCTTCCTTGGAAATTTCCTCGGTGCAGGTGTTGCGGCAATGAATTCCCTTGCGGGTGTAGACAGATGTTCAAGCTGCGGCAGCTCCTTTAACGATATCGTAAATAGTGGCAGAATAGGCTGTGCCGATTGCTATGATAAGTTTGAGGATAAGCTTGAGCCGTCAATCAGAAAAATCCATGGCAAAACAAAGCATATCGGAAAATTTATTTCCTATAGCAATGATGAGGAAAAAGCGGAGGAAAAGCCACAGGTTAGTGAGATTGATTCTCTCAAGGAACAGCTTAAATCCGCAATCAGCGAACAGAGATTTGAGGATGCGGCAGTAATCAGAGATAAGATAAATGAACTTCAGGAGGGCGGCAATGAGTAAGTGGTACAGCTCACAAGGCAATAATTCAGACGTTGTTCTGTCATCAAAGATAAGACTTGCAAGAAATCTTGCAGATGCTCCTTTTCCTTGTAAAATGAGCAATGATATAAGAAAATCAGTTTGCAAAAAGATTTTTGCATCAGTTAAGAATTCGGACCTTGCAGGAGAATTTGATTTAATTGATTTGACATCTCTTGACGATATAAAGAAAATTTCTCTTGCAGAGCAGGGGGTTATTAGCCCTGAATTTGCAAAGCAGAATATGTTTGGCTCTGTTCTTGTTTCAAAGGATGAAAGTACATCTGTAATGCTCTGCGAGGAGGACCACATCAGACTGACTGTAAGAACAGCCGGTCAGGACCTTGAATCTGCCTATAAGAAAGCAGATGTTATTGACGATATCTTTATCAAAAATCTTAAAATTGCTTTTAGTGACAGATGGGGATTTTTAACCTCAAATCCTATGAATTTGGGTACAGGACTTAAAGCATCACTCATTCTTCATCTTCCTGCAATCACCGAAAGAGGTATGATGCCGTCACTTACTGCAATGGTAAATAAGCTTGGATTTACTGTTAAATCTCTGTATGGTGGCAGTGATTTTTATGAACTTTCAAACCGTATAAGCCTTGGAATAACCGAGAAAAATGCCATTGAAAACCTTAATGCAATCTGCGACCAAATTGTAAAGCAGGAGCGTGCATTTAGGCAGGAACTTATGGAATTTGACGATTTTCAGGATAAAATATATCGTGCAATGGGCACACTGAAAATGGCAAGGAAGCTTTCCACTAAGGAATTCTACAGCCTTATTTCACTTGTGAGGCTCGGTATATCTATGGGAAGCTTTGACACCGATTATGAAAAAATCGGAAATATGATAAACTCTCTTGGTACGGCAACAATTATGTCGGGTGCTGAGGAGAGAATGACTGTTGACGAGGCAGACAAGCTTCGTGCACAGTATGTTAGAGAGAAGTTATAACGGAGGATTTTATCCTCCAAAGGAGGAATAATTATGTATAAATTCAGTTATTTCACTCAAAAAGCAAATGAAGTTTTAAACACAGCTATTAAATCGGCCGAGTCGTTCGGTCATAATTATGTAGGCAGTGAGCATATCCTTTTAGGTTTGCTGAAAACCGACGGAACAGTTGCATCAACTGTTCTTGAGGATAAAGGAATTACAGCTGAAGGTGTTGAAAATCTTATAAAGGAAAACATAGGCGAGGGAATGGCAACAAGGCTTTCTCCCGACGATTTGACACCGAGAAGTAAAAGAATACTTGACGTTGCCTTCCAGCTTGCAAGAGGTATGAGAAGAAGCTTTGTTGATACAGAGCATCTTTTGATGGCGCTTCTTCGTGAGGGTGACTCCTATGCAGTCAGCTTTATAAATTCCTTTGGTGTTGATGAGGGTCAGCTTTTTGAAGAGCTTGTGACATCAATCGGCAGAGGGGATTACGAGACAAAAGGCGGTCAAAAAAGCAAGAACGGTAAATCTAAAACACCTACCCTTGACGAATTCGGCAAGGACTTAACTGCCGCCGCCAAGGAGGGCAAAATTGACCCTGTAATCGGAAGAGAAGAGGAGATTAACAGAGTAATTCAAATCCTTTCAAGACGTACAAAAAATAATCCCTGTCTTATCGGTGAACCCGGTGTGGGCAAAACCGCAATAGCCGAGGGGCTTGCTTTGAAAATCGTTAAAGGTGAGGTGCCCGAGCTTCTCAATAATAAGAAAATTGTGGCTCTTGATTTAACCTCAATGGTTGCCGGTACAAAGTACAGAGGTGACTTTGAGGAAAGAATTAAAAAGGCGATGGATGAGGTCAAGGCGGCAAAGGATGTTATCCTTTTTATTGATGAGGTTCATACAATTATGGGTGCAGGTGCTGCTGAGGGTGCAACAGATGCCGCAAATATTCTTAAACCATCTCTTGCAAGAGGAGAAATTCAGGTAATAGGTGCAACAACTATTGATGAGTACAGAAAGAATATTGAAAAGGACGCCGCCCTTGAAAGACGTTTTCAGCCTGTAACAGTAGGGGAGCCTACAGAAGAAGAAACAGTCCAAATTCTAAAAGGACTGCGTGATAAATACGAGGCTCACCATAAGGTAAAAATCACCGACGAGGCAATACAGAATGCTGTTGAAATGTCCTCACGATATATAACTGACAGATTTCTTCCCGATAAGGCAATAGACCTTATTGACGAGGCAGCATCAAAGGTAAGGCTTAAAGCGTATACCATTCCTGATAATCTTAAAGAAATGGAAAAGGAAATTAAATCTCTTGAGGAAGAAAAGTCATCGGCAATTCACGCTCAAAACTTTGAGCAGGCGGCTGAAATCAGAGATAAGGAAAAGAGTATCAAGGCTCTTCTTGAGGAGGAAAAGGAGAAGTGGAAAAACCTTTCCTCTCATCAGGTTAAGGAAATTGCAAAAGAGGATATTGCACAGGTTGTTTCCTCTTGGACAGGTATTCCTGCAACACAGATTACAAAGGAAGAATCCGAAAAGCTTCTCAGTCTCGAAAAAATACTCCACGAAAGAATTGTAGGTCAGGATAAAGCCGTGTCGAGTATTGCACGTGCTATCAGACGTGGCAGGGCAGGCCTTAAAAACCCAAAGAGACCTATTGGTTCATTCATATTCCTTGGTCCTACAGGTGTAGGAAAAACAGAGCTTTGTAAGGCACTTGCAGAGGCAATGTTCGGCGACGAGGAAGCAATAATCAAGCTTGATATGTCCGAATATATGGAAAAGCATACAGTGTCAAAGCTTATCGGTTCGCCTCCGGGATATGTAGGCTTTGATGAGGGCGGTCAGCTTACTGAGAAAATCAGAAGAAAGCCTTATTCAGTAGTGCTTTTTGACGAGATTGAAAAGGCACACCCGGATGTATTCAATATGCTTCTTCAAATTCTTGAGGACGGTATTCTTACTGATTCACAGGGCAGAAAGGTAAGCTTTAAAAATGCTGTGATTATTATGACCTCAAACGTAGGTGCATCGAAGATTACCGACCCTAAGCTTGCACTTGGCTTCGGCGGAGAAATAGCTGACGAAAACAAGAATATTGAACAGCTTGTTATGGAGGACCTTAAAAAGACCTTTAAGCCCGAATTTCTTAATCGTGTTGATGAAATCGTAGTTTTCAATCAGCTTGAAAAGGAAGACATTGAAGAGATTGCACGCAGAATGTTAAAGGTTCTTATAAAACGTGTTAAAGGTATCGGAACTGATGTTGAAATAACAGATGAGGCAATTTCTGCAATCGCAGACGCCGGCTTTGATAAGGTTTACGGTGCAAGACCTTTACGCCGTGCAATTCAAACAAAGATTGAAGATAAGCTGTCTGAGCTTATTCTTGAAGAAAAGCTTGGAGATAAATGCACAGTAGATTATAAAGACGGTGAGTTCGTCTTTAACTAAAAAAAGCGTTGAAGTCCTTTTGGACTTCAACGCTTTAATATATTTACTGATTTTATTCCTGAATGCCCTTAGCGATTCTTGCCTCTTCAAGCTCTTTCTGAGCCTTTTCCTTTGTCTTTCCTGTGAAATCATTAAAGAACATAGGAATGATTGTGAGAAGGAATCCGACAGCAGGTACGATTGTAACAAGAGCAAGGAGCATCTTTTGTGTTTCAACTGACTGCTCGAAGAAAATCTGTCTGCCTGCAACGTCAACAAGAGATTTGTCAACTGCCTTAAAGTCTGATTTACCAAGAATCTGACCGAATACGAATGTTGCAATAGCAGCATTAACCTTTGAAAGGAAGGTCTGGAATGAGAAGCAAACACCTTCGTGTCTTTCGCCTGTTTTCCATTCCATATAGTCAACTGCGTCTGCAATCAAGGCATAGGTGATAACGTTATAAATACCAAGCGGAATACCCATTAAGAAAAGGAATACCCAAAGGAGATAAATGTTAACATTAGTAACATCCTGAGCAAATACAACGTAGCAAAGAACATGAACAATTAAACCGAATATAGCTGAACCGATATAAATTTGCTTAAGGCTGAACTTCTTTCTGAGCATTGGGAAAACAGCCATAGCAGGAACCATACCAACACCGATAGCAACTGTAAGAGTTGTAACGATTGTTCCTCTTGGAATCCAGAAGCCGTTATATGCAGCTTTTGCGTCAACATTAGGAAGAAGATTACCTGCTTCATCAAAAATCATACTAAAGTCTGTATAATTCTGAATGATAAGGTAGTTACCAATGTAGTCTGCACACTGGTTAGCAGTTACCATTGTTGAACCGAGAATTGCGGCGAAGATAACAATGATAAGGAGCTTGTCTTTACCAAGAACAACAAATGTTTCCTTAAATGACGGAGTGTGATCCATCTTTGGTACTCTTTCCTTTGAAACAAAGAAAATGAGAATTGAAAGTGAGCATCCGAGAATAGCAAAAATCAATGCCGAAACAAAGAAGCCCTTGTTGTAGCCGAGATTACTCTGATAAAGAATAGGAACAAGAAGTGCAGGGAGAATTCCACCGAATGTTGAACCTAAACGTGCAGTTGAAATGAAGGATGTTCTTTCACTTTCAAGTGGTGTGATAACTGATGAAAGTCCCCAGAAAGGAACGTCCTGAACAGTAAATGCAACACCCCAAAGAATGTATGTAACGAGTGCCCAAACGAAAGCAGCTGTTGAACCGTCCTTAAACGGAGCAGTGAACAAAAGAATTGTTGTTATTGCAATCGGTACAGGAGCAAAAAGAAGATAAGGTCTCATCTTACCCCATTTTGACTTTGTTCTGTCAACAAGCATACCCATCATAGGGTCGTTGATAGCATCGAAAACTCTACCGATAAGAATAATTGTTGTACCTTGTTCAAGTGAAAGACCTGCACCGTTTTGGAAAAATACAAGTGTAAACATTGACATCAATGTATAAATTCCCGAACGGCCAAACGCACCGACAGTAAAGCAGATACGCTCTTTCATAGTTAAATATTTTTTAGTTTCCATTACTTCCTCCTTGAAATTATTGCTGGAAGGATAACCGGAGCTTCCTCCTGAGCATTTGTCATTTGCTTAATGAGCATATATTTGAGTTCTTCTCTTACCTTTGCATATTTAGGGTCTTTAATGAGATTGTGCTTCTCGTTAGGGTCCTTTTCCAAATCGTAGAGATAATCCTCAAAATAAGGCTTTGCCGTGTGATGAACATAGCCTGTAATGCCGATACTTCTTACTGCATACTTGAAGCGGTCAGTTCTGATAGCACGTCCGCACTGACTTTCGCTTATCTGCATAAATACGCAGTCACGCTTTTCATCAGGATTGTCAATCTGCTTTGTCAAATCAACACCCATATATGTAGGCGGAATAGGTATGCCTGCCATTGAAAGAAGAGTAGGCGGAATATCAATAAGAGAAGAAAGCCTTGTTTCCTTCTTACCGCCCTCAAATCCGCCACCTTTAATTATAAGCGGTGTATGAGTTGCACTTTCGTGACAGGAACGCTTGTATTCAGGATTTCTTGTTTTGAAATGACTGCCGTGGTCGGAGGTGTAAATTATGATTGTATCATCATAAATACCAAGCTCTTTAAGCTTGTCGACAAGACGTCCTACATTGTAGTCGAGCCTGTTAATTGCTGAAATGTAATCAGGATACATTTCCTTGTAGTCACCTTTAAGGAATGTTAAATCGTCAGGCAACGGATAATCCTTATAATTATCTACGGTTTCCTTATAGCCCTCATAGCAATGATGGTCATTTTGATGATGAGGCTCAAGCTGACTTATAAACATAAAGAAAGGCTTGTCTTTATTTCTGTTTTTCTCCAGATACTCAAGAGCAAAATCGTTAATGCAATCTGCTCTGTAGCCTTTAAAATCAATTTGATTTCCGTCACCGTCAAAAACGTAACCGTCGTATCCGTGAGAGGTGAATTCGAGAACGTCAGCCGCTCTCCAATACTGATATTCGCCCTGCTTTTCCTTTGGAACAGCAGTTTTCTCACAGTGAAGTCCTATTCCCGGAAGCCTGTCGGAAGCAAGATGCCACTTGCCGATATACGCCGTTTCATAGCCTGCTTCATTAAAATAATGAGCAAGAGGCGTAATATCGCTTGGAAGCGGTATTCCGTTATAATAACATCCGCATTGTGTAGCATAAACGCCTGTTTGAATACATGCTCTCGCAGGACCGCATACAGGCTGACAGGTGAAGTTGTTTTCAAACTTAACACCTTCCTGTGCCAGCTTACAGAGATTAGGTGTTACCTCTTCATTGACGGTATCCCATCTCTGCTGGTCCGAGAAGTAAAAGATAATGTTCTTTTGCTTCATTTGTTTATTTCCCCCTTATTTTTTATGCGGTAAATCCTCTGACAGCATTGTAAACATTTACAATCGCCACAAAAGAAAGTACCACAGAAAATACTTTTGTTATAACATTGTTCGAAAGCTTTTTATTAAGCCTTGAGCCGATAAGTCCGCCCACAACTGCCACAATCATTGCACAGATAATGATAGGAAAATACTGCGTATAAGGCTCAAAACGGTTATTTATAAAGATGGTAATAAGCTGACTTAGCTGACTGAAAAAGATAATCGCAACGGAATAAACAGCACTTTCTTTAACGTTAAATGAGAATAAAAGCACAAGAAAGGCTGTATTGATAGGACCGCCGCCGATGCCTAAAAATGCACTCATAAGCCCCAGCATAAGACCTGTAAGAATAATTATCACAGGATTTCTAATTTTAAGGGATTTGACATTTTTTGAATTTACGTAGAAAATTACAAATATTATAAATGCGGCAATAATAACAGCCTGAACACCCTTTACTATATTTGTATCAAACCGTTCAAAAACTGCGTCAAATATCTCGTTACCGATTATTCCACCGAAAATTGACCCGAAGGATACAAACAGTACAATCTTTTTGTCCATCTCGGTTTTTGATACTATATGCTTTACTGAGGAGCTGATGCTCATTGCAAAAACGGCACATGTAGATATAAATCCAACTACCTCAACAGTATGTACTCCGATAAAATCAAGAAGAGGCTTGATAATTACACCGCCACCGATACCGACAAGAGCTCCGATGGTGCAGGCAATAAATATGATAATACTGTAAATTGCTGTAATCATTTGCTTTTATCTCCAAAAGTAGTTGTATATTCAATTATATATTATATTGCCATTTTAGTCAAACACTATTTTGCAATTGCGTAGAAATTAGACTCCCAGGCAGGAATATATCTATTGTGACGGAAATAAAGCTTGTAATTTTCGTCAATTTCGATGATTTTTTTACCAAGGCTGAATAAATCCTCGTTTCTATGATAGGCACAAACATAAAGCTTTGGTAGATATTGCTTTATGGTATTTTCAGCACCGTTAAGAGCCTTTAGCTCTGCACCCTCAATATCCATTTTTATCATTGTGACAGGCTCATTGATAAGCGAATCAATATCTGTTACCTTGACAGGTACTCCTTCTCCTGAAAAACGTGAATTTCTGCCTGCCTTTTTTGCAAAAATAAGAGTGTCCCTTTTGTCCCAAGCACCCATATTTAGTGAGGTAATATTACTCATATTTTCCGTGTTTTTTACAAGCTTTTTGTAGTTTTTGGCATCAGGCTCAAGAGCGATAATTTTATTGTATTTTCCATTCGTAAAATTTGTAAATTCTCTTATTGTGTCGCCGTCGTAAGCACCCAAATCAACTATTGTTTCATTATCTGTCAGCTTTAATATTTCCTCGTAAATACTGTCCTTTTCGCAAAATGAATTCAGAAGATAATTGATTTTACCGCTGACCTTAAAGTTCAATACATCAGTATAAACCCTTTTGCTTTCATCGTCTGCAAGGTGGTTATACACAAAATCAAAATCCTCTTCGTGTTCTTTGATGTATTCTCTTGTGAAGAGACCGCCTCCTGCAACAGGAACGTCCGGAGCAAATACAGAGTGCTCATTGCTGATTTTTTCAATATTTTTGATAACACTGTCAAGATGAGTTGCAAAGGCAAGAATGACGTTGAAATCATCGTATTTTTCGCAAATTTCAGAGTATTTCAGAACCTTGTATCCCAGAAAGCTGTGACCTCTTACAAATTCATCACTTGCAAATATATCACTTGCTTTCATACCGAAGCCTTCAAGAGTGGCTATTATTTTTTCTGCACCGTTTCCCATTCCGTAAATAACGATGGGCTTGCCGTCGGTTTTTAAAAAATCCCAAATGTTTTTCTCTTTTATGTATTCAAGCATATTCAACCTCAAAGGTAATTTATTATGCGTATATTATACACGTATAACTTATAAATTATAAGACTTTACAAACCACTATTTTTGTAATATAATAATCTGTAAAAAGATTATATCAACTGGAGGGATTTGCCTTTATGGCCGGGGGACTATTGAAGCTATTCAAAAAAGAAAGCTCCACCGAAGAAGAAATAAAACAGCTTGTTGAGGGTGACGAACAGGTAGGCGAGCTGGAAAAAAATCAACGTGATATGATAAATAATATCTTTGAGTTTGACGATTTGAATGCAGGAGATATTATGACTCACAGAACAGATATTGACGCAGTTGAGATTGACGATACCATCGATGATGTAGTCAAAACCGCTATAGAACACGGTAGGTCAAGAATTCCTGTTTATAAAGAGGATTTGGACGACATTTGCGGAATAATATATATTAAAGACCTTTTAAAATTTGTAGGTACGAAAATTTCCGCAGATGAAAAGCTGGCTGACTATGTCAGGGAGCCTCTTTTTGTGCCGGAGACCATTCCGTGCGGAAAGCTTTTCGCCAAAATGACTGAAACAAGAATTATGCTTGCGGTGGTTGTTGACGAATACGGCGGAACAGCGGGGCTTGTTACAATGGAAGACGTCCTTGAAAGCATAGTTGGAAATATTCGTGACGAGTATGATGACGAGGAGCACGAATCTGTTACAAAAATTGATGATAACACATATACATTTGACGGTGTTACCGATATAGAGGAAGCAGAGGATGTGCTTAATATCAAATTTCCCGACGGCGATTATGATACTCTTGCAGGCTTTGTTATCAACCTTTTGGGATTTCTCCCCACAGGTGATGATGCAGGTAACGAGACAGTAACATATGAAAATCTTACCTTTACTGTTTTGGAGGTAGATGAAAGACGAATCGAAAAGATTAAAGTAGAGAGGCATAATGACTGAAGAAATAATTCAATTTGATGCAATGGAGCAGGCGGTTAGCCTGTTTGGCAGCTTTGATGAAAATATAAAGCTGATTGAAAGAGAATACGGCGTTTCGATAATCTCACGTGGCTCTGATTTAAAGGTTGTGGGAGATGTTGAAAGTGTGGCAAAGGCGGTAAGAGTGCTTAATTCTTTGCTTGTCCTTATCGGCAAGGGAGAGGTGCTTTCAGACCAAAATGTAAGATACGTAATTTCTCTTGTAAATGAGGGTAACGAGGATAAGCTTAATACTATGTCCTCCGATACAATCTGCATTACCTCTAAGGGCAGACCTGTAAAGCCTAAGACCTTAGGGCAAAAAAAATACTGCGAGGCTATTCAAAATAATACAATCACCTTTGGTATCGGTCCTGCCGGTACAGGTAAAACATATCTTGCCGTTGCGATGGCTGTAACTGCCTTCAGAGCAAAGGAAGTAAACAGAATCATATTGACAAGACCTGCTGTTGAGGCAGGGGAAAAGCTGGGATTTCTCCCGGGAGATTTGCAGAGTAAGGTTGATCCTTATTTAAGACCGCTTTACGATGCTTTGTTTGATATGCTGGGAGCTGAAAATTTTCAGCGTTATCAGGAGAGGGGAGCAATAGAGGTTGCCCCACTTGCTTATATGCGAGGTAGAACTCTTGACGACAGCTTCATAATACTTGACGAGGCACAGAATACCACTCCCGAGCAAATGAAAATGTTTTTGACAAGACTGGGCTTTCGCTCGAAAATGGTTGTTACCGGAGATATTACACAGATTGATTTGCCTGATGGTAAGAAATCGGGTCTTAAAAAGGTTATGTATATCCTGCGTGATGTTGACGATATCGCAATATGCAAATTTAACCAAAAGGATGTTGTCCGTCACAGACTTGTTCAGGATATTGTCAATGCTTATCAAAAATACGAGGAGGAAAGGAAGAAGTAATGGATACGGTTAAAGTTGTAATTACTAACGACCAAAAGGCAGTTAAAATTCCCACGGGAATAAGAATGTTAATCAGACGTTGCTGTCACGCTGTTTTAGAACTTGAAAATTTCGAGGGTTCTGCTGAGGTAAGTGTAAGATTTGTGGATAACGATCAGATCAGAGATCTTAATAAGCAATACAGAAATATTGACAAGGAAACAGATGTTTTGTCATTTCCTCTTGGCGAAAACGGTGTGTATGATGTGAACTACGATACAGGTGCAAAGCTTTTGGGAGATATTGTAATTTCAGTTCCTAAGGCAGTTGAACAGGCAGAGCTTTATAATCATCCTTTGCAGAGGGAAATCGGATTTCTGACAGTTCACTCAATGCTTCATCTTTTAGGCTACGACCACGAAAAGGGCGGTCTTGAGGAGGTACATATGAGGGAAAAGGAAGAGACTGTACTGACTCAAATCGGGTGGAAAAGAAATAACAGCTACTATATGGGAGACGAGTGATGACAAAAACTGCTTTTATTGCAATAGTCGGAAAACCAAATGTGGGAAAATCCTCGCTGCTTAACAGAATGTTAGGGCAGAAGATTGCCATAGTTTCATCGAAGCCCCAGACAACAAGAACAAAGATTATGGGCGTTTTGACATATGGCGAAACTCAGCTTGTTTTTACCGACACACCCGGTTTTCATAAGCCCCATAATAAGCTCGGGGAAAAAATGAACGAGGCTGTGGGGGATACCGTAGGCGGTGTTGATGCCTGCCTGTTTCTTACAGAGCCGAAGGGCGAGCTTAACGAGCAGGAGCTTCAGCTTCTTGATATGTTTAATAAGCAGAAAATGCCTGTTATCCTTGCCATAAATAAAATTGATATGATTTCCGATAAAGAGGAATTGCTCAAAAGAATAGTGTATCTCAATTCCTTTTATGATTTCACGGCAGTTGTTCCTGTCAGTGCGTCAAGAGGAGATAACGTTGACGAGCTTATTGATGAGCTTGACAAAATTGCTTTTGAATCTCCTCATTTTTTCCCTGACGATACATTGACAGACCAGCCGGAGCGTGTTTTGGCGTCTGAAATAATCAGAGAAAAAATACTTCGCCTTATGGATAAGGAGATACCTCACGGAATTGCTGTTGCAGTTGAAAAAATGCGTGAGCGTGATGATAAGGATATTCTTGATATTGAAGCCGTAATTTACTGCGAAAGAGAAAGCCATAAGGGTATGGTTATCGGTAAGAACGGTGCAATGCTTAAAAAGGTTTCCACCTATGCAAGGCAGGATTTGGAGGACTTTTTTCAAATAAAAGTCAATCTTCATTGCTGGGTAAAGGTCAAGGAGGATTGGCGAAACAGAGAGGGATTAATCCACAATTTCGGGTTGGATTAAACTTCCACAATAATGAACAAATTATATTAACTGCCATAGGATAAACTATCATTGATGATAACTATGGTGGTGTTTAAAATGAAGGATAACGGCTGGAATGATTTTGTAAATTCAGGCAGTGTCAGCGATTATCTTAAATATAAAAAGCAGGAAAGAGAGCAGGCGGGATTTACTGCTATAAAGGGAGAAAATAATGTCAGCTTCGACAAAGGGTTTAGTAATCAGAGAACAGACAATAGGGGAGAGTGACCGTTTAGTTACTCTCCTTACTGCTGATTTGGGACTTGTACGAGCCTTTGTCAGAGGAGCAAAGCAGACCAGAAGCCGTCTTGCTTCAACAACATCTCTTTTTGCCTATTCCGACTTTTCTCTTTATAAGGGCAGAGATGCCTTTGTAGTTGAAAGTGCATCACCCATTGAGGTATTTTTTGAGCTTAGGCAGGATATTGAAAGGCTTTCTCTTGCTCAGTATTTTGCACAGCTTGCATATGAGCTTGGATATGAGGAACAGCCTGAGGAGGAAATGCTTTCCGTAGTTTTAAATGCTCTGCATCTTCTTTGTGCAGGAAAAAAGGATTTGAGAATTATCAAGTCTGCTGTTGAATTAAGACTTATGTCACTGGGCGGATATATGCCGAATATTCTTGCCTGTGCAAATTGCGGTACATATGAAAGCGATTTGATGTATTTTGATACTCTTGACGGCTGTATTTACTGCGAAAACTGCACTAAGGCGGGAGCAGTACCCTGTCCTAAAAACGTTATTACCGCCGTTAGATTTATTTGCCTGACGGAGCCGAAAAGGATTTTTTCTTTTTCATTAAGCGACGATAATTTAAACCTGCTTTCCTCTGTAAGCGAGAAATATCTTATTTCCCGAATACAGCGAAAGCTTCCCACACTTGAGTTTTACAAAACCATAAAAGCGTAATTTTTGAGGAAAAACCATGAAAAAGTTGAAGGTTGCATTAGTTCAACATTATAACGATTCAAAAAACGCAGATTTAAATACAAAAAAGGCTATTGAATTTATAGAAAATGCAAAAGAAAATAATGCAGACTTTGTTTTGTTTCCTGAATGCTTTTTGACTTCTTATGAGTTTCCCGAAATTTGTAATTCTTTAAAGCCGATTGAGGAGATTGAAAATTATCCTGAGTTTGCTTCTTGGTGTGATTCGGCTTTAAGTGACACTGATATACATATAAAAAAGATACAGGAAACAGCAAAGCAAAATAATATCGGTGTCGTAATAACTGCTTTTACAAAAGGTAAAAAATATCCTCAAAATTCTGCGTATGTCATAGACAGAAAAGGAAAAATACTGCTGAAATATTCTAAGGTGCATACCTGTGATTTTAGCCTTGAGCAGTATATTGAAAGCGGGGACAGCTTTAAGGTTTGCGTTTATGATGGAATAAAAATCGGAATTATGATTTGTTATGACCGTGAGTATCCCGAAAGTGCAAGAGAGCTTATGCTTCAAGGCGCAGAGCTGATATTTGTTCCTAATTGTTGTAGCGGTATGATGCCGAGATTAAAAGAGCTTTCGGTAAGAGCGATGGAAAATATGTGCGGTATTGCAATGGCGAACCCAAACGGAAAAAATATGGGCAATTCCTGTGCGTACAGCCCTGTTGTGTGGAGCGAAGACGGTACACCTGTTGATAATGAAATTATAGTTGCAGATGAAGCCTTTGACGGTATCGTTTATGCTGATTTTGACATTGATGAAATACGTGAATACAGAAATTGCGAAGACTTAGGAAAATACAGAAAAGTTAATGCATATAAACAGTTGACTAAGTAATAAGGATAAAAAAGGATAAAAAAGGATAAAAATGGATAAAAATTATAAAACATTAGAGCTTGATTTGATTCTTCAGCGTCTTGCAGAGGAATGTACCTGTGACGATGCCAAGGATTTAGCCATGTCTCTGAAGCCAACATCTGATATGGCAGACGCAGAGTTGTTGCTTTCTCAGACAGAGGATGCTTTTTCTCTTTTGGCAAGGTTCGGTGCACCCTCATTTTCAGGTCTTAAAAATGTGAACAATCCTCTTCACAGAGCATCGGCAGGCGGTTCCCTTAACCCAAAGGAATTGCTTGACATCGGCTATTGCCTGCGTGCATTAAGAGCCCTTGATGAGTGGCACGGCCATTGCAGTGGAGTAAAGACAAATCTTGATTTCTTTTTTGAAGGCGTAACTGCAAATAAATATCTTGAGCAAAGGATTTTTACCTGTATTGTCAGTGAGGAGGAAATTGCAGATAAAGCCTCCGATACACTTTACGATATCAGAAGAAAAATCAGAGCAAAGGAAAATTCAGTAAGAGAAAAGCTTGATTCTCTTATTCATTCTTCACACTATCAGCAGTATTTACAGGAGGCAATCGTTACCCAAAGAGGCGGTCGATTTGTAGTTCCTGTTAAGGCTGAGTGCAGAGGCAGTGTTCCCGGACTTGTTCACGATACATCGTCAACAGGTGCAACTGTATTTATTGAGCCTGCGTCCGTAGTTGACGCAAACAATGATATAAAGGTTTTGCAGGGCAAGGAAAGAGACGAAATAATGCGTATTCTTTTCGAGCTTTCTGCACAGGCAGGGGAATTTGCCGAGTCAATCAAGCATTCCTTTGACAGCGCGGTCAGACTTAATCTTATATTTGCAAAGGCTCATCTTGCATATAAAATGAAGGCAACCAAGCCGATTTTGAATAACGAGGGAATTATAAATCTGAAAAAAGCAAGACACCCTCTTATTGATCCTAAAAAGGTAGTGGCAACAGATATTGCTTTAGGTGATGAATACGATACTCTTGTTATTACAGGACCTAACACAGGCGGTAAAACTGTGTCACTTAAAACTGTGGGACTGCTTACTCTTATGACTATGTGCGGATTGCTTATTCCTGTATCCGACAGGTCAAGAGTTGCTGTTTTCAAGCAGGTGCTTGTTGATATCGGCGATGAGCAAAGCATTGCCCAGTCTCTTTCAACCTTTTCTTCTCATATGGTGAATATCATTGATATTATGAAAAAGGCTGACAGCAGTTCTTTAGTTCTGATTGATGAGCTTGGTGCAGGTACGGACCCAATTGAGGGTGCCGCATTGGCTGTTTCAATTATTGAAAAATTAAGAGAAAAGGGTGCAGTTATTGCCGCCACAACCCACTATGCAGAGCTTAAAGCATATGCTCTGGAAACTGACGGTGTTACAAACGGCTGTTGTGAGTTTGATGTTGAAACACTTAGGCCTACCTATAGGCTTCTTATAGGTGTACCGGGTAGGTCAAATGCCTTTGCAATTTCCGAGCATCTGGGTATGGATAAGAGCGTAGTAGAAAACGCAAAAGCCATAGTCGGCTCTGACAACCGTTCCTTTGAGGCAGTTCTCGAAAAGCTTGAGGCATCACGTCAGGAGCTTGAAAATGAAAGAAAAATTGCCGAGGAAATGACAGAACGTGCAAAGAAAATTGAAGAAAAAGCACAGTCGGAAAAGGATAAAATAGAAACACTTAAAAAGCGTGAGCTTGACAAGGCAAAAAGAGAGGCACAAAAGCTCATTGACTCTGCAAAGAGAAAATCATCTGAATTTCTCCTTGAGCTTGAAAAGCTTAAAAAGGAGCAGACTGAGTCAAATGCAACTGAAATTGCAAGGAAAACAAGACGTGCTGTTAAATCACAGATGGGCGAAATGGACGAGCTTGTCAATCCTGCACAGCTTGCAGAAAACTGGGATTATGACTATAAGCTCCCGAGAGAGCCAAAGGTAAATGACAGAGTAGTTATTCGTGGTATCGGTGAGGGTGAAATTGTTGAAATCACAAACGATAAATTGCTTGTGAAATCGGGACTTCTTAAAACGAGGGTAAAGCTTTCCGATATTATGCTTCTTGATAAGCCAAAGGAAAAAGCAAATGCTCCACAGCATAATGTTTACAGAACGTCATCAAGAGCAGATTCAGATGTTAAAACAGAGCTTGATTTACGTGGCGAAACCGTAGACGAGGCAATAGGTGAGCTTAGTCTGTTTATAGATAAGTGTTTGCTTAACAGTATTGAAGAAATCAGAATTATTCACGGTAAGGGTACAGGTGCGTTGCGTTCGGCAGTGACGGATTATTTAAGACATCACCCTAATATTGCAGAATTTCGTCTTGGCAGATACGGTGAGGGTGAAAACGGCGTTACTATCGCAAAATTAAAGTAATTTTCTTTACAAATTTGTTTGTATGTGATAGTATAATGGTATCTAAATATTTCAAGGAAGTGTCTTTTTGGATATTGTTCTTTAAGAACTAATCTAACAAAAATTTTAGGCAGGCTGTTGGCTGTCTTGTTAGGTGCGTTCAATTTTTAGAAGAATAATATCTGAAAGGACTTTTTTATTATGAAATACATTAAATCAGAAAAATATAATTCCTATATGAATATGATTATGGGACCTAACCCTGTTAAGCTTACCGAGGAGCTGATGACCGAAAACAAAACACCCTCAGGCAGTATCGTTATGGACTTGGGCAGCGGTCAGGGCTTAACCTCAGTTTTTCTTGCCAAGGAGTACGGCTTTAAGGTTTACGCCGCAGATTTGTGGAGCGACCCAAAGGAGAATAGAAAATTTTTCGAAAGAACGGGACTTGACGAAGAACAAATTATTCCCGTAAAGGCAGATGCCGAAAACCTGCATTTTGAAAAAGAATTTTTTGATGCAGTAGTTTCGGTTGATTCCTATCACTACTTCGGCAGAAATAAAAACTATCTTGATAAAAAGCTTTTACCTTATGTCAAAAAAGGCGGTTATATCTATATCGCAATACCCGGAATGAAAAAGGATTATCATTCGAATTTGCCTAAGGAGCTTTTGCTTTCTTGGACTGAGGAACAGCTCCTTTATATGCAGGATATTGAATATTGGAAAAATATCCTTTCTCACAGTCAAATGTCACGTATTGTTTCAATTAAGGAAATGGAAAGTAATGAGGAGGTTTGGCAGGATTGGCTAAATCAGGATAACGAGTACGCAAAGGGTGACAGGGCATCTATTGAAGCCGGAGCACTGAATTATCTCAATTTCATTTCAATAGTTTTGCAGAAAATATAAAAAATAAGGGAGGGTTCATACCCTCCCGATTTTATTCGGTATTTCTGCAAATATAGTACCATTTGCAGTCTGAGCAGATTTCGCCGGGCTTTGGTGTAATGCCCTTTGAAATCGCATCTCTTACTGCTTTGTCGTATTTGCTGACCTTTTCTTCATCAATACATTTGCCGTTTATCCTATTTGGACAATATTTGCAAATATCGTCACAACTGCTTATTAGCTCATAATTATTATTTTCCACAGAGTCCTTGACAGACTGCATATTATTGCAAAATTCATCGCTGTATCCCTTGCCTTGAAATCTGGGCAGGCACATTAAATGATGATATCTTAATTTTATCTTTTTCATTATTTTATAAATTTCTTTAGCCTGTTTGTAAGAATTGAGGCAACTGCAATTTTTACTGCGTCGGGAATAAGAAAAGGAATAACACACCAGCCGAGAATTGTTTTTAGCGTTGCGGCGGTTTCATTTTGCTTTGCGTAAACTATTGCAAACCAAGCAGTTCCGAAAACGTAGCACACAAGAATTCCTATCACCATTGATACAATAAGAGGAAGCAATTTGCCTTTTGCTTTGTCGGAAACGATGCCGACAATCAGTGCTGTAAAAATAAATCCGATTATGTAGCCGCCTGAGGGACTTAAAAGTGCGGCGGGACCTGAAGAAAAGCCTGCAAATACAGGTACGCCCACAAGCCCTAAAAGTATATATACAACTGTTGTTATTGTTCCTCTTTTTGCACCAAGTAATCCTGCTACAAGGCAGATTGCCATTGTCTGCAATGTAATAGGAACCGTAAGGGGAATTGATATCCACGAGCATACTGCAATAAGTGCCGCAAACAGACCGATATAAACAATATCAATTGTCTTAAATTTCTTTTTTTCTTTTACTGCATCTTCGCCCATATACAGAACCTCTTTTCTCTTTTTGACTGAAATTATGACACTTTGCCCTCGTATTGTCAACTAAAAGTTTTTGCAAGGTTTACAATTATATGAAAATATTTCAACAGATTTTTACAAATATGTTGATTTATATAAATTCTTCATATATAATTATGATGAGAAAATTTTGGAGTTCGGCAGGTTGATACTATGAAAAATAAATTTAAGAAGATTTTTGCCGTAATACTATCCGTTGCTGTAATTTTATCAGTATTTGCAGGAATGAGTATTACTGCTTTAGGTGCTACAAAGAGCTGGACAAGCGGTGATTTGACCTGTACACTTGATACAGATACAGGTGTGTTTACCATGAGTGGCTCAGGTTATAGTGCAAACTATGCAAATAGTATTTCCAACAGAGCACCTTGGTATAGTTTGTACAGAACGACAATTAAATCAGTTGTTGTTGAAAGCGGAGTAAAAGGCATAGGTGACTACAACTTTTATAGCTGTACTAATTTAACATCTGTTACCTTTGCTGATTCAGTTGATACTATCGGCAGCTGCTGCTTCAGAAGCTGTACTTCTCTGACAAATATAACCCTGCCATCAGGCTGTAGCTGGTATTATAAGGAGCTTTTCCTTGATTGTACATCACTTAAATGGGCAGTTATGCCTGAGACAAACTCCACAAACGATTATGCCGGAAAGCTTCCGGACGGAACCTTCAGCGGTTGTACTTCTCTTGAGGAGGTTTATATCGGCAGCGGTCATACCTCACTTGATACAAAGGCTTTCTATAACTGTTCAAATCTTAAGGGCGTAATTTGGGACAGCGGTGAGATTTCAAGCATTGGTACAAATGCACTTTATAACGTACCCACAAGCTGTACCTTTGTTGATGACAGTTCAACTATGTCTGATTGGGCGTCATCAAACGGCTATGCTTTCAGCAATTTAACAGGAGTATGCTCTGACAATACATATTCTTCATCAAAGCTTACATATAGCTTTGATACATCAAACAGAAAGATTAGCTTTTCCGGTAGCGGTGATATGAGCAGTACCCCTTGGTCTGTTTATCATTATCTTATTAAGGATGTCAATTTTGAAAATGTTGACAATTCATATTCTATTAAGGATAGTTCTTTTTCAGAATGTGAAAATCTTAACAGCATAGTGTTTAATAGCTCAACTGAGGGTGAGGTTTCTATCTTATCAAATGCCTTTAGTAATTGTACATCAAGTACATATTGGCTTAATATACCTGCCAATGTAACTGTTATTGAAAATGATGCTTTCTATAAAACAGGGTTTAACTACATAACTATTGCTTCTGAAAGCATTGCCATCGGCGATAACGCCTTTGGTGACGGTAGCGGTAGCTATGCAAGATTTTTCGGTAAAAACGGCAGTGGCGTTTATGATTACGTTAAAGCTGGTCAGGCAAAAGGATACAGCTGGTTCTATTATTGCTATAATGATGAGCATGATGCAACCTTTGAAACAGTAGCCCCAACCTGTACTGAGCAGGGATATGACTTAGTTACATGTCCTAATTGTGATGCGGATAATACTAAAACAAACTATACCGATCCTATAGGTCATGATTATGTTTACGCTTCAACTAACGGCTCCTCTCTGATTTATAATTGTAAAAGATGCTCACAGACAGGCTTTGAGTTTAACAGTATTACAGTAAGCAACCTGTTTATTGATGCACTTAGCCACGATAATGATAATGCACCGTATAATCAGTCAAACTATAATTCAATTGCAGATGTTTACACAGACGGCTATGTAAATGCTCGTGATTTTCTTATTATCGACGAAGCGGTTAAAAATATTGATTTAACCAACAAGCTAACTGTTTTAGATGAAAGTACAACCTATCAGACTATTGAGGGCTTTGGTGCTTCTGCAGCATGGTGGTCACAGTCAGTAGGAGATTGGGAAAATATCGATGAGATAATGGAGCTTCTTTACAGCAAAGACAAAGGTGCAGGCTTAAATATTTACAGATATAATTTAGGTGCAGGCTCTCAGGATGATACCTATATTTATAATACGGACAGAAGAGCTGAATGCTTCCTTCAGTCTGACGGTACATATGATTGGACTGTTGACAGTGCGGCAATGAAGGCACTTGAATCTGCCCAAAAGGCTAACAGTGATTTAAAGGTTACACTTTTCTCAAACTCAGCACCTGTTTATATGACTAAAAACGGTCACGCATTCTGCGATAATGGTGCTACTTCAAATTTGGATGAGTCAAATTATCAGGCATTTGCAGATTATATCGTTACCTGTGCAGAGCATTTTATCGATGAGGGATATGATGTTATCAGCGTATCGCCGATAAATGAGCCTGAATGGGGCTGGAATGCGGATGAAAACGGCTATACCAGTCAGGAGGGCTGTCACTGGGAGGTAGGAGATGCAAGAACATTCTATAATGATTATATGGTTCCTGCTCTTCAGAATAGCAGTAAGCTAAACGGTAAGGTTGACCTTTCGGTTTGGGAAAGCGGTCAGCTTAACCACAGCAGCTATTGGTCTAATTTTATGAACTATATGTTCTCTTCCGCAACCTCAATTATATCAAGCTCAAACTATGCTTCTAACAATGCTAACATCAGAAGCTACTGCGACAGCGTTGATACCCATTCGTACTGGGCAAGCACAAGTGACAGAGAAACTGTTGCAAGTCAGATTGAAGGCAGTAACTTCTCTGCTATTAAAAAGGTTAGATGTACTGAGTATTGCCAAATGACAAATGACGGTAATACAGGTGTTTATGACCTTATTCAGCAGGAGGGAACTACAAACGGTCTTACAATGGCATACGGTCTTGCACTTGCCGATATTATGTATCAGGATTTGACAATTCTTAATGCAGTTGAATGGGATTGGTGGGTAGCTTGCGGACCGGGTGTTTATCCTGACGCACTTGTTTACATTAACCATAATGACCATTCGGATGTCCAGACATCAAAAAGACTTTGGGTAATGGGTAACTATTCAAGATTTATTGATGAGGGTGCAAAGAGAATTTCTGTTTCAACTCAAAGTGCAATTACCTCAGATATTAAAGAAACGGCATATCTTAATCCTGACGGAAGTGTTACGGTCGTTTATATCAACAGCGGTGATACATCTGAGAATACAACCTTTGATTCTTCAACATACACCAGCTTTGAAACATATGTGACCGATGAAACTCATGACCTTAAAAAGGTACAGTCAGGCTTAGTAGGTAAAAAGCCTGTTGTAATTCCCGCAAAGAGTGTTACAACAGTTGTTCTTAATAAGTGATATAACGATACAACAAAATAACATATTATCTCCCTTTGATTAATTTCAGAGGGGGATTTTTCTATACAACAGGAATAACACGGAAAAAACTTGCATACAAGTCCTTGTGATAACTATTAACGAATTGTAAATTCATAATAGACTAAATCGCTACATATTGATTATTTTGTCGAAATGTGGTATAATATAGACACTATATATAGTGAATATATTAACGGAGGTGATTTCAATGGTTGAATTATCCGAGAATACCGTCTATATAATTTGGGCGGTGGCAATTATTGTGTTCGGTATTGCGGAAGCGGCTACTGCTCAGCTTGTATCAATTTGGTTTGTAATCGGTGCTGTGGCAGGCTTGATATCTGCTTTTTGCGGTGCAAACCTCTATGTTCAGTTTACAGTATTTATAGCTGTTTCGGTTTTGGCTCTTGTTATCACAAGACCTCTGGTGAAAAAATATATTAAACCGAAAAAAGAGAATACTAATGCTGACAGAGTACTGACTCAGGAGGGAATTGTTGTCGAAGAAATAAATAATACCCTCGGAAAAGGTCAGGTAAAGGTTGATGGCAAGCTGTGGACCGCAAGGTCTGCAAACGGTGATGTTATTCCCGAGGGAAGCATTGTCGAAACAGAAAAAATATCAGGCGTTAAGCTGATAGTAAAAAATAAACAAATTAATTAAGGAGAAAAATTATGGCATTTGTAGTTATAGCATTATTAATCGTAGCAGTTTTGGTACTCGTTCTTACAAACATAAGAGTAGTACCTCAGTCAAAGGCTTATGTAATCGAAAGACTTGGAACCTATTACGCAACATGGGATACAGGACTTCATGTTAAGATTCCGTTCATTGACAGAATCGCAAAAATAGTATCACTTAAAGAGCAGGTTGTTGATTTTAAACCACAGCCTGTTATCACAAAGGATAACGTAACAATGCAAATAGACACAGTTGTGTTCTATCAGATAACCGACCCTAAGCTTTATACCTACGGTGTTGAAAGCCCGATTTCCGCAATAGAAAATCTTTCCGCAACAACACTTCGTAATATCATCGGTGAGCTTGAGCTTGACTCAACACTTACCTCAAGAGATACAATTAATGCTAAAATCAGAGTTATTCTTGACGAGGCTACGGACCCTTGGGGAATTAAGGTAAACAGAGTAGAGCTTAAAAACATCATTCCGCCGAGGGAAATTCAGGACGCA
>JBJFGE010000064.1:0-1775 GCA_051892435.1 Eubacterium sp.
TTATTGCTTGTACCACCTCCTTGTGATATTATGGTAGCAGAATTGAACAGCACCCCTCAACTTTTTGCGTGATGAATTGATGTTGGCGTTTTTTTGCAAAGATCAATTCTTCACAAGGAGATAACAAGATGTCATTTGAATTACGATTAGATAAAAAGAAAAGAGCATTCATATTGTCGAGTGGACAATACGAATACTCTAATACAGTTAATGATGAAATTATAAAAATAGTTACGCTTGAACTGATATCTCTTAGAAGAAGGCTTTGCATAACAAGAGAGAATGTAGATTACAAGTATGAGCTTCTAAAAGAAAACATAAACGAAATATTAGAATTGCTTTCAACTCAGTTACAGGCGGTTGCTGAAATCATAAGTGATGAATACAAGTCCTGTGATATTGAACGATGCTATAATGATTTATACAACCTATTCTTTTTGATTATGTTCGATGGCTCACAAGTAACGGAACTTGCAATTAAGCAAAACGAATGTGAGGATAGATATGATTTACCAAAGTTAGAAACTATACCTACATTTGATGCAAATATCAAGGTCGATTACAACGATTGCAAAACTAACTATTGCTATATAATCAAGAGTGTAACCGAGTACATCAATATACTTTTCTATGCTTTTGTCAGCAACAATCCCATTGTATCTGTTTGCAATAATTGTGATAGGCTATTTGTGCCGAAGACAAAAAAGTTAACCCTTTACTGCGATAGGATAACTAACGAACACACCACCTGCAAACAAATCGGTGCAAAGAATAAGCACAACGACAAGATAGAAACCGACCCTGTCCTGAAAGCATATCAGTTGGAAAAGCACAGAATTGAAATGTACTGCCTTCGCAGTAAGCAGGACAAATATGATTTCTTTGATGATTATTTTGATTGGCTAAGAATATTTGAACCAAAAATTGCTGATTACAAAACTGGTAATTATGATGGCGAAAAGTTAATCGAGGAAATCAAAGAACAGACACCAAATTATCAAGCTTACAGCAAAGGCAAAAACTTTGCTGATGAAGAAGGATACTAGAATTAAGGCTCGCCCAAAACAATACGGGCGAGCCTTAATTATGTCAATAGCTTAATCATCAATGATAAATCTTGAATTTATATATGCTGTTTTCGAAATAATAGTAATCTGTTCCTTAATAATTTCTGCAATCTCTTCAGGCGTTTCTTTTCGTCCCTTCTTAACCCACACCGTTAAAATGCTGATAGTAAATCCGGTGCGGATTGCCATAAAGTAATCGCCGTTTTTTATACCTAAACCATTTGGAGTACCGTATTTTTCTTGCAGTATATTGGCATTTTTCATATGACAGGCATAGATGATATCCTGACGGTTTATTTTAATTAGCCACTCCAAAATCTCGCTATGCTCCATCCAATATTTGAAATAGTGCTTAGCGAAATCAACTTCGTTCAAGAACATAGACGGTGGGCAGTCAGACAAAGCTTCACGAAAACAGGTATCGCATTTCCAATACAGAACATCGGAGATATTATCAAAAGCTCGATAAAAAGTTGTTCGAGCCACACCTGATGCTTTTTGCAAATCTGTTACTGTAATTTCTTCAAAAGACTTTCTGTTCATACAATCCACAAGTCCGTTCCAAATAAGCTCTGATGATTGCTTTGCTCGCTTATCATTTGATATATGGTACATAAAAAACTCCCTTTCGCTACAAATTTTCTATACCTTGTAGCACTTATTCCGATACTATTGTAGCATAAATTTGTCTGTGATACAATAGTATCG
>JBJFGE010000065.1:0-28901 GCA_051892435.1 Eubacterium sp.
ACCGTCACTCGCTACGAAAAGGTACACTGTACCTTTTCTTCCAAATCGGAGATTTGGAGCCTCGTGGTCCGATTCCCCATATAAGCAAAAAAGCAGATAGGCTAAAGCCTATCTGCTTTTTTGGTGACCCATCGGGGAATCGAACCCCGGACACCTTGATTAAAAGTCAAGTGCTCTGCCATCTGAGCTAATGGATCGTATACACCCTTAGCATCAGGGTGTTGGCTGGGGAGGCGGGATTCGAACCCACGCATGACGGAGTCAAAGTCCGTTGCCTTACCGCTTGGCTACACCCCAATATTTTGGGATAAATAAAAAAAGTGGGGTGGGATATCGGATTCGAACCGATGACCTCCAGTGCCACAAACTGGCGCTCTAACCAACTGAACTAATCCCACCATATATGTAAAAGCACCGAAGTGCTGTTACTGCGTCATATTAACTTAAAATATGCTGGCGCGCTGAGAGGGACTCGAACCCCCGACCTACTGCTTAGAAGGCAGTTGCTCTATCCAGCTGAGCTATCAGCGCATAAAATGGAGCGGGTGATGGGAATCGAACCCACACGACCAGCTTGGAAGGCTGGGATTCTACCATTGAACTACACCCGCATTTGCAACGGTCATTATTATAACTAATGACCGCCAAAGTGTCAAGTCTTTTTTGAAAATTAATTGATTTTTATTTCAATTTTTTCATTTGCAGTTAAAGAAAATCTCTTAATTTCTTTATTCTGATTAAATACTATTGCATTTGCTAACTTATCCTCAACAAGACGTCTTACGCTATCACGCAGGCCTCTTGCGTTTTTCTTTGAGCCGTATGCCTCTTTTGCAAGGAAAACAGGAACAGTGTCGTCATAGACAAATTCAATTGCCTTATCCTTTAATCCGTCAACAAGCTCATCAAGCATTAGCCTTGCAATCTTCTCAAAGTTATCGTGGGTAAGCTGATTGAAAATAACAATCTCGTCTACCCTACCTAGAAATTCAGGACGCAAAAATCTTTCAAGTGCTTTCATTGTTACCTCTTTATTTATATCACTGTCAGACTTATTAAATCCAAGTGAAGCAGAGTCTGTTGAGCCTGCATTAGAGGTCATAACTATAATTGTATTTTCAAAATTAACCATTCTGCCCTGAGCATCTGTTATTCTGCCCTCGTCGAGAATTTGAAGAAGAATATTCAAAACGTCCTTATGTGCCTTTTCAATCTCATCAAAAAGGATAACGCTATATGGCTTTCTTCTAACCTTTTCGGTAAGCTGTCCTGCATCATCATATCCAACATATCCGGGAGGAGAGCCGATAATTCTTGACACGCTGAACTTTTCCATAAATTCCGACATATCAAGTCTGATAAGATTATCGGGGCTGTCAAAAAGAGCGTCAGCAAGCCTTTTAACAAGCTCTGTTTTACCTACACCGGTAGGTCCGACAAAAATAAATGACTGCGGTCTTTTCTTTGGACTAATCTGAACTCTGCCACGTCTTACAGCATCGGAAACCTTAACAATGGCATCATCCTGTCCTATGATATGAGCCTTCAGCTCATCCTCGAGACCTGCAAGCTTCTTAATATCATTCTGCTCAATTTTAGATGCAGGTATTCCTGTCCAAAGGGAAATAACGCTTGCTATATCAGATTCAAGCACCTGATTATCCTCTGCTTTTTCTTTAAGCTCATCAAGTGTATTATCAATTTGGAAAATCTCGCTTTTAAGCTTAGTAATAAGCTCATAATCAATAGTATCATTATCCTCAGGAGCTGAAAGGCGTTCTATATTCTCTTCTAAAAGCTTTTTCCTTTCAAGTGACATCTGATACTTGCTTATGGCAGGATTTCTCAAATTCGCACTTGTACAGCTTTCATCAAGCAAATCTATTGCTTTATCGGGAAGATATCTATCTGTAACATATCTTTCAGACATGGTGACTGCTCTGTAAACAAGAGAATCGGAAATTTTCACCTTATGATAATCCTCATAATAACCTTTAATTCCAAGGAGCATTTTATATGCGTCATCAATAGAGGGCTCTTCAATCTTAATAGGTTGAAATCTTCTCTCTAAAGCGGCGTCCTTTTCAATATATTTTCTGTACTCATTAAAGGTTGTAGCACCGATAACCTGAATTTCCCCTCTTGAAAGAGCAGGCTTTAAGATATTAGCGGCATTCATTGTGCCCTCTGAATCACCTGTACCTACAAGATTATGAACCTCATCAATAAAGAGGATAATATTACCCTCATGCTTAACCTCATCAACAAGGCCTTTAATTCTCCCCTCAAACTGACCTCTGAACTGTGTACCTGCCACAAGTGCTGTCAGGTCAAGAAGATAAATCTCCTTATCGGCAAGACGAGCAGGAACCTCGCCCTTGGCAATCTTTATTGCAAGTCCCTCAGCAATAGCTGTTTTACCTACACCTGGTTCACCGATAAGGCATGGGTTATTTTTAGTTCTTCTGCAAAGAATTTGAACTGCTCTTGCGATTTCCTTATCTCTGCCGATGATATTATCAATTTTACCGTCCTTAGCACGCTGTGTAAGGTTATTACAATAGGTGTTGAGGAATTTCCTTGTATCGTCCTGGGAATTCTTTCTTGGGTGCTTAGAGCGTTTATTTTGACCTGTCTGACTACCGTCATTGCTGTCACTCTCCTGTGGAGCAAGAGAATTTCCGCCGAAAAGATTTGAAAACGGCATTGTCTGAGCACCGTCCATATTATCAGGATTAAACATCTCTCCGAGACTTTCAAAATTAAAATCGCCCATATTTTCCATAAAATCAGCCATCTGCTCAGAAGCCATTTCAAGCTCCTCATCAGAAATACCCATTTTATCTATCATTTGGTTAATAGAGCCGATATTCAGTTCTCTGGCACACTTTATACAAAGTCCCTCGGGAGTAACCTTATCGCCCTCCATTTTCTGTATAAACACAACTGCAGGCCTTTCACCGCAGCGTGAACACATTTGTTGTTTCATTGAATCACCTCGTAAACTACTGCTAAGTCAACTTATTTGTCAGAACCATTCTCCTTTGACTTGTTTTCTTTAAGTTGACGAATAAATCCCGGTGCATATCCAAAAAGAGATACAAATGCAAGAATGGCAGAAATAACTACCATAATTGTGATAACAGTACTGCTAAGCTCCAAGGATTTGAAAAACTCTATTGAAAGCAACGCACCGTTCGGTCCTATTGCGATAATAGTAATCATAAATACATAAAAAACAACCGTAGCAAGCTTGCCCCAAACCTCTGCGGCAACAGGTCTCATTCCCTTTGACATCAAAATTCCTCCGCCTACTACCATAAGAAGCTCTTTTACTATGAAAAGAAACAGTATGTACTTCAGCGGACCGTCCCAAAATTTTACAAGAAGAATTATAACAATAGCTATCTGAGAAAGCTTATCAGCAATGGGGTCAAGTATTTTGCCGAGATTTGACACCATATTAAATTTTCTTGCAATTTTGCCATCAAAAACATCTGTTAGTGCCGCAACAATCATTGTAATAAAAGCGGCTATGTACTGCTCTTTAATGAACATAGCAGTAAAAACAGGAATAAGCGCTATTCTTACAAAGCACATCCAGTTGGGAATAGTATTCCAATTTTCAAATAAATCCTTTACGTTCTCTTTAAATTTGCTCATAAAAGTACCTCCTTATAAGTCACTTAGACTCAAAATAGGGTTATATACATTTACATATTTTAAAATTGTACTGCTTTCAAGCTGTTTAATAAATTCACTTTCGCTGCCGTTTAGGCTGACAAGCAAATCCGCCACTGCCCCGATAGCAAGAACAATTATTAAAGCCTTTGCTAATCCGAATACACCGCCCAAAATACTGTTTGTATGATGAAGCGGCAGCTTTTTCTTTTCTCTGATTTTCTTCGCAACAGAGACTATTATACCTGTTATTACATAAAAAAGTAAAAAAGTCAACAGTATTAAAACTAATTTTACAATTTCAATAGCAACAGGCTCAATTATATTATCTGTTACGTATAAAGCCGCCTTGTTGCCATCCAAATTTTCCAATACCGAAAGATCAACTCCATCATCTAAAAGAAAAGAAAAGCTATTTATACCGTCCTTCAAACCGGTAATGAAATCTGTTATCTCCTGAGAATCCGAAAGCTTTTTACTAACCTGCTCAAGAGCATACTGTCTGATATAATTATCGTAGACAGTTTTATTGTACGTCTCTCCTACGTAAAGTGAAAGAGGTACGCCCACAGCAACTCTTAACATTCCCAAAAGAGAAATTAAAAATCCTCTTCTAACGCCGAGATAAACGCATAAAGCTACTATTATAATAATGAATAAATCTACAAAATTAATTTTCCTCAGCCTCGCTTCTGTCAATCAATGACTGTCTGTGCACAAATATTTCAGTTCCCATACGGCAAATTGATCTAACTGAGTCGTCTACTGCCGTACTGCCTGTTTCTTCAAGATTACTCAGCTTAAAGGACACTATCTCATTACCTGTCAAAATGCTTACTACACTTGATGACGCTGAAACAGCCTTTACATTTCCGCTGACTTTACCTTCTTTTCTGATTTTGCCGTTTGGCTTTACTCGTGCTATTACATTATCAGTGGAATTGGTATAGCTGTTATAAACAAGAACAAGCTCATTTGACGGTGTAAAGGTATATGCGACCGTGCTTATTGAGCCCTGCTCATAAACAGTTTCAGCCTTTTTCTGATTATCTATAACAGATAAAAAGCTATCGCCGATTACATAAACATTATTTGAAGAATATTCAATGTCAATAACATTTCCCAACGGCAATTCTATTTTTTCTTTAATCTCATTTTCACCTACGCTCATAGTGTAAAGCGTTGATTTAAGCTGTGCATTTTCACTGTTTACCGTAACGAAAGAAATTTTATTTCCGCTGTCATTTATAGCAACCGCAACAACATATCCGTCAGATGTACTGTAGTATAACTGCTCCTTTAATGATTTGCCATATACGTATATATCACACTTTTTTTCTTTTGACGCTGCGGCATAAACAACCGAACCGTTTTTTGCAACATCGGCACAGAATACACTTGTCTTGGCCTCATTTTCATAAACATTATTGCTCGTTGTATCGAGCCTCATTTTCTTGTCGCCCTGGTCAAAAATCAGGGTATAAATACCTGAGCTTTTAATTATGGGGTTTGAATATCCGTGGTCAAAGGAATATTTAACGTCGGCATCCTTACTGTCAAGGACTGTAAAGCTCGTCGGAGTAAGAATACCTATTTTTTTATTAACCTCTTTTAACGTAACATTTTTTGACGAGTCAATATTGTAAGGGAAATTATCTTTCGTTACGCCTTGGCTAATTGTAAAATTACCGTCAGCATCAGTAAAATGCTCTTTAACGGAATTGATATTGATTTCACAGATTTTCATAGCTGCAAGTGCTACTACAATTATTGCAATAATTATCCAAACAATAATTTTATTTTTTCTGTCTCTTCTTGCTCTTTTTTCTTTTTTCTGCATTTCTCTCTGATTTCCCGCCATAAAATGTCACCTCCTAATAAACAACTTTATTGAGATACAGTCCTTGGGGAGGGGCTGTCTTACCTGCTCTTTTTCTGTCTTTTGACAAAATAATATCTTTTAGTTCATCTTTTTTTATTTTCCCCTCGGAAACAAACAAAAGGGTTCCTACCATTATCCTTACCATATTGTAAAGAAAGCCATCTGCTTCCACTCGGAAATATACCATATCTCCCTGTCTTGTAACGGAAAAGCTATTAACCGTTCTTACAGTATCATCTACGTCGCTTTTTGCCGAGCAAAAGCCTGAATAATCATATGTTCCCACAAAGGCCTGTGCCTGCTCATTGAGATAATCAACATCGATAGGATATCTGTAATGAAAGGCATAATCAGCTAAAAAAGGATTTTTAATTTTACCATTATAGAGCTTATACACATATTCCTTTGATTCACAGGAATACCTTGGGTGAAAATCACTACTACCCTCTTTGCAATCAATCACTGCAATATCCTTCGGCAAATGAGAATTCAGAGCAAATATAACACCGTCATCACTGATATTCATATCGGTATCAAGCGTCAGAACATACATATTGGCGTGAACTCCTGCGTCAGTCCTGCTACAGCCTTTAACGTCAAGTCTTTCTCCGAACACCTTTTCTACAGCGTTTTGGAAAACCTCTTGAACCGTCAAGGCATTTGACTGCACCTGCCAACCATGATAATTTGAGCCGTCATATTGAATTGTAATAACTAATCTTCTCATATAACATTTTTAAAGAAATGGTTAAGCACTATAATAAGTGCGATAAATACTATAACTACTGCAAGGGAAATATAATCTCTTGCGGTAAGCTTCATAACCTTCATTTTTGTTCTGCCGTCTCCGCCTCTGTAACATCTGCATTCCATAGCATAGGCAAGCTCATTTGCACGTCTGAATGCTGATACAAAAAGCGGTATCAAAACAGGAATTAGTGCTTTCGCTCTATGGATAAGACCGCCTGACTCCATATCCGCTCCTCTTGATTTTTGAGCAGACATTATTTTTTCTATCTCTTCGATAAGAGTTGGGATAAATCTCAAGGCAATAGTCATAGTCATCGAAATCGAATGGACATCAATTTTGAAAATCTTTAACGGCTTCAAAATTCTTTCAAGACCATCTGTAAGCTCCGTTGGAGATGTTGTATATGTCAGAAGTGAACTAATTACAACAAGAACTATGATTCTCACAGCCATAAATACTGCCGTCATAATTCCGTTTTCGGTAATTTTCAGCCTGCCTAACTGAACAAGAGGCTCACCCTCACCGTAAAACAAATTAAGTATTGAGGTAATAACTATGATAATTGCAAGAGGCTTTATGCTTTTAATTACTGTTTTCACCGGTATTTTTGAAACCAGTACAAGAAGAATACTTGCAAGAATTACTGCTAAAAGTGAAAAAATGCTCTTACAAAGAAATATTGACACAATCAAAGCGATGGTTAAAATTATTTTCATTCGGGAATCCATTTTATGAATAACCGAATTTCCGGGGAAATACTGACCTATGGTAATATCACTAATCATTTTTCAGCACCTCCCGAAAGGAGCCTTTTAATTTCAGAAATACCCTGCTCGACCGTATAAATATTGGTATTGCAGTCGATACCAAATGATTTGAGCTTTAAGAAAATATCGGTAATTTCAGGAACATTAAGTCCCATTTCTTTAAGCTCCTCACCTCTTGAATAAACCGAATCAACACTGCCCTGCATTGCTACCTTACCTTTATTCATAACAACAACACGGTTGCAAAGCTTTGCCACATCCTCCATTGAGTGAGAAACAAGGATAACTGTATTACCCATTTTGCTCTGAAAATCTTTTACCAAATTAAGTATTACATCTCTACCCTTTGGGTCAAGACCGGCACAAGGCTCATCAAGAATTAGTACCTTTGGCTCCATTGCAATAATTGAAGCAATAGCAACTCTTCTTTTCTGTCCTCCCGAAAGGTCAAAGGGTGACTTTTCTGCCATTGAAAAATCAAGACCTACAAATTCCATACTGCGTCTAATGCGTCGGTCAATTTCATCATTATCAAGCCCCATTTGCTTTGGACCGAAAGCAATTTCTTTATACACGCTTTCCTCGAATATCTGATATTCCGGATACTGAAAGCAAAGACCTACGGCAAAGCGAACCTGCCTAATCTGCTTTCTGTTTTCCTTTGTCCAAATATCATTATTCTCAAGAAACACCTTACCGCTGTGAGGCTCTAAAAGTCCGTTTAAATGCTGAATTAAGGTTGATTTTCCCGAGCCGGTATGACCGATAATACCTATTAAATCACTCTGCTCAGCCTCAAAGCTGACACCGTCAAGAGCGGCAGTTTCAAAGGGAGTACCAACGCTGTAAAGATATTTTAAATTTTCACAGACAAGATATGCCATTTAACAATTTTCCTCCGATTGAACAATAAGTGATTTTAAAAATTCTGCACAGTCCTCTGCATTTAATATAACTTTATTGCTTTCAAGACCGAGACGGTAAATAAGCTCCGTTGACTGAGGTACATCAAGTCCAAAGGACTTAACCTTATCCACCTGAGAAAACACCTTTTGGGGAGTATCGTCAAGCTTTATTTTCCCGTCGTCAACGACTATAACTCTATCAGCCTGAACAGCCTCATCCATATAGTGAGTAATAAGAACTATTGTTATTCCCTCTTCACTGTTAAGCTTTTTAACGGTTTCCAAAACCTCACGCCTTCCGCTTGGGTCAAGCATTGCGGTCGGCTCGTCAAGAACTATACATTCCGGTCGCATTGCGATAATTCCCGCAACAGCAACCCTCTGCTTCTGACCGCCTGAAAGCTTACTGGGTGATTTAGTTCTGTACTCGTACATACCGACTGTTTTCAGTGCCTCGTCAACACGCTTGCGACATTCCTCAGGAGGTACTCCGAGATTTTCAACACCAAAAGCCACATCCTCCTCAACGATAGAAGAAACAATCTGATTATCGGGATTTTGGAAAACCATACCCACCTTTTTTCTTATATCAAAAATAGAATCGTCCTCTTTTGTTTCCTGACCGTCAACAAGCACTCTGCCCTTTTGCGGAAAAAGAATTCCGTTTGTGAGCTTTGCTATAGTTGACTTACCCGATCCGTTATGACCGAGGATTGCAACAAAAGAGCCTTTTTCTATCGACAGATTCAAATTTTCAAGCACGGGAACAAGAGTTTTAGTATCATCGTCCTCGTCTATTTCATAAGCAAAATCAACATTTTCAAATTCAATTAAATTCATTATTTTAACATCCATATAGCAGAAGAGCCACAGGGTAAAATCCTGTCCTTTGAAGAAAGAGGAAGTCCTATTTCATCAGCCTCTACTCTTCCGCCCTTTTCACTCGTAATTACATCATCAAGAATATATTTCATAACAGAGGCAGAAAGTCCTGTTGTGTAAGAATTCAACAGCACCATTAAAGGCTCGTCTGAAAGCACCAGAGAAACAAGCTTAACAAAATCATAAATACTGTCCTCCAGATGCCAAATTTCACCTTTCGGTCCTCTGCCATAGCTTGGAGGGTCGAGTATTATGATATCGTACTTATTGCCTCGTCTGATTTCACGCTGAACAAATTTAAAGCAGTCGTCAACAATCCATCTAACATCGCAGTCCGAAACTCCTGATGCAACGGCATTTTCCTTTGCCCACTGCACCATACCCTTTGACGCATCTACGTGAACAACGCTTGCACCCTCTTTAAGACAGGCTACAGTTGCAGCTCCCGTATATGCAAAAAGATTGAGCACCTTAACGTCATCACGTCCAGAATTTCTTATTACCTCACGTGTGAAATCCCAGTTGACAGCCTGCTCGGGAAAAAGCCCTGTATGCTTAAATCCCATAGTTTTTATATTAAACATCAAGTCCTTATATCTAACCTGCCACTGTGAAGGGATGTGGTTAAAGACCTGCCACTTTCCGCCGCCGGTTTTTGAGCGAACATATCTTGCATCAGGCATATACCACTGCTTACAGGTCTTTTCGCTTTTCCAAATAACCTGCGGGTCGGGACGTATAAGTATTTCTCTTGTCCAACGTTCAAGCTTTTCGCCGTTTGTACAGTCAATAAGCTCGTAGTCCTTCCAGTCCTTTGAATACCTCATAGCTAATAATCCTTATTTTTATTTATGATAATCTTTCACGAACAACGTCTGCAATTTCATTGCCTAAAGCAGTAATCTGCTCCAAATCACTGCCCTCAAGCATTACTCTTATTAACGGCTCCGTACCGCTGACACGAACAAGCACTCTGCCGTCGCCGTGGAGCTCCATTTCAGCCTGTTGTACCGCCGAAATAATATATTCATCGTTGTTATATTTCTTCTTTCCCTCGTTTGTTACCTGAACATTTATCAAAACCTGCGGATAAACCTTCATAACATCAGCAAGCTGAGAAAGAGATTTTTTAGATTTTACTACTGTTTCAATAAGCTGAACGGCAGTAAGCTCTCCGTCACCTGTTGTTGCAAAATCGTGAAAAATCACGTGACCGCTTTGCTCTCCGCCGATATTACAACCGTCCTTTAACATTTTTTCAAGAACGTATCTGTCACCTACGGCTGTTTTCACACAATTTATGTCGTTTTCGCCACAAAATTTGAAGAAACCCATATTGCTCATTACCGTTACAACTACGGTATTTTTTGCAAGTGTTCCTTCCTCCTTCATTCTCTTGGAGCAAATTGCAATAATCTTATCGCCGTCTACAATATTTCCGTTTTCATCAACTGCAATAACTCGGTCTGCATCACCGTCAAAGGCAACTCCCAAATCAACAGAAGCAGAGCTTTTTACAAATTCCATAAGCTCCTCAGGATGAGTTGAACCGCAGTTATCGTTAATATTTGTGCCGTCAGGTGTATCTGAAAGCATAAGACATTTTGCACCAAGTGAGGTAAATATCTCCTTCGCACAGACAGAGGCACTTCCGTTTGCACAGTCAATGGCTATCGAAACGCCGTCAAATCTGACGCTTGCAGTTGAAACAATATGATTTACATAATCCTTAACTGCAGTTTTGCAAAACATTCTGTTACCAACATTACCGCCGGTTACAACAGGGATTTCCTCGCTGTTATTTAAGATGATATCCTCAATTTCATTTTCAATAGCATCATCAAGCTTGTAGCCTGTACTCTGGAAAATCTTTATACCGTTATACTCGCAAGGGTTATGAGATGCCGAAATCATAACACCTGCCTCACAGCCGTACTTTTCCACGAGAAAAGCAACAGCAGGAGTAGGAATTATTCCTACGGAAAGCACATTGCAACCCACAGAGCAAAATCCTGCTGTGAGTGCCGCCTCAAGCATATCTCCCGAGGCTCGTGTATCACGTCCGATAAGAACTGTAGGCTTTGCCGACTTGCTTTCCTTTAACAGTACCATTGCGGCGGCTCTTCCGATTTTTAAAGCAAGCTCAGATGTTAAATCCTCATTTGCTACTCCTCTTACACCGTCTGTTCCGAACAATCTGCCCATAAAAACAAACCTTTCAATATTAAATTATGAAAGCATTTAGCTTTAATTACAAAAGTGATTGCTGTCCGTCCTGCTCAATTCCCAAATGCTTATATGCAAGAGCTGTTGCACATCTTCCTCGGGGAGTTCTGGACAAAAAGCCTATCTGCATAAGATACGGCTCATAAACATCTTCTATTGTAACGGCTTCCTCGCCGATTGCGGCGGCAATGGTCTCAAGTCCAACAGGACCGCCGTTATAATTTTTTATCATAGTTCTTAAAAGAACTCTGTCGATATTATCAAGTCCAAGCTCGTCAATTTCCATTTTCGAAAGAGCATCAACTGATGCTTCCTTGCTGATAACACCGTCGTACTTAACCTGTGCAAAATCACGGCTTCTTTTGAGAAGTCTATTGGCAATACGCGGAGTTCCTCTTGAACGGGAGGCAATTTCCATTGCACCGTCCTCATCAACAGGGATTTCAAGTATTCCTGCACTTCTTTTTACTATTGATGCAAGCTGTGTCGGAGTATACATTTCAAGTCTGAAAATCACACCGAATCTATCTCTAAGCGGTGCTGAAAGCTGACCTGCTCTTGTTGTTGCACCGATAAGTGTGAAATGCGGAAGGTCAAGCCTAATTGACCTTGCAGACGGACCTTTACCGATTATGATATCAAGAGCACCATCCTCCATTGCAGGATAAAGGACCTCTTCAACCTGTCTGTTAAGGCGATGAATTTCATCAATAAAGAGCACATCGCCCTCCTGCAAATTAGTGAGAAGTGCCGCAAGGTCGCCTTGTTTTTCTATTGCAGGACCGCTTGTGATACGGATATTAACTCCCATTTCATTTGCGATAATTCCTGCAAGAGTAGTTTTTCCGAGTCCCGGAGGACCGTAAAGCAATACGTGGTCAAGGGCTTCACCTCTACCTTTTGCCGCTTTGATATAAACAGAAAGATTTTCCTTAACCTTTTCCTGACCGATATAATCGTCAAGAACCTTCGGTCTCAAAGAATTTTCTATATCGTTATCCTCAGGAGTGAAATCTGAGGTAACTATTCTGTTTTCAAAATCCATTTCAGTTTCCTGCATAATTTACCTCCTAAAGATTTTTAGCAAGCTGTTTAAGTCCCTGTCTTATCATTTCATCAACCGACAAGGATTTATCCATTGCACCTACAACCATTGACGCATCAGACTGAGAATATCCCAAAGACACCAATGCAGCCACAGCCTCGGCAGTTTCATTATCCGCCGCAGCTGATGAGGCATTTATCACGGACTGAGAAACGCTCTCGGAAGCAATAGCACCCATTTTGTCTTTAAGCTCAAGGACAATTCTTTCGGCAGTTTTCTTACCTACTCCCTGTGCTCTTGTAATCGCCTTAGCATCGCCTGATGCTATACACAAAGCAAGCTTATCGGGAGAAAGCTCCGAAAGGACAGCCGCCGCCGCTTTAGGCCCCACACCCGAAACGGTGATGAGAAGCTTAAAGGCATCAAGCTCTGCAACAGTTGCAAAGCCGTACAAATCCATTGCATCCTCTCTTACTGCAAGATGGGTAAAAACATTTACCTCATCACCCACACGTCCCAAGTCTTTAACAGTGTTAAGCGTTGTGAAGCACTTGAAGCCTACACCAGAGCACTCCACAACTATGTAATTTACATCAGAAATTGTTAATGTTCCTCTTAAATTATATATCATAATTTCTCACCTTATAAATCACCCATAATTGACCCACTGCAATGACCGTGGCAGATTGCCATAGCTAAGGCATCGGCAGTGTCATCGGGCTTTGGAACCTTAGCAAGTCCAAGCATAACCCTTGTCATTTCCTGTACCTGCTTTTTCTCTGCCCTACCATAACCTACAACCGCCTGCTTAACCTGTAGTGGCGTATATTCAAAAATATCCACTCCGTAATTCTGGGCTGAAAGAGTTATAACTCCCCTTGCCTGAGCAACGTCAATAACGGTTTTTGCATTATTGTTATAAAATAACTTTTCCATACTCATAACCTCAGGCTTATACTTTTCAAAAATATAGCACATATCGTTATAAATCGTCTGAAGTCTTAAAGGAAAAGGTGTATGAGCCTCGGTGGTGATAGCACCGTAGCCTAAAACCTTGAATTTATTAGCCTTGTATTCCAAAACTCCCCAGCCAACAATGGCATATCCGGGGTCAATTCCCAGAATAATCATACGCAATTCTCCATTCTAAGTCGTACAATTATACCATATAAATTATTAATAATCAACAAATAATATATAAATTATATATGCGGTAGGAATAAAAAAATGCCCGAAACTCTTTTACAGAATTTCGGGCTGCAATCATTCGCTTCCTCTTAATTGGTGGACAAATTTTTGAAGTTCAACCAAATTGAATGTATATTTTCCTGTATCGGTATTGGGGATGTAGTATCTTGCACAAAATTCACCGTTAAGAACAGTAAATGCCTGTCGGAGAGTTCCAACCATATAATCGGCACACTGTCTTGCATTTGAACCGCTGGCGATAACTGCTCCCACGCGTTTTGGCTTCTCTATAGGGGGCTTAGCTCCTCTTTTAAAACGGGCACTGTAATACCTCTGAAAGCGGTCAATAACCGCCTTTAGCGGGGCAGGAAAAAAGTTATTATAAACAGGAGTGAAAAATGCTATATAATCAGCATCCTCAAAATCCTCAAAAAACACATCCAAATCCTTATTGGAACAGCCGTCGTGATATTCGCAGTACTTGCAATCTGTACAAGGTGCAGGCACCATCTTATAAGTATCATAAAGCTTTATATCGCAATCAAGAAAATAAGTTCTGACCTGATTTATAAGCTCCTGACAAACTCCATTTTCACGGGGCGAACCCATTATTATCAAAAATTTCTTCATTTCATCACCATAGTTATTATAGCATAAGAAAGTTAAACTTTAAAGAGTAAAAATGTTGTAAACAGGAATAAAATGTAGTATAATATTTTTTCACGGAAATATCTTCCTTTTGTGAGGTAATAATATGACAAAGAAAAAAATAGAACAGCTTATCGATAAAAAAGGCTGGGATAACACAGAGGCAAGGGAAAAGCTGGGAATTACTAGCGGAATTACAGGTATAATCTGTAATGTTATACTATGTATTTTCAAATTTTTTGTAGGCTCTGTTACAAATTCGGTTTCAATCACCGCAGACGCAGTAAACAACCTGTCAGATGCAGGCTCAAATGTTGTTACCATTGCAGGAGCAAAGCTGTCGGCAAAGCCTGTTGACAAGGAGCATCCCTTCGGTCACGGAAGAATTGAATACATATCAGCCTTAATAGTTTCGTTTTTTATCATTCTTATGGGCTTTGAGCTTGGAAAAAGCTCTGTTGAGAAGATTATTCATCCTGAAGCTGTAGAATTCGGAATTTGGAATTTAATAATCCTCGTCGCCGCAATCGGTGTGAAGCTTTGGATGGCATATTTTAATAATAATCTTTACAAGGCTACAGGAAATATCAATATGAAGGCGGTTAAGCAAGACAGCCTCAATGACTGCATTGCCACCGGTGCAACAATCATTGCTTTGCTTTTTTCAACTTTCACAAAATTTAACAGAGCAGACGGAATTATCGGCCTTTTCGTTGCGGTTTTGATCTTGTTAGCAGGAATTGACATTATTAAGGATATAATAGGTCCTCTGCTTGGTCAAGCACCGTCAGAAGAACTTGTTGAAGAAATTGAAAGCATTATGCTAAGCGACGAGCATATTGTGGGCGTTCACGACTTAATCGTACACGACTACGGTCCGGGAAGAATTATTGCCTCTGCCCACGCCGAAGTCCCTGCCGACTCAGATATAGTAGTTATCCACGATATCATAGATAACATTGAAAAGGAAATCAGCGAAAAGCTTAAAATAGTTATCTGCATACATATGGATCCTATTGAAATAAATAACGAAAAGGTAAACAGATACAAAGAGCTTACGAATAGAATACTCACCGATTATAACCCTGACTACAAATTTCACGATTTCAGACTTGTTGACGGTCAAACACATACAAATCTTATTTTCGACCTTGTAGTTCCGTTTTCAAAAACCACTACAAACGATAAAATTTTAAAGGATGTCAGGGATAAATTCAAAGAAGAAGATAGCTCAATAAATATTGTTGTAACTGTCGAACATTCTTACGTATAAACTATAAATAAAAACAGACGCTTCAAAAAATGAAGCGTCTGTTTTTATGTTGTCTTATATTCTATATTGTTTTCAACACACCAAGAGATTGCTTTATCAAGAACATATTTTTTCTCAAAATCTCCGAAGCCATCGGAAATATCTGAATAAGCACTGTGATACTTCCAAAAAGTATCTGCAACCTCCTGTGTTGAAAGAGTATTAAAAACTGCTGATAGCTTTTTATTATTCAAAAACCTGATATAAGCTCTGATAAGCTCCTCATTACTGATTGTAAAGAAAGGAATAAATCCGTTTTCCATAAGGGCGGCACTGCTCTCTACATTCAAATCTGAAGAAGAATGAACAGCATAGTCCGTTCTTGAAAACCAATATTCACCTGTTGAGCCCCACACACATCTCAGTGTTTTTTCATCAAGTAGTAACTGCATCTTAAAATTTACCTTTGCTGAATTATTTATCCAAAGACTTCATAAGTCCACCGTTTCTGATAATGTTCTGAATGAACTCGGGAAACGGCTGTGCCTTGTAGGATTTGCCTGTGGTAACATTTGTGATGATACCGCTGTCAAAATCGACCTCAACCTCATCGCCCTCTTTAATATCCTTTGCTGCCTCATCACATTCAAGAATAGGCAAGCCGATATTAATAGCATTCCTGTAAAAAATACGTGCAAAGGTTGAAGCAATAACGCAGGAAATACCTGAAGCCTTAATAGCAATCGGAGCATGCTCACGTGAAGAGCCGCAACCGAAATTAGCCTCTGCAACCATAATATCGCCCGGCTTAACCTTATTTACAAAATCAGCGTCAATATCCTCCATACAGTGAGAAGCAAGCCAAGCCTCATCACTTTTATTGAGGTAACGTGCAGGAATAATAACGTCGGTATCAACGTTATCTCCGAATTTATGTACTAAACCTTTAGCCTTCATTTCATTGCCTCCTTATATATTCCTCGGGTCTGCAACACAGCCCTTAACAGCGGATGCCGCCGCAACTGCAGGAGACGCAAGATAAATTTCAGATTTTGTATGTCCCATTCTGCCCACAAAGTTACGATTAGATGTTGAAACTGCTTTCTCGCCGGAAGCAAGAATTCCCATATGACCGCCAAGACAAGGGCCGCAGGTTGGAGTAGAAACAATAGCACCTGCTTCAATAAATGCTTCTACTATTCCCTCTTTAACGCACTGAAGATAGATAGCCTGAGTTGCAGGAATTACGATGCAACGTACGCCCTTTGCAACCTTTTTGCCTTTAAGAATTGCAGCAGCATTTCTCATATCCTCCATACGTCCGTTTGTACATGAACCGATAACCACCTGGTCGATTTTAATATTTTCATTCTCAAGCTCCGATGCTGTCTTTGTGTTCTCAGGAAGATGTGGACATGCAACAGTTGGCTCAAGCTTACTCAAATCAATTTCAACTACGCTGTCGTATTCAGCATCTGCATCAGCCTCGTAAACCTTATATTCACGAAGGGAACGTCCATTTACATACTCAAGAGTAACATCATCAACAGGGAAAATTCCGTTCTTTGCACCGCACTCAATAGCCATATTTGAAATACAAAGGCGGTCGTCCATTGAAAGCTCTTTAATGCCGTCACCTGTAAACTCAAGTGACTTATAAAGAGCACCGTCAACGCCGATTTCACCGATAAGATGAAGAACAACATCCTTACCGCTGATAAAGGTCGCCTTCTTTCCTGTGATTACCACCTTTATTGCAGACGGTACCTTAAACCAAGCCTTGCCTGTTACCATACCTGCTGCCATATCAGTAGAACCTACACCCGTTGAAAAAGCACCTACTGCACCGTATGTACATGTATGTGAGTCCGCACCGATGATACAGTCACCGCAGGTAACAATACCTTTTTCAGGAAGAAGTGCATGCTCAATTCCCATATTTCCTACATCATAGTAGTGGAGAATATCATTTTTCTTTGCAAACTCTCTTACCTGCTTGCAGTTTTCAGCAGACTGAATATCTTTGTTAGGAGTAAAGTGGTCCATTACAAGAGAAATTCTTGTCTTATCAAAAACAGATGTCTTGCCGAATTTATTCATCTCATTAATAGCAACAGGAGATGTTACGTCGTTGCCAAGGACCATATCAAGCTTAGCCTCAATAAGTTGACCTGCAACCACGCTGTCAAGTCCTGCGTGAGCGGCAAGAATTTTCTGCGTCATTGTCATTCCCATATTTTTCACCTTTTTTCATTAAAATATATATGCTTACCTGCTAGGTTAAATGTCATCTGTAAAAGAGCCTTCGCCTCTTTCAAGAGATGTTACACCTGTACGTGCAAGCTCAACAATTTTGAAATTCTTTTCTATTTCTTCAACAAATTCATCAATAGCGTCGCCCTCGCCTGTAAATTCAAGAGTGATTGTTGTCATTGAAACGTCAAGAACACGAGCTCCGTAGTGAGTATTTAAAGAAAGCAAAGAATTCTTTTGCTCAATGCCCTGAGCGTGAACCTTAATTAGCAAAAGCTCAGAGGAAACAGAATTTTCAGGCTTCAGCTCTGAAACCTTTTTTACTATTTCAAGCTTTAAAAGCTGACATTTAATCTGTCTTACATTTTCAGGCTCTGTATATGTTTCAATAGTCATTCTTGAAAAAGCAGGGTCCTCAGTTTCGCTTACAGTAAGAGAGCTGATATTATAGCTTCTTCTTGAGAAAAGACTCGCTACTCTCTGAAGCACACCGCTTTCATTGTCAACAAGTACAGACAATACTAATTTTTCTTTCATCGCCAAAGCCCCCTTAGTTGAATTTCTCAATAATATCCGTATGAGCGCCTCCCGGCGGAATCATAGGAAGTACATTGGAATCAGGTGAAATTCTGCAATCAACAAGAACAGGACCGTCATAAGAGAAGGCCTCTTTGAGAACTGCATCAATTTCATCATTAGTATTGATTCTCAATCCTTTAACACCAAAAGCCTCTGCAACCTTAACAAAATCAGTTGCTCTGTGAGGATCGGTATCAGAAAAACGATTTTCATAAAACAGCTTCTGCCACTGACGTACCATACCGAGAACTGTGTTATTCATAATAAACATCTTAACAGGAACATTGTATGATGCCATAGTTGCAAGCTCAGACAAATTCATATGGAAACCACCGTCACCTGCAAACATAACAACCTGCTTGTCAGGACAGCCCATTTGGCCGCCGATAGCCGCACCCATCGAATATCCCATAGTACCAAGACCGCCTGAAGAAAGGAAGGTCTTTGGCTGAGTGTATTTATAAAACTGTGCTGCCCAAAGCTGATGCTGACCAACGTCTGTTACAACGATTGAATCATCATCTGTAATCTCGTCAATCTTCTCAATAAGCGTCTGCGGATTAACGTAGTCACCGATTTGAAGCTGAACAAAAGGCTTTCTGTATCCGTCAATTTCTTTTTTCCAGTTGGTGTGGTCTAGCTGCTCAATAGCCTTTGTAAGGTCAGGAATAAGCTGAGCAAGATCGCCTCTCAAATGATAATTAGAAACAATGTTCTTGTCCATTTCAGCGGAATCGATATCAATATGTAAAATTTCTGCATTAGGAGCAAATTTCTTTCTGTTTCCTGCAACTCTGTCAGAGAATCTTGCACCTGCAACAATCAAAACATCACAGTCGTGCGCTGCCTTGTTAGCCTCAAAATGACCGTGCATACCGATAAGTCCGATATGAAGAGGATGACCGTTTGGAAAAGCACCAAGTCCCATAAGGGATGAAACAACAGGAGCATCAATCTTCTCAGCAAAGGTAATTAAATCCTCGCCGACTTCTGACAAAACTGCTCCGCCGCCTGCATAAATAAGAGGCTTCTTCGCATTCTTTATAAGCTCAACTGCTCTGTCAAAGCATTTGTTTTTAGGATGAACAGGCTCCTCAGGCTGCTGAGCAGGCTCAGGAGTGTATTCACATTCTGCGGCAGTAATATCCTTTGGAATATCAACAAGGACAGGTCCTTTTCTTCCGCTCATTGCTATCTTAAAAGCACGTCTGATTGTAGGAGCAAGTTCTTCAACAGTCTTAACCTGAAAATTATGCTTTGTAATCGGCATAGTAATACCGCAGATATCGACCTCCTGGAAGGAGTCTCTGCCAAGTCCTGATGTAGCATAGTTACATGTAATAGCAACCACAGGAACAGAATCCATATAAGCAGTAGCAATACCTGTTACAAGGTTTGTTGAGCCCGGTCCTGATGTTGCAAAGCAGACTCCCACCTTACCTGTAGCCCTGCTGTAGCCGTCGGCAGCGTGAGAAGCACCCTGCTCATGAGCTGTAAGGACGTGTTTAAATGTATCTCCGTATTTGTAAAGCTCGTCAAAAATGTTCAGAATTGTTCCGCCGGGATAACCGAATATGGTGTCTACTCCCTGCTCTTTAAGGGTTTCAAGAACAATCTGAGAACCGTTGAGTTTCATTTTCCTCTCTCCTTTTGCATTACAATCAAAAAATATTTACTAGATATAATATATTATTTAATCTCCAAAGTCAAGAGTGTTTAACCCAAATAATGCAAGATATTTCCAGATAAGACGGATGTGAGATTTTTAACTTGTAAAAAGAAGAGATTTGTTATATACTTGTATGTGATTGAAAAACACTGACTCATAAGGAGATAAAAAAATGAAGCTTGGAATTGTAGGACTGCCTAATGTCGGCAAGAGTACATTATTTAACGCCATAACAAACGCAGGAGCACAAAGTGCAAACTATCCATTCTGCACCATCGAGCCGAACGTAGGTATGGTAAGTGTTCCTGACGAGAGACTTGATAAGCTTGCAGAAATGTATGCTCCTGACAAATTTACTCCCGCTACAATTGAATTTGTAGACATTGCAGGACTTGTTAAGGGTGCATCAAAAGGCGAAGGTCTCGGCAACAAATTTCTCTCTCACATCAGAGAGGTTGACGCCGTAATTCACGTTGTAAGGTGCTTTGAAAATGATGATATCACACACGTTGACGGCAGTGTCGACCCGGCAAGAGATATTGAAACAATCAACCTTGAGCTTATTCTTTCCGACCTTGAAATTCTCGCAAGAAGAATTGACAGTCGAAAGAAAGCTATGAAGGGTGATAAGACAATTGCGGGCGAGGTTGATTTTCTTGAAAGACTTCAGTCTGAAATGGAACAGGGCAAAACCGCAAGAAGTGTTGAAATCTCCGATGACGAGCAGGAATATTTAAAAGAGGTTTCTCTTCTCACAACAAAGCCTGTAATCTATGCTTGCAATATGGGTGAAAATGATTTTATAGACGGTATTGAGAAAAATGAATATTATAAAACCGTTCAGAGAATAGCTGACGAGGAGGGTGCAGAAACTCTTCCTATCTGTGCTGAAATGGAGGCTGAAATTGCCCAGCTTGACGAGGATGAAAAGGCTCTTTTCCTTGCTGATATGGGACTCCAAAAAAGCGGTCTTGACAGACTTATCAAAAAAAGCTATTCACTCTTAGGTCTTATTTCCTACCTTACCGCTGGTAAACCTGAGGTTAGAGCATGGACAATCAAAAAAGGAACAAAGGCTCCTCAGGCAGCAGGTAAAATTCATACCGATTTTGAAAGAGGATTTATCAGGGCAGAGGTTGTTTCCTTTGACGACTTGATGAGTTGCGGAAGTATGAATGCGGCAAAGGAAAAGGGGCTTGTACGTTCAGAGGGTAAGGAATACATCATGAAAGACGGAGATATTGTTCTCTTCCGCTTTAACGTATAAGTAATATAAATTAAGTTTTTGAACACTCCCGATTTTTCTGTCATAAACAGTCGGAAAAGTCGGGTATTTTTGTAATAATTTGTCGATTTGCTTAAATTTTTTCCATATTTTTATGCGTTTTTTGTTGACTATTTTCAAGTGATTTGTTATTATATTAACTAAGGTGGGAGAGAATTATGTCAAAAGTTAATAATACAGCGGCTGACGAAATTCTTTCAAATGCGCAGTCAGGCAATAAAATTCAGACTGAGACACTGATAATGCAGTACACTTCTCTTGTCGAGTCTATTGCTTCAAGGTATACCTCATCCCCGATGGAATATGATGACCTTATTCAAGAGGGAATGATAGGTCTGCTTGCAGCTATAAAGTCTTACGATTGGAGCAAGGGTGCCGCATTTAAGACTTATGCGTCTGTCTGCATAGATAATTCTATACAGACATCATTGAGAAAATTTTCTCGTCAAAAGGATATTCCCCAGCAGAATATCGTGGAGTATCAGGAGGAGGAAATTTTCGGACAGAGCGTAAGTCTTAGTGCAGAGGAAATTTTTATTGCTAAGGAAAGCGTTTCACTGTTGACCAATGTTCTTCGTGAAAATCTCTCTGATTTTGAAAACGAGGTCTTGAGACTGCATATAGTCGGATGCAGCTACAATGAAATTGCAAAAAGATTAAGCAAAACACCTAAAGCTGTTGACAACGCAATACAGCGTATCCGTAAAAAGCTGACTCGTATAAGCTTTTACCGGTACATAAAATCCGACAAATAAAATCAAAGAGGTATTTAAAAATGTACGAGGACAAAACATTAGTATGTAAAGACTGCGGACAGGAATTTGTATTCACCGCAGGAGAGCAGGAATTTTATGACTCAAAAGGCTTTGAAAACGAACCACAGAGATGTAAGGAATGCCGTGATAAGAAGAAAAAGGCACACCGTGAATATCACGATGCTGTGTGTGCTGCTTGCGGTGCAGAATGCAAGGTTCCTTTCGTTCCAAATGGTGAAAAGCCTGTTTATTGCAGTGAATGCTTCGCTAAAATGAACGAAGAAAAACAATAAAGCAAAAAAATTTTAAGGCTGTCCTGTTTTCAGGACAGCCTTTTTCTGCGTTGCTTCAAATCATTCAAATTCCGTAGTTGTTTTCAGATTTTTTATAGCCTTCACACCCTGCATTTCTTCCGGAATAACAACCTTTTGTGCGTATTCAAGTTCTTTGCAAATATAATCAACCTTACACTTAAAAGGCTTTTTACTGTTATATTTGTCCATACTAAACCAAGTAAAGCTGTAAATTAACTGCCGTGTGTAGCCGATAAACATAAGGTTTCGCTCAATCTCACCTACAGAAATCATTACTGCTTCGTCAAAGGAAATATTGCCAAAATATTTTCTTCTCTCAATCTTTCTGCTTTCCTCTAACTTTTCCTTACTGAAAAGCGGCGGCTTTCCCTTTGAACAAATAGTGGAAATTGTTTTTTTATCAAATGAGCTGTTTGTATCAAATCTGACAGGAATATAATTTCTGCTTTTAATCAGGTCTAACAGCTCATCCTTATAATTAGGATTTTTTGCTTCATCAAAAGCAAGATAATATTTTTTGATTGAATTATTGCGTTCAATTCTTTTAAACGTTCTTATTCTTGTTTCTGTCAGTTTTCCGCCGAGAAAATATATTACCCTTGCTTCCTCTGACTCATTTGATACAACATCCGTACCGTTATTTATTGCATCAAAAAGTTTTTCACATTCATTGAATTTTACATCATTTTTTTCACTTTTCTTAATGCTGTGAATAAGATTTAAAAGCTCTGATACATCCTTACAGGTTAAATATTTTTCACCGTCTATTTCAAGCTCAAAATCCTCAATATACATTTTCTCATCAGTTATATATCTAATGGTCTTATGAGAAATATTCTTACAGGAAGTAAGCAGTCTGTGATAATTTGTAACAACAACATCTGCTGAGCCAGCAAAATCAAACAGGTCATAGCCTTCGGGCATAGGCTTAATGTGGCTGAAAATGCTTGTATCGGCGTCAAAGGGAAATCCATCAAGGCAGAGATAACCGATTTCGCTGTCATCCATTTCGCTGTCAAGCTGAATAAGCGATGCCATAAATTTTCTATATGCTTTAATAGGCGTTCTATCCTCTCCTGCCTTATATTTCGGAGCAAGAAGAACTATCTTTTTATCATTTAAACCAAGTTCAGATTTAATATCACTTACGCCGTTGATATCTAATTCAGGAGATAGAGTGTAAAGAGATTTTACACCCAATCCAGAAACCTTGTATTTTTCTTCAAAAGCATCTTTACTGCTCTTACTTTGATAAACAGTAAAGTCAGAAACAATCATACCTCTCTGGACCGCAGAAAAATCAAATTTATCCCCATCCTGCTTAAATATTTCCTTAGGGACTGTATATTCGGTCATAAAGTTAATGTACCTCTGATTTTCCGACGGTGAAAAATAGTGTTCTGTAGGACAATCAGCAAATACATACCTTGCCAAAGCGGCAGACCTTACGTACCTTTCTCCTCCCCTTTTTATAATTTCTGTATTGTCAAGATGATAATTTTTAATTATTTTTTCAAGTCTTTCAACTGATTTTTTACTGCAGGCAACGACAGTTTTCATTTGAGGACATTTTTTGTTCACATAGATAAGAACAGACAGCAATGAAGAGCTGATGCCTTTTTTTGCACCGGAAATAAAAAGTGCTGTATTTTCAACATCACATGTTCTTTGTGTTGTATTAAACAGAAGAGATTTCTCATCCTTTTTCTCTCTGATAACGTCAAAGGTTTTTGCCTTTTTAGGTGAAGGAGAAAATTTTTCGGTAAGCTCTGCATTGTATATGACCTGCTCCTCTGCAGTCATATTCCTTGTCTTTTCAACATAATCAAGCAAAGCCTGCTTTGACAAATAAAAATCAGAAAGTCGATAAATTCTGTCGGGCAAATTGTAAAGCAGATATGGATTATTCAACATATCAGGATAATTGCTGTCGAGATAATCGTAAAGAGTATTGATGAGTTTTTTCTTTAGCTCGTAATCTTCATTTGAATACAAGGTCAAAAGCTGCTCAAATCTATAGCAAAAATGACGGATAGTAATATACTCAAGCTCTCTCTTATAATTTAATAGAGTACCGTCTGAATCAAGAGTTTTTTTAAGAAAATCTATTGCTTTAACAATATCAAGAGTAGACTCTGTAAATTTGCTCAAAAAGCCTACTTGAACTCTGTAATCATAAAGAAAATCATTGATTACGCCCACACTTTTTGCTCTTGTAAAAAGAATAAATGAAATAGGAAGGTCCTCAAATCTGATGCCTTCAGGAAAAGAAACGTTATTTAAAAGCTCTCTTTTTATAAATTTATTCCAAGGAAACGGTGAGAGCTTTACCAACTCATACGGCTTATCCGATGCCTTAAAATTTTGGTTAAAATGAAATGTCTTATTACCCACCTTTTCGCCGGTCTGAGCATCAATATCATATCTGCTGAAAAGGACTAAATCGTTATTGTCAGCCACAGCCTTACTATAGAGCCTTTCACAAGCATCTTCTTCAGTAAAATCGTCCGAATCGACAAACCAGATATACTCTCCGTTTGATTTGCTTAATCCGAAATTTCTTGCATAACTAACACCATGGTTTTCTATATTATATACATATACCTTGTTTGGATTTTCAGACTGATATTCTTTTAATATCTCAAGAGAATTATCCGTGCTTCCGTCATTAACAGCAATAATCTCAATTTCCTCCAAAGTCTGATTTAAAAGACTTTCCACACATTGCTCAAGATATTTTGCTGTATTATATACAGGAAGAATAATACTAACTTTACAAGCCTTCATCATTTTACCTCTTAAATTATAAAATACTTACACATATAATATACCAATAATTAAGCATATTTTCAAGTTTATAAGCCAATAGCAATCAAATATTATTTTTCGATAAAAAAACCTTGACATATTCCTTCGTCTGTGTTAATATTATTGAGCGATAAACGCAGAGGTATCGAAGTGGTCATAACGAGGCGGTCTTGAAAACCGTTTGTCCGAAAGGGCGCGTGGGTTCGAATCCCACCCTCTGCGCCAAGAAAAAGGAACTGTTTTTCAGTTCCTTTTTTTATTTATCAATTTCAGGGTGGGATTCGGACCAAGGCGATATAATTGTGCGAGTGCAGGGCACGATGCGGAATTATCAGAAAAAGGTACAGTGTACCTTTTTCCGCCTTGGATACCCGGAGAATTGTCATACATTGCCTTACGAAGCAAACACGGCAGGAAATTAATCCTGCCGTGTTGCTTTACTTAATTATTTAGTTTTTACAGACTTAACCTTTGACCAAGAAGAATATACCTTGATTGTTTTTCCGTTTACCTTTGTTGTTTTGTAGGTACGTACACGAACATAATATGTTTTCTTTGATTTAAGGTTTTTAATTGTTACGGATGGGGTCTTTGACTTATTGCCCTTCACCGTTTTTGTCTTTGTGGTCTTTGCAGTAAATTTCTTTGATGTGCTGTACTGTACTTCATATCCGCTTACTGCCGACACCTTTTTCCATGTTATCTTAAAGGACTTTTTAGCCTTTGTTGTTTTGCTGATTGATGGCTTCTTTACCTTTGTTGAAACATAGTTGCCATTTTTGTCAAGCTTATAAACATTACCGCTTACCTTTACACTTGCAGGCATGGTTGTAGTTGCCTTTTGGGTAGTTGTTTCCTGCTGTGTATCAGTTGTTGGCTGTGTTGTTGAATCTGTCGGTGTAGATGAATCTGTCGGTGTAGATGAATCTGTCGGTGTAGATGAACCTGTCGGTGTAGACGGATCTGTCGGTGTAGACGGATCTGTTGGTGTAGACGGATCTGTTGGTGTAGACGGATCTGTCGGTGTAGACGGATCTGTCGGTGTAGACGGATCTGGTACATAATTTGGATTAGGTGTACCACAGGTTAAGCAAGTAGGAGAATTATTGCCAAAGTTATGACCTGTTTCAGAAATAGTTCTGCCTACTGCAAGAATTGTACCGCAATTAGCACACTTAACATCGCTTTCCCTTCCTGCTGTTGTGCAGGTAGGCATAACTGCATTGTTTACAGATACAGGATTATGAGAAACAAGCGGGATAGTAGTGCCCTCTTCTTTTAATCTTCCGCAATATTCACAAGCCTCGTCACCGGTATAGCCTTCGGTTGTACAGGTTGCAGGAACGGCATTTACGGTCACATAATTATGTCCGAGCGGAGCAATATAGATAACGTCTGTATATCCACAGCTACATACTATTTCCTTTTCGCCCGAATTTTTACAGGTCGGTTGTGTAAGTATTTCACCGTCTGTGAATGAGTGATTTACATAAATATACGCTTCAGTGGTGGTCTCCAGATGACCATTAAAATCCGTAATTACACAATAAGCAGAATCACCGTCATTTGATGTAGTCAAATCATTTATTGTAAATGTACTGCTGGTTTCGCCATCTGCAATACTTCCATTGTAGTACCACTGATATGTGCAGCCATCAACAGAAGCACCTGTTGTGAATGTTGCAGAGCCACCGCAAACTGTATCAACATCAATGGGCTGAACTACATTAAAGCTAAACGTATCTGAGCATACATCACATATACTGTTACCGTCTTCGTCAATATGTCCGGTTGCAGGTATAACTGTGGATTGTGTTTGGTAATCGCAGTTATAGCAAAACTCAAAAGCTGTATAACCATTTTCGGTACAGGTTGGATCCTTTTGAGCAACAGTTATGATCTGATGATTAATAGTTACATTTACAGGGCAGACAAAATTCCCAATATGATAATTGTAGTAATTATCGGAGCCTACTTTCCAGTTGTCAGCATCACTGTCATAGTGAGTAATGTTCAGAGGAAGATACTTACCGTCTGCGGTTTCGAAATGCTCATCGGCATAGCCGGTGTAAACCTCCTGGCTACCATCGGAATAATAAAGAGTTATTGTACCGGTAACATCCCCATACCAGTCCTCACAATCATAACAACCTGTATCATATAACACAATCGGTGAATCGGGAACAAAGGTTGCATTTGTGACGCCGATAACTGTTACAGGAACAGTACATACAACGCCGTCAAGATAGAATCTGAAATAGTTCTGACCTGCTGTCCAGGAATATGAATCATAATAGTTACATTCTAAATCATAGCTCATAACCATTCCTTCGGAATCAACAAGTCCCGAATTCGGAGTACCTGTATATACCTCTACGGTTGAATCCTTTTTTGTAACAGTAAGAGTTCCGCTGACATCCCAGAAGTAATCCATCGGGTAGTAGAAATCGTCTTCAATTAACTTTATTTCTTTATCAGGTACGAAGGTAACAGATTCAATTGATGTTGAACTTTCGGTTACATTGAAATTAAACGTTTCAATTTTATCAATAAATGCGAGTTGAACCGATGCAGTACCCACCTTGGAAAAATCACAATTTTGACTGTATTCTAAGTAATAGTAATCTGATGTATCGGCAACGTTATAGAATTCTTGATACGAATAATTTTCGCCCACATAGTTTGAGAATGTTGCAGTCGAATTATCTGCGTAGGTTACCTCAATCTCTGCCGGAGTTATTACCGGATAGCCATCAGGAGAATCAGTCCGAGCTATCGAGAAATTAGGATCCAATGGAGTATAGGTGAATGACGATACTCTCTGATTAACAGAAATATCAATAGGCAATATACAATCTAATGAATAAAAACTCAAAACATAGGACTCTTCATCTACATAGCCTGCTTCTGCCAGCTGATAATTAGAGCTTATACGAGCATAAATATTGTCGCTTGTATCTTCATCATTAAAAAAGCAATCAGAACTTTCGTCATAGGTATAGTTTTTAGTGGTACCGTCAGAAAATGATAAGCTAAGCTTATTTCCTGTCATATCATAGGGGTAATATTGAAACCTTAGATTTCCGTATTTATCTACAGTAGTATAAAAGGAAACCGCACCATCAGCAAATGTAAAGTTTGCATCTGTAACAGTTGTAACGGCATAATCCGTCTTTTTCATAGACACATTAAGATACGTGTTTGATTCATAAAAGCCATAAGAATGTGTCGTAAAATAGTATGTTTTGCCTGCATACAGAGTGTACGTAAGATTGAATTCAAAGTCGTAATCATCATCATTGTACGCAATGAATCTGCCTGTCTCATCAAACATCTCGCAGTAGGCATCTGCGTCATCATCTCTTGATGAAGAGAAGGAATAAACTGCAGTTTCTGTCGGTGTGAATTTGAACACACCCATATCCGTTTTTTGGGTTATTTTGACAAGATATGTTTTATCAAGAGTCAATTCCCTTGCGCTTTCAAAGGGAATTGTTGCTTTTGCCGTAAACGGAACAGCAAAGAGGGTCGTCGCTATCATAATGATAGACAACAAAAGTGATAAGGTTTTTTTCATAACTATCTCCTTTCTGATTTTTGAAAAATTGAAATTCTCTGGTAATATTATTATATTACATAAGTCATTTCAATGCAATACATTTTTCACAATAGAAATGCAATATTTTGAAATTTTTTATTCAATATAGATAAGTTTTATGTTTGTGATGATTAAATATTAACCTTACATCATCCCTAAATTATCATAAAAAAGACACCCTATTGGGTATCTTTGTCCTATGGTTGCGGGAGTAGGACTGCAAGGTTGCGCACTCGTTGCGAAAGGCTCCACCGGAGCCTTTCTGTCAAATTCCTGCGGAATTTGAAACCTCGTGTCGTAGGTTCGAGTTTTACACACTAAAAAAATAAAAACCATCCGAAAGGATGGTTTCTTTTTGTGGTTGCGGGAGTAGGACTGCAAGGTTGCGCACTCGTTGCGAAAGGCTCCACCGG
>JBJFGE010000066.1:0-6745 GCA_051892435.1 Eubacterium sp.
TATTAGCAGAATTTGGATAAGCCTGCCGCAACGGTTCAAGTCCTGTATAAATCATATTAATGAAAAAACAGATACCCGTTTGGGTATCTGTTCTCCATTGGTCGAGGTGACAGGACTTGAACCTGCGGCATCCTGCTCCCAAAGCAGGCACTCTAGCCAAACTGAGTTACACCTCGTTATATGTAAAGCCCTCTCGGGCGTTACTTCTTAATGCTTGAACATTCTAATATATAAATTTGGATTTGTCAAGTATTTTTTTATTTTATTATATCTTTTATTACCTCCCCTGCAATAATCAGTCCTGCTGCTGAAGGTACAAAAGCAGTACTACCGGGAATTTGACGTCTGCCGGCAATTTCCTCGTCACTCTCATTTGGAGTAACGGGAGTCTCCTTTGAATAAACAACCTTTAAATGATTAACGCCTCTTTTTCTAAGCTCATATCTCATTACTCTTGCAAGAGGGCAAACCGACGTTTTGCTGATATCGGCAACCTCAAATGCTGTTGGGTCCAGCTTATTTCCTGCACCCATTGAGCTGATAATCGGTGTGCCTGCTGCCTTTGCCTGCATAACAAGCTCAATTTTACCTTTGACGGTATCAATAGCATCAACCACATAATCATAATCGGAAAAGTCAAATTCCCCTGCCGTTTCGGGAGTATAAAAGGTTTTATATGCCCTAACATTACAATTCGGATTGATGTCCTTTATCCTATCTGACAAAACATCAACCTTATATTTTCCCACTGTACTGTGCAGAGCGATAATCTGCCTGTTAAGATTAGTTAGAGAAACAGTATCGTTATCAATAATATCAATATTCCCCAAGCCGCTTCTCACAAGTGCCTCAACAGCATAACCGCCGACACCGCCCACACCAAAGACAGCTACACGTGACTTTGATAATTTTTCAACTGCTTCCTTTCCCAAAAGCAGCTCTGTTCTTGAAAACTGATTCGGCATAATCTTACCCACTAAATATAATATTCATCAGCGGCAAGAGTTTTGCCGTTATCTATGATATCCTGCAAGGTTATTGAGTCGAGATACTCTGTAATAACATCATAAAGCCCCTGCCAAACGGAAAGAGTGATACAGGAATCTGCCCTATCGCACAAATTCACCTCATCATCAAGGCAGGAAACAGGTGCAAGGCTGCCCTCTGTAATTCTCAAAACATCACCCACAGTATAGCTATCGGGAGATTTGGCAAGCATATAGCCGCCCTGATAGCCTCTTGTGGTACGCAGAACGCCTGATTTATTAAGTAACGGCACAATCTGCTCAAGATATTTTTTAGAAATACCTTGACGGCTTGCGACGTCCTTTAGTGCAACAACACCCTCGTTTTGATGCTCTGCCAGATCTATCATCAATCTAAGAGCATATCTGCCCTTTGTTGAAATTTTCATACTTATCACTCCTAAAGCCTAATTATACCATAGGTTTTATAAGTATTCAAGAGATCTACACTATTCTCTTTGTTCCGTTTTTAATATTAAAGGTCAGATTTCCCTTTTCGCCGTTTACGGAATAATCAATGGAAATATCATCATTTATATCAATAGAGGCTGAAAGTATTTTTGCTTTCGGTCTTGTAACAGTTTCGGTAAAAATCTGCTTCTGCTTAGCATCATACTCTGCAACATCATCGGAGACAAACAGAAGATTTCCGCAAAGGCTGTTGACCTGAGCAATAATCTCCCTCTGAGAAAGAGGCATTTTCAAATTGGTTTCACGAAGAAGAAATACATCAGGGTCATTAAGGAATGCTCTGCCGTCAAGGTGACGACGGAAAATTGTATTAAGAAGCGTATGCTGGGTTGAAACATCTTCACGGGAGAACGGCTTTTTATCCCAGTCAAGTCCCACATCTGCACCGATTCTGCAAAAATCAACCTTACCGAAGGCAGGTGCAAGAGGTACGCCGCAGCCGAGAATTATTTTATCACCGCAAACCTCACGGAGCAAATCCATAGCGTCGCACATAATTTCTCCCCTGCTTTTTCCGTGAATAGGAATAATACAGCAGGCATAGAGGAAATCAAGCTTAACCATATCATAGCCCCAAACATTCAGCACGGTGTCAAAAACATTTCTGATATATTCTCTTGCCTCTTCATTATAAATATCAAGAGCAAAGAATCCGCCCCAGTTTTGAGAAGCATAATGGATTTTGCCCTTTTCGTCGTGAACAAGCCAATCCTTATGCTTTTTGAACACATATGATTTCGGCGTTGCACCAAAGGGAGCAAGCCACAGACCTGCTTTCATACCGTTACCGTGAATTTCATCGGCTATGGCTTTCATACCTGTAGGGAATTTCTTTTCGTCAATATAAAGCCAATCGCCTACAGTTCTTTGATAGCCGTCATCAATTTGGAAAATGTCAACCTTTGTATCAAGCTTTGAAATAGACTCAAGGTCACGTCTGACGATATCCTCGGTAACGCCTGTATAATAGTTATACCAGGTAGTGTATCCGCAGCTACGATTAACCCTTGGCTTAGAAACATTCATCAACTCAAAATATTTATCAAAGGCTTTGTCGTATTCGTCGTCAATAACAGCAAGAGAGAGAACCTCCTTCTCCCCGTCAAACCAAACGCCCTCTAAGTCCTTTTCAATACTTACGGTGGACTCGTTTGTATCAAATGTGATTATGGTATAGCCTGCTCTTTCGGAAAGAGAGCCGTAAAGAGTAATATCTCCGCCCTGTCTTATATAGCAATAGGAAAAGCCGTAGAAAATTCCGCTTTTTTCGGGATACTTATGAAATGTTAAATCACCTGCGCCCCACATTCCGAGGAAGTTAAAATTCTTCTTTTCCAAACCGAATTTTCTCGGATTAAACTCGTCCATTTTATCCTTAGGTGCATACTCACGAGAAACGGTCCAGCTTTGATATCCGTTAGGAAAAATCCTGTCTGTATTCTTATACTGACGGTCAAAGGTCATTTCAAATTTGTCAAAGCTGATTTTCTTATTTGGCTTTAATACAAGAGAAATTATGCCGTCACTGTGGCTTACTGCAACAGAAAAATCATCATTATTTATCTCTGTTGTTTCTCTTTTTTCATTTTCTGTTCTATAAACAAAATTAAATTTAAAGTCCATAGTAATACCCCTTAAAAATACTTTGGTATACTGATAATATCATATTATCTGATAAAAATCAACGTGATAAAGATTACTTCGCTATTGACTTTATTTTGCTGTTATAATATAATAAATCAAGGGCACGGTGGTTTCCTCAATCACCGTGGCTTTTGTTTTCAATTACAGACTATATTTTCCCAAACAGGAGGAAATCAAAATGGTAAGAGCTATTGTTGGTGCAAACTGGGGCGATGAGGGTAAAGGTAAAATCACCGATATGTTTGCCGGTCAGAGTGATATCGTTGTACGCTTTCAGGGCGGTGCAAACGCAGGCCACACAATTATCAATGAGCACGGCAGATTTGCATTTCATCTTATGCCGTCAGGTGTTTGCTATGACCACACAACCTGCATTATCGGTAACGGCGTTGCCCTTGATATCAACAAGTTTTTAAATGAGCTTGAGGATGTTAAAAAGGCAGGACTTAATCCTAATCTTTTGGTCAGCGAAAGAGCACAGATTCTTATGCCGTATCATATTCTTCTTGATGAATATGAGGAGGAGAGACTTGGCAAAAATGCTTTCGGCTCAACAAAGTCGGGTATCGCTCCGTTCTTCAGTGATAAGTATGCAAAAATCGGCATTCAGGTAAATGAGCTTTTTGATGACGAAACACTTAAAGCAAAGCTCAAGAACATCTGCACTCTCAAAAATCTTACTATTAAATATGTATATAACAAGCCGCTTCTTGACGAAGATGAGCTTTACAAAACCTGTGTTGAATACAGAGAGAAGATTGCTCCTTACGTATGTGATACTCATACATATCTTATGAATGCACTTAAAGAAGGCAAAAATATTCTTCTTGAAGGTCAGCTGGGTACTCTTAAAGACCCTGACTTCGGTATTTATCCAATGGTTACATCATCATCAACTCTTGCAGGCTACGGTGCTGTAGGTGCAGGACTTCCTCCTCATTCAATTGAGGATATCGTTGTTGTAACAAAGGCTTACTCGTCAGCAGTAGGTGCAGGTGAATTTGTATCTGAAATTCTTGACGAGGACGAGGCACAGGAGCTTCGTATCCACGGCGGAGACAAGGGTGAATTCGGTGCTACAACAGGCAGACCGAGAAGAGTTGGCTGGTTTGACTGCGTTGCTACACGTTACGGAGTTGAATGTCAAGGTGCAACTCAGGTTGTTATGACCGCTCTTGACTGCCTTTCATATCTTGAGGAAATCAAAATCTGCGTTGGCTATGAGGTTGACGGCAAGGTTATTAAGGATTTCCCAACTACTCCTACTCTTAAAAAATGCAAGCCTGTTCTTAAAACAATGAAGGGCTGGCACTGCGATATCAGAGGAATCAGGGATTACAATGAGCTTCCTCAGGAAACAAGGGACTACGTTGAATTTATCGAAAGCGAAATCGGCTTCCCGATTACAATGGTTTCAAACGGCCCCGAAAGAGAAGCAATCATCCACAGAAAATAAGATTAATCATAAAATCATCTGACAATAAAAATGCAGGAAAGCTAAACACTTTCCTGCATTTTTTATTATTGCAATTTAAATGATATTATTCCTTAACAGGCTCGTAATCAAATGAAGATGCATCGTAGCCGAAATACTTTTCAACCAAAGGTGTAAATTCGTCTGCATCGTTATAATCAGGGCTCTTTAATTCATAAACAGCCTCATTTATCGAGTCAACATACCAATCATACTTCTTAAATGCATATACATAGCTTATTGTATCAAGCTCACCGCTGAGAACTGTGTAATTGTCTTTGCTCTCAAGTACATTAAAGCTAAACTCGTCTGTTACAACAGCGTCAAGCTTACCTGCGTCAAGGTCGCTTAATGCAGTATTGATATTCTCATATTCCTTAACAACCTTGCAGTTATTCTTAATGGCGCTGTTTGCGTCAAGAGCAGTCATTGCCTGATCAGTAACTACGCCAACATTCTTACCCTTTAAATCTGAGTAATCAGCAATTTTACTGCCTGACTGTGAAACTGTGATAATTCTGTTATCGATAATGCTTTCGGTAAAGGTGAAATCCTTATTAAATGAGCCTGTGTCCCTCTGTACACCGCCAACCATTACATATGCAATGTAATCATTTCCGTCCTTGTCGGTATATGCAGTATCCTCGCCAATCTTGTAATCAGCATCAACCTTTACAAATTCATAATCCTTGTAATCATTTTTAACATCGTCAAAAATAGCTTCCATAACCTCAACGTCAAAGCCTGTCAGCTTTCCGTCCTCACCCGTATAGATAAACGGTGCATTTTCCTCGGTATAAGCAATAAGCATTGTTTCGTCTGTAATTTCTCCGGCTTCACCCTTTGAAGAACAGCCTGCAAAACAGCCTGCTACAAAAAGCATTGAGAGAAGAACACATATAATTTTCTTGAATTTACTCATAACATTTTCTCCTTTTTATAGGATTACTAATACAAATACAATTTTATATTATTGTATTGTCAAAGTCAATAGGAATTTAACACCCCTCAATTTCCAAAATATTAAATTCCTTGCCTCGAACAATAGTATAATCCGTCTTATGACACACAGGGCAGATGCGGGAATTTTTCGTCATTTCGTATTCTGCACCGCAGGAGCAAAGGGCAGTAGAGGGAATTTTAATAAGCTTTAGTTGAGTGCTTTCATAGGGACTGTCCTGACCGGCAACCCTCCAGCACTCCTCAATATATTCGGGAATAATTCCGCAAAGCTCTCCTGCCTCCAGCGTAACGGACTTAATCTTTTTAAGTCCCTGTTCCTCGGAAATTTCATCAAGCAAGTCGAAAATTTCCATAACTAAACTTAATTCGTGCATTATTTATTCCATTCTTTAACAGCATTTCTGAGCCAGTCGCACCAAGCGTCAACACCCTCGCCTGTTTTTGCTGAAATAAAGAAGATTTCAGCATTAGGATTAAGCCTATGAATTCTCTGTACAACTGCCTCGTCGTCAAAATCAAACACGCTTTTTGTGTCAATCTTATTAATCAAAACAACGTCTGAAACAGTGAACATAAGAGGATATTTAAGAGGCTTATCGTCTCCCTCCGGAACAGATAAAATCATAGCGTTTTTAACTGCACCTGTGTCAAATTCGGCAGGGCAAACAAGATTTCCCACGTTTTCAAGAACAACAAGGTCAAGGTCGGCTGTACCGAATTCCTTAATTCCCTGCTCTGTCATTCCTGCGTCCAAATGGCACATTCCTCCGGTGTGAAGCTGGATTGAACGAACACCTGTATCGGCAATAGTCCTTGCGTCAACGTCGCTGTCGATGTCAGCCTCCATAACGCCTATTCTCATCTCGTCTTTAAGGCGTGAAAGAGTGGCTTTAAGAGTGGTAGTCTTACCGCTACCGGGAGAGGACATAAGGTTAAGCAAAAAGGTTTTTTCCTTTTTAAGCTCCTGACGAACTCTGTCAGCCTCCTTATCGTTGTTTTCGAAAACACTTCTTTTTATTTCTATTACCTTAAAATTATCCATTTTTCTACCTCGTTTTTTGTTATGAATACATTATAGCATTATTTAGTTTTATGTCAAATCAGTTTAGTAAATTAGGGTTTGTCGAAGAGTTGTTGAATGAAACGACCGTAGGGGCGACCATTGGTC
>JBJFGE010000067.1:0-1767 GCA_051892435.1 Eubacterium sp.
CACATGCCGCTTTGCAGCAATCCATTGGCGAGCCGCCGCCCAGAGCAATGGCAAAATCGGCATTAACGCTTCTTAAAACATCAACACAGGCGTTAACATTGTCGGTGGTGGGGTTAGGCCTAATATCGGAAAAAACTGCTTTAATAGCACCTTGGCTTATTTTTACAAATTCCTCGGCAACTCCGTTTTTTGCAAAGCTGCGCGATGATACCAAAACGCCGTTTTTGCCGCCGATAGCGTCTATAAACGATTTAATTTCTTTACGCTTTCCAATTCCAAATTCTATTCTTACAGGTAAATTAAATTGCCAACTATCCATAACCCTACGCTCCAAAAATTTATTTACGGTTATTCTACCACATATTATAAAAAAATTAAATATTTTTCTTGACAAATTTTAATTTATAGTATATTATATCTAAGCATTAAGAAATGGGCGTAGGCTTTAACAGTGCAAATGGCGTATCACTCCTACGGGAGTTTTACATATAGCCGTAACACCCTACGGGGTTTTACATATAACGAGGTGTAACTCAGTTTGGCTAGAGTGCCTGCTTTGGGAGCAGGATGCCGCAGGTTCAAGTCCTGTCACCTCGACCAACGAGAGCAGGTTTCGTACCTGCTCTTATTTATTGCCAAAAGCCGTGAAATGCCCTATTCATCGGACTTTCGGGACTTTGCCCACTACACTTGCCGATACTTGAGAACAGTTGGATATTGTTAAATTTTGGGTAAACTTGCAACCAAGTTGCAACTCCGAATCCCGCATAAATAAAGGGATTTCCAGCTTTTGCAAGATGCATTAAGCTAACCAAAACACCGGTTTTCAATATTCCTTTAGTCAATATAAACAAAAAATCAGCCTTGACAGAACAGTAATAACTGCTTTGTCAAGGCTTTTTTGTTAGTGATGTTATTTCCTTTTACCGTGGCACCAAGCGATGAATTCGCTTTCAAGTATTTTGTAATTCTTTCCCACCTGTATTGACGGAAAGTCGTCACTTTTGAATAGCTTTCTTGCCGTCTGTTCGGTACAGCCAAGTGTTCTTGCAACATCGGATGTTGTTAAGAACACCATTTTTTCAGTGTCCTCCCGAACAATATTTGTATTGTTTTCCATAATGGTATCTCCTTAATCCATTTTGTTTAGTGTATAAATATTGCTTGTGTTCGTTCCGTTATAATTGTATCTGATGGTCTTATTTATGTATCCGAGCTCTTCAAGATTTTTGATTGCTTTGTCCACTGTTCTAACAGATTTTATCCCACATTTTTTCGCAATGTTTTCTCTTGTGGGAAAGCACATTCTTGACTTGTCAGAACAGCTTGCCAAATATCCATATACAGATATTTCATAAGGAGTAAAGCCTTCATCAAATATGCAATTGGGAACTAAATGATAATTTCCTTTCATTCAATTTTTGACCTTTCATATTGTTTGAGTGCTATCTAATGCACCCACCGGGTGCATTAGAAAACACCCTATTGCTTATTTATTCCTTCTGCGAAAACTTGTTCTTCATAACGCTGTTGAACCTTTTCAACTGTTTCTTTGCCTTTATTGATATTTGTTACCACTTGTGGTTTCGGTCGATCCTTTGGGCTTTCCAAATCATCCGTTTTTTCTTCATGCTCTGAATGGTGCATTTGCTTCTGTTCATTAGCATGATGTGATGCGGACGGGAACGGTCTATCCTTCTTTTTGGTCTTTTCCTTGGATTTATATTTATTACCGATTCCACTAATGATTTCATCCTTGGTGGCATA
>JBJFGE010000068.1:0-1755 GCA_051892435.1 Eubacterium sp.
GACTGCCTTTCATCTGCGCCAACAGATGATTTACGGGCGGTCATTTCTTTTTTATTTATCATTCTGATTCCTCCTTTAACCCGCCGAGGATATCGGCTATCATTTCAATTAAATCCAGCAACTCATCATTCACCTCACCGCCTGCCTCAATACGCTGTAATTCTGTAAGCACATCGGCAAGCTTATTTCGCAAGGCTTTGAACACTCTCGGATTTCCCTGCACAACTATATCTCTGTGCGTGAGTCTCCTTGTGATATAGTCCTGCTTGGTTAAGCCGGAAAGTTGCACATAAGTTTCGATTTGCTTATCTTCCTCCGGCGATACACGAAACGCTACGGTTTTGTTACGCCAGCGGTTATGCTCATCCCTATTTTTAAGTGACATTTCATACACCATCTTTCCTAAATTGATTTAACCTGTCTGCCATATCGTTCTGTGTGGAGGGGAAAAGGTGAGCGTAGTTGTAAGTGATGTTGATACTTTCGTGTCCCACACGGTCGGCAATCGCAACCGCCGAATATCCCATCTCAATTAAAAGCGAAATATGGCTGTGACGAAGGTCGTGAATTCGTATGCGCTTTACACCTGCCGCCTTAGCACCTCTATCCATTTCGTGATGCAGATAACTTTTTGTTATCTCAAACAATCTGTCGTTCTTGTCAATTCTGTATAACTGTTTGATATAGTCCTTCATTTCCTCACAGAGAAACTCGGGCATTTTGATAGTACGGTTGCTTTTCGGCGTTTTTGGCTCTGTAATCAGGTCACGACCGCCGATTCGCTGATAAGATTTATTGATTGTAACCGTTTGACGGTCAAAATCGAAATCCGCAGGTGTGAGAGCCAGCAATTCTCCTTCACGAATACCGCACCAATAAAGCATTTCAAAGGCGTAAAATGAAACGGGCTTTTCCATCATTTCTTCGGAGAATTTTTTATACTCGTCCTGTGTCCAGAAAAGCATTTCTTTCGCCTTAGCTTTACCCATATTGCCAACCTTTGCGGCTGGATTGTCCTTTAAGCCGTAATACTTCACGGCGTGGTTAAAGATAGCGCTGAGCTGATTGTGTAGAGTTTTGAGATAGACTGGAGAATAAGGGTTTCCGTTTTTATCTCGGCACTTAATCATTTCGTTCTGCCAAGCGATAATGTCTTTCGGCTGAATAGTGTTAATTTTCCGTTTTGCAAAATACGGCAGCAGCTTCGTTCGGATAATGTGTTCCTTTGTGTGCCAAGTGTTTTCTTTCAGTCGGTTCTTCATATCGGCTGTATAGGTGTCAATAAAGCTTTCAAAGGTCATATTCAAATCAGCTTCCACCTTATTTTGCTGTTCTCGCTCCCACGCAAGAGCCTCTCGTTTGGTTGGAAAGCCTCGTTTTGTAGATTGGTGGACTTTGCCCTGCCAGTCTGTAAAACGGTAGTAGACTTTCCAAGTGTTTGTTTTTTCGTCCTTGTAGACTGCCATTGTTTAATCCCTCTCTTTCTTAACTGCACCATAGCAAGTGCGTTCCATAAAATATTGCTTATTTACTCGCCCTGAAATAGTCAAAAAACCTTTACTGCTTAATTCCGCGTTTAACTTCTGAACAATTTTATAGGCATAGGATTTTGAGATACCCAGTTCCTGAGCCACCTCATCAACTCGCATAAAGCTTGTACTCTCCATTTAATCACCCCCTTACTTGTTTTTTGATAATTCAATTATTTAGTGTCGGAGAACTTTCTGACCGCATTCCGATTTGCCCGAGCGGATA
>JBJFGE010000069.1:0-27917 GCA_051892435.1 Eubacterium sp.
TTAGCGGAAACATAATATATCTGCTTTTGCAGATGTACTATACAAACCCTAATTTGTAATCTACAGTTGCGGTACCCAAAATTTCATTCATTGCTAAAGCAATTCTAAAATTTTGACCACTGCCAATTCTTATTGCTCCTTTCATCTCGCACTGCGAGCAGTCGCAAACGAATCTTTGTTTCGTTTCTTTCGCAACACGAAAGAAATGAAAAACCCTCCGCGTTAGCGGAAACATAATATATTTGCTTTGCAGATGTACTATACATACCCTAACTTATCTTTTATACCTAAAAAAGACTTTCCCGAAATAACGGGAAAGCCTTTTGTTTTCATTCTTCTGTGTCAAAGGTTTTAATTGCTTTTTTATCTTCCTTTTTCATATTCTCAACTTTTATTTTCAATACTGAGGTCACTCTCGAAAATGTCTCCAAATCTCGTGGATTAATTCCGCTTATGAGCTTTTCAAAGAAAACATCAACTTCCTTTCTACAGGCCTCGTTAATCATTTTTGCACCTTCGCTTGGAATTACCTTTTTCAATCTTGCGTCATTTGAAACAGACTTTCTTTCAATAAGTCCTTCCTTTTCAAGCTCCTTTAAGATAGTTGAAACCGTAGAACGCTTTAAATCAAATTCCTTTTCAATATCACGCTGAAAAATATTTTTTTCCTCATTATCGCAAAGATAGGAAATAATATAGCCATAGCACGACGAAAGATTATCAGGATAAACCTTTTCCTGTATTTCCTGAGTTCTGTTGAATATGTAATTTGAAAGAGAGAGAAATGAAAGTCCTAAATTTTCCGCACCGGGCATAAATTCTCCTACCTTTTTTTCTTCTATTACTGATTATTTTACCTCTATTCTACTGTTTTGGCAAGAGAAAAAAGCATTTTTAATTTTTTCTTTATTTTTTATTTTTTACACATTATCCATATTAATCGCAATTGACATTTAGACTCTTTGTTGATATACTTAATAGGTAGAAATATGTCAATAAAGAGATTTTTCCGAAAGGGTGACAAATATGAACAAAAATAAGGTGCAGATTAAAATCGGCGGTGCAACCTATACAATAGTAACAGAGGACGAACCCGAATATGTAGAAGGTCTTGCAGAGGAGATTAATGACGAAATCAGAAGCATCTGCAATTCCAATCCATCTCTTTCAATGACACAGGCGGCAGTGCTCGTAGCACTTGACCAGGCAGACGCCTGCAAAAAAGCTACCGCATCTTCTGATAATCTCCGTGCTCAGATTAAGGATTACCTTGAGGACAGTGCAAGAGCACGTATGGAGGTTGATGTTGCAAGAAGAGAGGTTGAAAGGCTCAACCGTGAAATCTCCGAGCTTAGAGATAAGCTTGCAAACAAATAAGATATACGAAAGAGAAAGCTTTTATGAATTTTGAAATATTGGCTCCTGCCGGAAGCATGGAGTCTCTGATTGCCGGTGTACGAAGCGGTGCAAACGCAGTTTATCTTGGCGGTAAGCTGTTTAATGCCAGACGTAACGCCGGCAATTTTGATAACGAGGAGCTTAAAGGTGCAGTAGAATACTGTAAACAAAGAGGGGTTAAGGTTTACTTAACCCTTAATATTCTTATATCCGACGATGAAATCCCCCTTGTTTACACCGCTGTCAAATCAGCACTTGAAGCAGGAGTTGACGCTTTTATCGTTCAGGACTTAGGCGTTGCAAAATTAATAAAGGAGCATTTTCCGCAGGCAAGACTTCACGGCTCAACTCAAATGACCATAATGTCGCCCTCAGGTGCAAAAATGGCTGAGGAGACAGGCTTTTCAAGAATTGTACTGCCAAGGGAAATGACACTTGAAGAAATCAGGGAAATGAAAGAAAGTACAGACCTTGAGCTTGAAATATTTGTTCACGGTGCTCTTTGTATGTCTGTATCGGGGCAATGCTATCTTTCATCAATGATAGGCTCACGAAGCGGAAACAGAGGACTTTGTGCCCAACCCTGTCGTCTGCCATTCACTGCAGGCGGAAAGGAAAGTCACGCTCTATCCCTGAAGGATTTAAGCTTAATCAAGGACCTTTCACAGCTTGACGGCATTACAAGCCTGAAAATTGAGGGCAGAATGAAACGCCCTGAATACGTCAGTGCCGCCGTAACAGCAGTTAAAAGGGCAGTTGATGGTGATTACTCAGCCTCAGATGAATTTACCCTGCGTTCTGTTTTTTCAAGAAGTGGTTTTACAGACGGATACCTTATGAATAAAATGGGTAAAAATATGTTCGGCACAAGGCAAAAGGAGGATGTGGTTTCCGCACAAAATGTACTAAAGGAAATCAGCCATAATTACGATAACGAAAATCCTCTTGTTCCTCTTAACATCGCCTTTGAATGCTTTGAAAATAAGCCCTGTGTATTAACTGCATCCGCTCTCGGAAAAACAGTTACCGTTACGGGAGATATTCCCGAAAAAGCAATAAACAAGCCAATGACGGAAAAGTCGCTTAACGAAAGATTGTCAAAATTAGGCGGTACACAGTTTTATGCAAATAAGGTTGACGTAACAGTTGACGACGGACTTATTCTCCCTGCATCAAAAATAAATGAAATGAGAAGAAAAGCAGTAGAGGAGCTTAATAGAGTTGAAATTCCGCAGATTATCTGCAAGCCTCTTGAGGTTGTACTTCCCGAAAAGAAAAATAATACGCCATATGCTACGGCAGTATTTTCAAGCCCCGAGCAAATTCCCGATAAGTACCCATTCAAAAGAATTTTCATTCCGCTAAATTCCACGGCTGAGGATTTTGTTGATAACCGAGCCGGAGCAGCTTTGCCAAGAGGAATGTTCGGTTGTGAAAAGGAAATTGTAAAAAGGCTTGAAAGGCTGAAAAAAATCGGTGTGAGAAATATTTTATGTCCAACAATAAATGGCTACTATCTTGCAAAAAATATGGGATTTGAGGCTTACGGCGATTTTGGACTGAATATTTTTAACAGCGTCAGTGCAAATCTCATAAACTCTCCTGTTTTGTCATTTGAGCTGACCTTGGAGCAGGCTAACAGAATTAACGCAAAGGATACGGGAATAATCGCATATGGCAGACTTCCCCTTATGCTCACCAGAAACTGCCCTGTGAAAAACGATATCGGCTGTTATGAATGCAATAAAAGCGGAAAGCTCATTGATAGAAAGGGCTTTGAATTTCCTGTAATGTGCACAGACTACCCCTGTGTTGAGGTTTTAAATTCCGTTCCCATTTATATGCTTGACCGCCTTGACGAAATAAAAACAGACTTTATTCATTTCTGTTTTTCAACAGAAAGCAAAGGTCAGGTTGAAAAAATAATTAGACTTTACGAATGTGGAGGAAAGCCTGATTTTAAATATACAAGAGGGCTTTACCAAAGAGGTGCAATATAATGATAATTCTTGCGTCAAAATCGCCGAGGCGAAAAGAGCTTCTCTCAATAATTACAGAGGATTTTGTAATAAAAACCGCTAATGTTGACGAAACTCTACCCGAAAGCATTTCTCCCGACAAGGCAGTTGAATATCTTTCAAAAATCAAGGCAGAGCCTTTTAAAAACAAAAAAGACACCGTTATAGGCGCAGACACAGTTGTGGCAATAGACGGCAAAATTCTGGGCAAGCCAAAGGATAAAGCCGACGCATTTAGTATGCTGAGAATACTAAGTGGAAAAGAACACAGCGTTTTCACAGGTGTAACAGTTATAAAAAATAATAAATCCAAAACCTTTTCTGTTGAAACAAGAGTTAAATTTTTTGAGCTTACAGATGAAGAAATAAACACTTACATCAGCACAGGAGAGCCCTTTGATAAAGCAGGTGCCTACGGAATACAGGGAAAAGGCTCTTTACTGGTTGAAAAAATAGACGGTGACTATTTTAATGTGGTAGGTTTGCCTGTAAGCAAACTTGCCAAAGCTCTTAATAATATCGAATAAATTAACAAATTATTTATTTATGGATAAAAATTCCAATTTTGTCCAAAAATAAACTTGAAAAAACCGCAAATTAGTGGTATCATATATTTTGAGGGACAAATTGCTATTTTTTGTAAATTACTATATATTGTTGTTTTTCTAAAAATTTGTAGTCAGTAATTATCCCCTATTCAGCAAAACCCAAGCACAATTGAAAGGAGATTGTTATGGCAGCGGATTTACATTGTCATACAAAGCTTAGTGACGGGTCTGTTGGCATTGAAGATCTTATTGTTATTGCCCAAAAAAGCGGAATTGATACCATTGCCATAACAGACCACGATTGCCTGGCAGGAACTGTAAGAGGTCAGGTTATCGGAAAAAGATACGGAGTAACCGTTATACCCGGAGTTGAACTTTCGGCATTTGATAATGAGGCAGGTAAAAAGGTTCATATCCTTTGCTACCTTGCAGATACTCCGGATAGACTTGAGGGTCTCTGTAAGCGTACCTCTGTAGCAAGAAAAAGAGCAGGTCAGATTATGATGCTGAAGGTTGCATCTCGTTTTCCTGTTTCAACCGATTTCATTATAGCCCACGCTTCCGGCTCAACAAATCTTTATAAGCAGCATATTATGCACGCTCTTATGGACGCGGGATATACTAACGAGGTTTTCGGAGATTTGTATAAGGCGTTGTTTTCAAGTGACAGCGAAACTAATATTTTAGCACCTACCAAATATCCTGATATTAAAGAGGTTATTGACGAAATTCACGGTGCAGGTGGTATCGCCGTTTTGGCTCATCCTGCTTTTTTTGATAATTTTGACGAGATAGATAAGTATATTGAAATGGGTCTTGACGGTATCGAGGTGTGGCATCCGTCAGCCACAGATGCCCAGATTGAAATGCTCAGCGGAATTTGTAAAAAGAACAAAATTCTGATGACGGGTGGCTCGGATTTCCACGGAATCTACGGATCGAGTACAGTTACAATCGGTACGTGCACAACACCTGACGAGCATTTGGACAAGCTCTTAGGCTACAAGGCAAAGAAAAAAAGAGCTCAGAGAAAAGCAGAAAAAGAGGCTGCTTCCGAAAAATAGGATATCAAAAGGATAGGATAAGTGTCATCCTGTCCTTTTTTATTTTGCCCATTATTCTGAATAAAACAAATCCGTCCTTGTTGCGTTTATAACTAAAATATGATAGAATATAGTTTATGAATATAGGAAATGTAAAATTTGAAAATATTGTATTTTTAGCACCGATGGCAGGCGTTGCCGATAGAGCTTTTCGTGAGCTTTGCATAAATTACGGTGCAGGCTATACAGTCACGGAAATGGTATCCTCAAAGGGTCTTACAATGGGAGATAAAAAAAGCAGCGAGCTTTTAACCCTTGGTGAAAATGAAAACCCTGCTGCAGCACAGATTTTCGGCGACGACCCCGAAATAATGGCACAGGCAACCGTAAAATGCCTTGAATACCACCCAAATATAATAGATATAAATATGGGATGCCCCGCACCAAAGGTTGCTATGAACGGTGGCGGTGCAAGCCTTATGAAAAATCCTGTCCTTGCAGGAGAAATCGTTAAAGCTGTTTCCTCTGCGGTCGATATTCCCGTAACCGTAAAAATCAGAAAGGGCTGGGACGACGACAGCGTTAACGCAGTAAAGCTTGCACAAATCGCAGAAAAAAACGGAGCCTCAGCTATAACAGTTCACGGCAGAACGAGAATCCAGATGTATTCCGGAAAGGTTGACTACGATATCATAGCAAAGGTAAAGCAGGCTGTAGATATTCCCGTTATCGGAAACGGAGATATAATTGACGAGCAGTCAGCGGCAATAATGCTTGAAGAAACAAACTGCGACGCCTTAATGATCGGCAGAGGAGCTTTGGGGAATCCTTGGCTTTTCCGCAGAGTAAACGCATATTTAAACGAGTGCAGAGTATTGCCTCCTGTCAGCGTATCTGAAAAAATGGTGGTTATGCTCCGCCATATCAAGACACTGATTGACTACAAGGGTGAATATACGGCAATGAGAGAGGCTCGCCACCACGCAGGATATTACACAAAGGGGTTACGAGGCGGTGCCTCATTCAGACGTGAAATCAGTCAGCTTGAAAAGTATGAACAGCTTGAAGAGCTTGCATTTAGAATTGCAAAGGAAAATGAATAATGATTTTTAAAAACTGTACTTTTTTTAACGAGAATTTTGAAAAGGAATTCGGCGACATTGAAATTGAAAACGGAAAAATTAAGGAAATAGGATTACTCGGCGACGGAAAGGATATGAGCGGTCTTATTCTCATCCCGGGCTTTGTTGATGTTCATGTTCACGGCTGCGGCGGCGGTGACGCTTCGGACGCAAGTATGGAAAGCCTTGACAAAATGACTCAGGAGCTTTGCCGTCACGGCGTTACATCCTTTTGCCCTACATCTATGACCTTAGGCAAAGAAACACTTATTGAAATCGTAAAAGCAATAAGAGATTATAAGTCAACAAAAGCTAAAATCGCAGGCATAAATCTTGAAGGACCGTTTATCGCAATGGATAAAAAGGGTGCACAAAACCCTGACTATGTCAGAGCAGGAACTATTGAGGAATTTGAAGAATTATATTCTGAAAGCGGAGAAAAAATCAAGTTAATTACAATAGCTCCCGAAGCCTTTGACAGCGACGAATTTATCTCAAATGTCAGCAAAAAATGTACAGTTTCAGTTGGTCATTCCTGTGCTAATTCCGAAGAATGTAAAAAAGCATTTGACCTTGGTGCAAGGCAGGCTACTCACCTGTTTAACGCAATGACACCTATGACTCACAGAGAGGCAGGAATTGTGGGCACAGCACTTGATGACGAGAGAGTTATGTGTGAAATTATATGTGACGGAGGCCATATTTGCCCTACCGTTTTGCGAAATGCCTTTGATATTTTAGGCGAGAACAGGGCAGTTGTCATCAGTGATTCTATGAGAGGTGCAGGTCTCGGCGAGGGAGAATTTGAGCTCGGCGGTCAGCAGGTTTTCGTTAAAAAGGACGGAAAATACGCTGTTCTTGCGGACGGAACTATAGCCGCTTCAATATCAAATATTCATCAGGAATTTAAAAATCTTATCAGCTTTGGTGTAGATTTTAAAACAGCGCTCAAAAGCTGTACAATTAATCCCGCAAAGGCAATCAGAGAGGATAGTAACATAGGCTCGATTCAGGTCGGAAAATGTGCCGACCTTGTATTTCTTGACGAAGAGCTTAATATAAAAGAGGTATATATTGATGGAATACTCGCTTAATATCGTTCTCATTGAGCCGGAAATTCCCCAGAACACAGGCAACATTGCCCGTACCTGTGCCGCTACGGGAGCAAGGCTTCACCTTGTTGGACCTATGGGATTTCAGATAACAGACAAGCAGGTAAAAAGAGCAGGTCTTGATTATTGGGATAAGCTTGATATTACATATTACGATAGTACCGAGGAGTTTTTTGAAAAAAACAAGGGCGGTGGTAAATTCTACTATTTTTCCACAAAGGCGGAAATTGCTCATTCCGATATGACTTATGAGAATAATGCCTTTCTCGTTTTCGGCAAGGAAACTAAAGGACTTCCCGAGGAGCTTTTAAAAGCAAATCACGACACCTGTGTCAGACTTCCTATGAGAGGAATTATCAGAAGTCTTAACCTTTCAAACGCAGTATGCGTAGGTACTTATGAGGTGCTTAGACAATGGGGTTACCCCGCCCTTTCACAAAAAGGAAAGCTGACAAAATTCGATTGGTAAGTCTATTTCTCTTTATTAAATATTTATAAAACAAATTGCTTTTTATAAACTTATATGGTAAAATCTGTCTAACATAACATAAATTATATGGGGGTTCAGCTATGACAAAGAGAAGATTTTTTTCAATAATTTTATCTGCCATTATGGCTTTTTCGGCAGTAACGGCATTTTACCTTGTCGCTACACAAAGCACCGTCGTAGCATATGCGGCAGGAATTTCTGCCCCGTCTGTTACGGCGTCAAATGCCTCATACAAGTCCATTAAGCTTACCTGGAAAAAGGTTAAGGGTGCTAAAAAATATACTGTTATGCGTTCAACCAAGAAAAATTCCGGTTATAAAGCTATAAAAACAGTTACTAAAAATACATACACAGATACAAAGGCTACCTGTGGCAAAACATATTACTACAAGGTAATTGCTGTTAACGGCAATACAAAAAAGACATCAAAGGCAGTAAAAATCAAATGCACTCCTGCAAAGGTAAGCGGTGTTAAAGGAGTATCATCTGCTTGTTCAAATATTACAATCAGCTTCAAAAAGGTCAGCGGTGCAAACGGATATGATATAAGATATTGCAATACTAAAAACGGAACATACAAATCCATTGCAATAACTAAATCAACCTCATATACTCATTCTATCGGCGTAGGAAATACAGGCTATTACAAGGTGAGAGCCTACAGAACTGTTAATGGCAAAAAGGTTTACGGTCCTTATTCATCTGTAGTATCAGCTACTGCTTTATCTCACAGCTACGGCAGCTATACAGTTGAAAAAAGTCCTACCTGCGGTGAAGAAGGAACAAAATATACAGTTTGTTCAATCTGCGGTGATAAGCATTACGAGGTAATGCCTGCCACAGGTGAACACGCATATACAATTACAACAAAAGATGCTACCTGTACCGAAGCCGGAGAAATAGTAAAAGCCTGCAAATATTGCGACAAAACCATTATAACTCCAATAGAAGCTAAAGGTCATAGCTATAATAAAATAACTGTCTCCCCTGCTTGTACTGATAATGGCTATGACAAATATACCTGTAATGTGTGTAACAGCTCTTATACCGATAATTACACAAATCCACTTGGTCATAGCTTTACAAACTATATATCTGACAATAACGCAACCTGTACATCAGATGCAACAGAAACAGCAACGTGCAACAGATGTGATGTGACAGATACAAAATCAATCACAGGTACAAAACTCGAGCACATTTACGAGGGAGAAATCGTTAGCAATAATAACGGCAGTCATAAAATTTACTGCTCCTACGGTTGCGGAAATTTTAAAGAGAAAACATGTGAATACTCATACGAAGCAATTCTATTACCAACCCACAATTCCGACGGAATCGGCAAATATACTTGTTTTTACTGCAACTATTCATATGAGGTAACTGTTCCCGCAGTTGAATGTGATCACGTGAATACAACTGTTATAAATAAGAAAGATGCAACCTGTACAGAAAACGGTTATACAGGTGACATACAGTGCAATGACTGCGGTACAATTCTTCTGGGAGGTACAGTAGAATCTGCAGTAGGTCATAATTATGTAACCACTCCCGAAACCTGTACTGAACCAAGCCACAGAGATTGTACTGTTTGCGGTGCTGTTGACCCGAGCCACACACCTATTCCTGCAAAGGGTCATACAGTATCAACAAATTATGCTGTAAATGATATTGCGGGAGAAACACATCTTTATTACATCTGTCCTGATTGCAGTCAGGAAATTGAGACTGATACCTTCTGTCTTAATATTACAGGTGTAACAGCTGACAGTCTTTCAGCTTATGCAGGAGTTGCAGAGCTTTCAGCATCAGGAAATAAAATCACTTTGACAGCAACAAAATATGTTGACAAATTTGAAATCTCAGGAACAGCAAATGATATAACAATTTCTGTTGATGCGTATGACGATGCTGAGGTTAAGCTTTGCAGCGTGACAATTACAAACGAAACAACAGAATATATCGATGACTGCATAAGAATTAACGATAAATGTACTGAAATAGACAGTACTACCGGTGAAAAGGTTGTTCCAACAGTATCAATTTCTGCAAAGGACGGTACGGTTAATACGCTTAAAGTAACTGCCACAGGCGGCAATGCAATTCAATCTGAAACAAAGCTTGAATTCAAGGGACATGGAACGCTGAATATGGAAACTGTTTCAACCTCCGTTGATGCAAGAGCAAAGGTTTATATTAAGAATCTTACAATGAATATCACCTCGTCAAACAGAGGTATTGATACCAAGATTGAAACAAAGGATTCGTCAGGACAGGTAATAGATACAGAATATGCAAATATTTCATTCGGTGCAAATGCAAATGTAACTGTAAATTCAGCCGATGACGGTATCAGATGCAAGAATATGACATTTGAAGCGTTTGAAGCAGTGGATGATACAGATACAATTGTTAAAATCACAAGTGGCGGTGATGCTCTTCAGCTTGAAGGCGGAAAAGGCTTGACAATGAATCAAGGCCAAATGGAGCTCAAAGGAACAAAGAGTGCCGTTAATGAAAAATCAGGTCTTAACACATATCAAACCTATGTATCAAGCGGAAGAATAACTGTAGTCTCATAACTGAATAAAATTAAGCCGTGGAAGTGATTAACGCTTCCACGGCTATTTACAGCATTGAATTTGTCAAAACTTTGCATTGTAATTGATTTTCGCACCGTTCAAAACATTTTTAAGCTCGTTTTTACCATATGGCTTTGTGACTGTCTTGCCTAATGTAACATACTGCTTGTTGATGTTGGCCCAATCAGTTTTAGAACCGCTATAGTAAACATTTTTTATATAACACTCTTCAAAATTTCTGAATTCATCTTCACGAACAATTAACTTAACACTTTTAGGAATTTTAATACTTTTTAGATTGTTACAGCCCGAAAAAGCAACACCGATTGCTTTAACGGTTTTAGGAACGGTATATGCTTTGCTTGTTTTTCCTGAGGGATAAGCAAGAAGCTTTGTTTTTTTCTTGTTAAACAAAACACCGTTTGATGAAGCATATTTTACGTTATTCTGTGATACATCTATGCTTTCAAGATTATAACATTCTCTAAAAGCAAGAAATTCGTCAATTTGGCTAATGCTTTCGCTGATTATCACTTTTTTATCTTGCTCGACATCAGTCTTGAAATTCTTGTGATTTTAAGACCGTTGGCAAAATCAGGAATTGCAATCTCCGAAGCTGTACCGACATAACGTAAAATATCAATTTCATTATCTTCGGTAATACTAAATACATAATCATCAACTGCCGTTTTTTCTGCATAATGCATTGTGCAGGTATATAAGTCGGTGTTCTGAGTCATTCTAACCCAGTCAATTTTATTACCACCATAGTAAACATCAATATGCTTTAACTCGCCATTGGGAAGAATTATATAAAATACACCGTTTCCGATTTTATTAACAGTTTTCGAAACAGTGATTTCGTCAAGATTTCTGCATTCGCTAAAGGCACTGTCTCCGATTTCATTAACAGCCCTTCCGTCAATGGCTGTCGGGATTTCAACCTTGGCATCCGTACCCTCATATTTTGTAATTTTTACATTACCGTTATCAAGAAGCTCATATGTATAATTACCGCTTTTTTAATGTGTCTGCACTTGCAGTTACTGACAACTCGGCTGTCAATGTTAAAAGCATTGTCACCGACAGCAATACACTCATTAATTTTTTCATAAATTACCCTCTCAATAAAGTTATTTAACAAAAAGGCTACTTAACCGTTGCTACCTTCTCTATAACCTCAATATACACTACTTATAATGGGTTTACAATATATTTGATAAAATAAACATTAAACTTTGTTAAACATTTGACGAACTTAGTAATATTGCCAAAACAGTAATATTTTCTTGCATTGCAGGAGAAAATAATATATAATTATAAAGGTTAATTTTAATTATCAATAATAATAAATACAGAGAGGAAAAAACAATGGATGCTTTAAACAAAAAAACTATTGAAGACATTGACGTTAAAGGCAAAAGAGTTCTTGCTCGTTGTGATTTCAACGTACCGCTTAAAGACGGTGTTATCACAAATGATAAGAGAATTGTTGCCGCTCTTCCCACAATCAAATATCTTATGGAAAACGGTGCAAAGGTTATTCTTTGCTCACACCTTGGCAGACCTAAGGGAGAATACAAGCCTGAATTCAGCCTTGCTCCTGTAGCAGCAAAGCTTTCCGAGTATCTCGGTGTTGAGGTTAAGCTTGCAGAGGACCCTGAGGTTGTAGGCGAAAATGCTAAGAAAATGGCAGCTGAGCTTAACGACGGCGAGGTTATGCTTCTTGAAAACGTACGTTACCGCAAGGAAGAAACAAAGAACGAGGAGAACTTCTCTAAGGAGCTTGCTTCTCTTGCTGACATCTTTGTAAACGACGCTTTCGGTACTGCACACAGAGCTCATTGCTCAACAACAGGTGTTGCTTCTTATCTCCCTGCTGTATGTGGCTACCTTATCCAGAAGGAAATTAAATTTATGGGCGGTGCTCTTGCTGAGCCAAAGAGACCTCTCGTTGCAATCCTCGGCGGTGCAAAGGTTTCCGACAAAATCGGTGTAATTTCAAACCTTATCGAAAAGTGCGATACAATCATTATCGGCGGCGGTATGGCTTACACATTTATGAAATATCTCGGTCACAGCATCGGTACTTCTCTTCTTGAGGCTGATTGGGTTGATAAAGCAGGCGAAATGATGAAGACTGCTGAAGAAAAGGGTGTTAAGTTCCTTATCCCTGTTGATAATAAGGCAGGAAAGGAATATGACGAAAATACAGAATATATGGTAGTAAACAGTGATGAAATTCCTGACGGTTGGATGGGACTTGACATCGGACCTACTACAGAGAAGCTCTTTACTGATGCTATCAAGGGTGCAGGCACAATCATTTGGAACGGTCCTATGGGTGTTTCCGAGTGGGAGAACTTTGCATCAGGTACTATCGCAGTTGCTAACGCAGTTGCAGAATCAGGTGCTATCTCAATCATCGGCGGCGGTGACTCAGTTGCAGCTGTTACAAAGCTTGGCTTTGCTGATAAGATGAGCCACATTTCAACAGGCGGCGGTGCTTCTCTTGAATTCCTTGAGGGTAAGGACCTTCCGGGTATCTGTGCTCTTCAGGACAAGGACTAATTTAATAGACATATTATTGTAAAAGAGGTATATGGTAATGAATAAAAATCTTCGTAAAGCTGTTATCGCAGGTAACTGGAAGATGAACAACACTCCTGCTCAGACTACAGCTCTTATCAATGAAATGAAACCACTTGTTGCAGATGCTGACTGTGAGGTTGTACTTTGCGTACCATTTGTTGACATTCCTGCTGCAGTAGAGGCTGCAAAGGGCTCAAACATCAAAATCGGTGCTGAAAATGTACATTTCAAGGACAACGGCGCATTCACAGGTGAGGTTGCTGCTGATATGCTTGTTGAGCTTGGTGTTGAATATGTAGTAATCGGTCACAGCGAAAGAAGAACATACTTCGGCGAAACAGACCAAACAGTTAATCTTCGTACACTTAAAGCTCTTGAAAAGGGCTTAAAGCCAATCGTTTGCGTTGGTGAAACTCTTGAACAGAGAGAGCTTGGCTATACCGAAACACTCTTAAAGTTCCAGACAAAAATGGCTCTTACAAACGTAACTGCTGACCAGCTTAAAAATGTTATTATTGCTTACGAGCCTGTATGGGCTATCGGTACAGGCGTTACAGCAACTGCCGACCAGGCTGATGAGGGTAACGGTTTTGTTCGTGCTGCAATCGCAGAGGCTTACGGTGCTGATGCTGCAGAAGGCGTTACAATTCAGTACGGCGGTTCAATGAATGCTAAGAATGCTGATGAGCTCACAGATAAGGTCAACGTTGACGGCGGACTTATCGGCGGTGCTTCTCTTAAAGCAGAGGATTTCTCAATCATCGTTAAGGCAGCAAGCAAATAATTAAAGTAAGTTAGGGGTGGTTTGGGCACAAGTCTGGACCACCTTTTCATATGGAGGACTTGAATATGAAAAAACCTGTTGTACTTTGTATAATGGACGGCTTTGGAAAAAACGATTCCGATTACGGAAACGCAGTAGCCGCCGCTAACAAGGTAAATCTTGATAAAATTATGGCTGAAAACCCATACACCTATATCGGTGCATCCGGACTTGACGTAGGTCTCCCAGACGGTCAGATGGGTAACTCTGAGGTTGGCCACACAAATATCGGTGCAGGAAGAATAGTTTATCAGGAACTTACAAGAATCACCAAATCTATTGAGGACGGTGATTTTTACGAGAACGAGGCTATGAAAGCTGCTGTTCAAAACGCTATTGACAACGGCACTTCTCTTCACCTTATGGGACTTATGAGCGACGGCGGTGTTCATTCTCATAACTCACACATCTGGGCAATCGTTAAGCTTGCTAAGAAAATGGGACTTGACAGAGTTTATCTTCACTGCATTATGGACGGCCGTGACGTTCCGCCCACAAGTGGTAAGGATTTTGTTGCCGACGCTATCAATAATCTTAATGAAATCGGCGTAGGTCAGGTAGCTACAGTAGTTGGCAGATACTATGCTATGGACAGAGATAACAACTGGGACAGAGTTAAGAAAGCGTATGACGCACTTGTATTCGGCAAGGGTATTCAGACAAGCGACCCTGTAAAAGCTATTGAGGAGTCATACGAAACAGTTGATGCTGACGGCAAAAACTTAACTGACGAGTTTATTCTTCCAACTGTTTGCCTTGAAAACGAGGGCAGAATCGGTGCAAACGACAGCGTTGTTTTCTTTAACTTCAGACCTGACAGAGCAAGAGAAATCACAAGAACATTTGTTGATGACGATTTCAAGGGCTTTGACCGTGACCGTTTCCCTGTAACATACGTTTGTATGACACAGTATGATGCAACAATGCCAAACGTACTTGTTGCATTCAAGCCACAGAGCCTTGAAAACACTCTCGGTGAATATCTTGCAAAGAACAATATGACTCAGCTTCGTATCGCTGAAACAGAAAAATATGCTCATGTAACCTTCTTCTTCAACGGCGGTGTTGAGGCAGTAAATGAGGGCGAGGACAGAATTCTTATCCCCTCTCCAAAGGTTGCAACATATGACCTTAAACCTGAAATGAGCGCTTATGAGGTTTCGGAAAAGCTTGACGAGGCTGTGCTTTCAGGCAAATATGACGTCGTTATCGTGAACTTTGCAAACTGCGATATGGTTGGTCATACAGGTATTTTTGATGCCGCTGTAGCCGCAGTTGAGGCAGTTGACAAATGTGTAGGCTCTCTTTACGAGGCAGTTAAGAAAATGAACGGTTGCCTTTTCATCACTGCTGACCACGGTAACGCAGACTGTATGAAGGAAGCTGACGGCTCGCCGTTTACTGCGCACACAACAAATCCTGTTCCTTTTGTAGCCGCTAATTGCGGTGATGGTACAGAGCTTCGTGAGGGCGGTAAGCTTTGTGACATCGCTCCGACAATGCTTAAAGTGCTTAATCTTCCACAGCCGGAGGAAATGACAGGCGTTTCACTTATTAAATAATTAAATACGCATAACAAAAGCCTTCCGATTTCTCGGAAGGCTTTTTAAATTCGGGTTTGCAGGCTGAGCCTGCACGCAAACGAGAAGATAGGCGGTTTAATGATAAACACCTTTTCCCGACAAAAAATAATTTTATAAATTAGTGCTTATCAAGGTGTTGTTGAATGAAACAACCGTAGGGGCGACCAGTGGTCGCCCGCTTATAACGGGCTTGCAGTGCAAGCCCCTACGAAAGCTTGTTGCAGAAACACGCTGATAAATACTAATTTAACAGGCTAACCTGTAAATTATAATCTTAAGAGCTTTTTTGCGTTGTTATAGAAAATATCCTCCTGTGCCTTTTCGTCAAGACCGCAGGTGAGAACCTTTTGAATTTCAACAGTAGGATGATGGAACGGTGAGTCAATACCGAACATAATTCTATCCTTGCCCACTGTTTCGTATGCCTCGGCAATTTTACTGCCCATAGGCATACCGCTCATTTCAAGATAGAGATTGTCATATCTCTTTGCCATTTTTATTGATGCATCAATATAAACGCCGTGACCGTGGCCCATATGTATCATTGTAACACGAACATCGGGATATCTTTCAGCAAGAAGAGCAATACTCCAAGGAAGAGAAAAGGGCGGATGACCGCAATGGATAAATACAGGAACATCATATTCCCTTGCAAAATCCATAACAGGATAAACTACAGGGTCGTCAGCAACAAAGGCATCAAAAAGCGGCTGCATTTTAATACCCATAAATCCCTCTTTGTTGATATATCTATCAAGCTTTTTCTCAACATCATCAAGTGCAGGATTTACCCAAACGAATGGAACGATTTTATCCGGATATGACTGAAAAGCATCAATAACCTCATCGTTTCCCTGAAATGAATTTCCTGTGAGAAATGTCTTTTCAATATCGTACTCTTCCATCTGCTCAATAAGCTTATCCTTAGTAAAGGCAACGCCTGCCCAACCGCCGAAATTTCCGATATGTGAATGAGCATCAATCTTTTTCATTTATTTATCCTCCGAAGCTTTTTCTGTTTTCTTTTCAAAGCCTGCCATTGCTCTAAGCTTTTTATCTGTACCTGTTTTGCGGAAAACTACGACAAATACTGCCGCAACTACAACACCAACAATTGTCTGAAGTGTAAGAGTAGGAAATGCAGAAATCATTGCCGCCTTGTCAAAAAGAAGATACCAAGCAAGTGAATATGCACCGATATGAACTATTGCCCCTGCAACTGCACCTACTGCGTAGCCAAGCAAGGACCTCTTAAAAATCAGCTCTGCAATTAAACAGCAAACAGCTGCCATTAAAAATTTAGCGATGAATGTTGGCACTATCCAAATTGTGTAACCTCCTGCCAAATCAGCAAGAGCACCTCCAAGACCTGCTGCAAATGTTGCCCTTTTACCTCCAAGCAAATATGCTGACAGGAATATGAATGCATCACCTAAATGTGTGTATCCGTTTCCGAGAGGAACCTTAAATGTAAATGTAAATACAAATACAAGTGCAGCCATAATTCCCGTAAAGCAAATAGCTCTTACGTTTACCTTTGATTTTTTCATGATTTTCTTCCTTTCCTAATTGATACACAAATACTACCACTGTTCTGTATATCTTTCAATATACAATATCAATTATTTTTTAGTATACAGTTTTATTTTGAAAAGTCTTGATAAAAAGAAAAGGAAAATATATAATATTATCATAAGACTGATAAGGAGAAACGCAATGAAATATGATGCTGTTATTATCGGAGCAGGACCGGCCGGACTTTCTGCCGCAATATATCTCAGACGTGCAATGCTTAGCGTTGCTGTTATTGAAAAGCAGTATTTTTCAGGAGGTCAGCTTCTTTTAACAAAAGAAATAGAAAATTATCCGGGCATTGAAAATGTTACCGGCGACGAGCTTTCGGAAAAATTCAGAAGCCACGCAGAAAGCTTGGGAACAGAATTTATAAACGGAGAGGTTGTTTCTGTAAAGCAGGGTAAGGTAACGCTGAAAAATTCAACGGAAATTGACGCAAAGGCAGTTGTTATCGCCGTAGGAACGGCACATAAAAGGCTTGGTGTTAAGGGAGAAACGGAATTTTCGGGCAGAGGCGTTTCATATTGTGCAGTATGTGACGGTGCATTTTTTGCCGACGGGGAAACGGCTGTTATCGGCGGTGGTGACACGGCTCTTGAGGACGCCTTATACCTTGCAAAAATCTGCAAAAAGGTAACTCTTATCCACAGGAGAAAAGAGCTTAGAGCATCTAAAATTCTTCAAAATCAATTTCTTTCCCTTGACAATGCTGAGTTTCTTCCCTGCGAAGAGGTGCAGGAATTTAAGGGTGATAAGCTCCTTAATGAAATTTTGCTTAAAAGCGGCAAATCAATTTCCGTTTCAGGTGCATTTGTTGCTGTTGGACAAGCACCGCAGACAGACTTCGTAGCAGATATTGTTGAAACCGATAATTACGGCTTCATAAAAGCTGATGAGCTTTGCCGAACAAGTGCAAAGGGAATTTTCGCTATCGGCGATGTAATAGTAAAGCCCTGTAGACAGGTTGTAACAGCGGCGGCAGACGGTGCTGTTGTTTCCCGAGCAGTAACTGAATATATTAACAATTTGACAGATGATTTTTAAAAAATAAAAGCGAGCAGATAAATCTGCCCGCTTTTAATTTTTACTTTTTATTTTACTGCACCGCCATTATTTGATGATGCATAGCCAATCCATGTTGTACCCACATTCAAATTAATGTCTGCACCGCTTGCATCCTTGAGAACAATAACACCATTTTCAACAGACCATGTAATATCTGTCACAGTGCCATTGCAAGCAAGCTTACCGCTTCCGCCGGCAAGGTTATAGTTGCAATAAATCTCTGCAGAGCCACTGTTTTTGTAGTTTGCCTTTGAAATATACTCTGTTGTGTCGAAAAGTACAAGAAGGTTCTTTCTTGCAACATCAGTATTATAATCATTGCAATGATACATACCGTCGTCACTGCTGTATGACCAACTTCTTGTGCCTGTTCTGCTTGAAAATGTAAGCCCGAGTGACTGACAATCTGTATCGTACTTAACATCATCAGAGAAATTGAATTTTGTGTAATGAGCATTGTCAGCCTCTGTTCTGAAGCCCTCACCCTCAATAGCAGCAGCAATCTTATCGCCGTACAAAACGCCTGTATGCTCAGTTGACACGCCTCTTGAGCTATCTCTGCCGAAAAGAGCAACCTTTCCGCTATAGGTCATTTGGTTAATATGGTCAACATTATCAACTCTGAAAACTGTGTTAGCACCGATATAAGCAGTACCTTTCTTTGTCTGGCTCTGTCCCCAATGGAGGAAAATAGCGTCAAACAGCTCTGAGAATTTAATGTACGGAGGTCTTGCACTTCTCATAGGGCCAATCTGAGACGGAACAGCTGTATAATCAGCATACATCCAAAGCATTCTTGTTTCTCCGCCTTCAACTTCACCCTCAACAATAATATCAGGTGGATTATCGCTGTCATTAATGCCCCACTGCGGTCTTGATGCTGCTGAGTTTTCTACAACGCATGCAATCGGTCTCTTTCCTACTGCTTCGGAATTAAAATCGCTGTCTCCGGTAAGAGGATTCTTAGTTGAAACAGGTGCCTCAGTAACAGCTTCGGTAACCTGTGAAACCTCTGTAGGTACAGTTGTTTCTTCAGCATCCTTATTTTTGCCGACAACGAAAAATACAACACAGGCAATTACTACTATAAGTGCTATTGCCACAGCTGCAATAATCGGATACTTCTTTTTTGTTTTTTTAGTATTGTTTGATTTTTTTTCTTCAGACATAGGTCTGTCCTCCTCATTTTCTTTTCCCTCATTATTGCTTTCACTAAGACTCACAAAAGGTATTTCCTCCACCTTTTCCTCCTGCGATACAGCCTCTTCTTCGGCAAAATCCGATTTAGGTGTCTCGCTTTCGGCGGGCTTTTCCTCGTCTGCAAAAGCCTTTGGCTCCGCTTCATTTTCAGGCTCGGAATTTTTAAATCCTTTTATTTCATTGAGTATATCGTCAAGCTCATCTGAATCAGGCATAATTATCTCCTCTCTTCTTTTATTAACAAGAATATTGTATCACATATTGTTTTACATTTCACTATATTTTTTAATTTTTTTGAATTTTGTTGATTTAAAATAATATATGTAGTAAAATACTAAATGTAAAATCTAAGAGGTGATAATTTGGCAAAGACAGTTCCTATGATTATAGCAAATAATAACATTCTTGTTTGGGACATTGAAAATGAGGAGTTCAAGCCTTTTAATATGCCGGCACTGTCAAATGTGCCGAATATTCCTTTTTATCATCAGTTTGCGGAAAAAATTGCCGAGGGACAGTATTATTTCAAGGAATTTATGAAGGGAATATACGGCAAAAAGCTTTCAAAATATATTTTTGCAATAATTGTTCCCGACGATACAAGCAAGTTGGAGTCGATTTTTATAAACGAATTTTTTGTCAATTCAGGAGCGTGTAAGGCTGTAGCTCAGATGCCGATGGCTCTCGCTCTTGCAAAAAATGACGATAATTATATTTCCATATCAAAATCATCAAGAAATGTAATTCTTGAGTATATCAGAAATCATGAGATTGTTGTCAGCAAAATGTATGACGCCACCATCTGTGACTCTAAAAAAGTATTAGACGATGCCAATGTTCTCCACATTGATATGGAATACAAGGACATTCCTATTTACGTAAACAATTTCAATATGAATATGGACGAATTTCTCGAAATGGGAACTGTTATAACACCCAAGCAATTTATGGAAAAGATAGCAATAATTGACGTAGAAAAGCTATAAATAAAAAATGTACCCCTGCAAAAGATAATGCAGGGGTGATTTTTTTGAAAAAGAGTGACAAGAATAATAAGAAAAGCGGCAATAAAAATAACAAGCAGATTATAGACCTGACTTCATATATAAGTCCCGAAATGGTAAACTGTGATGTAAACGGAAGCTATACGGGAATACCGGCAGATATGTATTATAACGACGAGCTTGACGAGATTCCCGTTCAGGACGCAGACGATTTATAAAAATAGGTTTTGCAGGCGATGCCTGCAAAACCTATTTGGCTTTACTGAGTTTTTTACACGTAAAAATTCCGACAAGCAAAACAACAGGAAAGATAACTGCACACAAAATTCCGATTTTCAGATTACCTTTACAGATATCCGAAACCATGCCTGCAAGCGTAGGTCCTGACGCACAGCCCAAGTCCCCTGCCAATGCAAGCAGTGCAAACATTGCCGTACCGCCGTTTTTTAGCAGAGCCGCCGCCTTGCTAAAGCTACCGGGCCACATAATTCCCACAGACAGTCCGCAAATTCCGCAGCCGATAAGATTAATAACAGGATTTTTAGCAAGAGAAATCAGCAAATAGGAAATTATACAGAGAATACAGCTTAAACTCATAAATTTATCAAGCTGAATTTTTTCTCCGTATTTTCCATAAAATACTCTTGAAAGTCCCATAAGAGCCGCAAAGGACAAAGGCCCCGCCAAATCCCCCACAGTTTTTGTTACACCGAGTCCCTGCTCTGCAAAGGTTGATGCCCACTGACTGACTGCCTGCTCAGATGCACCAGCACAAAGCATCATCAAAAACAGCACTATAAACAATTTGTTTGATACGAGCTCTTTTATATTCATTCCCTTTTCGCCCTCATCAATCAAAGGAGCAATAGGTGCTTTTGCAAAAATAAAAGCATTTGCAATGGGAACAACCGCCCATATTATCCCGAGAATTTTCCAATTTTCAATTCCGAAAACAGTAAAGAAGGCCGTAGAAATAAGCACTACTCCCACATGCCCCCAACAGTAGAAGGAATGGAGCAGGCTCATAGCCTTTTCCTTGTTATCAGTAGGACAGGACTCAACTATCGGGCTGACAAGAACCTCTAATATTCCTCCGCCTAAGGCATAAATCATAACGGATATTAAAAGTCCCACAAACGGATTTGAAAAAATCTCAGGCAGTATTGTTAAAGAAATAAGCCCCGCTGCCGAGCAGATATGAGCAATTATCATTGATGTTCTGTACCCTATTTTATCAATGAATTTTGCCGACACCAAATCTACAAAAAGCTGAAAGAGAAAATTCGCTGTTACCAAAAGCGTTATCTGCGACAATGGAATTTTATAGCTTTTCTGAAACGTAATAAAAAGCAGCGGTGCAAAATTATTAATAATCGCCTGAACAATATAGCCTATAAAACAGGCAGTAATTGTAATTTTATATTTTTCCTTTGTCATCTATGTAAAGCTCAACCTTTTTGTTTGCAAATGATTTTTTTACATCAATAATTCTCTGGTTCGACGAGCCTCTGAAAACGAGTGAAATATTCTTTTTCGCCTCTACATACGGACCGTCAACAAGAACGTCTATATTCTCCAGCATTTCCATACTAATGGGAGTAAAGGCTCTTGAGTTTTTCCTTCCCATAATTTCCTCAAGAGTAAATCCCGTGTAGCACCAAACGGTTTTTTCGGGAAAACGCTCTCTAAACATTATAAGAAACGGAAGAAGCACCTTTTGATTTTCAGGCTCAAAGGGTTCTCCCCCCAAAAGTGACAGACCGTTTATCCAGTCGTGGTCACAGGACTCAATAATTTCTGTCATCGTTTCCTCTGTAAACGGCTGACCGTAGCCAAAATCCCAAGTCATCTCATTAAAGCAGTTTTTGCAGTGGTGACGGCAGCCCGAAACAAAAAGTGACGTTCTTACCCCTTCACCGTTTGCAATATCGTTATACTTAATCTCACCGTAATTCATACACAAATCCCTTCCTTATACAAGGAAATAGGCTGTCTTAATTTGACAGCCTATTTTTAGTTATTACAAATGAAGAACTCTTTCCTTAATTTCCTGAGTTCTGCCCTGATTCCAGAACTGTGTGCCAATATAACCGCAGGTTCTTCTGGCAACATTCATTTTGTCCTGATCCTCGTTACCGCAGTTAGGACATTTCCAAATGAGCTTGCCGTCCTCGTTTTCAACGATTTTGATTTCGCCGTCATAGCCACAGCACTGACAGTAGTCGCTCTTTGTATTAAGCTCAGCATACATAATATTATCATAGATGTACTTCATAACCTGAAGAACAGCAGGAATATTATTCTGCATATTTGGTACTTCAACATAGGAAATAGCACCGCCGGGAGAAAGAGCCTGAAATTCAGACTCAAACTTCAGCTTTGTAAATGCGTCAATTTCCTCTGCAACATGTACGTGATAAGAGTTTGTAATATAATTCTTATCAGTTACACCGGGGATAATACCAAAACGCTTCTGCAGGCACTTAGCAAATTTATATGTAGTTGACTCAAGAGGAGTTCCGTAAATACTGTAGTCAATGTTCTCCTCTGACTTCCACTTAGCACAGGCATCGTTCATATACTGCATTACTTTAAGTGCGAAAGGCTTACCCTCATTATCTGTATGTGACTTGCCTGTCATATACTTTGTACACTCATAAAGACCTGCATAGCCGAGAGAAATTGTTGAATATCCGTCGAAAAGTAGTCTGTCGATAGTTTCGCCCTTCTTGAGTCTTGCAAGAGCACCGTGCTGCCAAAGGATAGGAGCGGCATCACTGAAAGTGCCCTTTAGTCTGTTATGACGGCACTTCAATGCTCTGTGGCAAAGGTCAAGACGTTCATCAAATATTTTCCAGAACTTCGTCATATCTCCGCCTGATGAACAAGCAATATCAACAAGGTTTAGAGTAACAACACCCTGATTAAATCTGCCGTAATACTTGCGTTTGCCCTCTTCGTAATTCTTAGCGTTTGCGATATTACCTACGCCGTTTTTTGTAAATCTGTCAGGGGTCAGGAATGAACGACAGCCCATACAGGTATAAACATCGCCTTTAAGCTCCATCATAACCTTTTCACTGATGTAATCGGGCACCATTCTCTTTGCCGTACATTTTGCGGCAAGCTCTGTAAGATAATAGAAAGGTGCGTCCTCCTTGATATTATCCTCTTCAAGAACGTAAATAAGCTTTGGAAATGCAGGTGTAATCCAAACTCCGCTTTCGTTTTTAACGCCTCTTATTCTCTGCTTGAGGGTTTCCTCAATGATAAGGGCAAGGTCCTTTTTCTCCTGCTCGTTTTTAGCCTCGTTAAGATACATAAATACTGTAACAAAGGGAGCCTGTCCGTTAGTAGTAAGAAGGGTAACAACCTGATACTGAATAGTCTGAACGCCTCTTGAAACCTCATCTCTAAGACGCTTTTCAGTAAGCTCATTAATCTGAGCTTCATTCATATTAAGACCGAAATCCTCAGACTCCTTAGTAAGCTCTTTGTTAATCTTCTCTCTGCTAATCTGAACAAAGGGAGCAAGATGTGCAAGAGAAATTGACTGACCGCCATACTGACTTGATGCAACCTGTGCGATAATCTGAGTTGCTATATTGCAGGCAGTTGAAAAGCTATGTGGCTTTTCAATCATAGTTTCGGAAATAACCGTTCCGTTTTGGAGCATATCCTCAAGATTTACAAGGTCGCAGTTGTGCATATGCTGTGCAAAATAGTCAGCATCGTGGAAATGGATAAGTCCCTGCTCGTGAGCCTCAACAATATCCTGAGGAAGAAGAATTCTCTTAGTAATATCCTTTGAAACCTCACCTGCCATATAGTCACGCTGAACGGAATTTACAGTAGGGTTTTTATTTGAATTTTCCTGCTTAACCTCTTCGTTGTTGCACTCAATAAGAGAAAGAATTTGATTATCCGTTGTGTTAGCCTTTCTGATAAGAGAACGGTTGTAACGATATTTTACATATCTTCTTGCAACCTCAAAGGCACCCTGAGCCATAATCTGATTTTCAACGATATCCTGAATTTCCTCAACCGAATATGCCCTGCTTGCCTTTGAAAGCTTAAATTCAACATATTCTGCGATTTCGTTAATCTGACTTTGAGTCAGCTCCTCTTTTTTGCAGGCTGCGTTAGCCTTTGATACGGCCTTTATGATTTTACTTAAGTCAAAATCTACTTCTGATCCGTTTCTCTTAATAATTTTCATTTCTCTTCCCTCTTTACCCCTTAATCTTTATCGTGTTAATATATTACAAAACGGTTACTCCGTTTTTGACGACTGAATTAATGATATCAAATTATCTTGTATATGTCAATAGCATTTTAACAAAAAAACACAACATATTGTATTTTTTGTTTTTTAACTCCACAATACTACGTATATATAGAATTATGGACTCTTGTCTGTTTCACAGAATTTACGGTAAATTTCACCACATAAAAAGGAAACAAAAGGTTACAATTTGCCGTGAAACATTATTGTTAAAATATTTATTAATTATGTCAAAGCAAACAGGGAAAAGTAAAAATGTGGTAAATAAAATAATAGTTTGTTGACGTAAATGATTTTATGAATTATAATAGGTTAGGTAATGGAAATAATATAAATTCGAGGAGGGATTGCTGTGTGGCTTGATAAGAGCAATATAGAAACGCTTTATGCTCCGAAAAAAAGAAATTACCGCAAGGAAGCTTTTGAGACACTGAAAAAATTTGCAATAAACATTGCAAAGAAGCAGGATTCCTTCCGTATGGAATCAAGAAAAATCCTTCTTGAAAGCAGAAAAAAATCCTATGACGAAATAAAGGAAAGCACAAAAACCGACGAAAAGGTCATCCTTTTTTCCACCTTTGACGGCAGAAGCTACGGCGACAGTCCTAAGGCGATATATGAATATATGCTTTCTGATGAACGCTTTGAGGATTATACATTTATATGGGCGTTTCGTAATCCGAAAGCATTCACATTTATACTTGATAATCCTAACACCTGTATCGTAACAGTCAATACAAAGGACTATGAAAAAGCCTGTGCTACCGCAAAATATTGGATTTACAACTACCGTATGTCAGACCATATTTACCCAAAGGACGACCAGGTGTATATCCAGCTTTGGCACGGTACTCCTTTAAAACGTCTTGGCTATGACATAAATATTTCCGATAATGCTATGAACTCAAAATCGGAAATCAGAGAGAAATACAAGGTTGATGCTGAGAAATTCAAATATATTCTTGCACCGTCACATTTTGCGGCAGAAAAATTCATCAGTGCTTGGAATCTTGAGGCGGTCGGAAAAACAGATACTGTCCTTGAGCTTGGCTACCCGAGAAATGATTTTCTCACAAATTATAATGAGAAGGACATTGAGAATATAATCAATGACCTTGACCTGCCAAGAGATAAGAAATTTATTCTCTATGCTCCCACCTGGCGAGACAATCAGCATCAGGCAGGAATCGGATATACTTATAAAACAGAGGTTGATTTTGACAGTCTCAGAGAGGCTCTCAGCGATGAATATATAATTCTTTTCAGAGCTCATTATCTTGTTGCAAATTCCTTTGATTTTGATAAGTATAGAGGCTTTGTATATGACGTTTCAAAGGTTAATGACATAAATCACCTTTACGTTATTTCGGATTTGCTTGTAACAGACTATTCGTCGGTTTTCTTTGACTACGGAAATCTTAAAAGACCTGAAATATTCTATATGTACGATTTAGAGGCTTACGGCTCCGAAATCAGAGGCTTTTATATTGATCTTGACGAGTTGCCCGGTCCTATTGTTAAAACCGAGGATGAGCTTATTAAGGCTATAAAAAATGCACACGATGACCGTAGCTTTGACAAAAAGTACGAAAAATTCAACGCAAAGTTTAATTACCTTGATGACGGACAGGCTGCAAAGCGTGTCACCGAAGCAATAATTGAAGAGCTGTAATATAATCCTTTTCCCCGACAGATATGTCGGGGCTTTGTTTTTTCAGCAAAAAATGTAACCTTTCTGTATTCTGAATTGTTATATAAGTGAAAGGACCTTTCAAAAGGCGGTGATGCAATGACAAATGACGATTATATTTCTGCCGTAAAGCGAAACAGCCAAAGGCTTTATATGCTGGCACTGTCCTTTACGAAAAATCACAGCGACGCAGAGGACATTATGCAGGATGCTTTTCTAAAGCTGTTAAAGCACAATAAGCCCTTTAATAATGAAGAACACCTTGATAAATGGCTTACTGCCGTCTGCGTAAACGAAAGCAAAAATTACATAAAGTCGCCCTTTCGTAAAAACACGGTATTGCTTGATGAGGCAAAGGATTTGTACACCTTTGATACCGTAAACGATTACGATATTTTCAAGTCAGTTATGTCACTGCCTAAAAAGGAACGCACGGTTATACACCTGTTTTACTACGAGGATTTACCTGTTAAAGAAATTGCAAAAATGCTTAAAATAAAAGAGTCCGCCGTTAAAACAAGGCTTAGCCGTGGCAGAAAACACTTAAAGGAAATGTTGGGAGATGAATTGATATATGAATAAAAGCGAATATAAAAATGCCTTTTCAGGCGTTCAGCCTTCCAACAAAGCAGTTGAAAGGATAATGGATATGAATACAAAGCACAAACTGAGCTTTAACTCAGTATTTAAAAGAACGGCGTCTGCCTTTATGGCACTTGCACTTTTAATCGGCGGTGGCTTCGGGGTGAATTATGCAGTAAGCAAAAGCAATTCAAATAACGAATTAGGCATACTTGTTGCATATGCGTCTGACGGAAGCTTTACATCCATTGATAAGCTTGATGAACAAGATGTATTCTATGGAATATATGTTATTCCCGAAGATGATGAGGAATTGCATAAAAGCACAATGGAACGATATAATCGTGATGATACTGAATTAATTAACTATAGAGATGAGTTAAACAAAAAAGGCTACGGTTCCTCCGGAGGACACGGCAGTAACGGATTATATGACGATACAGGAAAATTTGTAGGAATGTTAAAAACAATCGAAGGCGGTTCCATTGCTTTAGACCTTGATGACTATTCCGAGGTTAAAACCTTTGCAGTTAATAACGAAAGTAAATACGGTCTGCTTCAATTTGAATATGCGTCAGAGAAAACAGAACAGTTTTCAGAAGAATATTCATATATGTGTGACGAAGATTATGTAGTGTCCGACGAAGAGCTTGAGGAGGTTTATGCAAAATATCCTGAACTTATTTTACAAAAGCACGAATTTATCTTAACAGGTGATGAATTAAGGTATTCATACAATTCAAGGTATGGTGAAATGGGGCTTGGCAAACACAAGGTATGCAAGGGCTATTGGCTGACTTGGGATATATCAGATGAATTAAAATCAGCAATAAGTGACAACCCCGATTTCGATTTATCACAGATAAAGGATACAATCACCTTCACCGTTGAATTTAACGACGGTACAGTTAAAACTGCAAGCCTTAACCTGTATTTTGACAGCGACGGCTATATGCATTTTGAAAAGTAAATTAAGCACAAAAATCCCCGATTTCATTGAGAAATCGAGGATTACTTTTTTTGTAAAATTAGTATTTGGCAGGCTGAGCCTGCACGCAAACGAGAAGATAGGCGGTTTGATGATAAACAACCTTTTCCCGACAATGAATAGTTTTATAAGTTAGGGTTTATCAGGCTGAGCCTGCACGCAAACGAGAAGATAGGCGGTTTAATGATAAACAACCTTTTCCCGACAATAAATAGTTT
>JBJFGE010000070.1:0-1718 GCA_051892435.1 Eubacterium sp.
CTACCCACATAAAACAGAAAAGCCACCTCGGAGCTGTTACGGCTTCGGGGTGGCTTTTTGTTTTGCAAAATCACCTTGAAAATATCCTTTATTTCTGATATAATATATCATAGATTGATAGGAATGGGGATAAAGCGATTATGGAGAACAGGTTTAGCGAATTTTATGCGGAGATTTCCGATAAAAGACGTGTGGCTTTTGATTTGGAAGATAGTTATGGCGATGATGAATACCGTTATTGCCCGTTAATCAAGATAGATGTGTTCGGTATCCCCGAAGATACCGAGGAAAGCGAAGCTGAACGCATATTTGAAGAAGAAATCGGCGAGGGTGTTCATATCGCTACTCTGACAGGACACTTAATTCAGAACGGTGCTATGATACGCAAAGGCTTTTCGCCTGTTCAGATGTGCGATGATTACTCTTTCCTCTTGGGTTACGCTATGAAGGCTCTGACCGAGCCGAACGCTCCGCTTTGCGATGAATTTGAGTTAGAAGCGTGTGAGAGCATATTCTATCTATACGACTTTATCTTTGACGAGCCGTACCGTGACAGTGAGTTTATGACCGCTATGGTGGAGCAGATACCGAACATATTGCTCTACACAAGCAACGTTTACCCTGATATGATAGTGTACTATCCCCGTGCCTTGCCCTATGAAAAGGACACCTATACGATTATCAAAGAGGGATTAGCCGAACTTGCCCATAAGGAAACGCTTGAACGTGTGACAAAGATACTCAACGGAGAGTATGAAGATGACGGACAGCCCCATCTCGTTTTGAGTGAGGAACAGCTTAACTATGTTATGGGAACAAGGAACGAGGGCGATACTTACCCTGCGTCCGCAATCGACAAGGACGAGTGGAAGATTTACGAGGACGCAGGATATAGAGAGGTTGGGAACTCTAGGTTGCTTTATACTTGGGTTAATTAAGGAACGGTTATGTTGTTATACATTATCTATGATGCTTTTACGGCGTCCATTTTCTTTTTCGCAGCAAGAAACACCCTCAGCCCCGCCGAGGAAATGTACTCCAGCTTTGCACAGTCAAGCTCCAGTGCAGAAACGTCATCATGCTGCTCGAATACTGCCTTTTCCAGCCTCGGAGCAGTTGTGGTGTCCAGCCTTCCGGCAAGAGCGAGAGTGAGCTTGTCGTTAGTCTTGGGTGGTGTAATTGTCATAATCTGCCTTCATTAAAGTAAATGGTCAGCTTGGCGTCCACATCGGTAATGTTCAACCGGCGCAAATCTGATGCCAAAGCCCTTGAAATACAGTTATATAAGTTCCTTGAATATAAGAAACGTTATAATAATATTATAGCAATCGATGGACAACAAAAGCAATATTTTCCCATATACTTACAAAACATTGTACAAACTTTTATATTCTACATATTTTTTAATTGGTAATTTTTCCGGCTGCTTTGGTTTCTTTAGTTTATATTTATATATAAATTGTGTGAAGACATTGCGTTATTGGTTTTGATAAATAACAAAACAAAGTGCCTGCTGAATTTCTTGTGCAATTCTGCTATTTTGTTTCTAGGAGAATTGTTAGATTTTAACGATTTTTTTATTTCGGTTGAAAAGCGAGCTGATTTGTTGTCCTTTTGTTGTCCTTACAATGTTACAATGTATTGTAATGTAATATCTTGTAATTTTTTAGGAGGTAAACATTTTATGAAAACTATCGAGCAATTCTATAACGAGGCAA
>JBJFGE010000071.1:0-27861 GCA_051892435.1 Eubacterium sp.
TATTCAAGGTCGGATTTTATAAGTTCAATCAAGAGCATACAACCTATTCTGTCGTCAAGTGCCTTTGACTTAATATATCCGTCGCCGTATTCGTAATAATCGCTTACAAAGTATGCGTAGTCCCCAAGGGAAACATACTTTTCAGCCTCTTCCCTGCTTTTTGCACCTATGTCAATTCTAAGGTGTTTAAAATCAGGAGCTTTTTTCTTTTCATCATCAGAAATAAGGTGGACAGGCGGTAAACCAATAACACCTTTTACTCCATTAATTTCAATAACTCTGTCATAGCAAACTCTTGGGTCAATACCGCCAACTGCAGAAAAGGATAGCATACCGTTTTCATCAATATCGGTAATTATAAAACCGACTTCATCCATATGGGCGCAAAGCATTATCTTTTTATCGGCTTTTTTATTCCCTTTTTTATACGCGATAATTGAGCCAAGGCTGTCAACTTCAAATTCACAGTAATCCTTGATTTCGTTAATTATATATTCTCTGACAGGCTTTTCATCACCTGAGGTACCGTTTAAAAGGCACAATTCTTTAAGCATTGATTTCACCAGCCCTTTCGGCAATATAAGCACACATCAAATCTGAAACACTTTCAATATCTGAAATGTCAACAACCTCGACAGGCTGATGCATATATCTTTCTGGAATTGAAATAAGACCTGTTTTTATTCCTTTTTCTGATATTGAAATAACGTCGGCATTAGTACCTGTTCTGCCTGACATTATTTCACATTGATAAGGAATGTTTCTCTCTTTAGCAACTTTAACAAGCCTTCTTGACATATCTTTATCAAGAATAGGTGAAAAGCCGATCATTGCACCCATTCCAAGCTCCTTGCAATCGCTTTTATCGCAACCGTTACTATATGCAAATGATACATCAACAGAAATTGCCTCGTCAACTTTTTTTGCGTATGGTCCGATTTTTGCACCTCTTGTGCCAAGCTCCTCTTGTGATGAAAACATAACAGTAATTTTACAGGGCAGCTCTATTAATCTGTCAAGACAAAGTAAAATTGATGCCACTCCCGACCTGTCATCAAGGCAGGTTGCGGAAATTCTGTTGTTTAAAAGCTTAGTAAAATTACGCTTAAATGTTACTCTGTCCCCAAGGGAAACAAGCTTTTTCAGCTCTTCGGAAGAAAGTCCTGTATCAATAGAAATATCCTTAATATCAGGTGCTTTTTTCTCATCATCACTGTTTTGGAGATGAGGCGGAAGTGTTGAAATGATACCCTTAATCTCCTCTTTTCCCCAAACAGAAACCTCGTAACCCGGTAACATTCTGTTGTCAATGCCACCGCATTTTGCAACCTTTAAAAAGCCGTCATCAGTAATCTCCGTGACAATAAGACCGATTTCATCTAAATGTGCGTCAAGAAGAAAATGATATCCTTCTCCAAAGGTGCAATAAACATTATTCATTGCATCAACAGTAACCTTTCCGTAGGCCGAAAGCTTATCCTTTAACAGTGAAACAACATTTTCTTCAGCACCCGAAACTCCCACTGCTGATGTTAATTCCTTTAATAATTCAACTGTATTTTCCATTAATCCTCAAATCCATTTACTAATTCTTTAAATTTTCTTCCTCTGTATTCAAATGTTTTGAACTGGTCAAAAGCAGGACAGGCAGGACAAAGTGAAACTATATCCCCCTTTTCTGCATTATCCTTTGCAATGTTCAAGGCATTTTCAAGCACATCTGTTTTAATGACTTTAAGTCCGGATTCTTCATATCCCGGAAAGCTTGTAACCGTGTCAAAAATCTTATCGGCAGTTGCACCATTGAGCACAAGGAGCTTTATATATTTTAACATATCGGGCACCATTTCGCTCATATCGTTTCCTTTATCTGAGCCACCCATTATTACAATAATTTTTCTTCCAAATGCTCTTAAACCGCTGATTACACGTGACGGTGATGTGGCGATTGAATCATTATAATATTTTACACCGTTATACTCTCTGACAAATTCAATTCTGTGCTCAACTCCGCCAAAGGATTTTGCTACCTTTTTGTAAACAGGTGTATCAACTATACCCCATACTGCTGAAATAGCGGTACAGTAATTTTCTATATTATGCTTTCCCGGAATTATAATGTCATCGCTTGACATAACAAAAGTTTCGTTTCCGTTATCGCTGTAAATAATATCGCCGTTATCATTCATATAACAGCCGTTATTAACCTTATGCTTAATTGAGAATTCAGCAAGATTTCCTCTTACATCATATCTCATATCGTGATAAACTCTGTTACCGATTGAATAGTCGCAATCAGCATTTAGAATAGTTCTTTGACAGCTGTTTTGATAAATAAGAATATTTCTTTTAGCGTCAACATATTCATCAAGACTGATATGGTGGTCCTGATGAGTGCATTCGATATTGGTAACAACTGCAACATCAGGCTTATCAATCATATTTCCCATAGTAAGAAGCTGGAATGAAGAAAGCTCAACAACAGCAATATCATTTTCGGTTATGGTATCAAGCTCAGGCATAAGTGCCTTACCTATATTTCCGCCTAAGTATACCTTAAATCCCTGTTCTTCAAGGAATTTAGAAATCAAGGTCGTTGTAGTTGTTTTACCGTTTGAGCCGGTTACTGCAATTATCTTTGACGGACAGTATTTGAAAAATACCTCCATTTCCGTTGTTACCCTTTGACCTCTTTCAATGCATTCCCCTATCCACTTGTTTTGAAAAGGAAGAATACCGTGTGAACGGAAAACAAGGTCCATATCGGGAAGAATATCAAGATAATTCTCACCAAGTGAGAATTTTACTCCTGCTTTTTCAAGACTTTCACAGATATCCGCTCCGATATAATCCTTATCTCTCTTGTCACAGGCATAAACATCTACTCCGTATTTTGCAAGAAACTCTGCACAGGGTACGTTTGCAACGCCCATACCGACAAAAGCAACCTTTTTACCCAAAAGGCTGTCAAAATATTCTTTAGCTTTGCTATTCATAATATCTCCTTAATGTATATAGAAATTTCCGTCTTTAAAATCTTTAATGTTAAAGCTCTTCATTTTTTCTTCAAGCTCATATTGAAACGGTAGCTTATCGTAGCATATGTACTGTTTCTTTATCGGAATGTCGCAGTTCATAACATAATTTGCTGTCATTTTTCTGCATATGCTTTCTTCGTTTCCTCTGAAATAAACCTTTTTTGTTTCAGGCTCAACTATTGCAATTGAAATCTTTATTACTTCCTTTTTACCGAGTGGAGTAATCATTTTGCTCAAAGCAATAGCATCATCCTGTGCTTTATCTGTAATAAAGCATAAAACAACATTACCCTTTCTCTTTAAATTCTTTACTGTAATGTCGTGAATAACCTCATCTAAATATGCAACAACATCATTTTTATCAAGCAAGTTGATATCACAAATATAGATAAATTCCTTTTTACCGTAAGCTCTGACATCAAAAGTAAAGTCATTAACTGTTATGTTTTTATCAATGGAAAAATTATTACTCTTTAAATCTTCGGTTACTGCATTGAGATAATCTGCTCTTTGTGTTTCTTCTCTTGATGTAATATAATATCCTGCATCATTAATTTCATATTCAACAGACGTGAGAAAAGAATCACTTTTACCGTATTTTGAATAGTACAGAAAGATTATCACTAGATTTACGATAACAAGGATATCACAAGCATAGTTTATTGCTATTGCAAGAGTTTGGTTAAAATCTGCAACATAAGGCCGTGCACCGATATAAAGAAAGATAAAAACAGCACTGAAGATAATAAGTGCTTTCATTATCTTAAACAACTTTTTCTGCTTTTTTCTAAATTCATTCATATGATAAACAGCCTTTCTGCTAAACAAAATTACTTTGTCATTTCTAAAAATCTTGCTTCATCAATAATCTCAATTCCAAGCTTATTAGCCTTGACAAGCTTTGAGCCTGCCTCTTCACCTGCAAGGACATAGGTTGTTTTCTTTGAAACAGAGGAGGAGGTTTTACCGCCAAAGGACTCAATAATTTCAGAAGCCTCTGAACGCTTTAAGGTTGGTAATGTACCTGTTAAAACAAAGGTCATACCCTCAAATCTGCTGTCCTCGACAACATTTGTTGAAAGCATATTTACACCGTATTCTTTAAGCTTTTCAATAAGCTCCTTCGCTGAATCGGTAGCAAAATAATCAACAACGCTTTTTGCCATAATTTCGCCGTACCCGTCAATTTCAAGTATATCCTCAACAGAAGCATTCATTATTGCGTCAATAGATTTGAATTTGTCGGAAAGAAGCTTTGCAGCCTTTGCACCGATATGCCTAATTCCAAGTGCGAACAGTAGCTTTGATAAATCGTTTTTCTTGGAATTTTCAACTGAAGAAATTATATTATTGGCACTTGTTTCCTTAAATCCTTCAAGGTTTGCAATTTCAAGTGGGTTGAGATTATAGATGTCATAGGTGTTTTTAATCATACCTACGTTTACAAAGGTCTCAATTATAGCAGGACCTAAGCCTTCTATATCCATTGCGTCTCTTGAGCAAAAATGGATAAGATTACGTAAAAGCTGTGCAGGACATTCGGGATTAATACAGCGAATAGCCGCCTCTCCTTCCTCACGTATTACAGTTTCTCCGCAGGATGGACAGATTTTAGGAAATTCAAATACTCGACTGCTGTTGTGCTCGTTTACAGAAAGCACCTCGGGAATAATATCTCCTGCTTTTCTTACAGTAACAACGTCGCCTATTCCTATCCCCTTTTCATTAATAAAATCCTGATTATGAAGAGTTGCTCTGCTGACTGTTGTTCCTGCAAGATGTACACTTTCAAGTACAGCTGTAGGTGTCAATACGCCTGTTCTGCCAACAGCAATTTCAATGTCTATAAGTTTAGTCTGCTTTTCCTCAGGTGGATATTTAAAAGCGACCGCCCATTTTGGATATTTCGCAGTTGAACCGAGGCTTCTTCTCTGTTCGAAATTGTCAACCTTGATAACAGCACCGTCAATATCAAATTCAAGGCTTCCTCTTGCCTCGCCTATTCTGTCTATTTCATCAAGTGCATCATCTATCGTATCAACTCTTTTATAGAACGGAACGGTATTAAATCCAAGTTCCTTGAGAAAATCAAGGGACTCTTTGTGAGAATTAAGCTCTACGCCCTCAACCTGCTGAATATTGAATATAAAAACATCGAGTCCTCTGCTTGCAGTAACTTTACTATCCTTTTGTCTTAATGAGCCTGCGGCGGCATTACGTGGATTTTTAAATGGTTTTTCGCCGTTGATGAGCTGTCTGTCTACAACCTTATCAAAACTCTTTTTGGGCATATAAACCTCGCCTCTTACCTCAATAAAGGGTATAGGCTTGTTTAGTTTAAGGGGTATATTGTGAATTACACGAAGGTTGCCGCTGACATCTTCACCCACATCTCCGTCACCTCTGGTTGAGCCTCTGACAAATAAACCGTCTCTGTACTCAAGACTTACTGATAAGCCGTCAATTTTAGGCTCGACAACATATTTAGGCAAATTTACAACATCAGTTACTCTTTTCTCAAAATCATAGATTTCTTCTTTGCTGAAAGCATCCTGCAGGCTTTCCATTCTTACATTATGTCGTACAGGCTCAAAGGAATTATCTGCTTTTCCGCCAACCTTTTTTGTTGGTGAATCAGGTGCATCATACTGAGGATATTTTTCCTCAAGTTCCTTTAGCTGACGCATCATCATATCGTATTCATAATCCTCAATTTCAGGGGCATCATCGTTATAATATTTCTCGGAATGATACTTTAATGTCTTTCTTAAATCTTCTATTTTATCCTTAATTTCTTCCATATTTTTCACCTTTTATAAATTATAAATTATTATATCAAAGAAAGACACAGTCTTCAAGTGTTGTATAATAAAATATAGGCAAAAAATAAAGAGTTCAAACAAAGCTGAACTCTTTAATCAATAAATTATTTAGTAAATTTCTGGAATACCTTTTTGCCTTTCTTAACGATTATCTCTTTTTCAAAATCCGATGCATTGAGTGAAGCAAAGCCGTCGGTGATTTTTTCATCGTTTACACTGACACCGCCCTGTGTAATAAGTCGTCTGCCTTCTCCCTTAGATTTAATCATTCCTGCTTTAATCATCATATCAACAATAGAAATTTCACCATTCGTAAAATCATCACCCGTTAAAACAGTTTCAGGCATATTTGAGTTATCGCTACCGCCTGCAAAAAGTGCTCTAGCGGCATTTTGGGCCTTAGTTGCCTCTTCCTCGCCGTGAACCATTTTAGTAAGCTCAAAGGCAAGAACCTCTTTAGCCTTGTTGAGCTCTGCACCTTCTAATTCAGCATACTCGTTAATCTGCTCCATTGGAATAAATGTAAGCATCTTCATACACTTAATAACATCTAAATCACCCACATTTCTCCAATACTGGTAGAAATCATACGGAGATGTCTTTTCAGGGTCAAGCCATACAGCATTGCCTGCAGTTTTACCCATTTTATTACCCTGTGAATCAGTAAGAAGTGTAATTGTCATTGCGTGAGCATCCTTACCAAGCTTTCTTCTGATAAGCTCTGTACCGCCAAGCATATTACTCCACTGGTCATCTCCGCCAAACTGCATATTGCAGTTATAATGCTTGAAAAGATGGTAAAAGTCGTATGACTGCATAATCATATAGTTAAACTCAAGGAAAGAAAGTCCCTTTTCCATTCTCTGCTTATAGCATTCAGCACGGAGCATATTGTTTACAGAAAAGCAAGCACCTACTTCTCTAAGAAGCTCAACATAATTAAGATTTAAGAGCCAATCCGCATTATTTATCATTAAGGCTTTACCGTCTGAGAAATCAATGAAATTCTCCATTTGACGCTTAAAGCAAGCAGCATTGTGATTAATATCCTCAATTGTGAGCATTTTTCTCATATCGGTTCTGCCTGATGGGTCACCAATCATAGTTGTACCGCCGCCGATAAGCGCAATAGGCTTATTGCCGGCCATCTGCAAACGCTTCATAAGAGTAAGAGCCATAAAGTGACCTGCAGTAAGGCTGTCTGCAGTGCAGTCAAAGCCAATATAGAATATAGCTTTACCTGTGTTTACCATTTCTCTTATTTCTTCTTCGTTTGTAACCTGAGCAATTAGCCCTCTTTCCTGTAATTCTTCATAAACTCCCATTTATATATCCTCCATATTGTTTGTAAGTAATTCTTCAGCACTGTTAAGAAGTGTGTCGGTAATTTCAAGACCTCCCATAATTCTCGCAAGTTCATTTATTCTACCTTCAAAATTAAGGGCGGTAACGCTCGTATATGTGCTGTCGTTTTCAAATTTTTTACTAATAAGAAAATGCTGATGAGCATTTGAGGCAATCTGTGCGGAATGAGTAACACAAATAACCTGTGTATTTTTTGCAACAGCTTTGAGCTTTAAGCCGATTTTTTGACTTGCTCTACCGCTGACGCCTGTATCAATTTCATCAAATATCAAAGTACTGATTGTATCATTGTACGCTATAATATTCTTAATTGCAAGCATTATTCTTGAAAGCTCACCGCCTGACGCAATTTTTGACAGAGGTTTAGGCGGTTCACCCGGATTTGTTGAAATAAGAAATTCTATATCGTCATATCCGATTGAAGTCAATTTTCCCTTTTCGAAATTTACGACAAATTTCAGCTTGGGCATATCAAGAAATTCAAGCTCGTTTTTTACCTTTCTTTCAAAATCCGATGCTGTCTTTTTTCTTTCCTGCGATAGCTTATCGGCAAGCATAACGGTTTTTGAAAGAAGAGAATCATACTCACTGTTCAGTCTTTCAATTTCTTTGTCAGCAAAGAGAATTGTTTTCCTTTTTTCCTTTGCTTTTTCAAGAAAACTAAGCATCTCTTCTTCCGTATTTCCGTACTTTGAAGAAAATTCATAGAAAAGATTAAGTCTTTCTTCAATTTTTTCAAGTTCATTTGGTGAGAAATCAATTTCACTTAAAAGTGCTTCAATATTATCCTTCACGCTTTCAAAACCATCGTCAATTTCCGCAATAATATCGGAAGCTGACTTTGCCTCTTCAAATGCAGAAATTTCTTTGTAAGCACCGTTAATTGCAGTTTGAACACCGCTGTTGTTTTCGTCACCGTTAATAATCAACAAAACATTATTTAGTGCAGTTGTAAGTGCTTCGCTTTTTGAGTAAAGGGCTTTTTTCTTTGATAGCTCTTCCCTTTCTCCAAGCTTTATATCAGCCTGCTCAAGCTCGCTTATTTGGAAATTTAGAAGCTCAAGCTCCTTTTCTTTATCTATTTCGGAATTTTTAAGCTTCTTAAGCTTCTTGTGAACAGCTGTTAATTCCCTGAAGGTTTCCTTGTACTCCTCTAAAATACTTTTTTCCGATAAAAGCATATCTATGTATTGATACTGTAAATCGGGATTAAGCAGCTGCTGACTGTCGTGCTGACCGTGAATATTTACAAGCAATCCGCCTATTTCCTTTAGCATGGAAACAGTTGCTGTTTTACCGTTGATTTTACAGACGGATTTTCCGTTTACACTTATTCTTCGAGTCATTAAAAGACTGTTGTCGTCCTCAACATCGAAATCAAGTGCTTTTAGCTTTTCGTTTACATTATCGGAAATATCCTCAAAGTATGCACTGACAAATCCGTTTTCGGCACCGTGACGAACAAGCTCTCTTGATGCTCTTTCCCCAAGAATTGCATTTATCGAATCAACAACGATAGATTTACCTGCACCTGTCTCGCCCGTGAGAACATTAAGCCCTTTAGAAAACTCAACTGAAGTTTTTTCAATAACCGCAATGTTTTCAATGTCAAGAGTTTTTAACATTTAAAATCTTCTCCATATTCATAGTGAAAATCTTTGCAAAATCCTGAGTTTTACAAAGAACAAATATAGTATCATCGCCTGAAATTGTTCCGACAACTCCCGTCCATTCCATTGAGTCAATAGCTGTGCAAACCGCTACAGCCATACCGGAAAAGCATTTGATGCAAACAATGTTCATCGCGTATTCAACACTGATAATTGACTCACTGAATATTCCACCGGTACGTCTGACTGTTTCCGAACTAGCCTTTTTACCTGTTGAGTAATAATATCTGCCTTTATCGGAAAGCTCTTTAACAAGTCGCAACTCTTTTATATCTCTTGATATTGTTGCTTGAGTTACCTCAAATCCTGCCTTTACAAGAAGAGATTGAAGCTCCTCCTGAGTTTCTACCTCATTAGAATTGATAATTTCTAATATTTTAGCGTGTCTTCTCTTTTTCATCAAACTCTCCTCTCAATAATCTTTTTATTAAGAATTTCATAGAAATTTTCCGGCTTTAGCTTTATCAGCTTTGTTTTTAACTCTGATACTGAAACGTGAATTTCACTTTCGGGAGACAAATTAACAGCCTCTTGACCGTCGACAGTCAAGATAGGTATGTTTCTCACATCATTTGATGCTTTGATAATTAATTCCTTGTCGGCTGCGAAAATAATGCTTCTGTCCATTAATGAATGAGGACAAATAGGTGTTTCTATTATACAGTTTGCCTCAGGACTTACAACAGGACCGCCTGCCGCCATAGAATATGCAGTAGAGCCTGTAGGAGTTGCAATAATTACACCGTCGGCCCTTGTGTTTGATACATTTCTGCCGTCACAAATTATATTAATATCAATAAGTCTTGCAAAATTACCTCTTGAAATAACAATATCATTAAGGCAATGATGAACGGTTTTCTGAATACCCTTTTCATAAATCCGAGCTTTAAGCATCATTCTTTCGTCAATCTTATAATTACCGTTTACAAGATTTTCGAGAAGATTCAGCTCATCACGTTCAAGACCGCTCATAAAACCAAGGCGACCTGCATTTATGCCGAGAACAGGTTTATTTTTCAGTGCTGCCCTTTTAGCAACATTTAGCGTTGTCCCGTCTCCTCCAATTGCAATTGCAATATCGCAAAGAGACATAATTTCATCATTATCACAGTAATTAATATCAAAGCCTGCGTATGTATCTATATACTCATTTGGCATATATACTTCTGCTTTTAGCTTTAATAACGCTGAAATTACATCTGTTGAAATCGATTTAACGGACGCATTATTTAAGTTTGGTAAAATTGAAATAGTCATAACAATTCCTCATGTGACTGATTAACAAGCTCTTTAGCACTAATAGGCAAATCAATTTCAGGCGTTTGGGATTTTTGCAGGAAAATTAAGTATTCGATGTTACCTTCAGGCCCTTTTATAGGTGAAAAATTAAGACCTCTTACCGAAAAGCCGTTATCAACCGCCATGTTAATTACTCTTTCAACAACCTCAATATGAGTATTAAGATCGCTTACAACGCCTTTTTTACCTACCTTTTCTTTTCCTGCCTCAAACTGTGGCTTAATTAGACAAACAGCCTTGCCGTCATCTGATAAAAGCTTGTTGAGATTCGGCAAAATATGCTTTAACGATATGAATGATACATCAACGCTTGCGAAGTCAATTTGTTCTTTAATTTGCTCGTCGGTTACGTATCTGAAATTAGTTCGTTCAAGATTGATAACTCTTTCATCAGTTCTTAATTTCCAAGCAAGCTGACCGTACCCGACGTCAATAGAATAGACCTTTACAGCACCGTTCATAAGCATACAGTCAGTAAAACCGCCTGTTGATGCACCAACATCCATACAAATTTTATTATCGAGAATGATAGGAAATTTTTCCATAGCTTTCTCGAGCTTCAATCCGCCTCTGCTGACATATTTAAGCGTATTTCCTCTAACCTCAATAACATCATCATCTTTGATTTCTTTACCGGCTTTATCTGATTTTTGATTATTTACATATACAATTCCTGACATAATGATTGCTTTTGCTTTTTCACGGCTGGGAGCAAGCCCACGTTCAAGTAAAGCAATGTCAAGTCTCATTTTATTTGTTTTAGCCATTTTTTACCTCTTCAATAATTGACTCGGTATCCATATGATAAGCTTTCATTTGGCTTGATACGCTTGCCTGTTTCACAAATTCATTATCAACTGCAATATGCTTATAGTCAGCATTAATACCGTTTTCAATAAGCATTGAGCCAAAGCACTCACCAACGGAGCCTGACCTTATGCTTTCTTCATAGAAATAAATATTTTTGCAGCTTGTTAAATTTGACAAAACATCAGTATCTATTGGTTTAATTTTGTTCAGCTTAATTAAAAATGTGTCATCAAGATTTCTGTATGCCTGATAACATTCACTAAACAGTCTGCCATAGGTTACAATGCAATTTGTGCTATTGGTATTACCAAAAACTGTAAAAGTCTCATGGTTATAGTTGTATCCATCAGGCTTTATACTTTCACAACCTCTTGGATATCTAATGGCAACAGCACCTTTGATTTTGTAAATAGCCTCGTAAAACATTGCTTCAAGCTCATCATAGTAGGAAGGTGCAAATACAGTAAGACCGATTATTGAATTAAGAAAAGATGTGTCAAATATTCCCTGATGGCTTTCACCGTCTTCGCCCACAAATCCCGCTCTGTCGATACCGAAAATTACTTTCAAATACTGCATCGAGACGTCGTGTACAAGCTGGTCATATGAGCGCTGTAAAAATGTTGAGTAAACTGCAAAAACAGGTATCATACCGTTTTTTGCAAGTCCGCTGGAAAATGTTACAGCGTGTTGTTCGGCAATACCAACATCAAAGAATCGTTTAGGAAATTTATTTGCGAATTCAAACAGACCTGTGCCCTCAGCCATTGCGGCTGTAACACAGCAAATTCTACTATCATTTTCAGCAAATTTACACATCGTTTCACCAAAAACGGATGAAAAGTTTTTACCCTTGCTGAGAGGTTCTCCTGTGTTAATATCAAATTTACCTATTCCGTGGAACTGAGTAGGATTTTTTTCGGCAGGTGAATAGCCTTTTCCTTTAATTGTATTAACGTGTATGAGAACAGAATGGTTATGTGCTTTAGCCGCTGATAAAACATCAATAAGGTCATCAATGTTGTGTCCGTCTATAGGACCGTAATATCTAAATCCTAAATCTTCAAAAAAGGTTGATTTATAAACTATTTTCCTGATTTTAGTATTTACAAGAGTAAAAAACCTGTTAATATCAGCACCGACTTTAGGCATTCTTGCGAGTCCTCTTTGAAGCTTTGACTTGAATGTAACATACTTCTTTGAAGTTCTGATATTAGTAAGATTTTTTGCCATTGAGCCAACATTCTGACTTATGGACATATTGTTATCGTTAAGAATTACAATAAGGTTACTGTTATCATTACCGGAGTTGTTTAGTGCCTCATAAGCAAGGCCACCTGTCAAAGCACCGTCGCCTATGATAGCAATAACTTTGCCTTTTTCGCCTTTAATTTGCTTAGCTCTGGCAAGTCCTACAGCGGCTGAAATAGAGGTTGAACTATGACCCGATGAAAAAATATCATGCTTACTTTCTACAGGTCTTGTAAAGCCACTGATACCACCTTCTGTACGTAGGGTATCAAACTTGTCTTTTCTTCCTGTTAAGATTTTATGAGTATAGCATTGATGCCCTACATCGAAAACAATTTGGTCATTTGGACTGTTAAATACCTTGTGAAGTGCAACTGTAAGCTCCACAACACCCAAATTTGAAGCAAGGTGTCCACCGGTTTTCGAAACAGTATTAATCAACAATTCTCTGATTTCAGAGCATAAATCATTAAGCTCATCAGTGTTAAGTTTTTTCAAATCCTTAGGAGAATTTACATTATCAAGAACAGACATATTATCTCTCTTTTCAGAAAATTAATATCAGCTTTCTCTGTTAATAAGGCTATATGCAAGCTTTTCAAGAAATTCAGTATTTTCAAAATGAGAAAGCTGTGCTACAGCAGATTCGGTCAGAGCCTTTACATCATTTTTAGCCTTTTCGATACCTACAAGTGTAGCGTATGTTGTTTTATTGTTTTCGGCGTCAGAGCCAACAGGTTTACCAAGCTTGCTTTCATCTCCGACAATGTCAAGAATATCATCTTGAATTTGGAATGCGATACCAAGTGAATATGCAAATTTTGAAGCTGCTGCAAGTTGTCCGTCAGTAGCACCTGCACTGATGCATCCAAGAAGACAGGCTGCAGAAATCAGTGCACCTGTTTTCATTCTGTAAACATTAATTAGCTGTTTAATTGTTGGGTCTTCACTTTCATATTTAAGGTCTATTACCTGTCCTCCAATCATTCCGCATACGCCTGAGTTTTGAGCGAGAAGCCCAACGGCAGCCGCAATTTTATCATCAGACAAATCAACAGAGGAAACAATATCAAAAGCGTGGGTTAGCAAAGCATCTCCTGCTAAAAGTGCAGTAGCCTCCGAAAAAGCCTTGTGACAGCTCGGCTTACCTCTTCTCATATCATCATTGTCCATACATGGCAAATCATCGTGTATAAGGCTGTATGTATGCACAAATTCAATAGCACAGGCAAATGGCAAACTGTCGTCTCTCGAGCCACCGCATGCCTTTGCGAATTCAAGTGTAAAAACCGGTCGCAATCTTTTACCGCCGTTTGAAAGGCTGTATTCCATAGCCTGCACAATTTCCTCCTGACCATCCTTTGCATCAGGAAGAAAAGAGAGAAGACTATGCTCAACTTTTTTAATATCATTATTTAAAATGTTTCTAAATTCAATATTATCCATATTTTCAATTACTCCTTAGAAAGTAATGTGATTTTTTGTTCTGCTTCATTTAGCTTTTTTGAACAAAGGGCAGTTAGATTTGTACCCTCTTCAAAAAGCTTCATACTGTCATCAAGTGAAATTTCTCCGTTTTCAAGGAGTGAAACTATTTCCTCAAGACGACTCATTGCCTTTTCATATGTCATTTCTTTATCCATAACTTTTCCTTTCGTCACTTATAAACTGTGCATTCAACACTTCCATCTGAAAAAATAAGTGTGATTTTATCGTCAGTTTTAAGCTCTTTTGATTTCTTTACGATTGTGCCGTTCTTTTCAGCAACGCAATAACCTCTTGCTATTGTTGCAAGAGGACTGAGAGCATTAAGCTTTTCCGCAACTGAAGAAATTGTTGCTTTTTCGCTATTGATTTTCAAAGAAAAATTTAACTTAAATTTGCTTGTAATGCTATCAAGAACACTTTTTTTATCATCAAGTATTTTTAAAGGTTCTGCAAAAATTGATGTTTGAACAGCGTCAAGCTTTTGATATTCTTTTTCAAGTCTTTGTTTAAGCAGTGAATAAAGCGTTTTATCCATATTGCCGAGAAAATCGAAAATAACACTTGTGTCAGGCACTGCAAGCTCCGCTGCAGCACTGGGAGTAGGAGCACGTAAATCGGCAACAAAATCGCAAATGGTATAATCAGTTTCGTGACCTACGGCGGAAATTACAGGCTTTCTGCATTCAAATACAGTCCGTGCTACCTCTTCGGTATTAAATGCCCAAATATCCTCGATAGAGCCTCCGCCTCGACCGACAATTATCAAATCTATATCCTCCATACTGTCAAGGATTTTTAATGATTTAACAATATCAGGTGCGGCTTGAACTCCCTGTACCTGTGTTGGAACGATAACTATTTCACAGATTGGATATCTTCTTTTTGTAATGTTTTTAATATCTTCAACTGCGGCACCCATATCTGATGTGGCAACACCTATTTTTTTAGGATACTGCGGTATAGGCTTTTTATATTGCTCATCGAACAATCCCTCTTTGGTAAGTTTATCTTTAAGCTGTTCATATGCAAGATTAAGAGCACCAATACCATCAGGCTGCATATCCTCAACGTAAAGCTGATATACACCGTCCTTTTCATATGCAGAAATTCTTCCTCTGCATATTACCCTCATGCCGTCCTCCGGCTTAAATCTAAGCTTTTCTGCATACGAGCAAAACATTACTGCCTTTAGTTGTGATTTTTCATCTTTTAAGGTAAAGTACATATGACCGCTTCTGAAATAATGAAGAAAATTACTTATCTCCCCAACAACAAAAATATTTTTAAGCGGTTGGCTTTCATCAAGCAGAGCCTTTATATACGTATTAACTTGTGATACGGTAATTACATTCATAAAGTTTTTTCTTTCAAATAAGCGTAAATTGCAACACCTGCAGCGTTATCACAGCTGAATTCAGATTCTGCAAAATAAGCTGAATATTTAGCTTTCAGTTTTGATTTTATAAGTGTATTTGACATAACACCACCCGCAAAAATTACAGGTATTTTTCCATATATCTCAAAGATATTTTCAGTCATTGCAGATAAAGATTCAAAAATATAGGTTAAAACAAATTTAGAAATATCCTCTCTTGAATAACCGTCTTTGAACATTTTTTCTGCTTTATTTTCAACGCCGGATAAAGAGCAATCAGCCCCCTTAACAGACGGCTTAATTTTAAAATCCTTATCGGATTTTTGAGAAAGTAAATCAATTTCTTTACCGCAGGGAAAATTTAGACCAAGCATTACGCCTGCTCTGTCTACAGCTTGTCCTGCTTTTAAATCCGTACTTCGACCGATAAGCTTAGACTTGATAATTTCATTATTATCAGGCGTTACAAGTAATGCTTCGGTGGTTCCGCCGCTAACGTGAAAAGCTATAAATCTATCATTAATTAGATCAAGCTTGTTTGCGGAATAGAGGGCAGCTAAAATATGACCTGTTTGATGTGATGTCTTGTAAAGAGGAGTATTAGCAAATTTTGATACAGCAGTTGCTGCATTTAATCCTGCAAGAAAGCAGGGCATATAGCTCCCTTCAATGCTTCTTGGTCTGTAGCTTACGCCGACGGCGTCTAATTTACCATTGTAATTTATTTCGTTAATTAAATCAGGCAGATTGACTGTATGTTGAAACAAAGCCTCGCTCTGTCTTAAACCTTTTTCGCCTTCTTTAACGTTAAGTAATTTCTTTTTCTGAATTACATTAGATCCGTCAAAAAGAGCAACTGAAGTAGTGTAATTACTTGTATCAATTCCAAGATACATCATTTTCTGTCCCTTGCTACTGCTCCGAGAACACCATTAATAAAAGATGCATCCTCAGCAGCGGCATATTTTTTTGCAAGCTCAACTGCCTCATTAATAGCCACACTTTCAGGCACTTCATCAATATAGCAAATCTCATATAAAGCAACATAAAGAATTGCCAAAGAGACCTTAGGCAGTCTTGAAACCTTCCAGCTCTTTGAATATGCATTTATTGTTCTGTTAAGCTCTTCCTTATTTTCCGCAACGCCTTTGAATATAGATTTCGCATAATCTGATAATTCACATACATTTTCAGAATAAAGTCCCATTAATTCCTCAATATTTTCACCGTTATCAAACAAATTTTCAAATGTAAGAAAAAATGCCTGCTCTCTCATTTCACTTCTTTTCATATTGTTCTCCAAAAAAATTTAATAAAAACAAAAGCCGACAATATGCTATCGTCGGCTGATTTTGTTACTTTTCAGTTTCACAAGGTTCATTTGAGCTGTTAGGCTCGTCAAAATCAATTCCGGCAACTATAACATTGACCTTAGTAACAAGCTTACCTGTCATATTCTGTACAGATTCCTTAACTGCGAGTTGTACTTCAGAAGCAACAGTCCTAAACTTTTTACCGGGTGCAATATTGATATATATGCTGATACTGATATTTTCACCGTCCTGCATGATTCTGACGGGACTCATTACTTTTAAACTTCCCTGCTTAATTGTACTAACAACATCAACAGGCTTGCTGTAGAAAGAAGAGACACCGTCTACATCCTTTGCTGCATTTATGGCAATGGAAGATAAAACCTCTTCCGAAATAACAAGCTCTCCCATGGAGCTTTTTGCGGAAATTTCCATATTTATGCCTCCTTAAATTACAGCCATTATAACACAATATGAATAAATATACAAGATATTTATATGAATTGTATGTTAATTTTATCAGTTGGACTGAATAATAGTGACACTTTCGTAGGAACAACCAAGCTGTGCCGTTGCAATTTCTTTAATTTGAAGAATCACAGTGTCGGTAAGCTCATCAACGTCAACAATAACATCTACCTTTGTTCCGTCCTCATTGATGACTGCAAGGCAGTTATTTACTCCCTTAGCTTTAACAAGAGTTTCAATTTTATTCTCTGTGGAAATCATATCAGAAATTGACGCTATTTTTTCCGCCGCTTCTTTGTGGGCACTATCGCTTTCATTTGTTGAGTCAATAATATTCTGTAGTTTTTCAAGGCTTTCATCTCTGGCAGATTGTCTTTCAACTCTTGCATCGGAAAAATAACTGTTTTCCGTTGTTGATTCAGTAGTAGCATCAACATATGTAGCCTCACCGAGAATTTTTTCACTGTCGCTTGAAACTGTGCTGATTTTTGTTGATAAATCGCTGTTTTCCCAATACCAGTTACCTGCAACTCCTACACCGAGAAGAAGTATGAAGCAGGAAATTGCAGCCTTTGTTTTGCGTGACTTTTTCCTTTTTAATTCTTCTTCTGTCAGAACAGGCTTTGCTTTCTTTTCTTTTTTGTTATTTTTACTCATAAAATCACCTTTTATTCTTTGATTTTTGAAACAGAAACTCTGTTTGTTGATATATTAAATAACGATGTGACGGTGTTAATTATTTGCTCTTTGATAACAATGCTGTCACCGCCTGTACAAACAACCGATACACCCTGTATTTTCGGATAATATTCCTTAATCAGTACAGGCGTTTCTCCGCCGTCAGAATCATAGATTACGTATTCATCTTTACTGCTTTTGGAATCCGAATCTGTTTTATTTTCATTATCTGTTGCATAGACGCTTTCCTTTGAATTCTCTAAGGTTATCATTACCTTACATTCCCCTACTCCGTCAATAGAAGAAACAATGTTACATAGTTTTTTTTCAAGCTCGTTTGTATATTCTATGTAACTCATACTGTCTGATGTAACTGAGCTTGTATCACCTTCTGATTTTGGAAAAATATCTGACATCGCGATGAGTATTACACCAATTAAACCAACAGCAATAATAATTTTCATTTGTTTGGAGTTATTTTTCTTTAGATACTCAAATACATCCTTTATTTTATTCTCCAATATAGTACACCTCTGAAATTATACCGAGATTGTTGTATGTAAATTCATATATATCCTCTTTGCTGTATTCGTCAGGAATATAAATCTGCAATTCTTTTATTTCAATTTCCGATTCATCATTATTTAATGATATTTCGCAGGAAACATTCACTCCCGAATATCCTGCATTATTAAGTTTTTCTTTAATTTGCGATTCAATTAGTGCTGAATATGTTTCCTCTTGCTTTTCATATATTACCATTTCATCCATAATTGGTAAGGCAAAGGAAATATCTGATTTTGATATTGGAGCAAACAGAGATAAAAAGATAAAAAGTGCAATTATAATTTTACTGTATTTTCCCATAGTTCCCGATGGTAAAAGCAGAGAAACTAATACCGATACTATCAGCGTAATACATACCGAATAAGTCCATTCTTTTATAAATTCCATTTAATTCACCGTCTTTGCCGCAACAAGAATTCCAATTGAAATAATTGTTGTAACCATTGACAAAATTAAAATTACGTTAATTATCAATAGGCTGTCTTTGAAAACCCTAATCATCTCAGATGTTCCTCCGTCAGAAAACATTTGCGAACAAATATCAGCAACTGACAGCATTAATCTCCAAAGTGTAGCCTCGACAATTGACGGAAGGAAGATTGCCGCAACAGCAATAATTCCTACTATTCCAACACTTGTCTTAACTAAGCTTGAATAGCTTTGAATTGACAGTAATCCTTCGCTAATAGAGCTTCCTATAACTGGAACTACTGAATTTATAGCGAATCTTACTGAGCGCAGACCTAAGGCATCTGCTCTTGATGCAACGGCAGTCTTTACTGATAAAATCGACACAAACACAGCCGATAGTGACGAAATTACAGTAGTTATTAAGCTTTTAATTGAATTGGTTATTCCGCTTAAATGTAAATCGTTTCTCATTGCCGAGCAAATTCCAAGTGCAAGAAAGCAGTTTGTTACAGGTATAAACACGAGACTTGATATGAAATTAAGTCCTTGAGCAAGAATCAGTAGAGTTGTATTAACTGAAAATGAAGTCATTGTTCCGCCTGAGGTTGCTACAATAATACAGAATGCAGGGAAAAAAGCATATGTAAAATCAGCACAGAGCCTTACGGTTGAACAGCATAATGCGATACAGTCGGTTAATCTTACAGCAAGAAAAACCGATATGATTAAATTAGTTATTGTTTCGTAAAAATCTTCAATACCGCTTTTGTGTAGCTGAAATCCAAAGGATTTAAACAAAGAAGACATAAGAACAAAGGCAATAACAGTTATTCCGGATTTTATCGGTCCTTCTGCTTTCTTTGTGATTAAGTCCAAGAAATACTTTATTACGTCTGAAAATGAAATTTTTGTTATTTTTTCATAATCAAAATCATCAAGACCTAATTCTTCAAGCAGCTTTGCCGTATTATCGTCAAGCTCATCAAAAGCAGTTAGGTCAAATGAATTCAAATACTCGCTATAATCATCAGCATAACAGCTTGTAGGAAATAACAAGCACATCATTATCAAGGTTATAAAAAATCTTTTCATTTCAACAGTCCTGTTACTATTTTAATTACTGATTCAAACAGCGGGAAGGAGATTATGAGAATCATAACCTTTGCTGCTGTTTCTGTTTGCGTTGCAAGGGCACTTTCTCCGCTATCTCTGCATAAATCACTTAAAAGCTGAGCAATAAGAGAAATTCCGAGAACTTTAAGCATCAAGCTTATGTACTGACCTATACCGTCAACACCTTCTGTCAGCTCGGAAAAATGTGTAATAACTGTATGCAAATCCTCAGATATCGTCATAAAAATGATTACTGCTGCACATATTACTATCAAAAGTGAAAATTCGCTTTTGTACTTTCTGAGTAAGATTGAAAGTAACAGAGCGATAATTACTACTCCTGCTATTTTTGTCATAAGTCAAACAACGACTTTACCGTTGAAAATAAGTCATTAATTCTAGGAATCAGCATCATAAGTACGACAATTACACTTGCAAGAGTAGTCAGCATAGCCTGTTCCTCTCTACCGCTTCTGACTAGCACTATGTTTAGAACGGCTGCAATTATTCCTATTGCTGCAATTTTGAAAATAAAATCAACTTCCATTTATCCTCCTAAATCAGCATCAGGGAGACCAATGTTCCCACTGATATGCTGAACACAATATACAGTCTGCTATGTGTATTATATTGCTCCTGATATTGCCTTTTTAAATCTTTACAGCTCTCTAAAAATTCCTGTGTATATTTTATTTGTGTGTCGGCATCATATCGACCGATTACGTTTAACAATTCACATATATTTGTGTTAAAAGATTGTGAAAGCGGAGAAAACTCAGAAATTTTCTTAACATTGTATTTGCTGAGCCTTGGCTCTTCCTGTAGCTTTCTGAAAATCACATCGGTTTCCGGAACGGTATTTCCAAGGAAAAGTACTATTCTTTCACCAAAAAATATTAAATCATCCAAATATTTTATTTGAGATTTTTTATAGCTGACAATCGCCATTCCTGTCAGAAAAGAAAATAGGATTATCATAGTGATTCCCGCAATTTTCAATGCCAACCTCCGAAATATCATATATTTCAAATTCATTTGTGTAATTTTTTAGCAAAACTATATATTCAAACTCATTCATTTCAATCATGTTACTGATTACTGTTCTTCTGAGTAAATCAATCTTATCCTTTGCGTGAACAGTTACTATAAAAGATACGCCGCTTGAAAAACCGAATTTAATTGAATCAAGCTCTCTGTCGTTTCCTATTTCATCACAAATTATAATTTCCGGAGAAAGAGTACGTACCGCAGATTCAATTGCATCTGCCTTAGTAAAGCCTTTGATTATATCTGTATTTATACCAACATTAAATCCCGCAGAAATTTCTTCTCTTTCGTCAACAATTGTTATTTTTTGGTATTTACCTGCATAACCACCGGCAAGCTTCCTTGATATATCTCTTAAAAAGGTTGTTTTTCCGCTTCCGGGCGGTCCTGCAATGATTATGCTTGGTGTTCTGTTCTTAAAAAGAACATCAAGAACCGGCTTTGAACAGTTGGGTATTTCCCTTGCTACCCTGATATTGAGAGATGTAATATCTTTAACTGACTTTACTTCACCGTCTTTAATTACAGCAGTTGATGCAATACCAACTCTAATTCCGTTTGATATTGATATATATCCTTTAATCATTGAATTGATTTTTGTATGGTAAGAATTATTACATACCATATCCAATATATATTCAAAGCCTTCGAGATCTATGCAGATACAGTCATCTGTAAAATGCTCTGTTAGCCTAAAATTTCTGTTTACGAAGAAAGGCTTGTTCAACAAATATATAACAACAGGTTTTTCTTTTCTTAATCGTATTTCGGTAATTTTTGAAAGTGTTATGCTGTCAAATGACATAAATAATGCCTGAAGCTCTAAGGGAAATAAGGCTGTAATTTTTGATATATTGTCCATAAAATCACCTGCTAAATTCTATGCAACTTAAAGTAAGTTTATAACAAATTATTATTGAACAAAAAATTTATATGTGGTATATTATTTGTATCACGAGCGTATGGGTGGAATTAATATGATATTATTAGATGAAAAAAAAGAACGTTTTACGAATAAACTTATTAATGGTGAAACGGTAAGCTATACTTTTTTTGCAATCACATCAATTTTTATTCTTGTTGCCGTAAAGCAATTATGTAAAACTTTTATCGGACTTTCTGCAACTGTCGGAAGTGTAGCAGGATTTATTATTTCAAGTATTATTTTCTATTTGTTTGAGAAAAGATTTGTTTTTACTAAGGAAACACTTTCATCAGATTTAAAACAAATAATAATGCTTGTTGTACGTACTGCTGCAAATTTTGGATTTTACAAGCTTGCAGAATTTTGTTTTCTTGACCTCCTAGATATGGATGAGCCTTTTGTTTGGCTTGTGGCAATAACCATTTCTTTCTTCTTTAACTATTTCTTTGATCGGATTTTGCTTTTTGACTGTAACTATAATGCAGCCGATATTATTAATTCGAGAATATATAAGATTTTTTTCAGAAACAGATTTGTTGTTTTCTCTTTGATACTTACCGGTATTGCTCTTTTTATTGTCTTTCTTTTTTACACTATTTTTCCTTTTGGCGATTTTACTGTAATGAGAATGGATCTGTATCATCAGTATGGACCGCTTTTTGCAGAGCTGTATGACAGAATAGTAAATCATCAAAGCCTGCTCTATTCGTGGGAAACAGGCGGAGGAACAAGCTTTTTAGGTAATTACTTTAACTATCTTTCAAGTCCTCTTTCTTTTCTTATTTTTCTATTTGATAAGGAAGATATTTCTTTTGCAATAACATTTCTTGTTTCAGTAAAATGTATGTTGAGTGCAGGAACATTTACTTTTTATATAAAGAAGTCACTTAACAGCCATAATTATTTTTCTGCGTCATTCGGCACATTATATGCCTTCTGTGCATATTTTATGGCTTATTATTGGAATGTAATGTGGCTTGACGGTATGATTTTACTGCCGCTCATACTTTTGGGAATTGAACAGATAATCAATAAAGGTGATATTAGGTTATATCTCGGTTCGCTTATAGTTTTGCTTTTTGCAAACTACTATATTGGTTTTATGACCTGCATTTTCTCAATTATTTATTTTCTTGCTTATTTTGTTATTGCCTCCCATTCCGATGTCAGACTTCACCCTGAAATAGAATATAAAAAATACTCATTTAAAGCTCTTTTTGACATAAAATTTATTAACAGAGGATTTAAGTTTGCTGTTGCAAGCGTACTTGCTGCTGCAGTTTGTGCTGTAACGCTTATACCTGTTTATATGATTCTTACAGGAAGCTCTGCAACTTCTGATACTTTTCCGACTACATTTTCTTCTTATTTTGACATATTTGATTTTATTACCTCGCATTTTGCCGGTGTTGAGGAAACAATCAGAAGCAGCGGAGACGATGTTCTTCCAAATGTTTATTGCGGCATAATTGCAATCATTCTTTTACCGTTATTTGTGGTTAATGAAAAAATCAGATTTAAAGATAAAGCGGCATATATTTGCGTTTTGTTGCTCCTGCTTTTCAGCTTTGACAATAACTGCTTAAACTTTATTTGGCATGCTATGCATTTCCCAAATGATTTACCTTACAGATTTTCATATATGTATTCCTTTGTAGTTCTTGTTATGGGATATAAAGCACTTATGAAAATAAAGTATGTTTCGGCAAAGGACATAACATTTGTGGGTATGGCATGGATTTTCTTTGTCTGCGTTGCTCAAAAGCATTCAACAGCCAAAATGAACGAAGCGACAATATATATGTCTATTGCCTTTATAATAATTTGGACCGGCTTTCTTATTCTGTACAGAAAAGGTATACTCAGGAAATCTCTGATTTACGTTATGTCAGTGGTGTTTGTTTTGTGTGAGGTTGCAGTGACAGATACAGGTTCCTTCTCTATATCGCAAAGTAATGAGTACTATAAGTCGAATTATGAAACATACCGTGAAGCGATAGAATATATCGACGATAATAATGATGATTTCAGTCGAACAGAGCTTTGCTATCTTGAGACGAGAATGGACCCCTCTTACTATGGCTATAATGGTATGTCCATATTCTCATCAATGGCTTACGAGACATTTTCGGGAGTTCAGTATAGCCTTGGTATGTTCGGTAACAGGATAAACAGTTATACTTACAATCCCCAAACTCCTGTATATAACTTAATGTTTAATTTGAAATATTTAATACAGACTGATGTAAGTCTTCCGTTATCAGATAATCTTTATGAAAAGATTTATACTACAAGTGATGAATACAGTAATGTTTACGAGAATAAATATTATCTGCCGATTGCTTACTGTGTAAGCGAAAATGTTGATAATTGGATTATTGATGAGGGCAATCCATTTATCGCTCAAGGTGATTTCTTTACTCTTGCAACCGGCTATTCAGATGTATTTGAAGAAGCTGATTATATTTCAACGGATTTTGATGGAATAAACGGTGACGATGTTATACAAAACGGAACCTACTGGATTAATAAAACGGATGCTGACACATCATATGGTAAAGTAGATGTGAGCATTACTCCTGTTATTGACGGAAATGTTTATATCTATGTTTCTTCTCCTGATGTTAAGTCCATTGAGGTAAATTCTGATAGGGTTGCTTCTCAGACGCAGGAAATCGATGATCCGTATATTCTTGATATCGGTTATCACGAGGCAGGAGAAAATGTTATAATTTCTGTTGATGGCGGTGGTATGGAATCAGAAAGCGGTTATTTTGACATTTATTGCTATTCTGTTAATCAAGATGTACTTGAAAGCGGATATAATTATCTTAAATCAAATGTGATAAATGTAACCTCACATAGCGACACGCAAATCAGCGGAACTATTAATTGCAGAGAAAACAGCTATATATATTCTTCAATTCCATATGACGAAGGATGGAGAGTTTATATTGATGGCGAAGAAGCTGAAACCTTTGAAATCGGCGATGCTATGCTTGGCGTTGTTACAACAGCAGGAGAACACGAAATAACTTATAAGTATTTTCCTTGTGGATTTAAAACAGGTGTTATAATTTCTTCAGCGACGGTTATTGCACTTGCAGGTTACTTTGTTTACAGCTGTAAAATCTCAAAATCAGCCAAAAAAAAGAATAAAGACAGAGATTAAATTGTTAATAAGTTAAAAATTGCTGAAATTATTAAATTAATTATTTACAATACTTGTCGTTTGTTGTAGAATAGGCGTGTAATTCTTGAGAGGAGTATTAAAATCTTATGGCGAGACAGACTGCATTAAATATTAACTCAATTCCAATCGGACCTCTTGGTATCATCAGTATGCCTGGTTGTGAAGAATTAACTGATAAGATAGATAAATATCTTGTTGAGTGGAGAAAAACTCAGGCTTCTGAGCATGCTAATTCAATAGCTTTCTTCGGTTATCAAAGAGATACTTACAAAATAAATGTTTCTGTTCCCCGTTTTGGCAGCGGTGAAGGAAAAGGCGTTATTGAAGAAAGTGTAAGAGGCTACGACATATATATTATTGCGGATATGTTTAATTACAGCTGTACCTATAAGATGTATGGCATGGAGGTTCCAAAGTCACCTGATGACCATTTTGCTGATTTAAAGAGAGTAATTTCTGCTTTATCTTCAAAAGCAAAGCGTGTATCGGTAATTATGCCAATGCTTTATGAAGGCAGACAGCATAAGAGAAGTACAAGGGAGTCGCTTGACTGTGCAATGGCACTTAAAGAGCTTGTACATCTTGGTGTTGAAAATATCATTACATTTGATGCTCATGATCAAAGAGTACAAAATGCTATTCCTGATAAATCATTTGAAAATGTAATGCCTACATATCAAATGATAAAGGCACTTGTTAATAATGTTGATGACCTTGTTGTTGATAAGGATCATCTTATGGTAATCTCTCCTGATGAGGGTGCTCTTCACAGATGTATTTATTTTGCAACTCAGCTTGGTATAAATCTTGGAATGTTCTATAAGAGAAGAGATTATACAAGAGTTGTAAACGGTAGAAATCCAATCGTTGAGCATCAGTATCTTGGTGATTCGGTCAAAGGTAAAGACATCATTATAGTTGATGATATGATATCTTCAGGTGAATCAATGCTTGAGGTGGCAATGAAGCTTAAAAACCTTGGCTGTAACAGAATTTTCGTTTGCACAACCTTCGGTTTATTCTGCAATGGTCTTGACGTTTTTGATAAAGCATATAAGGACGGCATATTCTATAGAGTATTTACTACAAACGGTGTTTATCAATCGCCTGAACTTCTTGACAGAGAATGGTATGTAAGTGTTGAGCTTTCGAAATATACAGCATATTTCATTGATACACTTAATCACGATATGTCAGTATCCTCTCTTCTTGATTCGGCAAATAAAATTAATAATCTTCTTATCAAAAAAGGATTAAAAGGGTGAAATTCATGTCAAATGTAAAACTTACCACAGGTAAAAAAATTGCTATCGCTGTTGCGGCGGTTATTCTTGCTCTTCTTATTGCAGGCGGAGCATATTGCATTGCAACTGACCAGAATCCTGTTGAAGCAACACAGAGTATTTTCTCATCTGATGATGAAAAACTTATAGGAAAGTGGCAGAGCCAGAGCTCTCCGGGACTTTCTGCATATGTTTTCTATGATGACGGAACATATGATTCATATTTATCTACAGTCAATTTCTCAGGTAACTATACTGTAAAGGGTAACAAACTTACTCTTATTAATCCTGATACAAGTAAGGAAATTGTTTATAAATACAAAATTTCCGGAAAGGTGCTCACTCTCACTCTTCTTGAAGAGGACGGTTCTGAGTCAAAGGCCGAGGATATCAGCAAGTATGATTCTGTTGATGAATTAAATCAGAAAACTCTCTCTGATCTTATTGGAGAAGTTGCAGGTCAGGCATCCGCAGAGAATACTACGCAGGCTACTGAAGAAACTTCAACTGCTGAATAAAAAACTCCCTACATCTTGTTGGTGTAGGGATTTGTTATAATTCATATTTTTGAGCATATACATTACCAAGGAAGGTGAAATTCTTGATTGGTAATGTAGAGAAACGTTGTATAGAGCTTGCTCATTATATTATTGAAACAAAGTCAACCGTTAGGCAAACCGCCTCAGTTTTCGGCATAAGCAAATCAACTGTTCATAACGATGTAACAAAGCGTCTAAGTAATATCAATCCTCTTCTTTGCAGTGAGGTTAAAGAGGTTCTTGACGAAAACAAGGCTCAGCGTCACATTAGGGGCGGAATGGCGACTAAAGAAAAATACATAAAATTAAAAGAAAGCGAAAATAAGTAGCAATACGAAAGGATGTTTAAATTGAAGCTTGGATTTATCGGTTGTGGTAATATGGCAACAGCCATTATCGGTGGCATTTCTAATAACAGAAAAAATACAGATGAGATATACGTCTATGATGTTTATGCTCCTGCAATAAAAAAATGCAAGGAGTCATACTCCGTTATTGAGTGTCAGGACGAAAGTGATGTTGTTTCTAACAGCGAAATAGTTTTTCTTGCTGTTAAGCCAAATGTTATTGCAGATGTACTTAAAAAAATTGATAAGGCAGTTAAGGAAAGCAATTCACTGCTTATATCTATTGCGGCCGGAAAAACCTTGGATTTTCTTTCAGATAATCTCAAAAGCAATGCCAAATTAGTAAGAGTAATGCCTAATATCAACGCTAAGATCGGTGAAGCGATTTCTGCATATTGCTGTAATAGCAATGTTTCAGATAGCGATAAAGAAAATGTTGAATTGCTTTTAAATTGTATCGGCAAAGTTATGGCTCTTGACGAAAACTACTTCCCTCTTTTCGGTGTAATCGGCGGTTGCGGTCCTGCATTTGCATATATGTTTATTGATGCACTTGCAAGAGCCGGTGTAAAAAACGGTATGAAAAAGGATGACGCTCTGAAAATAGCTGCTCAGACTGTTTACGGCAGTGCTAAGATGATTTTAGAAAGTGACGAACATCCTTGGAAATTAATTGATAATGTTTGTTCACCGGGAGGCACAACAATAGAGGGCGTTACTTCACTTCAGTCAGATGGCTTTGAGGCTTCGATTCATAACGCTGTAGATAAAGCACTTGATAAAGATAAAAGGCTGTAATATTTTACAATCATAACCACCCGTCAAACGGGTGGTTTGCACAAGGGCTAAAAGCCACTGA